>NZ_JBNCKR010000001.1:38477-649811 GCF_049841645.1 Micromonospora sp. DT43 | reverse complement strand
GGGGGGCGGCGGGGGGCCCCGGCGGGTGTTCTGGTTTGTGGCTGGGCCGGGGGTGGGGGGGGGGGGGGGGGGGGGGCGCCGGCCCCCCCCCCCCCCCACGGCTCTCAGACCGCGAGGCAGTTGGGCCGCACCGGGCCGTCGACCAGGGCACCGCGCACGATTGTGTACGCGGTGCCGTCGAGCACCAGGCCGAGGTGACCGACCACCCGCAGCGGGCAGTACGCCTGGATGAGGACGTTCGTCACCCCGTCGTTGACCGCCGCGTTGCCGGTCGGCCGGACCAGCTCGTCCTGCAGCGTGCGGATGGTCGTGTAGCGCACCGACCCGGGGGTGTCGTCGCCGGCGTTGAGGTCGGCGAGGAAGCCGGAGCCGATGGTCATCTGCTGGCAGGCCACGATGCCGGCGCAGCTGCCGAGGCCGAGGAACGCCACGATGTTGGCGACGTAGGTGCCGTACTGGGGTGTGCCCAGGCTGACGTACCGGCCGACGCTGGCGGTGCCGCCCAGCCGCTTGAGGTAGTAGCGGCTGACCAGGCCACCCTCGGAGTGGGCGACGAGGTCGACTGTCGCCGCGCCGGTGCTGGCGCGCACCTGCGCGACGTAACCGGCGAACGCGCGGGCCGAGGCGGGGATGTCACCGAGGCCCAGCCCCGGCAGCTGGTAGATGAAGGTCCGGTAGCCGTCGGCGCGCAGCCGGGCGGCGATGGGCTCGTACGCCACGGCGACGCCGCTGAGCCCACCGACCACGATGACCGGGTTGGCGGCGGTGACGGCCGTCGCGCTGACCGGCGCTGCCGGGGCCAGGGTCGAGGGGGCAGGGGTCGAGGGGGCCGCTGTCGCGGCGGTTGCGGGCGCGAGCAGGGCGGCGGTGGCGAGGAACGCGACGAGGACGGTCTTTCGGAGCAGCATGGCCGCACCTCCGGGGGGAGGCGCCCGGCGAACCGGGCAGGTGGGTGGGGGTGTCCGGTCGACCGTGCGACGATCATCCCCGCAACAATTCAGAAACGTCAATCACTTGTTACGCACCGGTAACCCGTTGTCCCACCGACGGCGCAAACCGGCAAATCGGTCGCGCTCCACAGCGGACACCCACCGATGTCCGCGCACCCGGGCCGCGACGACCGATGGCATGCTGTGGCCGTGGCCGCCGACGAACCCTCCGAGCGCCAGTTGCGGGTGCTGCCGTGGTGGCTGGTTCTGGTCGGCCTGCTGCTCGCCGTCGCCCTGGGCTGGCTGGTGCTGGATCTGCTGCTCACCGAGGCCGACCGGGCCGTCGCGCCGGACACCCGCGCCACGCTGCGCATCGACGCGATCCGCACCGGCCTGACCGTGGTCGCCGGCACCGGCGGTGGACTGGCCCTGCTGCTGGCCGCCCGTCGGCAGTGGATCGCCGAGCGCGCGCAGCAGCACCAGGAGAGCGTCGCCGTCCGCGACCAGGCACACCGGGACCGGGTGCAGGCGCACGCCGAGTCGGTGGCCGAGGCCGCGCAGCGCCACCAGGACCGGCAGTCCGGCGCGGCCGAACACGACGCGGCCGAACGCCGGTTGACCGAGCTCTACACCCGGGCCGTCGAGCTGCTCGGCAGCGACAGCGCGGCGGTACGCCTCGGCGGGCTGCACGCTCTGGAACGCCTCGGGCAGGACAATCCGGCGCAACGGCCGACGATCGGGGCGGTGCTCTGCGCGTACCTGCGGATGCCGGCACCTGACGGCGAGCCGCGCGAGACCGAGGTCCGGCGCACCGCGCAGCGGGTGTTGACCCGACACCTGCGCGCGGACGACCCCGCGTACTGGCCGGAGCTGACCCTCGACCTGGCCGGCGCGGCGCTTGTCGACTTCGACGCCAGCGGCTGCACGCTCGTCGACGCGAACTTCACGGCTACGGCGTTCACCGGCACGACCACCTTCGCGGGTGCCACAGCGCGGGGGCGTCTCCTGCTGGGGGCGGCGACCTTCGACGACGTGGTCTTCGAGGGCCTCGCGGCGGACGGCGAGGTCATGCTGGACGGCGTACGCGTCGGCGGCCCGGCCAGCTTCGACGGGGCCGCCTTCACCGACGGGCTGTCCTGCCGGCGGGCCGGCTTCGCCGGACTGACCTCATTCCGCCGAGCGACCTTCGGCCAGCCGACAAGCTTCGACGCGACAGGCTTCGAGGACGCCACGACGTTCCGCGAGGCCATCTTCGACGGCGCCCTGTCGATGGAGCACACCGAGTTCGGCCGGTCGGCCAACTTCCACTCCGTCCGCTTCGTCAACATGGCGCTGTTCCGCTGGACGATCTTCGGCGCGGAGGCACTGTTCGACCGTGCCCGCTTCGCCGACGCCGCGAACTTCGGCCGGGCCCGGTTCCACAGCATGGCCAGCTTCCGCGACGCACGGTTCAGCCGTCCACCGCAGGTGGAGCAGGCCCGAGCCGTGCTCGACCCGGGTCACCGTTGGCCGCCGGGCACCGTCGTGCAGCGGCTCGACGACGAGTGGCTGCTCCTCGTCGACCGCTGACACGCTGACGCCTGCTCAGCGAGCGGACGCGCTGACGCTTGCTCAGCGGGCGGACGCGCGCAGCCCGTCCAGGGCCACGCCGAGCACCCGGTCCCGCTGCTCGGGCGCGGGGAACTGGGCCATCGTGAGGCCGCTGATCAGGCGCACCACGTCGTCGAAGCCGATGTCGTCGCGGACCACCCCGGCGGACTGGGCGCGGCGCATCAGCGGCTCGCCGGCGGCGTAGATCTCCGTTCGGCAGCTGGCGAAGATCTCCGAGTCGTGCAGCAGCTGCTCGGCAAGCGCCCGCTTCGTGGCGACGTACGCGACGAAGCGGTGCAGCCACGCGACAAGCGCGTCCCACGGGGGCAGCTCGGCCAGGTCGGCGGCGGAGCTGCTCAGCGCGCGGACCTCCTCGACGTAGACGGCCTCGAACAGGTGCCGGCGGGTCGGGAAGTTGCGGTAGAGGGTGCCGATGCCCACTCCGGCCCGGCGGGCCACGTCCTCCAGAGAGGCGGCCGCGCCGTTCTCGGCGAACGCGTCGCGCGCCGCGGCGACCAGGGCGTCGTAGTTACGCCGCGCGTCGGCCCGCTTGGGCCGCTGGGCGAAGACCTCGGGCATCTGCTGCCCCGCGCTGGTCATGACGTGCGTCACCTCACCTTGGTTGCATCCGGAGGCACCCCTCCGCTAGCTTAGTGGAGGCACCCCTCCGGAAGGTGCCGGAGGGCAGCCTCCGCTTAGCTTACCTCGGGACCCGCCCGATCCGCCTGGCCACCCGATCGCCCGGACCCGACAGACCTGCCCGCCTCCGACGACGGGCGACGAACCTCCTTCCGTACCAAACAGGGAGTTTTCTCTCGTGTCAGTGACCTCCCGACGCAGCTCGCGTCGGCTCACCTTCACCGTGCTCGCGGCCGGCGCCGGGTTCTTCGCGATGCTCCAGTCGTTGATCACCCCGGTGCTGCCGACCATTCAGCAGGACCTGCACACCTCGCAGAACACCGTGACCTGGGTCCTGACCGCCTATCTCCTCTCCGCGTCGATCTTCACGCCGATCCTCGGACGGGTCGGCGACATGGTCGGCAAGGAGCGGATGCTCGTCGTCTCGCTCGCCGCCCTCGCCCTCGGCTGCCTGGTGGCTGCCATCGCGCCGAACATCGGCGTGCTCATCGTCGCCCGGGTCGTCCAGGGCATCGGCGGCGCGGTCTTCCCGCTGTCGTTCGGCATCATCCGCGACGAGTTCCCCGCCGCGCGGGTCGGCGGCGCCGTCGCCGCCATCTCGGCGATCGTCGCCGCCGGCGGTGGCCTGGGCGTCGTGCTCGCCGGCCCGATCGTTGCCACGTTGGACTACCGCTGGCTGTTCTGGATCCCGCTTGTCGTGGTCGGGCTGACCGCCGTCGCCGCGTACCTGTTCGTGCCCGAGTCGCCGGTGCGGACCCCCGGTCGGATCGACTGGCGCGCGACACTGCTGCTCTCCGGTTGGCTGGTCGCGCTGCTCCTGCCGATCAGCCAGGGCGCTGCCTGGGGCTGGACGTCGGCCCGGGTGCTCGGCCTGCTGGCGCTCGCCGTGGTGCTGCTGGTCGGTTGGCTCGTCGCCGAGGTGCGCTCGACCAACCCGCTCATCGACATGCGGATGATGCGCCTGCCCGGCGTCTGGACCACCAACCTGGTCGCCCTGCTCTACGGCGCGTCGATGTTCTCCGTGTACGCGTTCCTTCCCCAGTTCGTGCAGACCCCTACCGCAGCCGGCTACGGCTTCGGCGCCAGCATCAGCCAGGCCGGTCTGCTCATGCTGCCGATGCTCGTCGCGATGTTCGTGGCCGGTCTCGTCGCCGGTCGACTCCAAGCCGTGTTCAGCGCCAAGGCGCAGCTCGCCACCGGTGCCGCGTTCAACGTGGCAGCCTCGGCGATGCTCGCCGCCGCGCACGACACCCGGTGGGAGGTCGCCATCGCCGGTGGGCTGGTCGGTCTCGGCATCGGCCTGGCCTTCGCGTCGATGGCCAACCTGATCGTCGGCAGCGTGCCCGCCAGCCAGACCGGCGTGGCGACAGGCATGAACGCCAACATCCGTACCATCGGCGGCGCGATCGGCGCGGCCGTGGTCAGCGGCGTGATCACCGCCCACCCGCAGGCCAGCGGCCTGCCCCGGGAGGCCGGCTTCACCACGGGGTTTCTCGTCCTCACCGCGATCGCCCTCGCCGCCGCGCTCGCGGCCCTGGCCGTCCCGTCCGCCCGGCGGGCGTCGGCCGGTCGCCGGCCGTCCACCCCGACGATCGTCGAGTCCGAGCTAGCCGCCGAGTTCGCCACCATGCCCGCTACGCGCTGAGGTTTCGTGTCGCAGCCCGGGCGGTTCGCCGCCCGGGCTGCTCCATGTTCCGGAGTACGCTGGCCGCTCCCCCGTCCGTTCGTCGCCCTTCAGGATGCGCCCATGTCCGAACTGCTGACCGCCGACCGCATCGAAGAGATCGGCAAGCTGGGACCTGCGAGCCCGGACCCGGCCGCGCTGGTCGCCGAGCTGGTGGGTGCCGTCGACGAGGGGCGGGTCGCCGACCCCGACGACACCGGTTTCGCCCTGCTGGTCGCCGCGGACATCCTGGAACAAGCGGGCGACCTGGCCGACGCCCTCGCGCTGGTCACCCGCGCGATCGCGGAACAGCCCGACGAGGACGCGTACGCCCGAGCGGTGCGCGGCGGCCTGCTGCTGCGCCTCGGCCGCTCCGACGAGGGCATGGCCGAGCTGACCGAGCTGCGTCCACTGCTGGAGACCGCCCCGGACGCCACGTACCTGATCGACGAGCTGGTCGAATCCGACCACACCGAGACGGCGCTGGAGTGGCTCACCGCCGCCCTGGACGCGATCCTGGAGCGGACCCGGACCCAGCAGCACGAGTCCGAGGACGAGCAGGACGAGGCCGCCGCCATGATCTTCGGCCTCAGCCAGCAGCGGCACGACCTGCGCGAGGAGCTGGGCCTGCCGCACGACGAGTACGACAACCTCGCCGATCGGCTGCGCGCCGCGACCGATCACGCCCTCGACGCGCTCGACGACGGCCCCGCGACGCTGCTGTACTGGCCGCAGGCCGAGTACAACGCGTTGCTGATCCGCTGGCCCGCGCTTGTCGACAGCTACCCGAAGACGTGGGACGAGCACCGTACCCAGATCGAACGCGCCCTCGTCGAGGCGTCCGGGCTGGGCGGCGGCGACCTGGGCGTCGTCGCCGGCACCGTCGCGGGCCTGGCGACCTTCGCCGGTGACGACCCCATCGACGAGGAAACCCTCGACGAGTACGCCGACAGCGTCGGCCTCGACGAGGCGGGTCTGACGGCCTGGCCGCCCGGCCGCAACGACGCCTGCTGGTGCGGATCAGGCGCGAAGTACAAGAAGTGCTGCCTGCCGCGTTCGCGCGACTGACCTGCCCCGGGTGTGCGCTGCCCTGGGTGTGCGCTGCGCGCCGTATACCTGTGAGTCATAACTATGACTCACAGGTATACCGTCCACTGACGACCGGCGTCCCCGATCCGCCGGGCTCGGTAACGGAGGCGATGGCGTGACCGAACAGGAACAGCACGAGACAATCGAGGACAGCCCGGTCGGCTGGGTCGCCAAGCACATCCGGCGATACGTGGAGTCCGACGGCGCCGACGGCGGGACCTTCCACGGCATCCCCTCGCTGCTGCTCACCACCCGCGGGCGCCGGTCGGGCACTCTGCGGCGCACCGCCCTGATGTACGGCCGCGACGGCGACAACTACCTGCTTGTCGCGTCCAACGGGGGCTCGGCGAAGCACCCCGCCTGGTATCTGAACCTGAGCGCCGACCCGACGGTGGAGATCCAGGTCGGCGCGGAGCGGTTCGCCGGCCGTGCCCGCACGGCGACAGGCGAGGAGCGGGTCCGACTGTGGCCGGTGATGACGAAGGTCTTTCCGACGTACGCCCGCTACCAGAAGGAGACCGACCGGGAGATCCCGGTCATCGTCATCGAGCCCGCCTGACTGCTCACTACCGCCCCCCACCGCCGTAAGCCTCGGCCTAGCGGGTCCGCACGTCGAACATCTCTGCTGCCGCGCGGCGGGACCTGTCGCGGAGGGCGGCTCGCCGACCTGGCGACCACTCCTGCTGGACCTGAGCGCGTTGCGTCCGGGCCCGGGCACGCCCTTCTGCCGTCACGCCCATGCCCCGGCGGGCCAACTCGACGTCCAAATCTTCGGCGCGCATCCGGGCACGGATCGCGCCGACGACATACGCGATGGCGTTGGGCTCACGCTCCAAGCGCTCCGCTACATCCTGCGGAAGCGAGAACGACCTCTCGCTTACCGGTCCGGCCATAGCAGGAACCTATCGAATCGCACCGCTCATCCACAGCGACGCGCTCGCGCCGTTCAGGTGTCTGTTGGCTGGGCGGCGGCACGCGACGACAGGGCGCCCGCGATGGCGGCGAATTCGCGCAGCGCCGCCTCCAGGTCCTCGACGATCTCCTGCGCGATGACTTCCGGCGGCAGCAGCGCGTCGGCGTCCTCCAGGGAGGCGTCCTTGAGCCAGGTGATGTCGAGGTTCACCTTGTCGCGTGCGATCAATTCCTCGTAGGAGAAGGCCCGGAACCGCTCGGTCTCGACCCGCTCGGCGCGATCCTTGCCCGGGAGATAGCAGTCGACGAAGTCTTGGAGGTGTTCGCGGCGCAGCGGGTTCTGCTTGAGGGTGAAGTGCTGGTTGGTGCGGAAGTCGTACACCCAGAGTTTTTGGGTCCACGGCTCTTCGCGGGCGCGCTTGCGTTCGAAGAAGAGCACGTTTGCCTTCACCCCGCCGGCGTAGAAGATGCCGGTGGGCAGGCGCAGCATGGTGTGCAGGTCGTACTGCTTGAGCAGCCGGCGGCGGATAGTCTCTCCCGCGCCGCCCTCGAAGAGCACGTTGTCGGGCAGGACGACCGCGGCCCGGCCGTCGATCTCCAACAGCGAGGCGATGTGCTGGACGAAGTTGAGCTGCTTGTTGGCGGTGGTGGCCCAGAAGTCGTTCCGTTCGATCTCCCGCTCCTCGCGGGTGGACCGGCCGTCCTCGCCGATCATCCGGATCGAGGAGCTGCGGCCGAACGGCGGGTTCGCGAGGACCAGGCTGTAGCGGCGGTCCGGCTCCTTGCCGAGGGCGTCCCTGATCGCGATCAGCGAATCGCCGCTGGGCGTGCCGATGCCGTGCAGCAGCATGTTCATCGCGGCCAGCCGGGCGGTGCCGTCGACCAGCTCAGTACCGGTGATCGCGCCGTTGGCGAGCCGCCGTCGCTGGTCCGGGGTGAGGGCGCTGCCATGGTGCCGCTGAATGTGGTCGAAGGCGGCGAGCAGGAAGCCGCCGGTCCCGCAGGCCGGGTCGGTGATGGTGTCGTCGGGGGTGGGCTGCATGCAGTCGACCATCGCGGCCGTCAGAGCGCGCGGAGTGAAGTACTGTCCGGCGCCGGACTTGGTGTCCTCAGCGCCCTTGGCGAGCAGCTCCTCATAGGCGTCACCCTTGACATCCACGCCTGCCTGCGACCACTGCTCCTTGTCGATCAGGTCCACGATCAGCCGCTTGAGCTTCGCCGGATCCTGGATCTTGTTCTGCGCCTTGCGGAAGATCGTGCCGAGCGTGCCGCCCTCGCGGGCGAGGCCGGTGAGGATGTGCCGGTACTGCACCTCCAGGGCGTCGCCCTCGGCGTCGAGCAGCGTCTGCCAGCTCAGCTCGTCGGGAACGATCTGCTCGGGCCGGATCGATCGGTTGGCCCGCTCGTCGGCCATCTTTAGGAAGAGCAGGAACGTCAACTGCTCGACGTAGTCGATGGTCGAAACGCCGTCGTCGCGCAGCACATCGCAGTAGTTCCACAGCTTCTGCACCAGTCGGCGCGAATCCACAGTGCTCACAGCGGCAGCGCCTCCTGCTGGTAGTTGTTGCCAGTCACCCTGGTCGGCGGAGCCGCCAGCTCTTTCTGGGTACGTCGGGAACGCGCCTTCTGCTTCGGCGCAGCTGCCCGCTCGGCCCGGATCCGCGCCATCAATTCCGATGCCGGCTCATCGCTGGGGTCCTGCGGCACGAGTCTCCCCGCGAATGCCTCGCTCAACAGCGACCGTCGCAGATTCGCGCCACGACTGCTAGCAGCTTTGACGGCCTTCCTTAGGCGGACCGCCGCATCAGCCTGCACCACAAACTCTCGCATAAGTCGATCCCGCTCGCCCGCTGGAGGTAGCGGAACACGCAGATTACGAATCAATCCAAGATTCAGGTTCGGCTGGACCCCGCCCGAAGCTAGGCGCCTGTTCTGCTCGTAGCTGGCCTGAAAGAATAGCTTTACCCATGATCGGTAAGACTCCCATTCAGGTTTAAGACTAACCGCTGCGCATGCCTGGTTCGTGGTAGCCGATATGCGCAACTCGGAGCAGCGCCCCCTAGTCCGACCTTCGCCATACATAGCCACCAATAGTGTTCCTGGCGGCCAGACTTTCACCGACGTTTCAGCGAGGGCAAGCTCGGTTATATATGCCGATGCGCGGTCTACAAAGGGCTCGTTGAGAAGGCTACTCGTGACCCACGGCACCGTTCCCCCTTCGTAAAATTCTTTCCGAGACCGCAGTGGGGTCGCCCCTGTGCCCACCAAAGCGAGATCACCGATTGACGCTTCATCCCAGCCAGCGGAGTTTTCAAGGCCGGCGCGGTCGCTCGGTGGCCGCCTGCCCTGGACGATGGCAATACTGACAGCCGTCTCCCAGGACATCACTCGCTTCTCGATGGTTAGAGTCTGAACAAGAGCGGCTTCAAGTTCGGATAGGCAACCTTCAAGAACGGCGACGATCCGGCGCTGCTCCTCAATCGGCGGAATGGGTAAATCGATCGCCAGAAGCGTCTGCTGCGAGATGTTCCGCATCGAATCTTGTTGACCACTGGCACGCATCGATATTTGCCGCCTCACGAATGGCGACGCCAGCACGTTGAGCAACCACGCCTTATCAATCCCTGGCGCGGGCACAAGCCGTAAACTCTTGTCGCTCAGGAGCAACCTCGGTCGACAGGCGCCAACCAGGACCGGAGCACCCACGTACTGCTCGGTGTTCGCTCGACTGACCAGTATGTCTCCTGGATGGATTTCAAACCTAGGGTCGATCTCGCGGTCGGGCGGAACGGCCTTGTTCTCATGCTCACGGAATTCGCGCCACGTCATCGCGCTGACCTTGATGATGCCCCACTCGTCGTCCCTAGCTCGCCGCGGCAAGCAGGTAAAGGACTTACCCGCCTCTACTCGACTGACGACATCGCCGATAGTTCCCCAAGACCAGCTGTCGGGGATAGCGAACGGGACGGTCACGCGGACAGCTCCTGGTTTAGTTCGTTGAGCAGCGGCTCAGCGCGCTTGCCGAACGCGCCGGCGAAGCCGTCGATCCCGCCTCGCTCGCTAAACGGGGCACCCTCCAGATCATCAGGGGTGATCTCCACGCTGACCGCTATCACGTCCTTGATCCTCTCCAGCCACCACGCCTGATCGGCAGTGAACGTAGCGCCCGCCTGCTCCTGCCGGAGCAGCCACCCACGGAAGCGCTCCTCGACGAGGCTGCGGTACGGGCGCAGCTCCTGATCGAGCCCCAACTCATACCGGATGAGGCTGACAAGATCGGTCACTCCCCTGCTGCCCGCCGAGTCCGCAGTGCGGCCGAGCAGCACGTACGACTTCCACAGCGACTCCGGGGTCCACGCCTGCGGCGGCCGGGCGATGCGTGCCGCCAACTCCTTGAGCTGGTCGTACCCGACCCGCCCCCGCCCCTCGAAGAAGACCTGCAACGCGGTGATCTCGTCGCGGTGCTGCTCCAGGTAGTCGTGCCAGCTCTTGACGGTGACCTGAGCGCGTTCCTCGGGCGGGACGCCGGCCGCCGAGATCAGTTTGTCGGCGTTCACCTCGTCGATGGTGATGTCGTGCGCGCGGCGGATTTCCAGAATGCGTTCGCGCAGCAGCGGGTTCGCGGCGAGCGGGCGCAGCGCGCCGGTCAGCAGGTCGCGGACGGCCTCCGGACCGGCTTCCTTGGCCGGGTTGAGCTGCTCGGGGGCGACGGCGTCGACCAGACCGCGCACGATGCCGGTGAGCGGCTGGTCCGCGAGGTCGGCCAACTCGGCGCGTTCCTCATCGGTCAGCTGCTGCTCCAGCCTCGCCAGCCGGGCGGCGAGCGTGGCCACCTCGTCTGAGTCGGTGGTCAGGGTGCCCGCCTTCTTCAGCAGGTCGCGCAGGGAGATCTGCCGTTCCGTGTGCCGTTGCAGGGGCACGGCCTCGTCCAGGTCCGCTTCGGTGACGCCTACCGCATCCACGATGACGAACCGGTCCTTGACCTCGGCGTCGGGCGTGACGGCCTGGAACTCGGCGGCGTCGATGGTGCGGGCGCCACGGCCCTTCATCTGCTCGAAGTAGGTGGCGCTGCGCACCGGCCGGAGGAAGAAGACGCATTCCAACGGCCGTACGTCGGTGCCGGTGGCGATCATGTCGACGGTCACCGCGATGCGCAGCTCCGGGCTGTTACGGAAAGCTTGGATGAGAGTGTCCGGGTTGTCACCACCCTTGCGGGAGGCGTATGTGATCTTCGCGGCGAAGTCGTTGCCCCGCCCGAAGACCACCCGGACCATCTGCACGATCTCCTCGGCGTGGTTGTCGTCCCGCGCGAAGATCAGCGTCTTGGGCACGGTCTTCCGGCCGGGAAAGATCTCGGTAAAGAGGCGATCCCGGAACGTATCCAGCACCAGCCTGAGCTGCCCCTTGGAGATCACCGACCGGCCGACCTGGTTGCCGGCGTACGTGAAATCGTCTTCCAGCTCCTGGTAGCGCTCGGCCCGGGTGCGGCGGTCGCGCAGCGGCACGACAGTGCCGGCCTCGATGTCGGCGCCCTTCTCGGTGATCTCCGTCTTGATCCGGTACACGTCGAAGCTGACGTTCACGCCGTCGGCGACCGCCTGCTCGTAGGTGTACTCCGAGACCAGGTTCTGCTGGAAGAAGCCCAGCGTCTGCTTGACCGGCGTCGCCGTCAGACCGACAACGAAGGCGTCGAAGTACTCGATGACGGCTCGCCACTTGCCGTAGATAGAACGGTGGCACTCGTCGACCACGATCAGGTCGAACGTCTCCGGCGGCAGCAGCCGGTTGTAGGCAACCTCGGCGGGCTCGTCCAACTCGTAGTCGTCGTACGCCCGGTCGTCGAGGTCGGGGTCCGGCAGGTCGTCGCCGCGCAGCGCGCCGTAGAGCCGCTGGATCGTGGAGATGACCACGGTGGACGAGTCGAGCATGCCAGCCCCGGAGAGCCGGTCGACGTTGTACAGCTCGGTGAACTTCCGTCCGTCGTCCGGGGTCTGGTAGCCCGCGTACTCCCGCAGGGTCTGCTTGCCGAGGTTGTTGCGATCGACCAGGAACAGAATCCGGGTGGCGCGGGCGTGCTTGAGCAGCCGGTAGCTGCTGGTGACGGCGGTGAACGTCTTGCCGGCGCCGGTAGCCATCTGAATCAGCGAGCGCGGATGATCCTCGGCGAGGGACCGCTCCAGGCCGTCGATGGCATCCACCTGGGCAGGCCGCAGGCCGAGCCGGTCCAGGGCCGGCATCCGTCGCAACCGCGCCCGCAGCGTCGGTGCCGCCGGGTCGTCGTCGGCCTCCCGCATCCACCGCGCGAACGTCTCCGGCCGATGAAAGGCAAAGACCTCACGGGTACGCGGAAACGGGTCGAGCCGGTTGACGAAGGCCGTCTCGGTGCCCGTGGCGACGTAGCCGAAGGGCATCGGGTCATCCCGGTGCCACGCGGCGAGCTTCTGCTCGGCGGTGAGCCCGTTGAGGTAGCGGTCGAGCTGTGCCTCCACGCCACGCGGCGCGGTCCCCTCCCGCTTCGCCTCGATCACGCCCACCAGTCGCTGGTTGACGTAGAGCAGATAGTCGGCCCGACCAGTCGCCAGGGTCACCTCCCGAACGGCGACGCCGGTGCCCGCGTACAGGTTGATCTGGCTCTCGTCCTGGACGACCCAGCCGGCCGCGCCCAACTGCTTGTCGATCTCGACCCGCGTCTGCATCTCGTTGAGCGGTTCGTGGGAGGCACGCCGGGCGCGGGCGATGAACTCCTCCCGCCGGGCGGCCGAGACCTTCGGCGTTCCCTTGCTGTCGAGCGCCGCCTGCTCCGCCTCGGCGGACGGTGCCAGGCTCGCCACCAGGGCGGCTGCCTGATCGCGGCGGGCGTCGGCGTCGCGCACGGCGCGATCCGCGGCGACCATCGCATCGGCCTGGGCCTGCGCAAGCGACGCCTTGCCCTCCAGCAGGAGCTTGGTCTGAGCCAACTCGTCCTTGTACCGCTGGATTTCCGCCTGAAGGCCGTCGGCGATGCTCTGCGACACCTGCCGGGCCGGCGGGGACGGCGGCACAAAACCGAGCGGAGTCCTGTCGCCGGTCAACGCCCGGTGGAACCAGACCCCAAGCTCGAAGCAGGTGCGCAGCATGTCGAGCGCCGCGCGGACCTCGCCCAGGTGATCGTGTACGGCCTTGTTGCCCTGGTCGCGGAGACGGTCGAACGCGTGGTACGTCTCCGCGACCAGGGTGCCGTCGCCGTACAGCGCCTGGACCCGGTGGTAGAAGTCGTTCTTCTGCGGCTTCGCCCCGGTGCGGCGGACGAGATCCTTGGCCAGCTCGTCCCCGAAGGCACGGATCTTGAACATCGCCGCCTGCGCGTCGACGTACACGAGCAGCTCAGCGCCCGCGCCGTACCAGACCAGCAGCGGGTGCTCCTTGAGGAACCCGAAGTTGGCGGACTGCTCTGCCAGACGTCGTACCTGTCGAGGATCCACGACACTCCACGTCGCTAGCCGTCGATGAACACGTCAGGATAGGCAAGATCACCGCTCCGCACAGCCCCCACCACGCGCGGTGACACGTATCCGACAGCAGAGCTGCGATCGAACATGTGTTCTAGATGACGCTCTGCCCGAGCCGATAGGATCGGAATCGGCTCGACACCGCAGCTCAGAGCCAGCGGAGTCTCCGGCCGATAGCTAGTCTCGGAGCCAGGCTGAGGTAGGGGGTGTTCACTGCATGGCTACCGCGCATGATGTCGCAGCCGCGGTGCTCGGCAACCTCGGCAGCGTCACGGCGATGAAGCTGGAAAAGCTCGTGTACTACTGCCAGGGATGGCATCTGGCACTTGAGGGCACCTTGCTGTTCCCCGAGCCGATCGAGGCTTGGCGGGAAGGGCCGGTGGTGCCACCCCTCTACCGACACCACCGTCGACAGCTCAACGTGTCTGAATGGCCGCACGGGGAAGCGTCCCGCTTGACCCCAGCCCAGCAAAGGACCGTCCGGTGGGTGGCGGATGAGTACGGCCGATTCTCGGCGAGTGAACTGTCCGTCATGACGCACAACGAGCTTCCCTGGCGGGCGGCACGCGGCGGCCTTCCTGAGTCGGCCAACTCTTCGGCGCGGATAAGCACCGACCTCATGCGGACCTACTACGCGCGGCAGATCGCAAACACGGAAACCGCCGTCGGTCTCGCAACCGCGAACGCGGCTCTGGAAGGCACTGAGTTCGACCAGAACTGGCAGGACAAGCTTCGCGACGTGGCATCAGGGGTGATCAGCGCGGATGACCTGATCTCCGACGAGATTGCTCGCCTCAAGGGTGAGTGATCCGTACTGCTGGGCAGGGACCGACTGTCTCAAGAACAAGTTGGGGATCACCGACCCAGACATCCTCCGGAAACAGAGTTTCGCTTGGCTTCGATCCGGGAGGTTCAGGCATCGCGCATGATCATCCCTGGCAACTACGGGCTTGAGCACCTCCAGACGTTCCACCGGAAACTCTTCGGCGACCTCTACGAGTGGGCAGGGCAGACCAGGACCGTCGACATCAGCAAGCCAGGAGCGCGCTTCTGCCACTGGCGTTTCATTGACGACCAGGTCAGCGCAGTCCTCGGTGGGTTGACGGCGGACGGCTTCCTCCTCGGCCTCAAGCACGAGGCGTTCGTCGAAACGCTTGCCCACTACTACGGCGAGTTGAACGTCTGCCACCCGTTTCGCGAGGGTAACGGCCGAACGACCCGAGCGTTCCTCCGGCAGCTAGGCGCCGCGGCAGGCTTCCTGCTCGATTGGTCGGAGCTCAACGAAGCCGACAACATAGCAGCGTGCCGCGCCCACCTGTCGACGACCGACACGAGCCCTCTCATTAGCGTGCTCCGGCCCGTGGTCCGACGGTTGAGCTGACGCTGCGCCACCGCGCCCAGATTGCTCTGCGCCGCCCTGACGGGGTGGCGACCCTCGACAAGCCGACCGATGGCCGATGGGTGCGGCGACGGCTACGGCGTGCCACCCCGATCGACGCTGATGATCGGATGACGTGCGCCCTGTGCGAGTGAAGGGCCGTCCGCAGTTGCGGTGACTCCATTCGCGATCGCCCGCAGAGCGTCCGTGGTGAAGCGCTCCGGGTCGATCAGCACGTTCACGGCCACACCGGGATCGGTCAGCCAGAACGCCTCGGCACTACCGATGAAGCCCGGCCCCTCGACGTGCTGGAACTCGGTCAGCACCCACGAGGCAGGGGCACGCTCGTGATACTCCGCCAGGAAATCGCGTAGCTCTGCGAGGGTGCCCAGCCGGTCGCCCCTGAGCACGTGCACCCGCAGGTCGGCCCGATGACCGTCCTCGACCTGGCGCTCCCAGACCCGGGTGGCGGAAGTGACGTCCTCCCACTCGGACGTGAAGTCCGAAGCCAGGTCACCGACGCTCGACGGCAGGTAGCCGATGTGAAAGCCATCCAGGTCCCCGCCGTCCCGGTGAGCAGACTCAGGTACGGCCGTCATCCTGCGGCCTCAATCGCCGCCTCCACCTTGTCCAGATAGTTGAACCACCACTCCCCCTCGCCCTTTGGACGCATGGACAAGAGGCTTGCGGCCACCACGAAGGCAAGGACGACTGCGCTGCCAGCCGGCAAAACACCCGACAGTGGGCGGGCCGCCAGGATCGTCTTCAAGAATGTCTCGACCTCCGGCGCGCTTGCCGAACTCCAGGTCTCTGCCTCAGCGACCTCAGCGGACAGCTCCTGGATCTGGGCAGGCGACGGCTCGCCTCCACAGATGTCAGCAGAAGCGAAGGCGGAGATGGCGACAAGCAACTCCATTGCCGACCGCTGCGTCGGTACGTCGGAGAACGCCCTAAGAGCCTCGTCAAACTCAACCGGCTGCCGCTTGACGGCCCAGTGCAACGTGTCTCGGACGAGTTGCTCAACTCGCTCATCGATCCTCAACGGAACCTCCGCTATCTCGCGATCTCGCCTTGTAAGCCTTGAGGGATCCCCAGGTCGCCACGACCCCAAGAACGACGCCGGCTACCGTTTTTGGAAGAGCCGGCAAAAATTCTGCAACGGTCGCCCATGCTGTCGCCGCCGCCGACCCCCCGACAGCAATTGCCTCCGGACCGACACTCCTACGTCTTGTGGGCGGCGGAGCCGCACTTTCCTCTCGTTTCCGCGTCTCACGCCTGACTTCTCGGTCGGGCAGCGCAGACTGCGTCGCTGGAACCGCCGGTCGCAAGGTGATGTCGACAGCCGCGGGTGGTTGGTGGATTGTGCTGCCACCACCCGTGGTCAGTTTCCCAGTGCGCGGACCCTGGCGATCGTCTCCTGGACGTGCTGCTTGGCCGGCTCGCCGCCCTGGGACGCCTGTGCCAGGGCCTGACGGTAGGCGTCGATCATGCCGACCAGTGGACCGGCGGCAATGCCCTCCAGCGCACCGGCGACGAGTGTTCGCGCCTCGGCCGCGTCCTGTGCTGCCGCTGCGGTCTTGGCCTTCGCCTCGTCGAGCTTCTGCGACGCCGCCGCCAACCTCGCGATGATCTGTGCTGCGCTCACGCGCACCCTCCCCCTTGGTCGACCATCGCCTCCACCACCGCACCGGCGGAGACCACAAGGGAGCGTACGAGATCCGTGCACTCAACGCGACCACTCGATCGCCCAGTCGTGACCTCAGCGGAAAGATCTTGGTACGAAACTGCCCCTGGAGGGGCGTTTTCGTACCAAGATCTCTGGCGGCACTCCAGATCGGTGCGCTCAGCGGTCGGCGACGAACACTCCTACGCCACCGACGCCCTCCACCAAGCCCTCAATCTTGAGCGCGTTGATGGCCTGACGAACAACGATGGCCGAGACGTCGTGCTGACGGCACAACTCGGAAGTTGAGGGCAGCTTGTCGCCCGGCACGAGTTCGCCGGACTGAATCTGAGCGCGGATGCCGTCGGCGATCAGCGCCCACTTGGCTTTGGCGGGCATTGGTGTCTCCCAGGTCTGCCCCGCCATTCGATCACGAGCAACTTTGTATAGCAAGCAATGTGCGGACAGTGCTTGCGCGTGCATGACCTGTTATATACGCTTCCCCATGAACCGGCTCCCAGGTCTGCAAACTCCGGAGTTGGTCCTTTCCCACCCGCAGGAAGCGCCCGGTCGGTCGGTCCCCCCGTCCGGCCGGGCGTGCCGGGGCGTGCCCGCACGCCGCCCCAGCGCACCGCCTCGAGCGGCACATGCCGCCACCAGCAACGCCCACCAGCAAGGAGACCGACCGGACGGGAGCACCGCGATGCCCGATCGACCCGACGACCAGCCCACCGACCCAGCCGCCCGACACCCACCAGCCCAGCCTCTCGTGTCCGCGCAGGACGTCGAGGACGCCGACGACACTCTCTTCGCCCATCCACCGCGTGTGGTTCGCAGGTGGGTGTGCGGCTGCGGCATGGACTACCCGTGCACCGACGTGCTCTTCGCCCGCCTCGTCAAGGCCACCGCTGAGGCCGACAAGTGAACGCGACCACCGAAATCAAGCAGCCGGCGCGCTACGGCGACCCGGTGGACGATCTGCGTGACGCCTGGCTGGCCACGATCGCCGCAGCCGACCGGGCCGGCGCGCACCTGCACGGCTCGGGGCAACCCGGCCGACGACTGCCGTGGCAGGACGCGGTCACCGAGTGTTGGCGGGCGCTCAGTCTGGTCTACGCCGGCCTGGCCGCCGATCGGTTCTCGGCGGCGACCACGACGGCAGGCGAGATGCTCGCCGGACTGCGGGCGGCTCGGGTCGACGCTGACCGGGCCGCCGCGCTGGCCGCCCGTACCCGATGGCGGTTGGGGGCGGCCGAGGACCGGCTGCGGCGTACCCACAGTGTGGCGGACGTGGTCGCGGCCCGGCGCTTCGCGGCGGCGATCACCCGGTTGGACCTTGTCGTTGCGCGACTCGCGGTCGGCGCGTGCCGCATCGACCGCTCGGTGGCGGCGTTGACCGGCGAAGCGGTGTCGCCCGTGCCCGACGCGACCAGGAGCACCGCCACCGCCGGGGAGATCGCCCGCGGCTGTCAGGTGGCGGGCGCCCTGGCGACCAGGAGACGCCGACGGAAGCGCAGGGAGACACGATGGTGACCGATCCGCACGCTGCGCTGCGGGGTCTGCTGGCGGGACGGCTGCACGGGCACGAGCGGCGGCTGCGGCGGTTCAGCGAGACCGACTGGCGGCGGTACGCGGACCTGCTCGCCGGGGCGCTGCTGGTGGCGGTGCGGCGGCGGTTCGTCGCCGGGCAGGACCGGGCGCCGGTGATCCGGTTCGTGGCGTCCGCGCGGGAACGGTACGACGCCACCGGGTGTGACGTCGATCCGGCGCTGGCCGAGGCGTTGGTGTGGGCGGCGCTCGGCGAACGACCGCCGGTGCCCGACGACGCGCCGGCGATCGTCGCCCGGACTGTGCTGCTGCTCGGTTTGTTGGAGGACGAGGGCTGCTCCGACCGGGAACGGGACGACATCCTCGCGGCGGCAGCACAGGCCGCCGACAATGGGGCGCACGGCGTCGACGAACGCCCGGCAGACGCGCGGGACCAGCGGGACACACGCTGAGGCTGGCGGAGCCGGACCACGAACTGTCGAGAGCTCTGGCACGCTGACGATCGTCACCGTAGCGACGGCCGCTCGTGACGGATCGACATCCTCGCATCGGCAGGGGCGGGCAGAAGGGACGACGGGTGGAAGCGCTCAGCCGCACCCAGCGGTCACTCGACCGTGATCAGGTGCAACGCTTCGTCGACGCGTCCTTCGGCGCGGATCGCCGGGTGGTGGACTGCGGACCGATCACGGGGGGCGGCTTCGCGACGGTGTGGCGGGTGACGCTCGACGACGGGCGCGAGGTGGTGCTGAAGGTGCCGCCACCGCCCGACGCGCCGCTGCTGCGCTACGAGCGGGGGATCGGCGGGGCGGAGGCCCGCTACTTCCGCCTCGTGGCCGCGCGCGCGCCGCAGGTGCCGGTGCCGCCGCTGCTGCACTACGGCAACGATCAGGAACACGGCGAGTGGCTGTTCAGCGGCCTGCTGCCCGGGCGGTCGCTGAAGGAGTGGTCGGACTCCGAGCAGCACCTCGACGACTCACCGGCCCGGCACGACTTCGGCGCCGCGATCGCCGCCCTGCACACGGTGACGGGCGAACACTACGGCTACGACGGCGGCCGGGCGAGCGGCGCGACGTGGCGCGCGGCCTTCGCCGCCATGCTCGGAGACCTGCTCGCCGACGCGGCCGACTGGGAGGTGCCGCTGCCTGTCACGCCGGCGCGGATCCGGGAGCTGCCCGACCGGTACGCGTGGGTTCTGGACCAGGTGCGCCGGCCGTCGCTGCTGCACTTCGACGGTTGGGACGGCAACGTGCTGGCCGAACCCGAACCCGAACCCGAACCCGAACCCGCTGGGGTTCTGCGCCTGCGCGGGATCGTGGACGGTGAGCGGTACCTGTTCGGCGATCCGCTGATGGATCTCGTGTCGCCCCTGCTGTATCGGCGGGTGGAGGACGACGTCGACAATCCCTTCCTGCGCGGCTACCGCGCCGCCGCAGCCGAGACACTTGTCTTCGACGAGGCCACCCTGCGGCGGCTCAGCCTCTACCGTCTGCACCTCTATCTGTTGATGACTGTCGAGATGCCCAGCCGGGGCATCACCCGCAAGACCCGTCCCGACCGGTTCGAGCGGCTGGCCGACCTGCTGGATCATGAGCTGACCGAGCTGCGGCGTCCGAGCCCGTCGGCCGTCGCAGGCGGTACCGGCTGACGTTCGTGGTAACCCCTCAGCGCAGGGCGCGGAACAGCAGCAGGTAGGCGCAGTAACCCAGCGGCACCAGCAGGAAACAGATCAGGAACCCGAGTGGCAGGTAGCGGGGTGGGGTGCCGGCGACCATTGCGGGTCTCCCCCACCGGCCCAGCACCAGGTATCCCCCGAAGAACGCCAGCGCCGGCAGCCCCGCACAGATCCACGCGCCGAGGGTGAAGCCGTCGACCAGGCCGACCCCGGAGGCGAGCACCAGGGTCAGCATGAGCACCCCCGCCGCCGCACCGCACGCGGCGTAGACGGCGACCGCCCGCGCCAGCGGCGTCCACGTCGGCAGCAGCGCCGGCCGTTGGGCCAGCACCTCGGCCTGCTGCCCGTGCCGGTCCGCCTCGTCGGCCATCCGCCGGGCCAGCTCCAGCTCCACCACCGGATCGACCGCCGCCGCCCGTTGCGCGGGCACCCCGGCGCCCGCCGGGCTCACCGCCGTCGGCAGCGCCAGCCGCGCCTGCACCCCCGGCAGCTCGGGGTACGCCCCGACACCCGCCCGCCCCGGCACGCCGGCTGCGCCGGCGGATCCACCGTCCCCCGATTCGGGCCCGGCGGCCGAGCCGGACCCCGCCGGCGGACCAGGCCGAGCGGCAGGGTGACCGGCCGACCCGGTCGCCGTCGGCGAGCCAAACCCCACGGGCGGCGCGGCCGTGCTGGCTGCCGACGCGTCGTTGCCCGGGGCGGCGGTCGGGCCGGCCGGCGGCTGGTCGATGCCTGTCGCGCGGCCGAGCTGGTCGAGGCGGTGGCCCTGGGCGGTCAGCCGCTGGTGCAGGTAGTCGGCGGCGGCGTGCAGGTCACGGCGCCGCTCGGATTCGGCTGCGGCGTCCCGCTCGCCGGCGCGGCGGTGCTCGGCGAGCTGTCGGGCCAGCGCCGCGTACTCCTCGAAGGACACCGTCACCGCTCCCCGTACGACTCGTGCCCGTCGCGGGCGAACGGCACGATCAGCCTCGTGCGCTGGTCGTGCCTGTCGACAAGCAGCGCCCGGTCGGCGCGCGGCGTGTAGGCCAGGTCGTGCACCCCGAGGTGCAGGGCCAGCTCGGCGCCGGGCACGTTGAGTGCGACGAGGCAGGCGACGTCGTCGCGGTTCTGGGTGCCGCCGAGGTCGTCGGAGAGCCGCCGCAGGCCCCGCCACCAGCCGAGCAGGTGCACGCCCTGGGCGGGGCCCTGGCGCAGCAGAGCACGCAGGTCGTCCAGGCCGGAGCGGAACGTGACCGGGTCGGCCGCGCCGAGGACTCCAGCGGCGGCGTCCATCCCGAACACCACCAGGTATTCGCGGCCGGCCGGCTCGGCGGCCAACGCGACGATCCGGTCACGCAGGCCGGCCGTGTCGAGGCGGTGCACCGGATGACCGGCGGCCCGTAGCGCGGCCTCGGTCTCGGCCGCGACCGGGTCGGCGGCGGTGACCAGGGAGGCCACCTGGAACCGGGCGTCGCCCGGGGTGTGTTGGCGGGCCAGGCTCAGCGCGGCGGCGCGCAGCACGTCCGCGCCCGCCGGTGCGGTGCCCACCACGGCGAGGTGCCGGCCGGGAGTCGAGTCCATCAGGAACAGCGCCGTGGTGCCGTGCACGTCGACAGTCCGGCCGACAAGCGCCATGGGGCGTCGGCCACCGGGGCGCAGCCCGGCGAACGTGGGATCGTCCTCGACGCGCGCCGCCTCGTACCCCCTGAAGACCGCCGGGGCCCGCGAGCCCGGCGGGCGGGCCTGCCACAGCTCGTGGCGCAGCGCGGCGAGGTCACCGGCGGCGGCGTGCGCGTCGGGGAAGCGCAGCACGGTGTCGGCGCCGACCGCCCCGGCGGCGGTGTTGACCACGGCGAAGCCGATCGGCAGGGCCGCGGCGGCGTCGTTGAGCTGGTCGAGGACCCCACCGCCGCCGGGCAGCGCCACCCGCAGCGCGAACTGCCCGAAGATCGCCTCGGCCCGACCGTAGAGCGCCTCGATGCCTGTCATGCTCTGACTCGCCAGCACCAGGTGGATGCCGTAGGAGCGGCCCTTGCGGGCCAGCTCCTCCAGCAGGTCCACGGATTCGCGGGCCAGGGCGTCGTTGCCGGCGAGCAGCACGTGGAACTCGTCGATGACTGCCACGATGCGCGGCAGCGGACTGTCGCGTGGCAGGTCGGCGAGCTTGGTGACGCCGTGCCGCTTCAGCGCGGTGGCCCGACGCTGTGCCTCTCGGCGCAGCTCGCGCAGCACGGCGAGGCCGTACTCGCGGTCGGATTCGATGCCGACGGCACGGGCGTGCGGCAGCCAGGACGGGTCACGCCCGGTGGGCACGAACTCGGTGAAGCTCACGCCCTCCTTGAAGTCGAGCAGGTAGAGCTGCAACTCGGCAGGCGAGTAGCGCGCGGCCAGTCCGTAGAGGACGTCGAGGAGGAAGACCGTCTTGCCGGCGCCGGTGCGCCCGCCGACCAGCCAGTGCGGGGTCGCGTCGTCGAAGGCGACGGTCAGCGCAGCGTCGAAGGCGACGGTCAGCGGCGCGGTGCCGGCCCGGCCGACGACGGTACGCAGGCCGTTGGCCGCGGACTCGGCCCAGCGCCGCTCGGGCAGCAGCTCGGCGAAGGGCAGCGCGTCGGCGCGGCGGGCGGCGGCGCCGAGGTGCTCGGCGAGCGCGCGTACCGAGGCCGGCGGCGGGTCGCCGTCGAGCAGCACGGGTGCGGCGAGCCCGCTGCCGTCGGCGCTGAACGGGGCGCCAGGCGGGTCGCCGACGTGCGCGTACCCCTCGCTGAGCCGGACGGCGGTGGTGCTGCCCAGCGGCGGCGACATCTCGCCGGGCAGCCGGGACGGATGGCCGGCGAGGAGCACGCAGACGGCGGCGGCGGGGCCGGCGTGGGTGAGCGCGGCGAGCCGGGCCAGCTCGCGCGGCGGCGGGGCGGCGGTGGCGACCACCAGCAGCAACTGCCGGGTGGAGGGCTCGGCGTGCTGGGCCGCGCGGGCGTGGCTTTCGGCGGCGGTCAGCAGGGCGGCCACCTCGGCCTCGCCGGTGGCCGGCGGGTCCAGCACGCCGGCGTCGAGCAGCGGACGCAGCGGGCCGAAGGTGGCGCCCAGCGCGGCGGTGTCGATGCCCGTGACCCGGACCCGACCGGGTGGCGCGGTGGCGACCAGCCGCAGCACCAGCGCGCGCAGCAGCGCGGCGACCCGCCCGTCCCTGGCGTCGGTGTCCAGGGCCAGGTGGTGGCCGCCGCCGAGCGGCAGCAGCACCGGGAAGCCACCGTCCGGGGTGGACGCCTCACCGATCCGCACAGCGGCGGGCGCGTCGGTGAGCGCGGTGGCGCCGGGGGTCGGTGTGGCCAGCGCGCCGCCGAGACGCGCGAGTCGGGCGACGAGGTCGCCCCCGCCGGCCTGCGGCCTCGGAGCCGGTGCCACGCCGAGCACGCCCCGGGCGGCCTCCAGGTGCGCGCGGGCCGACCGATGGGCGGTGACCGCCTGCCCGTACGCCGACGCGAGCCTGCCCACGCTCTGCCTCCCACGCCACGGCCGTCCGGTTCGCCGAAACCCTAACGGACAGCTGTGACACCGGGACAGTAGCGACCCACTCTTTCGCGACGGCGACGCCGTGGCACGTCCACGGCGACGACGGGCGAGCAACGTTCACAGTTGTCGATTAGGTTGGCGGTGCGTACACCCGATGGAGGGAGTCCACCTCGTGCGACGAGTCCTCACGGCGGCCACCGCCGCCCTGACCCTCACCACCGCCGGCACCATGCTCACCGGCGCGCCCGCACCGGCCGCCCCGACGGGCTGGGGCCGGCCCGTCGTCTCGGTCGCGCCGCAACCCGGCGCCCCCGGCCTGGGCGACAGCTACTTCCCCGACTACGGCAACGGCGGCTACGACGTCTCGCACTACGACGTCCGGCTGCGCTACGACCCGGCCACCGACCGGCTCACCGGCACCACCACGATCCTCGCCACCGCGACGCAGGACCTCTCGGCGTTCAACCTGGACTTCCTGCTCGACGTCGAGTCGGTGCGGGTCAACGGTTGGGAGGCCACCACCGGCACGGCGGGCGCGCACGAGCTGGTGGTCACCCCGGCCCGCACGATCACCAGGGGCCAGCAGCTCACGATCGTGGTGCGCTACGCCGGCATCCCGTCGGAGACCCTTGTCGGCGGCTACACCGGCTGGACGCGCACCGACGACGGGGCGCTCGCGGTCAACGAGCCCGAGTCGGCGTGGTGGTGGTTCCCGAGCAACGACCACCCGCTGGACAAGGCCACCTTCGACATCTCCGTCTCGGTGCCCACCGGCGTCGAGGTCATCAGCAACGGCGTGCAGCCCCGGCCGCCGGCGGCCGAGGCCGGCAACCGCATGCGGTGGATCTGGCGGACCACCTCCCCCACCGCCACCTACCTGGCCTTCATGGCGATCGGCCAGTACGACATCGTCACCGACACCACCCCGGGCGGCCAGCCGGTCATCAACGCGTACAGCACCTCGCTGGGTGCGCTCGGGCCGGCGGCGCGGGCCAGCATCGAGCGGACCGGCGAGATCACCGACTGGGAGAGCGGGATCTTCGGCCCGTACCCGTTCGAGGCACGAGGTGGCGTGGCCGGGCCGATCGACGGCATCGGCTTCGCCCTGGAGACGCAGACCCGCCCGGTGTACGGCCCGGGTTTCTGGCGTCGCGGCGCCAACACGTACGTGGTGGCCCACGAGAACGCCCACCAGTGGTTCGGCGACTCGGTCTCGGTCGCCGAATGGCGCAACATCTGGCTCAACGAGGGCTTCGCCTCGTACGCCGAGTGGCTCTGGTCGGAGGAGCAGGACGAGGGCACCGCGCAGGAGGTCTTCGACTTCACCTACGCCAGCTACCCGGCCGACGACGAGTTCTGGCAGGTTCTGCCCGGTGACCCGGGCGCGGACCGGGTCTTCGACAACGCGGTCTACGACCGGGGCGCGATGACGCTGCACCAGCTCCGGCTGGCCGTCGGCGACGACGCGTTCTTCGCGATCCTGCCGGCGTGGACGGCCGAGCACCGCTACGGCAACGGCACCATCGAGGAGTTCCAGGCCCTGGCCGAGCGGATCTCCGGTCTGGACCTGGACGACCTGTTCACCACCTGGCTGTTCACCGCGGGCCGGCCCGACGTGGCAAGCGCCGCTCGCAAGGCCGCCCCTCCGGCCGAGCCCAAGTCGTGGGCCAAGATCCGCGAGGCGCACGAGCTGATGTCGCACTAGCGATCCGGCGTGAACCGGAAGGGCCCGCCGCCCCTGCGGCGGGCCCTTCCGCGCCGACCTCCCCGAGGGGAGCCGATCACACGACCGCTGGGGCAGCCGCCGGCTCGGCCGTGCTCGCCTCGACGGCGCGGATGTGCCGGTAGGCGAACCAGAGCGGCGGGAACGCCCCCACCGCGAAGGACAGGTCGACGAGCGTCCAGAACCACGGGATGTCCCGGATCGGGCCGCAGATGAGCGCCAGCGGGACGATCCCCGCGCAGGCGATCATGCCGACCTGCACCACCCAGACGTTACGCACCGGATCACGCAGCGGCCCCCAGAACGCCACCGCCAGCACCAGGTGGGCGAAGGCCAGCCAGTCGGTGCCGTAGAGCAGGAACGGGTAGTCCTCCCCCGCGGTCACGAGTCCGGTGTGGACCCGCTCGATCCAGTCGATGAGCGCCGGCAACTGACCGGCCAGCGGGTCCAGCGCGCGCAGCAGCCAGCGCACCTCGATCTCCAGCGGGAACGCGGTGGCACCGCTCAGGAAGAGGCCGATCAGCACGATCCACAGCCACCGACGCGTACGCCGCAACCGCTCCTCGTTGTCCATGAGCGCAGCGTAACGATGATCTTCATGTCGTCCTGTCCCAGAAGCGGGCCGCCGGGGGTGACCGCTGTCTCAGCGGTTTGTCACGGACCCGGCGGTGGCCAACTCTCGGAGCCGGACCCCGCCCGACCGCACCGCACCGGCTTCGGCGGGCGCGATGACGCAGACCGCACTGGTGGGCCGGACGATGCGGGCGGCCCGGAACGCCGCTCGTCGTACCGGGTGGCGGGGTCGCGGAACGACAAGCGCCAGGGTCGCCGCTCGGCCGCGCTGGCGGTCCAGGGCGACGCCCGCCGCCGTCGTGGCGATCGCCGCCGCGGCTCCGGCGAGGACGAGCGTCTGCCGGGGCCCGGCGTGTTCGGCGAGCCAGCCGAGCAGCGGGGCGCCGACCGCGGCGGAGACGGAGCCGGTGACCGCCAGGGCCGCGAGCACCCGGCCTCGCATCGCGCTGTCGGTGTCGAGCTGGGCACGGGTGCCGACGGTGGTGTCGATGACCACTGCGGCGGCGGCGATCGGCAGGATCACCGCGGCGAAACTCCAGGTGCTCGGCGCGAGGCCGGCGACGATCTGCAATCCGCTGGCGAACAGGCCCGCGACGACGAGCGTCCGGTAGCCGAGGGAACGCCGCCGCGCCGCGACGAGCGCGCCCGCCACCGTTCCGACCGCGAACACTGTCGACAACAGGCCGTACCCGGACGCGCCGGCGTCCAGCGGCCCGTCGCTCATCGCGGCCATCGTCACCTGGTAGTTACGGCCCAGGCTGCCGAGCACGAACGACAGGGCGAGCGCGAGGAGCAGCACCGGCTGCCCGCGCAGGTAGGCGAACCCGGCGCGGACACCGTCCCGGGCCCGGCCGGCGTCCGGGACCGGGAGGCCGGGCACGGCTCCCGGGCGTACGGCGAACAGCGCCACCACCACGGCGGCGAAGCTGGCCGCGTTGATGCCGAACAGCAGGGCGGGTCCGACGGCGGCCACCACCACGGCGCCGAGGCTCATGCCGAGGATGCGGCCGGCGGAGTTGGTGAGCGAGCCGAGCGCCAGTGCGTTGCCCAGCGTCTCCCGGTCGACGAGGCTGGCGGCCCAGCGCCCCATCACCGGGCCTTCGATCGCCGAGACGGCACCGGTGGCCAGCGAGATCGCGAAGATCAGCGGCAGGCCGCCGACCCCGGTCAGGGCGACCGCCGCCAGTCCGGCGGCGAGCACCGCGTGGGCGCCCTGGGCGGCGATCAGCAACGGGCGGGCGGGTAGCCGGTCGGCCAGCACGCCACCCCAGGCGCTGAGCAGTAGCGTGGGCGCCGCCTGGAGCAGCACGGCGAAGCCCATGGACGTCGCCGAGCCGGTTTCCTTCAGGACGTACCAGTTGACCCCGAGGACCTGCATCCAGGTGCCGATGACGGAGATGAAGCCGGCGAGGGCCCAGATCCGGTAGTTGCGGTGGCGCAACGCGGCGAAGGTGGCACCTCTGGCCACAACGAACCTCCAGCGATCGGCAGCATGATCATTCACACCGATCGCGGCGCGGTTCGGCAGCCGGCAAGTCTTGCCGGCTTAAACCTTTTTGCCCACATTTGTGAGCGGCTTCACCAGCGGGAATGTCCGGGCGGTGCGGCGACGGACGTGCCGCGCCGCCCGGATGCCCGCGCCTCAGCGAGCGGCGAGCGGCTGCGCGGCCGGGCCGACCGGCGCCGGCAACGCGCCGACACCGCCCAGGTAGCCGTGGATCGCCGCGGCCGCCGCGCGCCCCTCGGCGATGGCCCACACGATCAGCGAGGCGCCCCGGTGCATGTCACCGGCGACGAACACGCCGTCGGCGGCCGTCTGCCAGTCGTCACGCGCGTCGATCGCTCCTCGCGGGTTGCGGGTCACCCCGAACTGCTCCAGCAGCGGCTGCTGCTCGGTGCCCTCGAAACCGATCGCCAACAGCACCAGGTCCGCCGGCAGCTCCCGCTCG
This sequence comes from Micromonospora sp. DT43, assembly GCF_049841645.1. NCBI lineage: Bacteria > Bacillati > Actinomycetota > Actinomycetes > Micromonosporales > Micromonosporaceae > Micromonospora > Micromonospora sp. DT43. The sequence goes on along the minus strand of NZ_JBNCKR010000001.1, from coordinate 622,509 downwards.
GAGCCCGGCACGACCGTCACCACCCGCCGGCCGTCGCGCTTCTCGACTGTCACCTCGGCGATCCGCACCGCCCGCACCTGACCGGTGCCGTCGTCCACGAACTCCTGCACCGCGACGGCGAAGACCCGCTCGCCGCCCTCCTCGTGTGCCGGGTAGCTGCGCAGGACCCACGGCCACGTCGGCCACGGGTCGCGGGCCTCGTCGCGCCCCTGCGGCGGCTGCGGGTACAGGTCGAGCTGGTGGACGCCGGCGGCGCCCTGCCGGTGGGCGACGCCGAGGCAGTCGGCAGCCGTGTCGCCGCCACCGATGATCACCACGTGCTTGCCGGCCGCGTCGATCGGGGTGCCGTCCGGCAGCACCGCGCGGGCCGCCCGGCCCTCGCCGGTGACCGCCACGCCGGGCCCGCCGTCGCTCGCCGTGGCGACCGCGCGATTCGCCGCGACCAGGTGCGCCATCGCCTGGTGTACGCCCCGCAGCGCCCGCCCCGGGGTCTCCGGGGTGTCCCGGCCCTGCAACGCCCCGGCGGCCAGCAGCACCGCGTCGTGCTCGGCGCGCAGTTGCTCGGCGGTGACGTCGACGCCTACGTGCACGCCGGTGCGGAAGCGCACCCCCTCGGCGGTGAGCTGCGCCAACCGGGCGTCGATGTGCCGCTTCTCCAACTTGAAGTCGGGGATGCCGTACCGGAGCAGGCCGCCGATCGCGTCGTCGCGCTCGTACACCGTCACCGCGTGACCGGCGCGGGCCAGTTGCTGTGCGGCGGCCAGGCCGGCGGGCCCGGAACCGACCACGGCGACCGACCGGCCCGACGGCGCCGGCACCGGGCGCGGGGTGAGCCCGCGCGCCGCCGCCGCGTCGGCGATCTCCACCTCGACCTGCTTGATGGTGACCGGCTGGCCGCCCGCGATACCCAGGACGCAGGCCGCCTCGCAGGGCGCCGGGCAGAGCCGGCCGGTGAACTCCGGGAAGTTGTTTGTGGCGTGCAGCGACTCCACAGCGGCGTCCCAGTTCCCGGTGCGGACCAGGTCGTTCCAGTCCGGGATGCGATTGCCCAGCGGACAGCCGTCGTGGCAGAACGGGATGCCGCAGTCCATGCATCGCGTGGCCTGCTCACGGACCAGTTCCTCGCCGGCCGGCGGGTACACCTCCCGCCAGTCGCTGATCCGCACCGGCACCGGCCGGCGGGCCGGCAGCCGCCGGTCGTAGCGCAGGAAACCGTTCGGGTCAGGCACGTGCCACCTCCTGGGCAGCCACCCGCGGGGCGGGCGGCACCGGCGCGACGGGCGCGCTGAGCGCGCTCATCACCGCGTCGTCGACGTCGCGGCCGGCTGCTTCGGCGGCCCGCATGATCTCCAGCACCCGGCGGTAGTCGCGGGGCACCACTGCGGTGAACTCGGACACCGCCTCCGGCCAGCGCTTGAGCAGCTCCTCGGCGACCGCCGACCCGGTCTCGGCCACGTGCCGCTGCACCAGCTCGTGCAGCAGGGCCTGCTCCTGCTCGCGCAGCGGCGCCAGGTCGACAAGCTCCGCGTTGACCCGGGACCGGTCCAGCCGGTGTACGAACGCCGTACCGCCGGACATGCCGGCGGCGAAGTTGCGGCCGATCGCTCCGAGCACCACCACCGTGCCGCCGGTCATGTACTCGCAGCCGTGGTCGCCGACGCCCTCGACGACGGCGACCGCGCCCGAGTTGCGTACCGCGAACCGCTCCCCCACCCGACCACGCAGGAAGACCTCGCCCGCCGTGGCCCCGTACAGGATGGTGTTGCCGGCGATGATCTGGTCCTCGGCTCGCTGCCCCGGCTCGGCGTCGGGGTCCAGGAACGGCGCGGCGGCATCCGGGCGGACGACGAGCCGGCCCCCGGAGAGGCCCTTGCCCACGTAGTCGTTGGCGTCGCCGTGCAGGCGCAGGGTCACGCCCCGCGGCAGGAACGCGCCGAACGACTGCCCGGCGGTGCCGTGCAGAACGAACTCGACCGTGTCGTCGGGAAGGCCACCCCCGCCGAAACGACGGGTCACCTCGCCGCCGAGCATCGCGCCGACGCTGCGGTGCTCGTTGCGCACCGCGACCTCGACGCGGACCGGCGCCCCATCCTCCAGGGCCGGACGGGCGAGCGCGATGAGCTCGTTGTCCAGAGCGTGCTCAAGGCCGTGATCCTGGGCGCGCACTCCGCGCCGGGCAGCGCCGGCGGGCAGCTCCGGCAGGTGCAGGACGGGCGCCAGGTCGAGCCCGGAGGCCTTCCAGTGCGACACCGCCGGGGCCACGTCGAGCAGTTCGGTCTGCCCGATGGCCTCCTCGATGGACCGGAAACCCAGCTCGGCCAGATATCCCCGGACCTCCTCGGCGAGGAACAGGAAGAAGTTCTCCACGAACTCCGGCGTGCCCGTGTACCGCTCGCGCAGCACCGGGTTCTGGGTGGCGATGCCGACCGGGCACGTGTCCAGGTGGCAGACCCGCATCATCACGCAACCCGAGACGATCAGCGGCGCGGTCGCGAAGCCGAACTCCTCCGCGCCGAGCAGCGCCGCCACCAGCACGTCGCGGCCGGTCTTGAGCTGGCCGTCGACCTGCACGGTGACCCGGTCGCGCAGCTTGTTGAGCAGCAGCGTCTGCTGCGCCTCGGCCAGCCCCAGCTCCCACGGGGTGCCGGCGTGCTTGAGCGAGTTCATCGGGGACGCGCCGGTGCCGCCGTCGTGGCCGGAGATCAGGATGACGTCGGCCTTGAGCTTGGCCACCCCGGCGGCGACGGTGCCCACGCCCACCTCGCTCACCAACTTGACGTGTACCCGGGCCGCCGGGTTGACGCACTTCAGGTCGTGGACGAGCTGAGCCAGGTCCTCGATGGAGTAGATGTCGTGGTGCGGCGGTGGCGAGATCAGACCGACGCCGGGAGTGGCGTGCCGGGTCCGGGCGATCCACGGCCAGACCTTGTTGCCGGGCAGCTGGCCGCCCTCGCCGGGCTTCGCGCCCTGTGCCATCTTGATCTGCAGGTCGTCGGCGTTGACCAGGTATTCGCTCGTGACACCGAACCGGCCGCTGGCGATCTGCTTGACCGAGGAGCGCCGCAGCGGGTCGTGCAGCCGGTCGACGTCCTCGCCGCCCTCGCCGGTGTTGGACTTGCCGCCGAGGCGGTTCATGGCGATGGCGAGCGTCTCGTGCGCCTCGGCCGAGATGGAGCCGTACGACATGGCGCCGGTGGCGAAGCGCTTGACGATCTCGGTGGCCGGCTCGACCTCCTCGATCGGCACCGCCGGACGGACCCCGGTACGCAGGGTGAACAGCCCACGCAGCGAGCCGGCCTGCGCCGCGAGCGCGTCGACCTTGGCCGTGTACTGGCGGAAGACGTCGTACTGCCGGCTGCGGGTGGCGTGCTGAAGCAGGAAGACCGTCTCCGGGTTGAACAGGTGCAGTTCGCCCTCGCGGCGCCACTGGTACTCGCCGCCGACCTCCAGCCGGTCGGAGCCGGCGGCGCTCGCCGGCGGCCAGGCCAGCGCGTGCCGGGCGGCCACCTCGGTGTGCACACCGGCCAGCCCGACGCCGCCGATCCGGCTCGGCGTGCCCCGGAAGTAACGGTCGATCAGTCGGGTGTCCAGGCCGACCGCCTCGAAGACCTGCGCGCCGCAGTACGACGAGACAGTCGAGATGCCCATCTTGGACATGATCTTCAGGACGCCCTTGCCGAGCCCCTTGGCGTAGTTGCGCACCGCCGCTGCCGGTTCCACACCGAGCAGCGCGCCCGTGGCGATCATGTCCTCCACGGACTCGAACGCCAGGTACGGGTTGACAGCCGCCGCGCCGTACCCGATCAGGACCGCCGCGTGGTGCACCTCCCGGCAGTCGCCGGACTCCACGATCAGCGCCGCCTGGGTGCGGGTCTGCTCCCGCACCAGGTGCTGGTGCACGGCCGCGGTGAGCAGCAGCGACGGGATCGGCGCGAGATCGGCGTTGGAGTCCCGGTCGGAGAGCACCAGGATGCGGACGCCGTCCTCGATGGCCTCGGAGACGTGCCGGCAGATCTCGGTCAGCCGCGCCTTGATCCCGGCGGCGCCCTCGCGGATCCGGTACAGCCCGGAGACCCGCACCGCCTTGAAGCCCGGCAGGTCGCCGTCCTCGTCGATGGAGAGGATCTTCGCCAGCTCGTCGTTGTCGATGATGGGGTGCGGCAGCACGATCTGCCGGCAGCTCGCCGCGTTCGGGTCGAGCAGGTTGCCCTCCGGCCCGATCGTCGACGCGAGGCTGGTCACCAGCTCCTCGCGGATGGCGTCCAACGGAGGGTTGGTGACCTGGGCGAAGAGCTGGTGGAAGTAGTCGTAGAGCAGCCGCGGCCTGGTGGACAGCGGCGAGATCGGGGTGTCCGTGCCCATCGAGCCCAGCGGCTCGGCGCCGGTACGCGCCATCGGCGCGAGCAGGACCTTCAGCTCCTCCTCGGTGTAGCCGAAGGTCTGCTGACGCCGACGCACCGAGTCGTGGGTGTAGACGGTGTGCTCGCGGGCCGGCAGGTCGTCCAGCTCGATCAGCCCGGCGTGCAGCCACTCGCCGTACGGCTGCGCGGCGGCCAACTCAGACTTGATCTCGTCGTCGTGCACGATCCGCCCGGCCACGGTGTCGACCAGGAACATCCGCCCCGGCTGGAGCCGCCCCTTCGCGACCACGTGGGCCGGGTCGAGGTCGAGCACGCCCGCCTCGGAGCCCAGGACCACGAGGCCGTCGTCCGTCTGCCACCAGCGCCCCGGGCGCAGCCCGTTGCGGTCCAGCACCGCGCCGACGATCTCGCCGTCGGTGAAGGCCACCGACGCCGGACCGTCCCACGGCTCCATGAGGCTCGCGTGGAAGCGGTAGAAGGCCCGCTTGGCCGGATCCATCCCGGGGTCGTTCTCCCACGCCTCGGGGATCATCATGAGCACCGCGTGCGGCAGGCTCCGCCCGGCCAGGTGCAGCAGCTCCAGGACCTCGTCGAAGTTCGCCGAGTCGGAGGCGGCGGGAGTGCAGACCGGGAAGACCCGTCGGATGTTGCCCGGCACGTTCGGCGAGCGCAGCAGCGCCTCGCGGGCCTGCATCCAGTTGCGGTTGCCACGGATCGTGTTGATCTCGCCGTTGTGGGCGATGAGCCGGTACGGGTGCGCCAACGGCCAGGACGGGAAGGTGTTGGTCGAGAACCGGGAGTGCACAAGCGCGATCGCGCTCTCCACCCGCTCGTCGCGCAGGTCGGGGTAGAACGCCGGCAACTGGTCGGGCGTGAGCATGCCCTTGTAGACAATGGTGCGGCTGGACAGCGACGGGAAGTACGCCGGCACGCCCCGCTCGGCGGTCTCCCGTTCGGCCTGCTTGCGCAGACAGAAGGCCACCCGGTCCAGCTCGATGCCGCTCAGCGCGGAACCGGCCGGCCCGGCGGGCGAGTCGGTGAGGCGGTGCGCGGCCACGAAGACCTGCCGTACCCGGGGCATCGCCGCGAGAGCGGTGTCGCCGAGCCCGTGCGGCTCGATCGGCACGTCCCGCCAGCCGAGCAGCTCCGCGCCCTCGACAAGCGCGTACTTCTCGACCACCCGACGGGCACGCGTCTCGGCGGCGTCGTCGTCGGGGAGGAACACCAGGCCCGTGGCGTACTCGCCGGCCGGTGGCAGCGTCACGTCGGCGACCGCGCGCAGGAATGCGTCCGGGACCTGGATCATGATGCCCGCGCCGTCGCCGGTGTTGGGCTCCGCGCCCCGGGCGCCACGGTGGTCCAGGCGGCAGAGCGCACCGAGCCCGTTGGCGACGACCGCGTGGGACCGTCGGCCGTGCATGTCCGCCACGAAGGCCACCCCGCAGGCGTCGTGCTCCTGCGCCGGGTCGTAGAGACCCTGGGCGGGCGGATGGGGGCCGGGCGTCGGGGACGCCTGCGGGCTGTGCGGGTGCGGCTGTGTCGTGTCCGCGTACGGCTGAGCCACCGGGCCTCCTGTCGTCACTCAGGTTGGATCATGGTGGGGACGACGTCGGCCCGTGGGTCTATTGAGTCTACGTTAGGGCTGGGGGCGCAAGGCCACTCAAGATTGATCACACCGTCCAGAGTCTGGGACGTGTAGTCTCGCGCGGTGGATTCGGTGCACAAGGACATCTTCGACCGGTTGGAACGTTTCTACGACGCGGTGCCCCGCGACGTCGCCGGTGTCGAGGAGCATGGCGGGCTGGTGCTGTTCGTCCGCGAGGGCGTCGGCTGGCCGTTCTACGCCCGACCCCGTATCGGCGCCACCGAGGCGCCGTCACTTGCCGACGTGAGCTCGGTGCGGGAGCGTCAGCGGGAGCTGGGCCTGCCGGAGGCCTTCGAGTGGGTGCACGAGACGACCCCCGAGCTGCTGGCGGCGGCCCGCTCGGCGGGGCTGAACGTGCTGGAGGCCCCGCTGATGGTCCTCGACCCGGCCGCGCTGCCCGACCCGGCGACGCTTTCCGACGTACCGGTGCGGGTGCTGGCGGCCGACGCGCCGGACCTCGCCGCGGACGTGGCTGCCCGGCGGGCGGTGGCGGCCGTGGCGTTCGGCGCCGCCGGCACCGCGCCCGGCTCGGCCGGCCCGGCCGAACGGGACGCGGCGGTCACCGAGTTGGAGCTCGCCGCGCTGGACGAGGAGCGGGCCCGGATCGCCGACGGCAGGCGGATCTCCGCGCTGGCCGGGACGCCCACCGAGGGCGCGCTGGCCAGCGGCATGGCGATGCGGGTGGACGACGTGGCGGAGATCGCCGGGGTGGCCACCCTGCCGGCCGCCCGACGTCGCGGCATGGGTGCCGCGCTGACCGCCACCCTCGCCCGCGAACTGCTCGCCGCCGGCACCGGCCTCGTCTTCCTCTCCGCGGGCAGCGAGGAGATCGCCCGGGTCTATCTGCGCGTCGGCTTCCGCCGCATCGGCACCGCGTGCATCGCCGAGCCCGCCGCCCTGATTCCCTGAGCCTCGGGCCCGGTCAGGCCGGCGGACGCCACTGGGCCGCCGAGGCGGCGGCGCTGGAGAGCAGCCGCGAGTTGATGGTGCCGAGCGCGGCGTCGCGGGCGCGCAGCGCCAACCGGCCCCGGGTCTGGAGCACCGCCGACATGCGCCGGGTCTGCCGGACCACTGTCGCGGCCCGGGGACGGCGCACCCGGTCGTACGTCTGCACGGCGTCCGGCAGGCGGGCCTCGCGCAGCAGTGAGGCGAGCGTGGCGGCGTCCTCGAAGGCGAGGCACGCGCCCTGACCGAGGTGCGGCGGCATGGCGTGCGCCGCGTCGCCGAGCAACACCACCCCGCCCGGCCCGACGCCGAAGCCGTAGGCGCGGGGCAGCGGGCGCAGCTCACGGACCTCCTGCTGCACGAGGTCGCTCGGGTCGGTGGCGTCGAGCAGCGCGGCGATCGGCGCCGGCCAGCCGGCGTACCAGCGGCGCAGGAGGGCGAGCTGGGTCTCCGGCGGCTCTGGACGGGGAGCGCCGGCGGCGGTGGCCACCCAGTAGATGCCACCCCGACTGGAACCACCCGACGAGCCACGCTCACCAAGCGAGGCGGCCACGAACCGGTAGCCCGCGCCGAGCACCTCGCCGGCGATCGGCTGGTCGGCGGGCAGTCGGGGCGCCCGGTACCAGGGGATGACGGCCCGCCACGCCGCGCAGCCGGAGCTGACCACGCCGGACTCGGGGGCCAGTTGACGACGGATGACACTGTCCGTGCCGTCCGCGGCGACCACCAGGTCGGCCTCGATGGTGTGCCGCCCGTCGTTCACCCCGGGGCGTTCGCCCGGCTCGACGCGGACGTGGCGCACGGTCACCCCGGTACGCAGCTCGACCCGGTCACCGAGGCCGGCGATCAACGCGTCGTGCAGATCCTCCCGGTGCACCACCACAGGCATCCGGTCGGCAGGCGTCGGCCGGGGTTGCACCAGCCAGTGCCCGTCCGGACGGCGGACCCCACCGTCGGGCAGCGGGGTGGCGATGGCGGCCAGACCGGCACCGAGGCCGAGGGCCTGCAACGCGCGGACACCGTTGGGCCAGAGCACCACAGCGGTCGGCTCGGGGCGGACCCGCTCGGCGCGGTCCAGCAGGGTGACCTGCCAACCGGAGCGGGCCAGCGCGCCGGCGACCGCGAGGCCACCGACCCCGGCGCCGACCACCACCGCGCTTCGCATCGGTGTCGCCCCCGCTCAGCTGTCCCGGTCGGCGGGCCGCACGCCGGCGGCGTCGGCCCGGTCGTCGTCGCGCGCCTCCCGCGTGCCGTCCACCGGCTCGTGGGCGCGGTAACTGGTCGCCTCGTCGGTGGCCGCCTCGTCGCCGGCTGCCTCGTCGGTGGCCGCCTCGTCGCCGGTCGGTTCGTCGTCGAGCGGCTCGGCTCCCTGAGGGCGTACCTCGTCGGCCGGCTCCGGAGGCGCCACGCCGGTGTCCCGCCAGGTGTCGTACTGCTCCTCGCTGACCACCCGGTAACCCTCCGGGGCGGCGGCGCGGGCGCTTGTCGCGCGTTCGGAGATGTCGACCTGGGACAGGTCGGACGTGGTCGGCGGCGTGGGGGTGGCCGCCACGCCGATCGGGATCAGGTACTCACGGGGGCCGCGGACCCGCACGAAGTAGACCAACGCGCCGAGGAAGACCAGGGCCGCGGTCCAGACATTGAGGCGTACGCCGAAGATCTGGTTCGCCTCGTCGGTGCGCATCAGCTCGATCCAGAACCGGCCGGCGGTGTAGCCCATCACGTACAGCGCGAACGCCCGGCCCCGCCCGAGCCGCAGCCGCCGGTCCAGGATGAGGACCAGTGCGACGACGCCGAGGTTCCACAGCGCCTCGTAGAGGAACGTCGGGTGGTAGAGGCCGGGTTCGAGGATCGGCTTGCCGGCGTCGTCCCGCAGCGTGTGCCCCGGGTTGTCCGGATCCATCCGGTGGATCTGCAGACCCCACGGCAGCGTCGTGCGGCCACCGAACAGCTCGTTGTTGAACCAGTTGCCGAACCGGCCGATCGCCTGGGCAAGCGGCAACCCCGGCGCGAGCGCGTCGGCCACCACGCCGAACGGGATGCCGAGCTGCCGGGCCGCGATCCACGCGCCGATCGCGCCACCGGCGACGGCACCCCAGATGCCGAGACCGCCCTCCCAGATGTAGAACGCCTTCAGCGGTTCGCCACCGGCACCGAAGTACTTCTCCGGGGAGGTGATCACGTGGTAGATCCGGGCGCCGATGATGCCGGCCGGCACCGCCCAGACGGCGATGTCGAGCACCGCGCCCGGAGCGACGCCGCGCTGACGCAGGCGGCGCTCGGTCACCCAGCAGGCCACCACGATGCCGACGATGATGCACAGCGCGTACGCCCGCAGCGGGAACGGCCCGAGCTGCCAGACGGCGGTGCTGGGACTGGGCAGGGCCGCCTGGGGGGACAGCGAGGCGATGGTCACGGGTGCACACGCTACCGCTGCGCACCCCCGCTGCGGCACCCCGGGCCGCCGTGCGCGGATCCCGATGACTTCTGGTTTGCGCCGCCGTACGCTCTTTGTCCATGAGCGCGCTCACCTGGGCGGTCGCCGCGGTCGTCACCGACGACGCGGGTCGGGTGCTGCTCTGCCGCCAGGGCCGGGGCCAGCGCCGGTACGCGTTGCCCGGCGGCCGGCTGCGTGCCGCGGAGAGCCCGGTGCGGGCGGCGCTGCGCGACATCCCCGCCGAGACCGGCTGGGAGATCGACCTGGTCGACCTGGTCGGCGTCTACCACCTCGACGGTGCGACCACGCCTGCGCTCGCCGGGCGGGCCGGGCCGCTGCCGGACATCCTGGTGCACGTGTTCCGCGCCCGTGTCGCCGAGGGGCGACCGAGCGCCGACCCGCCGCCGGGCTGCCGGCTGTCCTGGCACGCCCCGGGCGCGCTGCCCGAGGCCGTCACTCCGCTGACCCGGGCGGCCGTCACCGACACGCTCGCCGGCCGCTCCGGCGTCCTGCGGACCGTCCCCCGCTCACCCGACCCCGCCGACGCCGCGCCACCGGCCGCGACCGGCTCGACCGGGAAGGGCCACCCGACCGGCGAAGGTCCCCCGACCGGCGAAGGCCCCCCGACCGGCGAAGGCCCCCCGACCGGCGAAGGCCGACAGGCTGGGGATCGCGATGGGCGACTGGGAGCCGGTCAGCCGCCGGAGCAGCGCGGCGAGGCGCCCGCAGATCCCTCCCTCTTGCCCTGACCTATACGTTGCCCGCCGGCATCGCGTTGGCCCCCTGCTGCGCTTGCCTCTTGCGCCGCAGACGCATCTGCCGGGCGGAGTCGTGGGCGCGCCGGGCCCGGCAGACCACTTCCGCTGGAGAGCGGTATACCTGTGAGTCATAAATATGACTCAGAGGTATACCGCTCCTGAGGGAATGGCGCTCCCGGCGCTCAAGCCATGCGTTGAGCCGGCCGGCCCACCTGCCGGCGGGCTCCCGAGCGGGGCCTAACAGCCCACCAGGACCCACCAGTGGAGGAAGCCCGCGAGATGGCTCAGCGGGCGGGGTTGCGGACGCCCTCGGCGAGTTCGGCGCTCAGGGTGCGCAGCGCGGCCAGCCCTTCGGCCTCCGAGGAGGCGTCGAGCACGCACCGGACGAGCGCGCTGCCGACGATCACCCCGTCGGCGTACCCGGCGACCGTGCTGGCCTGCGCGCCGGTGCCCACGCCCAGGCCGACGCCGACGGGAAGGTCGGTGACCGCGCGAACCCGCGAGACCAGCGTGGGGGCGGCGTCGGAGGTACTCGTGCGGGCGCCGGTCACCCCCATCACGGCAGTGGCGTAGACGAAGCCCCGGCAGTTGTCCACCGTCATCGCCACCCGGGCGTCGGTGGACGACGGCGACACCAGGAAGGTGCGGTCCAGGCCGTGCGCGTCCGAGGCGGCCAGCCACTCGGCCGCCTCGTCGGGGATGAGGTCCGGCGTGATCAGGCCGGTTCCGCCGGCGGCGGCGAGGTCGCGGGCGAACACGTCCACGCCGTACCGCTCGATGGGGTTCCAGTAGGTCATCGTGACGACCGGCGCCCCGGTCGCCGCGACCGCCTCGATGATGCGCAGCGTGTCGGCCGTGCGGACGCCGCCGGCCAGCGCGATGTCGCTGGCCTTCTGGATGACCGGGCCGTCCATCACCGGATCGGAGTACGGGATCTCCACCTCGATGACGTCGACGCCTGCCTCGACCATCGCCGTCATGGCCGCGATGCTGCCCTCGACGGTCGGGAAACCGGCCGGCATGCAGCCGACCAGCACGGCCCGCCCGTCGGCCCGGGCCTTGTCGAAGGCCACCCCGATGCGGCTCATCTCAGTGCTCCTTGTCGAGGATGCCGAAGTAGTCCCCGGCGGTGTGCACGTCCTTGTCGCCCCGCCCCGAGAGGTTGACCACGATGGTGGGCTCCCGACCCAGTTCGGCGGCCAGCTTCGGAGCGAGCGTGACGGTGCCGGCGAGGGCGTGCGCGCTCTCGATCGCCGGGATGATCCCCTCGGTGCGGCAGAGCAGTTCGAACGCGGCCATCGCCTCGGCGTCGGTGACGGGCAGGTAGTTGGCGCGGCCGGTGTCGTGCAGCCAGGCGTGCTCGGGCCCGACGCCCGGGTAGTCCAGGCCCGCGGAGATCGAGTGCGACTCCAGCGTCTGCCCGTCGGCGTCCTGCAGCACGTACGTGCGAGCGCCGTGCAGCACGCCCGCCGAGCCTCCGGTGATGCTCGCGGCGTGCCGACTGGTGGCCACCCCGTCGCCGCCGGCCTCGAAGCCGTAGAGGCGCACGTCCTCGTCGGGGACGAAGGCGTGGAAGATGCCCAGCGCGTTGGAACCGCCGCCGACGCAGGCGGTGACCGCGTCCGGCAGCGCGCCGGTCAGGTCGAGGCACTGCTGGCGGGCCTCGTCGCCGATGCCCCGGACGAAGTCCCGGACCATCGCCGGGAACGGGTGCGGCCCGGCGGCGGTGCCGATCAGGTAGTGGGTCTCGTCGACGTTCGCCACCCAGTCGCGCATCGCCTCGTTCATCGCGTCCTTGAGGGTGCGCGAACCGGCGGTGACCGGGACGACGGTGGCGCCGAGCATCCGCATCCGGGCCACGTTGAGCGCCTGCCGCTCGGTGTCGACCTCGCCCATGTAGACCACGCACTCCAGGTCGAACAGGGCGGCGGCGGTCGCGGTGGCGACGCCGTGCTGCCCCGCCCCGGTCTCGGCGATGACCCGGGTCTTGCCCATCCGCTTGGTGAGCAGTGCCTGGCCGAGCACGTTGCGCACCTTGTGGGCGCCTGTGTGGTTGAGGTCCTCACGCTTGAGCAGCACCCGCGCGCCGACCTTGGCGGAGAACCGCCGGGCCTCGTAGAGCAGCGACGGCGTGCCCGCGTAGTCGCGCAGCAGCGCGCCGAACTCGGCCCGGAAGGACTCGTCCGCGATCGCCGTACGCCACGCCCCGTCGAGCTCGTCCAGCGCGGCCACCAGGGCCTCGGGCACGAAACGACCGCCGAAGCGGCCGAAGTGGCCGGCGGAGTCGGGCTGCGAGCCGGCCACCGGGGCCAGCGCATCGGCGCTCATCGGAAATCCTCTCGGTGGGGCGTCACACCGGCGCGGGTCAGCGCACCGGCCGGGGCGTCGCCGGGTGGTTGCCGGCGTTGACCAGTTCGGCCACCGCCTCGCGTGGGCTCTTCTGGGTGACCAGGCCCTCGCCGACGAGAACCGCGTCCGCGCCCGCGGAGGCGTACCGGATCAGGTCGTGCGGCCCGCGGACGCCGGACTCGGCGATCTTGACGACGCTGCTGGGCAGCCCCGGCGCGATCCGCTCGAACACCGACCGATCCACCTGAAGGGTACGCAGGTCACGGGCGTTGACCCCGATCACCTGCGCGCCGGCCTCCAGGGCCCGGTCGGCCTCCTCCTCGTCGTGGACCTCGACCAGCGCGGTCATGCCCAGCGACTCGATCCGCTCCAGCAGGCCCATCAGCACGTTCTGCTCGAGGGCCGCCACGATCAGCAGGACCAGGTCGGCGCCGTGCGCGCGCGCCTCGTGCACCTGGTAGCTGGAGACCACGAAGTCCTTGCGCAGCACCGGCACGGTGACCGCGGCCCGCACGGCGGCCAGGTCGTCCAGCGACCCGCCGAACCAGCGCCCCTCGGTCAGCACGCTGATGGCCCGCGCCCCGCCCGCCGCGTAGTCGACGGCGAGATCGGCCGGATCGGCGATCTCGGCCAGCCGGCCCTTGGACGGCGAGGAGCGCTTGACCTCGGCGATGACCGCGACGCCTGGCTTACGCAACGCCGCGTACGCGTCCAGCGGCGGCGGCGCCGCCGCGGCCAGCTCACGGATCCGTTCCAACGGAACCTGCTCCTGGCGTCGGGCGACGTCCTCGCGCACGCCAGCCAGGATCTCGTCGAGCACGCTTACGGACGCCGCCTGACCGGCTTCGTCCCCCTCCGCGTGCGCATGCTCAGCAGTCACCAACGGACTCCCCTCTCCGGGTGTCATGGGCCGATGCTAGGGGCAGCCGACCGACGCCGGGAGCCGGGGGTATGGCGCTGCTCACGAAAAGGGCTGCGGCATAATGGCCGACTTGCCGTGAACGGGATGTCACGCAGCGCCACCTCCGGCATCGACCGCCGTCACACGACGGGAGCCCGGCGGCCCCGGTCGAACCGGGCCGACCCATCGATCATGCCACTGGTTCCGCCTCGCCGCCCGACGACAACGACACTTGTCGATGCTGTGAGCAAGCTCAAGGCCGAACGGCCGGTCCCAGGTCGCGGGCATGGCGGGACAGTTGACCGGGCGGTCACCCCGGCGAAACGTCAGCCGGCCAGCATCGTCCTCGGGCAGACTCGATGACGCGCCTGCCCGACCGTCCGCCAACTCCTCGTGCGGGGTGACCCATGAGCATTGCCGAGTCGAACCCGAGCATCGGACTGACCACCATCTCACGGACCGTGGCGTCGCTGGCCGTCGGCGTGGTGCACACCCTGGAGCGGGCCGTCGTCGGCGAGGGCCGGGTGCGCACGGCGCGCGGCAACGCCTGGGAGGCGGTCTGCGCCGACCGTGCCCGGGCCGACCAGCGCGCCGAACTGGACCGCCTGGTGGCCGAGCTGGCCGCCGCCCGCGCCGCCTCCGCCCGCCGGCAGCGGGAACGTCAGCCGGTCGGCTGATCGCCCGCTGTCGGATCCTCGCCCCGGTCCAACGCGTCCCACGCCTCGGTGGTCCGCCGCCCGACCATCCGGCCCGGCGGGGCGACAGTCGTGGGGCCACTCTCCGTGACGGTCCGCGTCGGCCGCTCGTAGCGGGCGCCCATCGCCGGCCACCCGCCGCCCCGCAGCGCCGTCCACCCGCCGCCCACGGCGGCGAGCAGACCGCCGAGCAGGCAGAGCGCCGGCCACTGCCGGCTCACCACGCCGCCGAGATCGGCTACCAACCCGTACCCGCCACCCGCCGCCACCGCCACGCCCAGAGCGCCCAGCAGCACGCCCAGCACCCGCCGCACCCGACCCCGGGTGGCCAGCACCGCACCACCGCCGGCCAGCGTGACAAGCGCCAGCGCCGGCAGCCACGGCAGCAGGGCGGCCCCGCTGCGGGCCTCGCGCACCGGCGGCAACGGCGCCGGACGCGCGGTCACCTCGACCGACCAGCCCCTGGTCGCCGCCCACAGCGCCAGGCCCGCGCCGGCCAGGCAGAACAACATGGCGTACGTCAGCTGACGCCGACCACCCACGCCCCCGCTCATCGGGCGGGCCTCAGCGTTTCGGCGGCCGCGATCGCGGCCAGCACGGCGGCGGCCTTGTCGCGCGTCTCCTGCTCCTCGGCGGCCGGGTCGGAGTCGGCGACCACGCCGGCGCCGGCCTGCACGTAGGCGCGTCCGTCGCGGATCAGCGCGGTCCGGATGGCGATCGCCATGTCCAGATCGCCGCCGAACCCGAAGTAGCCGACGGTGCCGCCGTAGAGGCCGCGGCGAACCGGCTCCAACTCCTCGATGATCTCCATGGCCCGCACCTTGGGCGCACCGGAGAGTGTGCCCGCCGGAAAGGTCGCGGCGAGCGCGTCGAACGCCGAGCGGTCGTCACGCAGCGTGCCGGTCACTGTGGAGACGATGTGCATGACGTGGCTGTACCGCTCGATGGTCGCGAACTCGGGCACCTGGACGCTGCCCGGCTCACACACCCGGCCCAGGTCGTTGCGGCCCAGGTCGACGAGCATCACGTGCTCGGAGCGCTCCTTGGGGTCGGCGAGCAGCTCGGCGGCGAGCCCGGCGTCGGCGGCCGCGGTGGCGCCGCGCGGCCGGGTGCCCGCGATCGGGTGCAGCAGCGCCCGGCGCCGTCCGTCGACGTCCGCGGTGACCTTCAGGTGCGCCTCCGGCGACGAGCCGACGATGTCGAACCCGTCGAACCGCAGCAGGTACATGTACGGGCTGGGGTTGCTGGTGCGCAGCACCCGGTAGACGTCCAGCGGGTCGGCGTGCGTCGTCCGCTCGAAGCGCTGGGACAGCACGATCTGGAAGCACTCGCCCGCCCGGATCGCCTCCTTGGCGGCCTCCACCGCCTTCAGGTAACCACCCTCGGGCGTACGACAGAGGACCTCGCCGGCCGGCGGACGGTCCACCGTGGAGATCATCGGCGGGATGGGCCGGGACAGCGCGGTGGTCATCGCGTCGAGGCGGCCCACCGCGTGGTGGTACGCGGCGGTGACCTGCGCGGCGCGGCCCGGGGTGTCCAGCGGCGGCAGCACCGCGTTGGCGACCAGGATCGCCGAGCCGTCGTAGTGGTCGAGCACCACCAGGTCGGTGGCGAGCATCATGCCCAACTCCGGTACGCCCAGGTCGTTCTCGGTCAGCTCGGGCAGCCGCTCGAAGCGGCGGACGAGGTCGTAGCCGAGGTAGCCGACCATGCCCCCGGTCAACGGGGGCAGACCATCGGACGGGTCACCGAGCGGGCCGGCGAGCGCCGCGACGGTGTCCCGCAGCACCCGCACCGGGTCACCGTCGGTGGGCAGCCCGGCCGGTGGCTGACCGAGCCAGGTCGCCACCCCGTCCCGCTCGACGAGGGTGGCGCTGCTGCGGACGCCGATGAACGAGTACCGCGACCAGGCAGTGCCCGCCGAGCCGACACCCTGTTCGGCCGATTCGAGCAGGAACGTGCCGGGCCCGCCGGCGAGCTTGCGGTAGACACCGACCGGGGTCTCGGCGTCGGCCAGCAGGCGTCGGGTGACAGGCACGACGCGCCAGCGGGCAGCCACGTCGGTGAACGTGGTCAGGTCGGGGCTCACCGCGCCGTCGGTCATGCGTCGGTCCTCGTCACGGGCAGCTCGGTGTAGAAGCAGGTCCGGTGCCCGGTGTGGCACGCCGCGCCGACCTGGTCGACGCTTACCAGCAGCGCGTCGCCGTCGCAGTCCAGCGCGACCGAGCGCACGTACTGGTGGTGCCCGGAGGTGGCGCCCTTGACCCAGTACTCCCGACGGCTGCGCGACCAGTAGGTGGCCCGACCGGTGGTGAGGGTGCGGTGCAGCGCCTCGTCGTCCATCCACGCGACCATCAGCACCTCGCCGGAGTCGTGCGCGCGCACCACGGCGGCGACCAGGCCGTCGGCGCTGCGGCGCAGCCGGGCCGCGATGGCCGGGTCGAGCCGGGACGGACGAACCGGCGTCGACGCCGCCGGGTCGCTCGGTTCGCTGGGGACGCCGGTCACCGGCGCGTCAGGTACGGGCACAGTTGCCCATTGTCCCGCACGCGGGGCGGGCACCGGCGACGGCTCCCGCCGAGGGGTCGGCGGGTGGGGCACGGGCCGGGCGAGTTGGGCCACGTACCGGTCCAGCCGGCCGTCGACCAGGGCCTCGGCCAGGTCGGCGCCGCCCGCCTTGGCGATCTCCGCGGCGTACGGGCGGATCAACGGCAGGGTCCCGGCGACCAGCCGTACGGCGGCGGCCCAGAGCTGCCCGGTGCCGCCGGGACGCAGCCCGAGGCAGAGCAGCATGTCCTCCCGGTAGCCGGCCGGGGCGACCGGGAGCTCCAGGGCGGCCGCGAACGCCGCCCGACGGGAGGACACCCGTACCGACGGGTTCGCCGGGCGCAGCACCGACGGGCAGAGTCGGGCGAGGTCCGCGACGGCGAGCCGGACCCCGTAGCGGTCGGCCGCGGTCCGGGCGGCGGCGGCCTTGCCGAGCATGGCGATCAGCTCCTCCAGCCGGGGTGGCTCGGCGGGCTGGCAGAGCACCGGCAGGTCGATCCGGGGCCGCCAGTGCGGGTCGGCCCAGAGCAGCCGGGCCGGCGCGGTGACCGGCAGCCCGAACGCCCAGTCGGCCGGTTTCCCGAGCCGGCGCACCCAGGAGCGGACGTCGCGCGCGGCCACCGAGACGTGGGTGACCCGGCCGGCCGTCTCGGCCAGGTATGCGCGGCGGGCAGCGTACGGGGAGCCGCCGACAAGCACGTCGAGGTCGACGTCGCTGTGCGCGGTGGCGGCCCGTCGGGCGTGACTGCCGCGCAGCAGGATGCCGACGACCGGCCGGTCGGCGGCGTCCCGCAACCGCGCGGCCCAGTCCTCGAGAAACCCGCTGTGCGGTAACGGAGCGTGACCCACGGCGCCATCGTGCCGTACGTCCGATCGGTACGCAATGCCCGTTGCCGGACCTGCTGTCCGGTCCGGAGCCTACTGCCCGTTCTGCCGCTGGGCGCGACGGCGGGCACCGGCGGGGAGGTGGGCCGTTGCGCGTACGGCGTTATCTCATCTAGCGTTGAGTTCAACAGATGATGAGTTTCTCGGAGGTGCGCAGTGGACGACGCGATACGCGTCCGCGACCTGGTGGTCGACCGAGGCGGGCGGCGGGTGCTGGACGGCATCAGCTGCGCCGTTCCGCGCGGCGCCGTGACAGGTCTGCTCGGGCCCAGCGGCAGCGGCAAGACCACGTTCATGCGGGCGGTGGTCGGTGTGCAGGTGGTCAGCACGGGGACGGTCACCGTGCTGGGCCAGCCGGCGGGCACTCCGGCCCTGCGGCACCGGGTGGGTTACCTCACCCAGGCGCCGAGCGTCTACGCCGACCTGACCGTCCGGGAGAACGCCCGCTACTTCGCGGCCCTGTACGGCCGTGGTCGCGCCGAGGCCGATCAGGCGGTCCGTGACGTCGGGCTGGCCGAGGCGGCCGGTCAACTTGTCGTCACCCTCTCCGGTGGTCAGCGCAGCCGGGCCTCGCTGGCCTGTGCCCTGGTCGGCGACCCCGAGCTGGTCATCCTCGACGAGCCGACAGTCGGTCAGGACCCGGTACTGCGGGCCGACCTGTGGGCCCGGTTCCACGCCATGGCCGCCGCCGGCACCACCCTGCTGGTGTCCAGTCACGTGATGGACGAGGCGGCCCGCTGCGACCGGCTGCTGCTGATCCGCCAGGGACGCCTGATCGCCGACGACAGCCCGGCCGCGATCCGCGCCGCCGCCGGCGTGGACGACCTCGACGAAGCGTTCCTGCGACTGATCAGGGCCGGCGCGGTCGACGCACCGGCCGGACGGGAGAACTCGTGAACCCCCGGATCCTGGCGGCCACCACCGGCCGCATCCTGCGCCAACTCCGGCACGACAGGCGCACGATCGCGCTGCTCGTGCTGGTGCCGGCCGTCCTGCTGACCCTCGTCTACTTCATGTACGTCGACCACCCGACCCCGCCGGGGCAGCCGTCGATGTTCGACCGGATCGCGCTTGTGATGCTGGGCATCTTCCCCTTCGTGATCATGTTCCTGGTCACCAGCATCGCGATGCTGCGGGAGCGCACCTCCGGCACCCTGGAACGGCTGCTCACCACACCGCTGGGCAAGCTCGACCTGCTCTTCGGCTACGGCATCGCGTTCGGGCTGGCCGCCGCCGCGCAGGCCGCGGTCGCCGCCGCGGTGGCGTACTGGATCTTCGATCTCCGCACCGTCGG
Source organism: Micromonospora sp. DT43 (assembly GCF_049841645.1). NCBI lineage: Bacteria > Bacillati > Actinomycetota > Actinomycetes > Micromonosporales > Micromonosporaceae > Micromonospora > Micromonospora sp. DT43. Next base: position 603,692 of record NZ_JBNCKR010000001.1, on the reverse strand, counting down.
GAGCAGTGGCCTGGTGATCGGGATCGCGGTGCTCGACGCGGTGCTCGGCGTCGCCCTCGGGCTGCTGTGCAGCGCCTTCGCCCGCACCGAGTTCCAGGCAGTACAGTTTCTGCCGGTCGTGGTGGTCCCCCAACTGCTGCTGTGTGGGCTGTTCGTGGCCCGCGACCAGATGGCCGGCTGGCTCCAGGCGCTCAGTGACGCCTTCCCCCTGTCGTACGCCATCGAGGCCTTGCAGGAGGTCGGCGCCAACGCCGAGCCGACCGGCACCATGTGGCGGGATGTGGGTGTGGTGCTCGGCGCGGTGGTGCTGGCACTGGTGCTCGCGGCGGCGACCCTGCGCCGGCGCACCGGCTGACCGGCCGGCGGCGGCCCGCGCACGCGGGTTGCCGCCAGCCGTCGGGCGACCGGCGGCGTGAGCGACGAACGAAGGGCGGCGATGACGCGGCGGACCGGCCGGCGACCCGGCAACCCGGACACCCGGGAGTCGATCCTCGACGCGGCGCGGGCGGCGTTCGCCGAGCGCGGCTTCGACGCCGCTCCGATCCGCGGCATCGCCGCCGCCGCCGGGGTGGACCCGGCGCTTGTGCACCACTACTTCGGCAGCAAGGACCAGCTCTTCCTGGCCGCCATGAACTTCCCCGTCGATCCGGGCGCGGTGCTGCCGGGGGTGCTCGCCGGCGACCGGGACGGCGTGGGTGAACGGCTGGTACGCACGTTCGTCGGCATCTGGGACTCCCCGGCCGGCAGCGCCGGGGTGGCGCTGCTGCGCTCGGCGGTGAGCAACGAGTGGACGGCGCGCCTGCTGCGGGAGTTCATCACCACGCAGGTGCTGCGCCGGGTGCTCGACCAACTCGACGTCGACCCGGCCGAGCTGCCGCTGCGCGGATCACTTGTCGCCACCCAACTGGTCGGGTTGGCGATGATCCGGTACGTGGTACGCATGGAGCCGGTGGCGTCCGCCGACCCGGACACCCTGGTCGCCGCCATCGGCCCCACCATCCAGCGGTACGTCACCGGAGAGCTGCCCACCTAGGACCATGCCGTCCGGGCGGGGTGGGTCAGCGCGGTGGGCGGGCGTCGGCCGGGCGACGCAGCGGCGGCAGCAGCCGGCCCAACTCGTCCGGATCGGCCACCGGACACGGGAACGCCAGCCGGACGCGTCGCCGCGCGCCGGGGCGCCCGAGGGTGACCACCAGGCCGTAACGGTCGATGCGTACCACGCGGGGCGGCCCGTCCGGGGTCTGCTCGGTCAACCCGAGCTGCCGGCGCAAGTAGTCGGTCACCTGGTCGGCGTCGCGCTCGGCGAGGTCGGCCAGCAGCAGCGCCTCGAACGGGTGCACCGGGTCCGGCTCGGCCTCGGCGTACTCCAGCGGGTCGATCCGGTGCACGACGCCGGCCCGCTCCCAGCGGACCTCGGCCACCTCGAAGCGGAACAGCCGGAACCGGACGCCCACGTCGAGCAGGTCGCCGGTCGGCTCGACAGCGGCGAAGTCGAGCGCGGCGCGGCGCGCCTCCTCGTCGTGCAGTTCGGTCGCCCAGCCGGAGACCCAGGCCCGCCCCAGCCCGGGAGCGCCGGCGGCGGGCGGCAGGTCGAGGACGTCCAGGACCACTGCGACGTCGGCGCCCCCGGCGACCGGTTGCAGCGCGGCGCCCAGGTGGCTGGCCACCGGCACCAGCAGCAGCACCCGGCCGTCGGGGTCGGTCACGTGCCGGGCGTGGTGCGGGCCCGGCCGGCGGGCCAGGTGGACGAGACCGGGCAGCCGGCCGGCGACGAGGGTACGCACGATCTCGGCGGGGCTGGGCCGCATGGCACGACCTCCTTCAGAGGTTAGGCTAACCTAACCCGGAGCGTAGAGCACCCGGTCCACCACGTCCACCAGCCAGTGCGCTTCGTTATCGGGTCTGCTCCAGCCAGGAGGCGTACAGCAGCCCGTAGACCGAGTCGGCGTCGCGCACCAACTCGTCGTGCGGGCCGCGCTGCACGATGCGCCCCCGGTCCACCACGATCACCTCGTCGGCAGCCTGGGCGGTGGAGAGCCGGTGCGCGATGGCGAGCGTCGTACGACCCCGCGTGACGGCGTCCAGGGTGCGTTGCAGCCGCACCTCGGTCGCCGGATCCACAGCGCTCGTCGCCTCGTCCAGCACCAGCAGGTCCGGATCGGCCACGTACGCCCGGGCCAGCGCGACAAGCTGCCGCTCCCCGACGCTCAACGCCTCGCCACGCTCACCGACGGGCGTGTCCAGACCGGCGGGCAGGCCCTCCAACCAGTCCGCCAGGCCCAACTCGGTGAACGCGGCGGCGAGCTGCTCGTCTGTCAACTCCGGCCGGGCGAACCGCACGTTGTCCCCCACCGTCGCGTCGAAGAGGAACCCGTCCTGCGGCACCATCACCACCCGGGAGCGCAACGAGTCGAACCGGACGTCCGCCAGCGGCACCCCGGACAACAGCACGGCCCCCGCCGACGGGTCCATCAGACGGGTGAGCAGCTTCGCGAAGGTCGTCTTGCCGCTGCCCGTCTCGCCGACCACCGCCACCCGGCTCTTCGCCGGGATCTCCAGGTCGATGTCGTGCAGCACGGCGGGACCACCCGGATAGGCGAACCGCACCCCGGCGAACCGGATGTCCAGCGCACCGACCGGCAGATCCCGGCCCTGCTCCCCCGGGTCCGCCACGTCCGGGGCGACGTCCAACACGTCCAGCACCCGCCGCCAGCCCGCGATCGCGTTCTGCGCCTCGTTGAGCACCTCGGTGGCGATCTGCACCGGCTGGATGAACAGCGTCACCAGGAAGAGGAACGCGGTCAGCTGGCCGATCGACAGCGTGCCGTCCACACCCAACGTCACCCCGAGCACCACCACGCCCGCCAGCGCCAACCCGGCCGCCAGCTCGCCTACCGAGCTGCCCACGATGCTGATCCGGATCGCCCGCTGCTGCGCCAGGCGCTGATTGTCGATGGCGTCGTCCAGCCGCCGCGCCGTGCGCCCCGCGATGCCGTACGCCCGGATCACCGGCGCGCCCACCACGCTCTCGCCGATCGCGCCCAGCAGCGTGCCGGTGCGCTGACGCACCGTCGCGTACGCCGCGCCGAGACGACGCTGCAACTGACGGATGACGAGCACCGCCGGCAGGAACGCCGCCAACACCACAAGGGTCAACTGCCAGGAGTACGCCAGCATGACGGCAGTCGTCACCACCAGCTGACCCAGGTTGACCAGCAGGATCACCCCGCCCCACTGGAGGAACTGGGTGATCTGGTCGACGTCGCTCGTCACCCGCGAGACCAGCGACCCACGCCGCTCCGACTGCTGGTGCAACATCGACAGGTCGTGCACGTGCCGGAACGCCCGCGTCCGCACATTCGCCAGCGCCGTCTCGCTGACCGTGAACAGCCGGCGCATCATCAGATAGCCGCACGCCGTGGTGACCACGAGGATCGCCGCGGTGACAGCCACCACCGACCACACCACGTCGAGGTTCAGACCACCGACGAGGCCGCGGTCGATGCCCTGCTGCACCGCCACCGGCACGGCCACCCGACCCACCATGTACACCAGGGCCAGACCCAGGGTGGCGGCCAGGCCGGTCCGCAGCTCCGGGGAGAGCGCCAACCCCCGCCGCAGGGTCTGCCAGGTGGTCTCCACCCGCGCGTCCCGCTCGTCGTTAGTCACCGTCGTACTCACCGGGCCAGCCTTTCGTTCGCGACTGCGGGGCTCCGCTGCGCTGCACTCCTCGCGCTCACCGGTCCACCTCGATCTCCAGGCCCGACGGCAGCTGCGCCACCTCGTCGTCGTACGCGCGCTCCTGGGCGCGGTCGACCTCCGCCTGCTCGTACGCGGTGACCAGGTCCACGTAGCCCGCGACGGTGGCCAGCAGCTCGGTGTGCGTGCCCCGGGCGACCACCCGGCCCTGCTCCACGTAGACGACCTCGTCGGCGAGGGCGATCGTCGCCCGGCGGTACGCCACCACCAGGATCGACGCGGCCGGCACTCCCGGCTCACCAGCCGACGCCCGCAGCCCGGCGAGGATGGCCGCCTCCACCCGGGGGTCCACGGCGCTCGTCGCGTCGTCGAGCACCAGCAGGCGTGGCCGCCCGGCCAACGCGCGGGCCAGCGTGAGCCGCTGCCGCTGGCCGCCGGAGAGCGAGGTGCCCCGCTCGCCGACCATCGTGTCCAGCCCGTCCGGCAGCGCGGCGACGAACCCGTCCGCCTCGGCCAGGCGCAGCGCCGCCCAGACGGCCTCGTCGTCGATGCCCGCCCGGTCCAGGGCGACGTTTGCCCGCACGGTGTCGTCGAAGACGAACGGCACCTGCGCGACCAGGGCGACGGTGCCGGCAAGCGACGCGGCGGTCAGGTCGCGCACATCCACGCCGTCCAGCTCGACGACGCCGGAGTCCGGGTCCACCAGGCGGACGGCCAGCGAGGCGATGGTGGACTTCCCGGCGCCGGTCGGCCCGACCAGGGCGACCGTGCGGCCGGCCGGCACGGTGAAGCCGACCTCGCCGAGCACCTGTGCGCCGGGCTGGTGCGCCTCGGCCGGCGGATAGGAGAAGTGCACGTCGGTGAACGTGAGCGTGGCCGGGCCCGAGAGGGCCGGGTCGAGCACACGCTCCCCGTACGGCATCTCGCCGGTGGCGTCGAGCACCCGGCGCACCCGGTCCCAGCCGGCGACGCTGCGCGGCAGCTCGGCCAGCACCCAGCCGATGGCCCGCACCGGGAAGGCCAGCACTGTGAAGAGGAACGCGACGCTTACCAGCTCGGTGACGCTTATCGCGCCCTGGCGCAGGCGGAACGCCCCGACCACGAGCACCGCCAGGGTGCCGAGGCTGGGCAGCGTCTCCAGCAGCGGGTCGAAGACGCCCCGCAGCCGGCCGACCGAGATCAACGCGTCGCGCAGCTCACCGGCGCGGCCGGCGAACCGGGCCGTCTCCTGCGCCTCGCGGCCCATCGTCTTGACCACCAACGCGCCGTCGAAGCTCTCGTGCGCGATGCTGCTGACCTCGGCGCGCAACCGCTGCGCCCGGGCCTGCCGGGGCGCCATCCGGCGGGAGTAGACCACGTTGAGCGCGAACAGCGCGGGAAAGACCGCGAGGCCGACCAGGGCGAGGGCCCAGTCGGTGACGAACAGCGAGACGATGGCGCCGACAAGCATCACAAGCGTGCCCACCGCGAAGGGCAACGGGGCGATGGGATACCAGGCCGCCTCCACGTCTGAGTTGGCGTTGGAGAGCAGCGTGCCGGTGGCGTTGCGGTGGTGCCACGACAGCGGCAGCTCCAGGTAACGGCGGGTGACGCGGCGACGGTAGGCGGCCTGGAGCCGGTACTGCATGTAACCCGCGCCGAGCCGGCGGCCGAAAATGCCCACCACCCGCAGCACGCTGATCCCGAAGAGGGCGATCGCCGCCAGCGCCAGGGTGCCGACGCCCACGTCGCCCCGCGCGATGGCCGGCACCACCACGTCACCGACCACCGCGCCCACCACGTACGCGCTGACGATGACCATCGAGCCGAACAGCACACTGCCGAGCACGGCAACCGCGAAGATCCGCGGCTGCTCCCGGATCGCCTGCCGCAGAACCCCCAGCCCTCTGCCGAGCACGTCTCGGCTTGTCCTGCTCGCCACGCTCTCCCCCGCCGTAAGCCACAATTATCTCCCTCATCCTTACCGGTGCGGGCCGGCACCGCCGACCCGGACGGGATATGTCGACCGTCACGTACCGGACGCGCGGAAGCGGCGGCGCGAGCCGGCTGCCCGCCGCCGCGCGGCGGCGCGTGCGCGGGCCTACGATCGGACCATGTCGCGGTACGCCCGAGCCGAGCGCGAGGCGCTGGCCGATCTCCTCCTGGCCCTCGGGCCCGACGCGCCGACGATCAACGAGGGCTGGGCGACCCGTGACCTCGCCGCGCACCTGGTGTTGCGGGAGCGTCGTCCCGACGCGGCCGGCGGGATCCTGCTGGCGCCGTTGCGGGGGCACGCCGAACGGGTTCGCCGACGGCTCGCCGCCGGGCCCTACCCCGATCTGGTGGAGCGGGTGCGCCGGCCCCCGGTGTGGAGCCCGATCAGCAACCCGCTGACCGACGAGCTGGTCAACACGATGGAGTTCTTCATCCACCACGAGGACGTGCGGCGGGCCGTTGCGGGGTGGCAGCCGCGCGAGCTGTCCCGCGGTGTGCAGACGACCCTGTGGAAGCGGGTCGCCCCGCTGGCCAGGTTGACGCTGCGCCGCTTTCCGGCGGACCTCTACGTGCAGGCGCCCGGTTACGGCGAGGTCTCCGTCGGCCGCGGCGGCGAGCGGCTGCGTCTGGTGGGCGCTCCCGCCGAGTTGACCCTGTTCCTCTCCGGGCGGCAACGGGTGGCCCGGGTGCAACTGGACGGTTCGCCGACGTCCGCGCGGCAGCTCCGCAACGCCAGCCTGGGCATGTGACTTACTGCACCTAATCGGTCACACGAAAGCGGGCATTCGCCTCAGTCCCAGCGATGCATGCCGATACCTCCTCCCGTACGCTTCAGCGCGCCGTTCCGCGCCGGGGCGGCACGATGTGGGGGCACACGATGCGGAGCTTCGCGATCTCGGCGCTACGGGAACCCTCCTTCACGGCGGGGCGCCACAAGTCCACGGATCGAGTGGCGAGCGAGAGCGTCGAGTGGGCGCGCGCGTTCGGCCTGGTCAATTCCGGTCACCAGGTACACCGACTTCAACGGGCCGACGCCGCCGGCCTGGCCGGCCGGGCCTGCCCGGACGGGCCGACGCGAGGGCTGCGGCTCCTCACCGACCTGATCTCCTGGCTCTTCGTCATGGACGACGCCTGCGACGAGGACGGCCTCGGCGCGGACCCGAGCCGGCTGGCGCCTGTCGTCGCCGCCCTGCTCGACGTGCTGGACCGGTGCGGTGACCCGCTCGCGACACCGCCGTCGGACGCCGGCCCACTGGGGGCCGCGTTGCACGACCTGTGCCGCCGGACCCGGGCACAGGGCCGGGCGCCGATGTTGCTGCGCTTCGTCAGTCAGGTGCGCCAGTACCTGCTTGCGCTGCTCTGGGAGGCCGCCAACCGGGAACGCCGGCGGGTACCGAGCGTGACGGAGTACGTCCAACTGCGTCGGCACATCGGCGGCGTACACCCCTGTCTCACCCTGACCGATCTGGCGTCGGAGCAGCCACCCGGGCCGACCCGGCGTGCCGACCCGGCCCTGACCGCCCTGGACCTGCTGGCGGTGGACCTGGTCTGCTGGTGCAACGACCTCTTCTCGTACGGCAAGGAGAGCCGGACCGACCCGGACGCGCACAATCTGGTGACGGTCATCGCGCAGGAGAGCGGTCTGGCCGAGGCGGACGCGCTGCGGGCGGCCGCCGACCGTTTCAACAGGGGGTTGGCGGCGTACCTGGTGGCCGAGGAGAGGTTGCTGGCCAGTGGCGTCGACGCGTTGCACCCGCCGCTGGCCACGCGGCGCAACTGGGTCCGGGCCACCTACGACTGGTCACTCGTGGCCGCCCGCTACGCCTGATGTGGGGCACCGGCCGGCGGAACGGGGCCGCCGGTCGATCACCCGCACTAGCCGATGCCCGGTGGCAGGCAATACTCTTCGGTAACCACTATGACGTGACGCCCGTCACGCCACCACCCCCGAAGGCGGCTACAGCGATGGCTCTCGATGTACCGTACCGTTCCATCCCGGACATGTTCCTCAAGCGCGTGGCGGCCACCCCCGACCAGCACGCGTTCGCGTCCCCGACCCCCGACGATTCGGGCCCCGACTGGCTGACCTGGGAGCAGGTCGGCCAGCGCGCCAAGGCCGTGGCCGCCGGCCTGCACGCGCTCGGCGTCGGCCAGGAGAACCCGGTCGCCATCCTCGCCAACACCCGGCTGGACTGGGTGGTCGCCGATCTCGGCATCATGTGCGCGGGCGGAGCGACCACCACCGTCTACCCGACCACCGAGCCGGCGGACGCGACATACATCATCGCTGACTCCGCCTCACGGGTGCTCTTCGCGGAGAACCCGGCGCAGGCCGCCAAGATCGCCGGCGCGGCCCTGCCGGCGCTGACCCACGTGGTGCTCTTCGACGGCACCCCGGACCCGAGCGCCGCGGTGCCCCAGCTCACCCTCACCGAGCTGGAGGCGCGGGGCACCGACGTGCTGGCCGCCGAGCCCGATCTGGTCGACATGCTGGTGGCCGGCATCGGTCCGGACCACCTGGCCACGCTGATCTACACCTCCGGCACCACCGGTCAGCCCAAGGGTGTCGAGCTGCTGCACGGCGGCTGGTGCTGGGAGGCCGTGGCGCAGGCGGAGGTCGGGCTGCTGCGCGACGACGACCTGCAGTACCTGTGGCTGCCGCTGGCCCACTCCTTCGGCAAGACGCTGCTCTGCGGCGCGATCCACGTCGGTCTGCCCACCTACGTCGACGGGCGGGTGGAGAAGCTCGTCGACCTGCTCGCGGTGATCCAGCCGACCCTGATGTGCGGGGCTCCCCGGGTCTTCGAGAAGGTCTACAACCGCGCGGTGACCACCGCCCAGGGCGCCGGCGGCGCGAAGGCGAAGATCTTCGCCTGGGGTGTCCAGGTCGGCAAGGAGAAGGTCGCCCTGGAGCAGGCCGGCAAGCCGGTGCCGGCCGGGTTGAAGCTGCGCTACGGGCTGGCCGAGAAGCTGGTGTTCAGCAAGCTCCAGGCCCGCCTGGGCGGCCGGATGCGGGTGCTGGTCTCCGGCGCCGCACCGCTGAGCCCGGAGATCGCCACCTTCTTCGCCGCCGCCAACCTGCCGATCTCCGAGGGCTACGGCCTCACCGAGACCAGCGCCGGCAACTTCGTCAACCCGCCCTCCGGGCTGCGGATCGGCACGGTCGGGCAGGCGATGGGCGATCTGGAGTGCAGGATCGACAGCGACGGCGAGATCCTGGTCCGCGGCCGGCCCGTGATGCGCGGCTACCACAACCTGCCGGAGGAGACCGCCGCCGCGTTCACCGAGGACGGCTTCTTCCGCACCGGTGACATCGGCAGCCTGGACGAGCAGGGCTACCTACGGATCACCGACCGCAAGAAGGACCTGGTCAAGACCTCGGGCGGCAAGTACATCGCGCCCTCGCACATCGAGGGGATGTTCAAGGCCATCTGCCCGTACACCTCGCAGGCGGTCGTGGTCGGTCAGGCCCGCAACTTCTGCACGATGCTCGTCACGCTGGACCCGGACGCCATCCGGGGCTGGGTGGCCGGCGGCCCCCTCGAGGGCCGCGACTACGCCGAGATCGTCGCCTCGCCGGAGGCGCAGGCGATGGTCGAGGAGTACGTCGCCCAGCTCAACGCCAAGCTCAACCGCTGGGAGACGATCAAGAAGGTGGCGATCCTGCCGCGCGACCTGACAATCGAGGACGGCGAGATCACCCCGTCGTTGAAGATCAAGCGGCGCGGCGTGGAGAGCAACTTCGCCGCCGAGATCGACAAGATGTACGCCGGCACCCTCGCCGAGTTGTAGCAGCGGCGCCGATGGCCCCGCACCCGCCCGGGTGTGGGGCCATCGGCGTGTGTGTCGGGTGCTCAGGCGATGACGGACGGCTCCCGCCAGCGCTGCCGGCCGGTCCGATCCAGGTCGTAGCGGACCGTGGCGATCCGCTCCACGGCCTCCACCAGGTCGGCGGCCGGCAGGGTGAACGGCAGCCGCAGGAACCGCTCCAGGGTGCCGTCCAGACCGAACCGGGGGCCGGGCGCGAGGCGGACGCCCACCTCCTCGGCGGCCCGGGCGAGGGCGCTGGAGACCGGGCCGTCCAGCTCTACCCAGAGGGTCACGCCACCGCGCGGCACCGTCACCCGCCAGTCCGGAAGTCGGTGCGCCAGCGCGGCCAGCAACGCGTCACGCTGGGCGGCGAGCTGGGCCCGGCGGGCCGCGACGATTGCCGACGCGTCGGCGAGCAGGTGCACCGCGACCAACTGGTCGAGCACCGGGCTGGACATGTCCACGCCCACCCGGACGGCGGCCAGCCGCTGCACCTGCGGCGCGGAGGCGCGGACCCAGCCGATCCGCAGGCCACCCCAGTACGGTTTGCTCATCCCCCCGATGCTCACCACACGCGAGTGCCTGTCGAACGTGGCCGTGGGCGGGGGCAGCTCGGTGCCGTCCAGCGGCAGGTCCACGAAGGACTCGTCGACGATCAGGTCGGTGCCGACCGCGTGGGCGGCCGCGACCACACGCTCGCGCAACGCCGACGGCATCAGGTGCCCGGTCGGATTCTGGAACTCCGGAATCAGGTACGCCAGCTTGGGCCGGGTCTGCCGCAGGCTGCCCAGCAGCAGGTCGGGCTCCCAGCCACCGGCGTCGGCGGACAGCCCGTGGGTCGTGATCCGGGCCCGTCGGCCGGCCAGCGCGGCGAGCGCGTTGGGGTAGGTCGGGGACTCCACCAGAACGCTCCCGCCGGGCGCGAGGGCGAGGCGTAGCACCAGGTCCAGGGCGTGCTGGGTGCCGCTGGTGACCATGATCTGGTCGGCCGAGGTGGGCAACCCGCGGGCGGTGTAGCCGTCAGCCACGGCCTCGCGCAGCTCCCCGATCCCGGTCGGGTGGTATCCGGCCCCGCCCAGGTAGCGGGGCAGATCCTCGGCGGCGGCCCGCGCGGCGCCGAGCAGCTGCGGCGGGGCGGCCAGCGCGGCGACGCCCAGGTCGATCATCTCCCGGTCGTCCAGCGGGGTCCACAGACCCGTGCTGGCGACCCGGTGGTTGCCGGGCAGCATCGTCCAGCTGCCGGCGCCCCGGCGACTGGCCAGGTGCCCGGTCTCGCGCAGCTCCCGGTACGCGGCGGTGACAGTGGTGCGACTGATCCGCAGCGCCTCGGCCAGTTCGCGTTCCGCCGGGAGGCGGACACCCAGCGGAAGCCGGGCGTCGGCGAGCAGGCCACGCACCGCCGCGGCCAGGGCGGCGTAGTCCGGGCTGCGGCGACGGCCCGGAAGAGCGTGCCACTGCCCCAGCAACCGGGCCAATTGGACGCCTCGCACCTGACCTGTCATGGCCACTCCTCGGATATTGGCTTCTTCCTAGGCGAGAATTGGCACCTAGGGTGGCATGCATGGCACTGATTGGCAATCTGCGGCAACGGCCGGTGCGGCGGCTCACCCAGCTCTACGCCGGGCTCGTCCTCTACGGGGTCAGCATGGCCCTCATGGTCCGCTCCGACCTGGGCCTCGACCCGTGGGACGTCTTCCACCAGGGGTTGTCCGAGCTGACCCGGCTCTCCTTCGGCACCGTCACCATCGGCGTCGGCGCGCTGGTGCTGCTGCTGTGGATCCCGCTGCGCCAGCGACCCGGCCTCGGCACCGTCAGCAACGTGGTGGTGATCGGCCTGGTGGTGGACGCCACCCTGGCCCTGCTGCCCACCGGTGGCCCCCTCGGCGTCCGCATCGCTCTGTTGATCACCGGGATCGTCGCCAACGGTGCCGCCACCGCGCTCTATCTCGGTGCCCAGTTGGGTCCCGGCCCGCGCGACGGGCTGATGACCGGCCTCGTCGCCCGCCGGCCCTGGTGGTCGATCCGGCTGGTACGCACGGTCATCGAGGTCACCGTGCTCGCGCTGGGCTTTCTGCTCGGCGGCACGGTGGGCGTGGGCACCGTCGCGTACGCGCTTGCCATCGGCCCACTGGCACAGTTCTTCATCCCGCTCGTCGCGGTGCCCGCGCCGGCTGCCGTCACGGGCGACCCGCCGAGCGCCGCTCCCGCCCCGGCAGCCTGAGTGCTCACCTACCGTTCACAGCCCGGCACGCCGTGCTGGTGCGAGCGGGCTCGTTGGAGGGTGGGTGTTCCCTTCCGCGACGCTCGCCGTCATCATCTCTGCATGGGGGAGAACGGTTGGCGCTGGAGCGACGCCTGGATCTTCGTCTCGTTGGTGATCGCGAGCGGGGCCGGGCGGCACCGACGGTCCGCGACCAGTCGCCGGCCGGAGGGCGTACGTCTGACCGACGTGCTGTCCACCGCCGATCACCTCAACCAGACGATTCCGCAGCGGCACGAGGTGGAGGTCGCGGTCCAGCGGCTGGTCGGGGCGGGTCTGGTCACCGTCGCGGACGGCTGGTTCCGCATCACCTCGGAGGGTGAGCAGCTCTGGCGCTCCCGGCCCCGCGCCGGGGTGGCGACGATGGTGGACACCGTGCAGGGGGTGTTGAGCCGCCGGCACGCGCCGGGACGCGCCGAGTGGATCCTGGACGAGGCCGAGCACGCGGCGGCCGTGCAGGAGTACGCGGTCCGGTCGATCCCCACCCCCCGCCGGTCATCCGAGGGCCACTCCGGCGGGCACTGACGGCTTGCTCCACCACTGGCCGGCGGGTGGCGGATTCTGGCCGAACATGAGCAGCGGTACGGGCGATGCCCGGTCTGCGGCACGCCGGCCAGGCGGTGGGTGTCGACGTGCTGTTGAGCGGTATACCGCAGAGGTATAAATATGACTCTGAGGTATACCGCTGACGACCGCATCCGCGCCCACGGCGGTTACCGACGGTCACCGCCGGCCCGCTCAGCGCACGGGGTGGCCGCTGCGGCGCAGCGCGTCCTTGACCTCGCCCACCGTCAGCTCGCCGAAGTGGAAGACGCTTGCGGCGAGCACCGCGTCGGCGCCGGCCCCGATCGCGGGCGGGAAGTGCGCCACCTCGCCGGCCCCACCGCTGGCCACGACCGGCACGTCCACCACGGCCCGCACCGCGCCGATCAGCTCCAGGTCGAAGCCCGCCTTGGTGCCGTCGGCGTCCATCGAGTTGAGCAGGATCTCCCCCGCACCCAGCTCGGCCACCTGCCGCGCCCAGCGCACCGCGTCGAGACCGGTGCCGCGCCGACCGCCGTGGGTGGTGACCTCGAACCCGCTGGGTGTGACGCCGGCCGGGGCACGGCGGACGTCGAGGGAGAGCACGAGCACCTGGCGGCCGAACCGGTCGGCGATCTCGGCGATCAGCTCCGGCCGCGCGATGGCGGCGGTGTTCACGCCGACCTTGTCCGCTCCCGCCCGCAGCAGCGTGTCGACGTCGCCGACCTGCCGGACCCCACCACCGACGGTCAGCGGGATGAAGACCGACTCGGCGGTGCGGCGCACCACGTCGAGCATGGTGCCCCGATCGCTGGAGGACGCGGTGACGTCGAGGAAGGTCAGCTCGTCGGCGCCGGCCCGGTCGTACGCGGCGGCCAGCTCCACCGGGTCGCCGGCGTCTCGCAGGTCGAGGAAGTTGACCCCCTTGACCACGCGCCCGGCGTCCACGTCGAGGCAGGGGATCACGCGTACCGCCACCGTCATGCCGCCACCCTATCCTCCGCGCGAGGCGCGGCGGCCGACCCGACCGGGCCGACCGCCGCGCACCACGAACCGCTCACAGACGAACGAGCATCTTGCCCAGGTTCTCGCCGCGCAGCAGACCGAGGAACGCCGCCGGGGCGTTCTCGATGCCGTCGACGACCGTCTCGTCGTAGGAGAGCGTGCCCTCGCGCAGCCAGCCCGCGACGTCGCTGACGAACGCGTTGCGCAGGTGGTTGTGATCGTTGACCAGGAAGCCGCGCAGGGTGAGCCGCTTGCCGATGACCAGGGACAGGTTGCGGGGCGCGGCGGGCGGCTCGGTGTCGTTGTACTGGGCGATCATGCCGCAGATCGCGGCCCGGCCGTGCAGGTTCATGGCCGAGATCGCCGCCTCCAGGTGGTCGCCGCCGACGTTGTCGAAGTAGACGTCGACACCGTCCGGGGCGGCCGCCCGCAGCGAGTCGCGGACCGGCCCGTCGTGGTAGTCGAACGCGGCGTCGAAGCCCAGCGCCCGCAGCCGCTCGACCTTGGCGGCCGAGCCGGCGCTGCCGATGACCCGGCCCGCGCCCTTGAGCTTGGCGATCTGGCCGACCAGGCTGCCGACCGAGCCGGCCGCGGCGGAGACGAAGACCGTCTCGCCGGGCTTCATCGCGGCGACCTCCAGCAGACCGGCGTACGCGGTCAGCCCGGGCATGCCGAGCACGCTGAGGTACGCGCTGGCCGGCGCGAGGGCGGGGTCGACCTTGCGGGCGGCGGTGGCGTCGAGCAGCGCGTACTCCCGCCAGCCCAGCCCGTGCAGCACGGTGTCGCCGACCGCGACGTCGGCCGACTCGCTGGCCACCACCTCGCCGATCGCGGCACCGTCGAGCGGGGCGTCGAGGGCGAACGGCGGCACGTACGACTTGACGTCGTTCATCCGTCCCCGCATGTACGGGTCGACGGACAGGTACTGGTTGCGGACCACGATCTGGCCCGGTCCGGGCGTCGGGACGTCGGTCTCGACGAGCCGGAAGGTGTCGTCGGTGGGCCAGCCCTCGGGGCGGCGGGCCAGGTGGATCTCGCGGTTGCTTGTCATCGGGTGGTCGTCCTCTCGTCCGCGGGTGGGGTCCGGATCCGCGGGCGTCAGGCGGCCAGGGTCTCGCGGACGGTAAGCGCGACCTCGATGTTGCCGCGGGTGGCGTTGGAGTACGGGCAGACCTGGTGGGCCTGCTCGACGAGCTGCTCGGCGGCGTCGCGGGCGACGGCCGGCAGGTCGACGACGAGCCGCACGGTGAGCCCGAAGCCACCGCTGCCGTTCGGGCCGATGCCGACCTCGGCGGCGACGACGGAGTCGCTCACGTCCGCCTTGGCACGACGGGCCACCAGGCGCAGGGCGCTGTGGAAGCAGGCCGCGTAGCCGGCGGCGAAGAGCTGCTCGGGGTTGGCGGCGCCACCCGCGCCACCCATCTCCTTGGGCACCGCCAGGTCGAGCGCGAGGGTGCCGTCGGAGGTCTCGACGTGGCCGTCCCGGCCGTCGCCCGTGGCGGTCGCGGACGCGGTGTAGAGAGCCTTCATGAGAGTCACTGCTCCTTCTGTCGGTGGATGGTGTCGGTGACCCGGGTGAGGGTGTCGCGCAGCGCGACGAGCTCGCTGATGCCCAGGCCGGTGGCCTGCGCGATCCGCAGTGGGACGTCGCACACCTGCTCCCGCAGCGCCCGACCCTGCTCGGTGAGGCCCACCTCGACCCGCCGCTCGTCGCGCGCCGACCGCCGCCGCACCACCAGGCCCGCTCCCTCCAGCCGCTTGAGCAGCGGGGAGAGCGTGCCGGAGTCCAACCGCAGCTCGGCGCCGAGCTCGGACACCGTGGGCGCGTCGTCGGGGCGTTCCCAGAGCACCAGCAGCACCAGGTACTGCGGATAGGTCAGCCCGAACTCGTCGAGGATCGGCCGGTACACGTCGGTCAGGGCACGCGACGCGGCGTAGAGCGCGAAGCACACCTGCCGGCGCAGCACCAGGTCATCGGTCACCCGTGAACCGTAGCCCGCAATTAAGTTGTGCACAACTTATCTGGCCGGAAGGCGGCCGTGACGAGCGCCACCGGCAGCTCAACTGTCGCCGACGTACGCCTCCAACTCCACCTCGACCAGATGCTCCGGATCGAGCAGGCCTGCCACCACCACAAGCGTCGCCACCGGCCGGACCGCCCCGAAAACCGCGTTGTGCGCCCTACCCACCTCGTCGGCGTGCAACCGGTCGGTCACGTACATCCGGGTCCGGACCACGTCACCCGGCTCCACGCCCACCTCGGCCAGCGCCGCCAACCCGATCCGCAACGCCTGCGCGGTCTGCGCGGCGGCGTCCCCGACGTGCACCACCCGGCCGTCGACAGTGGCCGTGCAGCCAGCCGTCAGGGCCAGGTCACCGGCCCGGACCACCCGGGAGTAGCCGTACTGCTGCTCCCACGGACCGCCCGAGCCCAGCCGGGTGACCGTCACGCCTCGGCCAACGTCCGCAGCGCCTCGGCCACCGTGAACGCGCCCGCGTACAGCGCCTTGCCGGCGATCACGCCCTCCACGCCCAGCGGCTCCAACGTGGCCAGCGCGCGCAGGTCGTCCAGGGTGGACACCCCACCCGAGGCGATCACCGGCCGGTCGGTACGCGCGCACACCTCGCGCAGCAGATCCAGGTTCGGCCCGCGCATCGTGCCGTCCTTGGTGATGTCGGTGACCACGTACCGCGTGGCGCCCGCCTTGTCCAGGCGCTCCAGCACCTCGTACAGGTCGCCGCCGTCGCGGGTCCAGCCCCGCGCCGACAGGGTCTGACCGCGTACGTCCAAGCCGATCGCGACCCGGTCCCCGTACTCCCCGACCACCCGGTCACACCACTCCGGGTTCTCCAACGCGGCGGTGCCGATGTTCACCCGGCTCGCCCCGGTGCCCAGCGCCGCGCGCAGCGACTCGTCGTCACGGATGCCACCGGACAACTCCACCTGCACGTCCAACTGGCGCACCACCTCGGCGAGCAGGTGCGCGTTGGTGCCCCGGCCGAACGCCGCGTCCAGGTCGACCAGGTGGATCCACTCGGCGCCGTCGCGCTGCCACGCCAGCGCCGCGTCCAGCGGCTCGCCGTAGTTGCTCTCGCTGCCGGCAGCGCCCTGCACGAGCCGGACAGCCCGGCCGTCGGCGACATCCACGGCGGGTAACAGGGTGAGACTCAACGTCTTCTCCTCGATCAGGTACGACGGTCCAGAGCGATCACCACGATCGCCGGCAGTACGAGAAGCAACAGCACGATAAGCGCGACACGCAGCGCCAGATCGTCGACGAACGTCCAGATCAGGATCAGCGCCGCCCCGGTGAGCAGCACGATCGCCGCCCGCTCACCCCGCGTGTGCCGAGCCAGCCGACCCGTGCGGCCCCGCCGCAACTGCGGCGTCAACCGGCGGACCACCGCGCGGCGGCGCTGCCGACGCGCCACCCGGCGCTGCCGGGCCGCCCGCTCCCGCGCCAGGACCGCCTCGCGTTCGGCCCGCCGACGGGCCCGCTCCCGGCTCACCGGGACGCCCGCCCGCCGGACACCTGGCGGCGCCGGCGCTCAGTCACCGGCGGGCAGGGTGGCGAGCCAGTTGCGCAGCAACGCGGCACCGGTGTCGGCGGACTTCTCCGGGTGGAACTGCGCCGCCGACAGCGGCCCACGCTCCACCGCCGCCACGAAGTCGGTGTCGTGGTGGGCAGTCGTCACCACCGCCCCCGCAGCCGCCAACGCCGCCGGGTCACCCATCGCGTACGAGTGCACGAAGTAGTACCGGCTCTGCGCCGGCGACCCGGCGAACAGCACCGACTCCCGGGGTGCACGGACCGTGTTCCAGCCCATGTGCGGCAGGCGGTGCGCGGCCAACCGGGTCACCCCGCCGGGCAGCAACCCGAGGCCCTTCGTCACCACCCCGTGCTCCTCGCCGTGCTCGAAGAGCACCTGCATGCCCACACAGATGCCGAGCACCGGGCGACCCGCGGCCACCCGCTCCGCGATCACCGGGCCGGCGCCGAGCGCCTCGATACCCGCCATGCACGCCGCGTACGCGCCCACACCCGGCACCACCAGGCCGTCTGCGGCGGCCGCCGCAGCGAGATCGTCGGTGACCCGGACCGTCGCACCCGCCGCGGCCAACGCCCGCTCCGCCGAGCGCAGATTGCCCGAGCCGTAGTCGAGCACCACCACGTCAGCGGTCACGACCCCGACTCCGGGATCAGCCGGAGCACCCCGGCGGCCGTGGCGAGCAGCGCGAGCAGCGCCGTGATCAGCACGGCGCCCCTCGGCGCACCCTGCCGGTGCAGCGACCACGCGCCACCCACCAGCACCCCGGCCAGGATCAGCAGCAACGTCGGCAACGCGGCACCCATTAGAGAGCCCCCTTCGTGCTCGGGATCGCGCCCGCCGCCCGTGGGTCGATCGCGGTGGCCTCGCGCAACGCCCGGGACACCGCCTTGAACTGGGCCTCCACCACGTGGTGCGCGTCCGGGTGCCCACCCGGGCGGGCCGCCCGCAGCACGTCGACGTGCAGGGTGATCCGGGCCGCCTGGCCGAACGACTCCCAGATGTGCCGGGTCATGCTTGTCGGATAGACCGGCCCGATGTACGGCGCCAGCACCGGCTCGTCGTGCACCACGTACGGCCGGCCGGACAGGTCCACCGCGGCCCGCACCAGCACCTCGTCCATCGGGACGGTCGCCGAACCGTACCGCCGGATGCCTGCCTTGTCGCCCAGCGCCTCGTCGAACGCGGCGCCCAGCGCGAGCGCCGTGTCCTCCATCGTGTGGTGCGCGTCGATCTCCAGGTCACCCACCGTCCGCACGGTCAGGTCGTAGCCGCCGTGGCGGGCGATCTGATTGAGCATGTGGTCGTAGAAGCCCACGCCGGTGCTGATCTCGGCGGCGCCGGTGCCGTCGAGGTCGATCTCGACGAGGACCTTGGTCTCCTTGGTGATCCGCTCCACCCGGGCGGTCCGACTCATGACAGTGTCTCCATCGCAGAAAGGAAGGCGTCGGTCTCGTCGGGGGTGCCGGCGGTCACCCGCAGCCAGCCGGGCAGACCGACGTCGCGAACCAGCACCCCCTGCGCCAGCAGGGCGCGCCAGGCGGCGCTCTGGTCGCCGCCGACCTCGAACAGCACGAAGTTCGCGTCGCTGTCGGCCACCCGCAGGCCGCGTCCGCGCAGCGTCGCGACGATCCGGTCCCGCTGGGCCATGATCGCGCTCACCGTACCGAGCAGAGCATCGCGGTGGGCGAGCGCCGCGCGGGCGGCGGCCTGGGTCAGTGCCGACAGGTGGTACGGAAGGCGGACCAGCTGCACCGCCCGCACCACCGCCGGGTCGGCGGCCAGGTAGCCCAGCCGGCCGCCGGCGAAGCCGAACGCCTTGCTCATCGTGCGCGTGACCACGAGCCGCGGGTGGCCGGGGAGCACCGCGAGGGCGCTCACCGTGCCCGGCCGGGCGAACTCGGCGTACGCCTCGTCGACGACCACCATGCCGGGCGCGACGTCGAGCACCGCGGCGACCACCGCCGGGGCCAGTGCCGTGCCCGTGGGGTTGTTCGGCGAGCAGAGGAAGACCACGTCGGGCCGGTGCGCGCGAACCTGGGCGACCGCCTCCTCGGCGGTCAACCCGAAGTCGACGCCGCGTTCGGCGGGCACCCACCGGGTGCCGGTGCCGAGGGCCAGCAGCGGGTGCATCGAGTACGCCGGCACGAAACCCAGCGCGGTGCGCCCCGGCCCGCCGAACGCCTGCAACAGCTGCTGCTGGATCTCGTTGGAGCCGTTGGCCGCCCAGACGTGCTCGACGGTCAGGCCGTGCCCCAGGTAGTCGGCCAGGTCGGTGCGCAGCGCCATCGCGTCCCGGTCCGGATAGCGGTTCAGGTCGCGCAGCTCGGCGGCGAGCGCCTTGCCGATCGCGTCGACGACCGGCTCCGGCACCGGGTAGGAGTTCTCGTTGGTGTTGAGCCGCACCGCCACGTCGAGCTGCGGCGCCCCGTACGGCGACAGACCGCGCAGGTCGTCGCGGATCGGCAGATCGTCGAGCGAGGTCACGCCAGCCCTCCCGGGAAGCGGGCCTGCACGGCCTGGCCGTGCGCCGGCAGGTCCTCCACGTTCGCCAGGGTGACCACGTGGGGGGCCACCTCGCGCAGCGCGGCCTCCGTGTACTCGATGAGGTGCACGCCGCGCAGGAACGACTGCACGGACAGCCCGGACGAGTGCCGGGCGCAGCCACCGGTGGGCAGCACGTGGTTGGAGCCGGCGCAGTAGTCGCCGAGCGACACCGGCGACCAGGCGCCCACGAAGATCGCTCCGGCGTTGCGCACCCGCAGCGCCCACTCCCGGGCGTCGACCGTCTGGATCTCCAGGTGCTCGGCCGCGTACGCGTCGACCACCCGCAGCCCCGCCTCGAGGTCGTCGACCAGGACCACGCCGCTCTGCTCGCCGGTCAGCGCCGTGGTCACCCGCTCGGCGTGCTTGGTGGCCGGCACCTGCCGGGCCAGCTCCCGCTCGACCGCCTCGACGAGCGCCGTCGACGGGGTGACAAGCACGCTCGCCGCGAGCGGGTCGTGCTCGGCCTGACTGATCAGGTCGGCGGCGACGTGCGCCGGGTCGGCGCTGTCGTCGGCCAGGATCGCGATCTCGGTCGGGCCGGCCTCGGCGTCGATGCCGACCACACCCCGCAGCAGCCGCTTGGCGGCGGTCACCCAGATGTTGCCGGGGCCGGTGACCAGGTCGACGGGATCGCACCGCAGCGTGCCGGTCGGGTCCACCGCGGCGCCGTACGCCAGCATCGCCACCGCCTGGGCGCCGCCCACGGCGTACACCTCGTCGACGCCGAGCAGCGCGCACGCGGCGAGCACCCGGGGATCGGGCAGGCCGCCGTTGTCCTTCTGCGGCGGGCTGACCACCACCAGCGAGCGCACCCCGGCCGCCTGGGCCGGCACCACGTTCATCACCACGGTCGACGGGTACATGGCCAGACCGCCGGGGACGTAGAGGCCCACCCGGTCGACGGGCAGCCACCGCTCGGTGACAGTGCCACCGGGCACGACCCGGGTCGTGTGGTCGGTGCGTCGCTGGTCGTCGTGCACCCGGCGGGCGCGGGCGATCGACTCCAGCAGCGCGGCACGCACCGCCGGGTCGAGCACCCCCTCGGCCTCGGCGATCGCCTCCACCGGCACCCGCAGCACCTCCGGGGAGATGCCGTCGAACCGCTCGCTTGCCTCCCGGATCGCCGGGTACCCATGCTCCCGGACCGCCTCGACGAGCGGCTTGATCCGCTCGACGGCCACCGACACGTCGAGCTGGGCACGGGGCAGCAGGCGGCGCGGGTCACCGAGACCGTCGCGCAGGTCGATCCGATTCAGCACCCTTGCGAGTCTAGGCGGCCCGCCCGGAGCCCACCCAGCCGCCCGCTCGGCGGGACGGTGAGCCGGGCCACGCCGCCGCGGGCGCGATTGGTTAGGCTCGACCACGTGACCGCACGGCTGCCGGTGTTCCCGCTCGCAACGGTGCTCTTTCCCGGGTTGGTGCTGCCGCTGCACATCTTCGAGGAGCGTTACCGGGCCCTGGTCCGGCACCTGGTCGACCTGCCCGAGGGCGCGTCCCGCGAGTTCGGCGTGGTGGCCATCCAGTCCGGCTGGGAGGTCGCGCCCGCCGGGCCCGGCGGGCGCGCGACGCCAGGCGTCGGCGACGTCACCCTGCACGAGGTGGGCTGCACCGCCGAGCTGCGCCAGGTCACCGAGCTGGCCGACGGTGGCTTCGACATCGTCACGGTCGGCCGGCGCCGGTTCCGCATCGCCGAGGTCGACGAGAGCACCGAGCCCTACCTGACCGCCGAGGTCGAGTGGCTGCCCGAGGCGGCCGGGTCCGACGAGGTGGCCGACCTGCTGGCCGCCCGGGTGATCGCGGTGTTCCGGCAGTACCTCGGGCTGATCCGGTCCGACCCGGAGGAGATCTCCGAGCAGCTGCCGGAGGACCCCACGGTGCTCTCGCACCTGGTGGCGGCCACCGCCGCGCTGACAGTCGACGACAGGCAGCGGCTGCTGGCGATCGACGACACCGCCGCCCGGCTCCGCGCCGAGCTGCGGCTGCTCAACCGCGAGGCGGCTCTGCTGCGCCAGGTGCGGGCGGTTCCGGTGCCGCTGTCGGAGCTGGCGTCCCCGCCGACACCCAACTGAACGCCGCCGGGTCCGGCTCCGGCCGCAGGCCCGGCCAGCGCGACCAGCCGGCCAGCAGGGTGTACGTGACCGCGGCGCCGAACGCCGGCAGCAGCAGGTTGCCGTGCGGCACCGGCACCACGCCGAGCAGCCAGTCGATTCCGCCGGCGCGCAGGTCGGCGGGTTTGGTGAACGCCTGTCCGGCCGGGGCGCTGTCCAGGAGCCGATCGAACGTCGCCAGCCCGACCCGACGCCCCACCTGCCAGGCCACCGGCGCGGCGGCGAGCGTGCCGAGCACCGCGCCGAGCAGCCCGACCGGGCCGCGCCGGCGGCGCAGCAGGAACCACAGGGCCACCGCCGCGAGCACCCCGAAGGCCAGCCCGAGCAGGCTGAACCAGCCGTCCGCGGCGATCGGCTGCTCCGGCTGGGGATCGGCGTAGATCGCGCCCTCGGCGGTCTTGAGCACCGGGGTGTCCGGCGCGAGGACGGCCCAGAGCAGCCCGAGCGGCGCACCCAGCACGGCCAGGGCGACCACGACCCCGAGCACCGTCGTCACCGTCCGCAGCGGCCGGCGCGGCTCGTCGGGGGCGAGCTCCGCCTCGCCGGGGTACGCCGTCGCGGCCGGACCCTCGCCCGGGTACGCCGTCGCGGCCGGACCCTCGCCCGGGTCGAACGCGGGCGGCGGCGCTGCGGGCGGGGGCACGGCCGACGCCCCCTCCGCCGGTGCCGCACCCGAGGGTGGGGCGGGCCGGTCGGCGTCGTCGACGTGCCGCTCAGGGTCGGGGTTGTCCGGGCTCACCCGATGATCCTCTCAGGCCCCGTGACGGGCCGGGGCGCCGGTGGCGGCGAACCAGCTCACCGGGCGAACGGCTCCGCCATGGCCGCGGCGGCCCGCAGCCACGCCTGCCGGGTCTCCGGCTGGAGCTGGTGGTACTCGATCGACGAGCCGGTCTCCAACGCCGGGTCGTACGGCACCACCGCCACCGCGCGGGTACGCGTGGCGAAGTGCCGCTCCAGGTCGTCCTGCAGGGACGAGCGGCCGGGAGTGGGGCAGGAGATGAGGGTGACCGCGTTGTCGGCCAGTTCGCCCATGCCCTCCTCGTGCAGCAGGTCGAGCATCCAGTCGGCGCTGAACGCCGCGTCCTCGCGGGGCACCGTGGTCACCACCAACTGGTCGGCGGCCTGCATCACGGTGCGCCAGTTGGCGCTCTCCACGTTGTTGCCGGTGTCCACGCAGACCACGTCGTGCGTACGCCGCAGCAGTTCCAGCACCCGCTTGACGGTGAACTGGTCGAGCCGCTGGGCGAAGCGAGGGCTCTCCTCGCCGGCCAGCACGTCGTACGAGCCGTCGGAGGCGTGCCGCAGGTAGTCGTCCAGCCGCTCCAGCAGGGTCTCGCCCTCCAGGATCTCGATCTGGGCCAGGTCACCGATGAGGTGCCGGATGGTGCGCGCGTGCCGGGCGCTGCCGGCGCGCAGCCCCAGGGTGCCGCGCAGCTCGTTGTCGTCCCAGGCCAGCACACCCCGCCCGCGGACGCTGCCGACGGTGGCGGCGGCGAGCACCGTGGCGGTCGTCTTGTGCACCCCGCCCTTGGGGTTGGCGAACGCGAACACGCGGGGCGTGCCCAGATCGCGGCGGAGCACGCCTGTGGCGCGTTCCAGCTCCTGGTCGACGCCCTGTGGCCGCCACTCGATCCGGGCGGGGTAGCCGCGCTCGGCGATGGCCGAGCCCGGTGCCGTGGCGACCAGCGGGGCGGGCGGCGGCGATGCGGGCGGCGGAGCGACAGGTGGCGGCGCGACAGGTGGCGGCGCGACAGGTGGCGGCGCGACCGCCGCAATCGGCGGGGTCACCG
Organism: Micromonospora sp. DT43; assembly: GCF_049841645.1. Lineage (NCBI taxonomy): Bacteria > Bacillati > Actinomycetota > Actinomycetes > Micromonosporales > Micromonosporaceae > Micromonospora > Micromonospora sp. DT43. The sequence goes on along the minus strand of NZ_JBNCKR010000001.1, from coordinate 580,428 downwards.
GCGGCGCCTGTGTCGGGTAGCCGGTCTCCGGCTGGTAACCGGTCTCCAGCAGCGCGTACCGGGACTCCCCCGCCGGGTTGCCCTGCCGGTAGCCGTTGTCCAGGAGGGCGTAGCGCGACTCCGGCTCGGCCCGGCGCGACGGCGGCTCCGGCTCGGCCTGGTAACCCGGGTCGGCGCGGTAGGTCGGTTCGGCCTGGTAACCCGGGTCGGCGCGATAGGTCGGTTCGGCACGGTAACCCGGGTCGGCGCGGTACGTCGGCTCGGCGCGATAGTCCGGCTCCGCGCGATAGTCCGGCTCGGCCCGGTACGAGGGTTCCGCCCGGTAGTCCGGCTCGGCCCGGTACGTCGGCTCGGCCCGGTAGTCCGGCTCCGACCGGTACGTCGGCTCCGCCCGGTAGTCCGGCTCCGACCGGTACGCGGGCTCGGCCCGATAGTCCGGCTCCGACCGGTACGCCGGCTCCGCCCGGTAGTCCGGCTCCGACCGGTACCCCGGCTCGGCACGGTAGGCGGGGTCGACCCGGTAGGTCGCCTCGGCCCGGTAACCGGGCTCCTGGCCGTACGACAGATCGGCCGGATGCCCGATGGCCGACGCCCGCCCCGCGTAGCCGTTGGGGGCCGCGCGCCGCGGCAGTGGATCCGGCGGCGCCTCGTCGGCCCGGCGCTCGGGCTCGGGCTGCTCAGCGGCCCGACCGCCCAGCCGGGCGCGGTCCAGCAATGCCCGCCACCTCGGCGCTGGTTCGGCCGGCCGGCCCCAGCCGGTCTCACTGCCCTCCACGGCCCGCCCTCCCAGCACCATCGATCTCTGTCTGACAGGCTACGAACCAAACCCTATTCGGACCACACCTGAGCACGCACACCACCCGGCGCAGATCACGACGGGGAGGGTGGCAGCAACCCGACGCCTGTGGCGTCCGGGGAGGTGGTGACACTCGGCGGGGCCGCCTCGGTGGGCTCGGCCGAGGGCGACTCGGGTGACGGAATCGTTACGAGCGGTGCGGGTTCCGACGATTCGCCCATCGGCACCGGCGGCACGGGCGTGCTCGGCGTGCTCGGCGTCGACCAACCGCTCGCCAGCGGCGACGGCTGCGGACCCGGCCCGGTGTCGGCCGGCGGGCGGACCACGCCACGCTGCTCGGGCAGCGGCGGATTGAAGACCGTACGGTCGAGGCGGTACACCTCGGGTGCCGGGTCGACGGCCCGCACATCCGGGCGGGAGGCGACGCCCCGCAGCACCTCCGGCGCCGCGCGCACCACCGCCGCGTAGACGCAGGCGCAGCCGACGCGGTACGCCGCCGCCTCGGCGCTCGCCACGTCGGCGTCGGTGGCGTACCGCTCCCGCAGCTCGCGGTCGGCGGCGCCGTCGCCGCGCACCCCGGCGGCGCGCACCCGGTAGTCGGCGGCCTCGCCGTCCTTGCGGGCGGCCACCCCCGCCATGCCGGCGACCACGTCGTCCGGCACCCGCAGGGCGGGGATCCGGACGATCTCGGTCTGCCGGCCGGGCAGCGGCACCCGCCCGAAGACCGTCGAGACCGACACGTCGCCGAGCACCGCGGGCAGCCGCTGCGGCGGCAGGTACGCGTCGAGCACGACCAGGGCGTACGTCCCGTCCCCGGTGGTCGGGGCGGTCGGGCTCAACGCGGCCAGGTCGGCCGCTGCCGAGCGCAGGTAGCCGGGGACGGAGTCGCCGTCGGCCACCCCGACGCGTGTCACCTCGCCCACCGTCCGGTCGCCCACCGGAGCGTCGTCGGTGGCCCAGACGGCGGTGCCCAGCACCGCCGCAGTGGAGAGCACGGCCGCCCAGGTGAGCACCCCGGAGCGCCCCGACCGGTCACCGAGACGGGCCACCGCCCGGGTCAGCTGCGGCAGCAGCCGTTGGTCCAGCTGCCGCAGCAGGTCGCCGGCGCGCACGGGCGGGATCCCCTCGTCGGATCGTCGTCGGGTGGTCGCCGCTCAGTCACGCAGGATCTCAAGCGCACGTTCCAGATCGTCAGGGTAGTCGCTGACGAACCGGACCTCGTCCCCCGAACGGGGGTGCACAAAGCTCAGTTCGCGGGCGTGCAGCCACTGTCGGGCCAGACCGAGACGGGCCGAGAGGGTGGGATCGGCACCGTACGTGAGGTCACCCACGCAGGGATGCCGCAGCGTGGAGAAGTGCACCCGGATCTGGTGCGTCCGGCCGGTCTCCAGCCGGACGTCGACCAGGCTGGCCGCCGGGAACGCCTCCAGCGTGTCGTAGTGGGTGATGCTCGGCTTGCCGCCGGACACCACCGCCCACCGGTAGTCGTGGGTGGGGTGCCTGTCGATCGGCGCGTCCACGGTGCCCCGCAGCGGGTCCAGGTGCCCCTGCACCACCGCGTGGTAGCCCTTGTCCACCTCGCGGTACTTGAAGGCCCGCTTCAACGCCGTGTACGCCTGCTCGCTCTTGGCCACCACCATGATCCCCGTGGTGCCCACGTCGAGGCGGTGCACCACGCCCTGGCGCTCGGCGGCGCCGCTTGTGGAGATGCGGTGCCCGATCGCGGCGAGGGCGCCGATCACGGTCGGCCCGGTCCATCCCGGGCTGGGATGCGCGGCCACGCCCACGGGCTTGTCCACCACCACGATGTCGTCGTCGGCGTACACGACGCGCAGGCCGGGCACCGCCTGCGGCACCACTGTCGGCGGGGCGACCGGGGCGGGCAGCGTGACGTCCAGCCAGGAGCCGGCCTTGACCTTGTGGGAGTTGGGCCGGGCGGCCCCGTCGACGAGGGCGTCGCCCGCGTCGACAAGGGCGGCGGCGGCGGTACGGGAGAGACCGAACAACCGGGACACCGCCTGGTCCAGGCGCATGCCGTCGAGACCGTCGGGCACGGGCAGCGAACGGTGGTCGCCGCCAGCGGCGAACGCGGAGGTCATGCCCGCTCCCTCTGCTCGGCGTCGGCGGTGGCCTGCGCGTCGGCGGGGGCGCCATCACGGCCGGCCCGTCGCCCGTCACGCTGACGACCGGTCAGCTCCAGCAGCACGGCCAGCAGCACACCGCAGACCAGCGAGCTGTCGGCCAGGTTGAACACCGGGAAGTACTCGCCGTACGGCCCGAAGACGCTGATCATGTCGACCACGTGGCCGTGGAACGGGCCGGGCGCCCGGAAGATCCGGTCCATCAGGTTGCCCAGCGCGCCGCCGAGCACCAGGCCGAGGGAGATCGCCCAGGGCAGGGACCGCAGCCGCAGCGCCATCCAGACGATCCAGCCGACCACACCGATGGTGATCAGCGGGAACACCCAGGTGTAGTTCGCCCCGATGCTCCAGGCGGCACCGCTGTTGCGGGTCAGGCTCAGGTAGACCAGCCCGCCCAGCACCCGGACCGGCTCCCGGTCGGTGAGCGCGGCGAGCGCGAGGTGCTTGGTCACCAGGTCGGCCACGAGGGCCACCAGGGCCACCCCGGCGAGGATCGCGACGGCCCGGGGGCGGGGCTTGCCGCCGCCCGGGTCGGTACGGCCGGGTTCGGCGGGCGGTGCTGCGGTCATGCGCTCCCCATCGAGGTGTCTCGGCGGTGATCGCTCACCGTCTCATCGCAGATGGGGAGCGGCCCTCAGCGCCGCTCCGCCAGCTGCTTGCACGTCACACACAGGGTGGCCGACGGGAAGGCGGCGAGGCGCTCGACCGGGATCGGGTTGCCGCACCGCTCGCACCAGCCGTAACCACCCTCGTCGAGGCGCTCGAGGGCGCGCTCGACCTGCGTGATCCGTTCCAGAATGCTGTTGGCGAGAGAGATCTCCTGCTCCCGCTCGAACGTCTTGGTGCCGGTGTCGGCCTGGTCGTCCCCGGCCGAGTCCGTCAACCGATCGCGCTGCAGCTCGGTGATCTCGCTCAGCGTCTGATCGTACTCGGCGCGAAGCTCGTCCCGCCGCGCCGCCAACGCCGCCCGGATCTTCTCGGTCTCCGCCGCGCTGCGGGTGGCCTTGGCCACCGGCTTGCGGCCGGCGGTCCTGGTGTCGGCTGGCTTCGCCATGGGTCGCTCCCTCGGCCGCGGAGCCGCGCGGTCGCGGCACCTGGTCAGGGGCGCCGACAAAGGCGTCCCCTGGGTACAAAAAGGGGCGCACGGCGACGATGGCCGCGCACTCCGGAGGTTGGCAAGAATACGGAACGTACAGGCGTCCGACAACGTGGCGCACCGTCGCACCGCTCAACAGCCCCGAGCCCTGCCTAACTGGGGCAAAGGGAACGCTAGCAGATCAACGGTCCGCCTCATCCCCGTACTCGCCAAACCATCGGGCCAGCCGACCCCGTCGGCTGACCGCCCGCAGGCGCCGTTCGGTGGCGTCGCGTACCCCAGCGGTGGCGACGATCAGCAGGCTGTCGCCGGTCTTCAGCCGGGTGTCCGGGCCGGGCACGAAGCCCACCCCGTCGCGCAGCACCAGGGTCACCGAGGCGCCCAGCGGCAGCCGCAGCTCGTCGACGTGCACGCCGGCCAGCCGCGAGCCCTCGGGCACCTCAAGCTGGAGCAGGTCGGCCCGCATCCGCTCCAACGGCGCGGTCTCCACGTGGATCTCGGTGGCCTCGGCCGGCGCGGTGGTCCCCAACCGGCGGGCGAACGGACCGAGCGTGCTGGTCTGCACCAGCGTGAAGATCACCACCAGTACGAAGACCGCGTCGAAGAGGCGCTCCGCGCCCGGCACCCGCTCCGAGAGTGGGATGGTGGCCAGCACGATCGGCACCGCCCCGCGCAGCCCGGCCCAGGACAGGAACGCCTGCTCGCGCAGCCCGATCCGGAACGGCAACGCCGACACGGCCACCGACAGCGGCCGGGCCAGCAGCACCAGCGCCAGACCGGCGACCACCGCCGGCAGCACCGCCGCGTCCAACCGGCCCGGCGAGACCAGCAGGCCGAGCAGCACGAACAGCCCGATCTGGGCGAGCCACGCCAGCCCGTCGGCGAAGCCGAGGATCGCCCGCCGGTGCGACAGCCGGGCGTTGCCCAGCAGCACCCCGGCCACGTAGACGGCGAGGAAGCCCGACGCGTGCAGCACGGCGCCGGCGGCGTACGCCAGCACGGTGATGCCCACCGCGGCGATCGGGTACAGCCCGGCGGACGGCAGCGCGGCCCGGCGCAGCGCCCACGTGCCGGCGACGCCCGCACCGACGCCCACCGCCGCCCCGACACCCAGCTCGTAGCAGACCAGCCCGACCTCGTACCACCACGGATGCGACCAGCCCTCGTGTGACAGCAGCACCACCAGCAGCACCACCGGGGCGTCGTTCATGCCCGACTCGGCCTCCAGCGTGGCCGTCAGCCGCGGCGGCAGCCGCAGCCGGCGCAGGGTGGCGAACACGGCCGCCGCGTCGGTGGAGGAGAGCACCGCGCCGTAGAGCAACGCCAGCCGCCAGTCCAGACCCAACAACAGGTGTACGGCGATGCCGACCACCACGATGCTGACGACCACGCCCACCGTGGAGAGGGCGGAGGCCAGCCCGAGGACCGGGCGCAGCGTGCTCCAGCGGGCGGTCAGGCCGCCCTCGGCGATGATCACGATCAGCGCGCAGAAGCCGAGGGTCCGGGTCAACTCGACGTCGTCGAAGCGGATGCCCAGCCCGGCCTCGCCGATGGCCACGCCGAGCGCCAGGTAGACCAGCAGGCTCGGCACGCCGAGGCGACTGGAGAGCCGGACGGCGCCGACCGCCACCAGCAGCACCGCCGCGCCGAGCAGCAGCGCGATGTCCAGCCCTGGCGTCACGGTTGCCGGGCCCGGGGGGTCCTCACCCTGCGGATCCGTCGCGCAGTCGGTGCAGCACGTCGGTCAGCTCGGGGCCGGGCCGGTCGACGAGGAACAGCTTGTCCCGGCTGGTCGCGCCGGTGCGCAACGACACCGTTGCCGCCCGGACGCCCAACGCGTCGGCGAGGGCACGGCGGGCCGCCTCGGTCGCACGGCCGTCCACAGCCGGAGCGTGGACCGCGATCATGAGGGCGGGGCCGTGCGGGCCGTCGAAGCGGCCGCCGACGGTGTTGCGGGAGGCGCCGGGCTTCACCCGTACCGCCACGGTGAGCGCGTCCTGCGGGGGCACCGGCACCGCGCTCAGATCGGCCGGGCGTCGGTGAGCAGGGCGGTGGCCGGCGCGCACCCGGAGCACGGCGTGAAGCCCAGCTCGACGGCCTCGGCGACCGGAAGGGTCTCGGGCACCCGGCCGGCAAGGTACGGGCAACCGGCCAGGTGGTAGCGGGGTCGCCCGTCCACCACCTCGACGGGGTCGGGCAGCCGGGAGACCCGGGCCGCCTCGGCGGGGGTGATCGGTTGCTCGGCCGGCTCGTCGGCCAGGGCGTCGGCGGCCGCCGCGTCGGAGGTGTACGCCTGGTCGCCCCGGGACACCTTGGGCGACGCGGGGCTGACGGGCGAGGAACGTGACCCGCCGTCGGCCGGGCTCACGAACGGCGCCTCGGGCTCGAACGGCGAAGGCGCGCCATAGGGCGAGGCCGCGTCATAGGGCGAGGCCGCGTCGGGGTCGGACGGCGGCTCGGGTGGTTGCCGCCACCCGGTGCCGCCGTTACCGACAGTCGACGGTACGTGCTGGACCGGCACCTCCGGCTCGGCCAGCGGTGGACCGTACGCGAAACCCGGCTCGGCCTGGCTGGCCCTGCGGAATGTCGCGCGGTCCCGCGGACCGGTCCGACCGGGATCCGCCGTCGCGCGGTTGGCGGCTGCCTGGCGGGCGCCCACCACCAACGCCACGGCGGCCAGCAGACTGGCCGCGATGGAAATGGTCAACAGAACGCTGGAGCCACCGGCCAGACCGAACACCAGCAGCACCACAGCGACGAGGATGAGCAGAAGACTCGCAACTATCACGGCTCACCCCCGCCGCGTCGTACCGTCCGAGCGGGGCCGGCGACCGTCACCATCTGCGGACAGCGATCGCCGGCCGGTGCTCAGCGTCCGGCTTCGAGGGCGCCGGAGCGCCCGCTGCCGTAGGAACCGGCGAGACCTGCCGCCGCCAGCCCGTTGCCGCCGGCGACCCGGCCCGCCTCGGAGCGGGTCATCTCGGCTTCGAGGCCCTGGCCGCGACCGTCGAGGTCCCGCAGCTGGCTCTCCAGGTACGCCTTGAGCCGGGTGCGGTACTCGCGCTCGAACTGCTTGAGCTCCTCGATGTGCTTCTGCAGGGCCGTGCGCTTGGCGTCCAGGCCGCCCATGGCCTCCTGGTGCCGCTGGCGGGCGTCCCGCTCCAGGGCGTCGGCCTTCGCGCGAGCCTCGCGGGTCACCTCCTCGGCCTTGCTGCGGGCCTCGGACAGCAGCTGGTCGGCCTCGCGGCGCGCGTCGGACACGTGGTCGTCGGCGGTGCGCTGGGCCATCATCAGCACGCGCAGGGCCTGCTGCTCACCGTCACCGGTGACGCCGCCGGCCGGACCGCCGGTCGCCCGGACCTGCTCCAGCTCGGCCTGCATGGCGCGGGCGGCCTGCTCGGCAGCGGACTTGTCGCGCTGCACCCGGTCCAGCTGGGCCTTGACGTCGTTGAGCTCCGCCGCCAGTCGGGCGTCGCCGCCGGGGCCGGCGGGGGCGCCGCCACGGCCGCCGCGCTCCACCTGGGCGCGCAGCTCGTTGTTCTCCTCGATGAGACGGGCGAGCTCGCGCTCGACCTCGTCCAGGAAGGCGTCGACCTCCTCCTCGTCATACCCCCGCTTGCCGATCGGCGGCTTTTTGAAGGCGACGTTGTGAACGTCGGCCGGGGTCAGCGGCATCGAAACTCCTCGGGTCAGTTGCGGCCGCGATAGCGCGTCGGTCATCAGGCGGTCCTGACGATCGACGGCTCTAACACGAACTCCATCAGCACGAACAGGATAACCAGGAGCACAAGGGAGGCCAGGTCGATGCTCACGGTACCAATTCGCAGCGGAGGGATCACACGCCTCAACGCGTTGAGAGGGGGATCAGTGACGCTCCACACGGATTCCAGTCCTGCCGCCGCGCCGCGCCCCGGCTGCCACCGGCGGCCGTACTGAAGAACCGCGCTCAACACGAACCGGGACAGAAGAAGAAGCAGGAAGACATAAAGGACCAGGTACAACACTTGCAGTAAGATCGACAACACGGTCAGCGACGTCCCTCGGGTCGGGCGGGGTCAACTCAGGCTGAAAAATCCACCCTCAGCGATCTTGGCCTTGTCCTCCGCGGTGACCTGGACATTGGCCGGTGAGAGCAGGAACACCCGATTGGTCACGCGCTCGATCGTACCGCGCAGCCCGAACGCCAGACCGGCCGCGAAGTCAACCAGACGGCGGGCGTCGGCCTCATCCATCTCGGTGAGATTGATGATCACGGGTACGCCGTCACGGAAGTGCTCACCGATGGTGCGCGCCTCGCGGTAGGTGGTCGGGTGCAGCGTGGTGATCTGGTACCGCTGCTCCTCCTCCGGCACGGCCACGCGCTCCCGCGTCACTGCCTGCGGCGCGAGGGCCAGATTGTCGCGCGTGTGGTAGCTCAGCGCCCCCGACGTGTCGCCGGCCGAGGACCGCGTGATCGACCGCACGCTGGACCGCTCGGCCCGCTCCGGACGCTCACCGTCACCGCGGTCGGACTCGCCACCACGCCCGGTCGACCGCTCGGAGAGCCGGCCCCGCTCGCTGGCGCGCGGCCGGGGAGCCGGCGGCTCCTCGGCGTCGTCGTCGTCCTCGTCGGCGAACTCCTCGGCGTACCGGCTCTGCCGGTACCGCGAGTCGCGCGAGTCGCGGTAGCCACCCTTGTCGTAGCCACCGTCGTCGTAGGCCCGCTCGTCGTCTTCCTCGACGAGACCGAGCCAGACCCCCGCCTTGCGCAGTGCACCCATCCCGCGCCCTTCCGTCCGCCGTGCGGCACTCGCCCCCGTGCCATGTCGCCCGTCGCGAGTGGACAACCATGCCCATCGGACCGGAACGGCAATCCCCCTGGCGCGCGATTCGCGTCGCGCGTCACGACCCCCACAAGGATCCGCCGCCCCTGAAACAACACTGATGTAATTTGCCTGTCTCGCGGTCAGGCTACCGCAGCGTGGGACGCATTCCGAGCAACGCGCTACCGACGCGGACATGTGTCGCGCCATATCGGATCGCGATTTCCAGGTCGCCGCTCATTCCCGCCGACAACGATGTCGCTCCCGGATGGAGCGTCCGAAAGGCCTCGGCCACCTCGGCCAACCGGGCGAAGGCCCGCTCCGGTTCCCACCCCAGCGGCGCCACCGCCATCAGACCGGCCAACCGCAGCGCGGGCGCGTCGGCCACCGCCGCGGCGACCGCCTCCAGCCCGGCACCCTCATCGGCCGAGTCGGGCAACGCGCCGCCGCGCGCCGGATCGCCGTCGATGCTCACCTGCACCAGGGCGTCCAGCGGCCCTTCCCGCTCCGCCGCCGCACTGCCCAGCGCGCGGGCCAGCCGCACGCTGTCCACCGAGTGCACGACGTCGGCATAGCGGACGACCGAGCGGGCCTTGTTGCGCTGCAACTGCCCGATGAAGTGCCAGCGCGGACGCACCCCGGCCGCGGCCACCTCGGCGGCCTTGCCGGCCGCCTCCTGGTCGCGGTTCTCCCCCATGTCGGTCACCCCGAGCCCGGCCAACGCGAGCGCGTCCCCGGCCGGGTACGTCTTGGTCACGGCGATCATCGTGACGTCGGCCTGGTCCCGGCCCGCGTTCGCGCAGGCGTCGGCGATCCGGGCCCGCACCTGGGCCAGGCCGGCCGCGAGTTCGGCGCGCCGGTCCGGTCGTACCGTGGCTGAGCTGTCGGTCATCGGCGGTGCTCAGGAACCGTTCTTGAGGAAGTCGGGCACGTCCACGTCGTCGAAGAGCACCCGGCGCGGCGACTGGGCCGGGGCCGGCAGGGTGGCCGGCGGCGGCACCGGGGTGCTCTGCGGCGCCGGCTGGTTGGTGTTGGTCTTGCGGGTCGGCTCGGCCGCCTTGTACGCCGGAGTGCCACCGTCGAAGCCCGCCGCGATGACAGTCACCCGCACCTCGTCGCCGAGCGCGTCGTCGATCACCGCGCCGAAGATGATGTTGGCATCCGGGTGGGCCGCGTCGGTGACCAGCTGCGCCGCGTCGTTGATCTCGAACAGGCCCAGGTCGGAGCCGCCGGCGATGGAGAGCAGCACGCCGCGCGCACCGTCCATGCTCTGCTCCAGCAGAGGGCTGGAGATGGCCGCCTCGGCCGCCTCGACCGCGCGGTTCTCCCCGCGGGCGCTGCCGATGCCCATCAGCGCGCTGCCCGCGCCGCTCATCACGCTCTTGACGTCGGCGAAGTCCAGGTTGATCAGACCAGGGGTGGTGATCAGGTCGGTGATGCCCTGCACACCGGAGAGCAGCACCTGGTCGGCCGTGCGGAAGGCGTCCATCATGCTGATGTTGCGGTCGCCGAGCGCCAGCAGCCGGTCGTTCGGAATGACGATGAGCGTGTCGCACTGGTTGCGGAGCTCGTCTATCCCCGTCTCGGCCTGCACCTGGCGGCGCTTGCCCTCGAAGGAGAACGGGCGGGTCACCACGCCGATGGTCAGCGCGCCGAGCTTACGGGCGATGTTTGCCACCACCGGCGCGCCGCCGGTGCCGGTGCCGCCGCCCTCGCCGCAGGTCACGAAGACCATGTCGGCGCCCTTGAGCACCTCCTCGATCTCGTCGCGGTGGTCCTCGGCGGCGTTCTTGCCGACGTCCGGGTTGGCCCCGGCCCCCAGGCCACGGGTCAGCTCCCGGCCGACGTCGAGCTTGACGTCGGCGTCACTCATCAGCAGCGCCTGGGCATCGGTGTTGATCGCGATGAACTCGACGCCCTTGAGCCCAACCTCGATCATCCGGTTGACGGCGTTGACGCCGCCGCCCCCGATGCCGACGACCTTGATGACCGCCAGGTAGTTGTGCGGAGGTGTCATCTCCGGTCCTTTCCTTCGAGATTGGCTTCGGCCGACCGGGTACGGCGTGGCCAGACCAGCGGCCGACGACAGCTGTCACCAGCGAGAGCCAGGGGTAACCCTCACCCTCTACTAGAGGCTTACAGTTATGTCAACCACTGAACCTCTTCCGGGCAACGTAAGCGCCACCACGCGATGAGCCAAGGACCCGACCGGCGTGTCGCCGTCGGAGCGCGACTCGTCACGTTCCCGCGCGCTCACCGGTCAGCGGAAGGTCACCACGTCCGGCGCGCTCACGTCGATCCGGTCGCTGTCCTCACCGAGCAGCGCGGTGGCCACCCGGGCCTTGTCCGTACCCCGCGTGGCGTCGCCCCAGACCACCGTGCGGTCCCCGCGCAGCCGCAGGCTGATCCGCGCCAGGCCCTGCACGCTCAGGTCCACCAACTCGGCACGTAGCTGCGGGGTCAGCACCCCGAGCACGTCCAGCGCGGCCCGGGTGTCCGGGTCGTCGGCGGCCGGCCGGGCCACCCGCACCAGCGGCAGCCCGGCGGGGCGGCGGGCCACCGTCTGGAACGCCACGCCGCTGCGGTCGACAAGCGCGAACGCGTCCGCCTGCGGCACCACCGCCACCGCCGTCCGCTCGGTCACCCGGACCACAAGCGTGCCCGGCCAGTCCCGCGACACGGTGGCCCGCTCCACAGGCGCCAACGCGCCGACCCGACGCGCCGCGGCCTCCAGGTCCACCCGCGCCAGCGGCACCCCGTCCGCCACCCCCACCGCGTCGCGCACCTGCACGTCCGTGACCAGCTTGGCACCCTCCACAGTCACCGCGCGGACCCCGAACAGCCCGGTACCGAGCACCGTCCAGGCGACAAGCCCGAGCAGGGCCAGCACCCCGGCGGCCACCGCCCACGGCAGGGCCGCCCGCATCCGGCGCTGCCGAGCCCGGGCCATGAAGCGGCGGGTCGACGGCGGCACCGCGTCGCTGCCGGCCCGGACCAACTGCCACCGCCGGACCGGACCGCGCCGCGGCGTACCGCCGTCGGCGCCGCTGGTCCGCCCTCGGGCGGGGCCGGGACTCATCCGGCCGTCGGGGCCGCGCCGTCCGGCGCGGCGGCGCCACCGAGGGCCGCTCCGTCGCCACCGGTCGTGGACCCGCCGGGCACCGGTTGGCCGATCGCCGGTGTCGTCGCCACCGGGTCGACAGTCGCGGTCGGCGCCGCGTCGGCGGTACGCGCACCCAGAGCCGCCAGCAGCTCGTCACCCATCAGCGAGATCGGCGGGGCGCCCATGGTCACCACCACGTCGCCCGAACGGGCCCGGCGGACCACCTCGACCGGCGCGTCCTCCCAGGAGTCGACGAACACCTTCCGCTCGGCCGGCAACGCCACCGCATCGATCAGCGCCGCCGAACCCTCACCGGGCTGGCGCAGCTCGCCCGGCCCGAAGACCTCCAGCAGCACCACCTCGTCGGCGATGGCCAGCGCCTCGGCGATCTCCGCCTGGTTGTCGCGGGTGCGGTACAGCCGGTACGGCTGGAAGACGACGATCAACCGCCCGTCGCCGGCCACCTCCCGCAGCGTCTGCATGGCCAGCGTCATCGACGTGGGGTGGTAGGCGTACTCGTCGTAGACCAGCACACCGTCCGCGACGCCCTTGCGCTCGAAGCGCCGCCGCACGCCAGGGAAGACCGCCAGCGCCGCCTCCGCCGCTTCGAGCGGCAGTTCCAGCAGGTACGCGGCAAGCACCGCCGAGGCGCTGTTGAGCCCCATGTGCCGGCCCGGCACGGGCAGCCGGAACTCGCCAAGCGACCGCCCGTCGATCGCGGCCAGGTAGCGCACGCCCCGCGCGGAGGAGACGATCTCGGTGAGCCGCAGGTCGGCGTCCTCGGCCGCGCCGTACGTGTGCACCCGCCGCCCCTCGGCGCGCAGGGTCGCCGCCAGCCGTCGGCCGCCCGGGTCGTCGGCGCAGGTGATGATGAACCCGTCCGGGTCGGTGAGCCGGGCGAACTCGACGAACGCCGCCTCCAGCGTGGCGTAGTCGCCGTACGTGTTCAGGTGGTCCGCCTCGACGTTCGTGATGATCGAGACGTACGGGCGATAGATGAGGAACGAGCGGTCACTCTCGTCGGCCTCGACCACGAAGTACTCGCCGGTGCCGTGGTGCGCGCCCGAGCCGACCTCGGAGATCTCCCCACCGATCACGAAGGACGGGTCGACCCCGGCCTGCTGGAGCACCATGGTCACCATCGAGGTGGTGGTGGTCTTGCCGTGGGTGCCGGCCACCGCGATCGCCCGGCGGCCGGTCATCGCCGCGGCGAGTGCCTCCGAACGGTGCAGCACCCGCAGACCCCGCCGACGCGCCTCGACCATCTCCAGGTGGTCCTGCGGGATGGCCGACGAGTAGACGACGGTGTCCACACCGTCGAGGTTGCTCGCCTCGTGGCTGAGGTGGATGGTGCCGCCGAGCGCCCGCAGACCGGCCAGCGACGGCCACTCCCGCAGGTCGCTGCCCGAGACCCGGATGCCGCGGGTGAGCAGCAGCCGGGCCACACCGAGCATGCCCACCCCACCCACGCCGATCAGGTGGACGGCACCCAGGTCCTCGGCGGTGAGCGTGCCGGCCGGGGTGAACTGCGCCGTCATCGGGCCACCGCCTCGAGGACGAACGAGCGCAGCGCCTCGTCGCCGTCGCGCCGCCCGTACGCCGACGCCGCGGCGCCCATCGCGTAGAGCCGCTGCGGGTCGCGGATCAGCGGGATCACCGCGCGCTCCAGCCAGTCCGGGGTCAGCTCCGCGTCGTCGACGAGCAGCCCACCGCCGGCCTCCACCACGGGCAGCGCATTGCGCTTCTGCTCCTGGTTGCTGTGCGGGTACGGCACGAAGATCGTCGGCAGGCCGATCGCGGCCACCTCGGCGACAGTCATCGCGCCGCCCCGGGCCAGCATGAGGTCGGCCGCGGCGTAACCCAACTCCATCTCGGACAGGTACGGCAGCGTCACGTACGGCACCGGCAGGTCGGTGGGGATCGGCACCGGCTCGTTGCGGGCACCCATCACGTGCAGCACCTGCACGCCGTTGCGGGCCAGCTCCTTGGCCGCCCCGGAGACCGCCAGGTTGATCGAGCGGGCGCCCGACGAGCCACCCGCGACGAAGAGCACCGGCAGGTCCGGGCGGAGCCCGAAGCGGGCGCGGGCGGCGTTTCGCAGCGCGTACCGGTCCAGCGAGGCGATGCTGCGACGCAGCGGCACCCCCACCACTGTCGCGTCGCGCAGCGACTCGGCCTGGCTCGGCTGGTGCGGGAAGCCGACAGCGATGTTCTTGGTGAACTTCATGCCGAGGCGGTTCGCCACACCCGGCGGCACGTTCACCTCGTGGATCACCATGGGCAGCTCGCGGCGCCACGCGGCCAGGTAGGCCGGCACCGAGACGTACCCGCCGAAGCCCACGACCGCGTCGGCGCGCACCTCGTCGATGACCTTGCCGGCGGCGCGGGCCGCGGTCCACATCCGGCCCGGGGTACGGACCAGGTTCATGTTCACCGAGCGGGGCAGCTGGTACGCCGGGATCTGCCGCAGGTCGTAGCCCTGCGGCGGGATCAGCTCGTTCTCCATGCCCTTGGGTGTGCCGAGGCAGGTGATCCGGACGCCCGGGTCGTGTCGGCGCAGGCAGTCGGCGAAGGCGAGCAGCGGGTAGATGTGCCCCCCGGTGCCACCTCCCGCGAGCACCACCGAACGCAGCGGACCCATCAGCGTCTCCTCTCGCTCGCCGTACCCTGGCGGCTCCGGCCCTGCCGGACGCCGCGCGGTGCGGCCTGGTCGTCCTCGCGCCGCTCGCGGGACCGGGGCACGGACCCTCGGCCAGCCGGCGGCGTCGCCGGTCGGCGACGCCGGCCGGGAAGCGGCGGCAACGGGGCCCAGAGTAGTCGGACCCACCGGGCCGGCGGACGGGCATGCAGCGCTCTGGCCGCATCGGGTTCGGCGCGCGCGAAGGACGCCAGCATCCCGATCGCGGCCAGGGTCACGACCAGGGCACTTCCGCCGTCGGAGATGAACGGCAGCGGCAGACCGGTGATCGGCAGCAACCCCACCACCCCACCGATGTTGATCACCGCCTGGCTCACCAGCCAGGTGGTTACCGCGGCGGCGGCGAGCCGCCGGAACGGGTCGTCGACCCGCCGGGCGATGCGCAGACCGGTGTACGCGAGAACCGCGAACAGACTGAGCACCACCGCGCAGCCGATCACCCCCAACTCCTCCGAGATGATCGCGAAGATGAAGTCGTTGTGGGCCTCGGGCAGCCAGTCCCACTTGAGGCTGCCCTTGCCCAGCCCGACGCCGAACCAGCCGCCGTGCTCGATGGCCAGCCGGCCCTGGTAGAACTGGAGGCAGCCGTCGAGCTTGCACTTCTCCGGGTCCGGTGGATTGAAGAACATGGCGAGCCGGGCGAAGCGGTAGTTCTCCTCGTCGCTGTCGCCCGAGCCGGCGCCCAGCGAGGCCACCGCGACGAGCAGGCCGACGCCCACCAGTCCGGCCGCCGCGAGGGTGCCGAAGACCCGCATCCGCACCCCGGCGGCCCACAGCAGGCCGACCACCAGGGCCAGCAGGCAGAGCATCGTGCCCGTGTCGTTGTAGCCGACCAGGACGAAGAGCAGGCCCATGACCGGAAAGAGGGGGGTGGCCAGTTCTCGCCACCAACCCAGCGCGGCGCCCTTGCGGGCGATGACGTGCGAGCCCCACAGCACCAGCGCGAACTTGGCCAACTCGGAGGGCTGCACCTGGATCCCGACGACGAACAGCCAGTTCAGCCGCGCCTCGACCGGCCCGAACACGACCGACTTCAGATTGGCGAGCCGGCCGTAGGCCACCAGCAGGTTGAGCACCAGCAGCAGCGCCACCGACGTGTACAGCAGCGGCCGGCCCAGCGAGCGGTAGGTGCTGGCGGGCAGGCGCTGACACACCCAGAACGCCCCGATGCCGATCACCGCGAAGATGGCCTGCTTGGTCACCGAGGCGGACGCGTTGCCGTCCTCGGCGTAGTCCTTCACGCTTGTCGCCGAGAAGACCATGGTCAGCCCGATGAGCAGCAGCAGGCCGGCACTGGACAGCAGCAGGTAGTAGGACGCCAGCGGCCGGTCCAGCAGGCCCCGCAGCGCGGCCAGCCCGCCGGCCGGATCCAGCCCTCGCAGCGGGACGGCGGCGACGCTCTCCGGCTCACGCCCTGCCGTGCCAGCCGTACGCCCCGGGGCGCCCGGCTCACGCGCTCCCCGGCCCGGCTCGCGCGCCGCTCCGTCCGCCTCGCGGGCCGCGCCATCCGCCGCACGCGCCGCGCGATCGGGCTCACGCCCCGCGCGATCGGGCTCGCGGGCGGCCCGGCCGGGCTCGGCCGCTCGCGCCGTGCCCGGTGACCGTCGCGGCCGACCGGCTGTCCTGTCCTCGGTGCCTGGTTCCTCCCCCACCCGGACATCATCACCGCTCGGCGCGCCCGACAGGCCCACAACGACGCACCGGGCGTGTCGGGCTCCGCCGGCGACACGCACGCCGCATCGGCCAGCGGGCCCGCCGAACAGGGTTGGCCGAACGAGGGATGGATCAGGTCATGTTGGCGAGGAACTCGCTGTAGAACAGGCCCAGGGCGATGGCGACACCGATACCGGCGATGATCCAGAACCGGACCACGATGTTGACCTCGCTCCAGCCGGCCAACTCGAAGTGGTGCTGCAGCGGCGACATGCGGAACACACGTTTACCTGTGGTCCGGAAGGAGATGATCTGGATCACCACGGACATCGTGATGATCACGAAGAGCCCACCGATGATCGGCAGCAGCAGGATGGTCCGGGTGGACATCGCCATGCCGGCGATCAGGCCGCCCAGGCCCAGCGCCCCGGTGTCACCCATGAAGATCCGCGCCGGGGACGTGTTCCACCAGAGGAAGCCCACACAGGCCCCCGCCGCGGCCCCGGCTATCAGCGCGATCTCCAGCGGGTCCCGGACGGAGTAGCAGTACGGCTGCTTGTAGCTCGGGTCGGCGCACCAGTGCCGGTACTGCCAGAACGCGATGAGCGCGTACGCCGCGAGGACCATCACCGAGGCGCCGGTGGCCAGGCCGTCCAGACCGTCGGTGAGGTTCACGCCGTTCGTGGCGGCCATCACCACGAAGATGAAGATGATCACCGCGCCGATCTTGCTGACCTCCAGGGCGTCGATGTCCCGGATGAAGCTCAGCGTGGTGCTGCCCACCGTCTCGGTGTTGGTCTTCGCGCCCGTCGCGTCGGTCATCGTGCTCGGGAAGTACAGCGCCACCACGCCGAAGACCGCGCCGACCAGGATCTGGCCGAGCAGCTTCCCGCGCTTGTTCAGACCGGCGCTGTTGCGCTTGCGCACCTTGAGGAAGTCGTCGAGGAAGCCCACCGCGCCGGAGAAGACCATCAGACCCAGCAGCACCAGCGCGGTGATGGTCGGCTCCACCTGCGCGATCTGCAGGTCCGGCAGCGTGGTCAGCGCCAGGTGCCCAGCCACGTACGCGATCACCGTGGCCAGGATGAAGACCACGCCGCCCATCGTGGGCGTGCCCTTCTTGCCCTGGTGCATGGCCGGGCCGTCGGAGCGGATCGGCTGGCCGGCCTTGAGCCGGGTGAACACCTTGATCGCGATCGGCGTGCCGAACAGCGAGACGATGAAGGCCACCCCGATGGCGACGATGACCGCCCTCATCGGCTGGCCTCCTCGGCGGCGTCGGCGCGCAGGGCGTCGGCCACCTCCCAGGTCCGATACCGGGAACCCTTGACCAGGACGACATCACCCGGCCGTAGCTCGCCCCGCAGCACCTCGACGGCCGCCGCCTGATCGGTGAGCAGCACCGACTCTCCTCCCCAGTTCACTACCGCTGTCGCGCCTTCGTGGATCGGCGCGGCCGGCTCGCCCACCACGAGCAGCCGGTCGACACCCAGCTCGGCCGCGAGTCGGCCGACCTCGGCATGGCCGTCGCGCTCGAACGGGCCCAGCTCGGCCATGTAACCGAGCACCGCGACGGTACGCCGTTCCCGACCGAGGCTGGCGAGCGCCCGGAGCGCCACCGCCATCGAGGCCGGGTTGGCGTTGTACGAGTCGTCGATGACCGTCACCCCGTCGGGCCGGTCGAAGACGTCCATCCGCCGGGTGGACTTCAGCCCCAGCGCGCCGAGCGCCGGGGCCAGGTCGGCCAGCGGCATGCCCAGCTCCCGGGCGACCGCGGCGGCGGCGAGGGTGTTGCCGACCTGGTGACGGCCGGTCAACGCGAGCCGCACCGGCACGCGCCCCTCCGGCGTGACAAGGGTGTACGACGGGTGCCCCCGCTCGTCGAGCGTGACGTCCTCGGCGCGCAGGTCGGCGTCCGGCGCCTCGCCGTAGCGAACCACACGGGCCCGGGTGCGACGGGCCATGGCGTCCACCCGGGGGTCGTCGGCGTTCAGCACGGCGAGCCCGTCGGCCGGCAGCGCCTCGACCAGCTCACCCTTGGCCTGGGCGATGTTGTCCTGGGAGCCGAACTCGCCGATGTGCGACGTCCCGACGTTGAGCACCACCGAGATGCGGGGCGGCACCAGCTCGCAGAGGTAGCGCACGTGCCCGATCCCGCGGGCGCCCTTCTCCATCACCAGGTAGCGGGTGTCCGGCCCGGCCAGCAGCGCCGTGTACGGGTGGCCCAGCTCGTTGTTGAACGACCCGGGCGGGGCCACCGTGGCGCCGAGGCGGGCGGTGAGCTGGCCGATCAGGTCCTTCGTGGTGGTCTTGCCCGAGGAGCCGGTCACACCGATCACGGTCAGCTCGGGCAGCCGGGCCACCGCCGCGCGGGCCAGCCGACCCATCGCGGTCAGGGCGTCGTCGACGAGCACCATCGGTACCTCGGGCAGCTCGCGGGTGCCGAGCACCGCCACCGCTCCGGCAGCCAGCGCCGTCGCCGCGTAGTCGTGCCCGTCGACCTTCTCCCCCGGAAACGCCACGAAGAGCGAACCGGGGCCGACCTTGCGCGAGTCGAACTCGACCGAACCGGTGACGGTGGCGGCCGGATCGGCGTGCACGAGCCGCCCGTCCACCGCTGCGGCCACCTCGGCCAGGGTCAGCGCGATCACCGCTGACCCGCCCGGTCGGAGAAGCGGGCCCGCAGCGCGTCGGCCAGCTCGGTGCTGTCGTCGAACGGGAGCATCTCGCCCGCCACCTCCTGGCCCCGCTCATGACCCTTGCCGAGCAGCGCGATCACGTCACCCGGCTCGGCCAGCAGGACCGCCTCGTCGATCGCGTCCCGGCGACCGGCCACCTCGATGATCCGGGCGGCCGTGCCGGCCCGGTACGCCCCGGCGAGCACCTCGGCGCGGATCTGGGCCGGATCCTCGGTACGCGGGTTGTCGTCGGTCACCAGCACCACGTCGGCCCCTTCGGCCGCTGCGGCGCCCATCACCGGGCGCTTGCCCCGGTCCCGGTCCCCGCCGGCGCCGATCACGCAGATCAGCCGGCCGGCGCTCAGCTCGCGCAGCGCGGCGAGCGCGGCCACGATCGCGTCGGCCTTGTGCGCGTAGTCGACCACCCCGCGCACCGGGCCGACGACGTCGACCAGTTGCAGGCGGCCGGGCACGCCACCGCAGGCGGCCACGCCGGCCGCAGCGGTCGTCGGGTCCACCCCGGCGCCCACCAGGGCGGCGATCGCCAGCAGCGCGTTGGCCACGTTGTGCCGCCCGGGCAGCGCCACCCCGGCGGTCAGCGCCAGGCCGTCCGGGCCGTGTGCGGTGAACCGCTGGGCGTACCCCTCGCCGTCGACGCCGTCGGCCCACCACGTCGCGGTCGGGTCGCCGAGCGCCGAGTAGCTGACCGTCGCCGGCTTGTACAGCGGCTTCAGCGCCGGGTCGTCGTGGTTGAGCACCTCGACCGCGCAGCGGCCGTCGAAGAGCTGCGCCTTGGCGGCGAAGTAGTCGGCGCTGTCGGCGTGGAAGTCCAGGTGGTCGGAGCCGAAGTTGGTGTACCCGCCCACGGCGAAGCGCACCCCGCCGACCCGGCCCATGGCGAGGGCGTGGCTGGACACCTCCATGACCACTGCCGTGACGCCCCGCTCCCGGGCGGTGGCGAGCATCGCGTGCAGATCGGTCGCCTCGGGGGTGGTCCGCACGCTGTCGATGACCAGGTCGCCGAGCCGGGTCTCCACGGTGCCGATCAGCCCGGTGGTGTGCCCGGCGGCGCGCAACCCCGACTCGACCAGGTACGCGGTGGAGGTCTTGCCGGCGGTGCCGGTGACGCCGATGACGGTGAGCGCGGCCGTCGGGTCGCCGTAGACCGCCGAGGCCAGTTCGCCGAGCACGGCGCGCGGGTCGGGCACCACCAGGGCGGGAAGGCCGCTCGCCGCCGCCAGCTCGGCACCGGCCGGGTCGGTCAGCAGGGCCACCGCGCCGGCCTCGGCGGCGCCGACGGCGAACTCCGCGCCGTGGCGGCGGGCGCCGGGCAGGGCCGCGTACAGGTCGCCGGGGCGGATCTCCTGGCTGGCGTGGGTGGCACCGGTGACGACCACGTCGGCGGCGTCCGCCGGGAGGTCGACGGAGAGCCGGACGGCGAGGTCACCGAGCCGGACGCCGGTCACGGTACGTGGACGTGGATTGCCGGGCACGGCGTCAGACCCTACCCGGTCGTCCGGTTCCGGCCGCACAGCCGCCCCGGTGGTTCGTCGGCACTCACCGATGATGTCGCGCCCGCGCTGCTCAGCGCGGATAGACCACGAACTTGGGTGCGGAACCACTCGCGGACGGCGGCACGCGGTAGTGACGCAGCGTGAACTGCATCATGTCGCGGAACGCCGGGTTGGCGATCGCCGCGCCCCCACCACCTGGCGCGTACACGAAGACAGCGATCACGTACCGGGGCTTCTCGGCGGGGGCCATGCCGATGAAGGAGGACACCTCGCCCGGCTGCCTCTTGCCGTCGACCCGACGCCAGCCGGTGCCGGTCTTGCCGGCCACCCGGTAGCCGGGCACCGCCGCCAGGGTGCCGGTGGCGCCCTCGACAGTGGTGACCGCCTCCAGCATGGTGCGCAGGGCCGCCGCGTTCTGCGGGCTGAGCACCGAGCGGGTGACAGGCGCCGGCCCGGGGGTCCGCTTGCCGTCCGGGCCGATCGTCTCCTTCACGAGGTGCGGCTGCACGTACGTGCCGTCGTTGGCGATGGTGGCGTACGCGGCGGCCATCTGCAACGGGGTGGCGTCGACGCTGTGCCCGATCGGCACCGACCCGCGCGACGACTCGCTCCACTCGTCGGCCGGCAGCAGCCGCCCGCTGGCCTCGCCGGGCAGACCCTCGCCGGTGGGCTTGCCCAGCCCGAAGCGCTTCTGGTAGTCGATCAGCCGGTCCCGGCCGAGCCGGTCGCCGACGGTGATGGCGCCGACGTTCGACGAGTAGGCAAGCATCCCTGGCACGCTCATCTTCCGGCCGTTTGCCGGGTGGGTGTCGGGGAACCAGGTGTCGCCCTTCTTGATGGCGTTGGCGATGGGGAAGGTGGTGCCCGGCGTGATCACCCCCTCCTGCAGCGCCGCGGCGTAGGTGATGGCCTTGTGCACCGAGCCCGGCTCGATCACGAAGCTGGTCGCGGCGTCCTCCCGGGCGACCGGGTCGCTGTCTCCCGGCTTCGCGGCGTTGTAGGTGGGATCGCTGGCCTGCGCCCGCACCTCGCCGGTGGCCACGTCGATGATCACGGCGGCGGCTGTCGCGCCCCGCTGCCCCGCCATCCCCGCGCTGAGGATCTGCTGGGTGCGGAACTGCAGGTCACGGTCGATGGTGAGGGTGAGCGAGCTGCCCGGCTTGGCCGGGGTCGTCTTGCTGTAGCCGCCCGGGATCGGCGCGGCGAGGTCACCGAGGCCTGCCTCGTACACCCGCTTGCCGTCCTGCCCGGCGAGCAGATCGTCGTAGCGGGCCTCCAACCCCTCCAGCCCGACCATGTCCTGGCTGGTGAAGCCGATGAGGTTGGCCGCCAGGTCGTCGCCGGGTACCTCCCGGCGCTCGTCGCGGTGCACCCAGATGCCGGGCAGGTCCAGAGCCTGCACCTGCTTGGCCGTCGGGATCTCCACCCCCCGGGCCAGGTACTCGAAACGGGACTGGACGCCGTTCTCCAGCTTGCGGGGCTTCATCAGCTCGATGAGCTTCGACGCCGGAATGCCCAGCAGCGGAGAGAGCGCCTTCGCGGTGGCGTCGGCGCCGATCCACCCGGGTTTGGTCCGGTCCTCGATCAGGGTCGGGTCGGCGAACACGTACCGCGCCTCAACGCTGTGGGCCAGCGGCTCGCCCCGGAAGTCGTAGATCGCGCCGCGCGGCGCGGGCAACTCGACAGTGCGGGTCCGGTCGGCGACGCCACCACCGGCGTACGCCGGGGTGTCGACCGCCTGCAGGAAGATCAACCGCACGCCGATGACGGCGAAGAGCGTCAGGGTGAGCACGGTGCCCAGGCGCAGCCGCAGCCGCGGGTCGGCGAGCTTGGGCGGGCGCGGCGGCTTGCGGGACGGTCGCCGGGCCGCCGGTCGGTCGGCGCGGCCGGGCGCGCGCGGCGTGGTGCGGCGGCGCGGCGGCGGCTCGTCGCCGGCCGGGCCGCGCGGGGTGCGCGGCGCGACGGTCCGCACGACGCCGCCCCGGCCGGCCGCCGGCGCGTCCCGCCGGCCCGATCGGGCGGCGGCCCGGCCGCCGTCGAGCACCTGCAACGCCGGCCGGAACGGGTCGCCGGACCGGGTGCTACGCGGGGTACGCCGCTGCTCGGCGGCCCCACCGCGCGCCGGTGTGCCCTCGCGGACGGTCCGACCCCTCGGGGTGTACGCCCGGGCGCCGGAGATGCCCCCGATGCCCTGCTCGCCGGCCCGCGACTCATCGTCGGCCGAACCGGCCGCACGCGAAGAGCCGCGCCGGGACCCCGTGGGATCCCGGCGCGGCTCGTCCGACCTCGGTGACACCGGTCAGCCTCCCGCGCCCTGGCTGGTGACCGACGGCTCGCCGGTCGCCGGCTTCGGCACGCCGATGGGCTTGCCGTCCGGCATCCGGATGTACGCCGGCTCACCGGCGTCGACCAGGCCCAGGCGACGCGCCTCGGCGGTCAGGTTGCCGGGCGCCTTGGCGTCGGCGATCTGCTTGTCGAGCTGCTGCTTCTCCAGGTCCAGTCGGGACTGCTGCTGCTGCAGCTTCTCCAGTCGGAAGGCGTTCTCGTTGATCTTGGTGTTGACCGCCAGGATGCCGAGCACCCCGCCGACGACAAGCACCACGATCAGCGCCGCGAACGGCGCACGCGGCACCGACACCGGCGGCGGCGGCGCCACCCGCAGCCGGGGCGAGCGAGCGGTCGCCGCCGCGCCGGCCTTCTCGGCCGGACGCAGCGCCGCGCTGCCCTGGGTCGGGAACTCGCGCGCCCCCCGGGCGCGAGCCTCCCCCTGCCGGTTGACTCGATCGATGCGTGGCGTACCGTTCCCCACGCGCGGGGCTCGCTCCGCCGCGGTCCGGCCCCCCGACCGCGGTGCGCGCTGCCCGCCGCCGGTGACGTCCCGGCGGTCGCGCTTGTCAATGTTCATGTCCCCTCCCCCTCAACATCCGTCCCTCTACCGGGCCGGCGCCCCTGATCCCCCACGGATCAGGCTGACCCCGTGCCCGGCTGGTGCATCCCCTTCACCCTGCGGCGGGACCGTTCGCGGTCGGTCCGCCCCTGCTCTGTCGCGTTCGGGTCGAGTCGTTCCGCTGCCCGCAGCCGCACCGAGGCGGCACGCGGGTTCGCGGCGACCTCCGCCTCCCCGGGTAGTTCCGCGCCCCGGCTGAGCAGCCGGAACGTCGGACCGGACCCGGGCAGCTCGACCGGGAGGTCGATCGGGCCCTTACTGCGGACCCGGTCCGCGAGCGCCACCTTGGTGAGCCGGTCCTCCAGCGAGTGGTAGGACAGGACCACCATGCGACCACCCACGGTCAAGGCGTCGAGCGCGGACGGCAGCGCCGTCTCCAGCGCTGCCAGCTCTCTGTTTACCTCGATCCGTAAAGCCTGAAACGTTCTCTTTGCCGGGTGTCCGCCCGTTCGTCGCGCTGGTGCCGGAATGGAGTCCCGGACCAGCTCCGCCAGCCGCGCGGACGAGGTGATCCGGGTGCGCTCCCGCTCCCGGATGATCGCCGAGGCGATCCGGCCGGCGAACTTCTCCTCGCCGTACACCCGCAGCACGCGGGCCAGATCCGGATGGGCGTACGTGTTGACCACCTCTTCGGCGGTCACCCCCCGCGTCTGGTCCATCCGCATGTCCAGCGGCGCGTCCTGGGCGTAGGCGAACCCGCGGTCGGGCGCGTCCAGTTGCAGCGACGAGACACCCAGGTCGAACAGGATCCCGTCGATGCCCGGATAGCCCAGCCGCTCCAGCACCTCGGGCAGCTCGTCGTAGACGGCGTGCTCCAGGTGCACCCGGTCGGCGAACCGCGCCAGCCGGACCCGCGCGTGGGCGAGCGCCTCGGTGTCCCGGTCGAGCCCGATCAGGACCGTCTCCGGGTGCGCCTCCAGCACCGCCTCCGCGTGCCCGGCCAGGCCGAGCGTCGCGTCGACGTGCACCGTCCGGCCGCCTCGACCCAGCGCGGGGGCCAGCAGCTCGAGACACCGCTCGAGCAGCACCGGCACATGCGTGCCGCGCAACTCCCCCATGTTGACCCCCACTGGTTGAAACGTCCGTTCTTCTCACGCGCCTGTCGTGGCGACGGCGCTGCCGTCGTACCGCCAGATCCCCATCCGCTCCCGCCTGACACCGGACCGTCGCCCGATGACTGGATCGTGCGCCTGGCACCGGGGAAGGGGTGCCAGGAACTCGAAAGCGGCTGGAGATCTCGCAGTACGTCGGGCGCCGTTCCGCCCTACAGACCGCCGGGCAGCACCCCCTCCTCGATGTCGGCGAAGTCGTCTTCGCTCTCGGCGAGGTAGGTCTCCCAGGCGACCCTGTCCCAGATCTCCACCCGCGTGCTCGCGCCGATGACCACCAGGTCACGGTCGAGCGCGGCGTACTGGCGAAGATGTGCCGGAATCGTCACGCGGCCCTGCTTGTCCGGCACCTCGTCGTGCGCGCTGGCGAAGAAGACCCGGCTGTAGGCCCGGGCCGCCTTGTGCGTCATCGGCTGCGCGCGCAGCTGCTCCGCGATCCGCTGGAACTCGGGTGTCGGAAAGACATAAAGGCAACGATCCTGCCCTTTGGTGACCACGACACCCCCCGCCAGCTCATCCCGGAACTTGGCCGGAAGGATCAACCGGCCTTTGTCGTCCAGGCGCGGAGTGTGGGTGCCGAGGAACATCCGGCCCTACCCCCTCGCCCTTGAGCGGCGTTCGCGGCGCCGCTGACCCCCCGGGCCGGTGAGCCCTCCCGGCCTCACCATTGGGCCCCACCTTACTCCACTTCCCTCCACCTGCAACCAGATTCGCCCGCGTGGCGCGTCCGATCCGAAGGCAAAACCGCACGTCACACGGGGTGGAGCGGAGTGGAGGGCGCCAGCGCCCGCCCGGCGTGGTCCGCTTTCCGACATAGATCGACTCCGTCCGGTGGAGCGCGATCCGCCTTCCCGCACGGATGCCACGGCCGAACGGTTCACCGTCGGCGGCGATCTGGTGAGGCGGGCGGTCCGGTAACCTCGCTCGCGTGACGGACGCGAAAATGCCCCTACGGGCCAAGGTGGCCAGCTCCGTGTCACGGACCGCCGCGGCGCTCTCCCGGGCCGCCGGCCGTGGCGACGGATCGGTGATCGGCGGGTGGATCGGGCTGAAGATCGACCCGGACCTGCTGGCGCACCTGTCGGCAGGACGCGCCATCGCGCTCGTCTCCGGCACCAACGGCAAGACCACCACCACCCGGTTGACCTCCGCCGCGGTCGGCGTGCTCGGCCGGGTCGCCACCAACTCCTTCGGCGCCAACATGCCCAGCGGGCACACTTCGGCGCTGGCCAAGGCCGGCAGCACCCCGTACGCGGTGCTGGAGGTCGACGAGCACTACCTCGCCCAGGTGCTGGAGGCGACCGAGCCGCACGTTGTCGCGCTGCTGAACCTCTCCCGCGACCAGCTGGACCGGGCCAAGGAGGTCGCCATGATGGCGCAGCTCTGGCGCGCGGCGCTGGTCCGGCACACAAACGTACGGGTGGTGGCCAACGCCGACGACCCGCTCGTGGTGTGGGCCGCCACCCCGCCGGGTGACCCGGCCCGGGGCATCAACCCGCCGCACGTGACCTGGTTCAGCGCCGGCCAGCGCTGGCACGACGACTCCTGGGTCTGCCCGGAGTGCGGCTCCACCATCCAGCGTTCCGGCGAACAGTGGTGGTGCACCGGCTGCGCGCTGCGCCGACCCGAGCCGCACTGGGTCGTCGAGGACGAGGGCGTGCTCGACCCCACCGGCGCCTGGCACAAGGTCTCCCTCCAACTACCCGGCAAGGTCAACCTCGGCAACGCGGCGACCGCGCTGGCGGTGGCCGCCGAGTTCGGCGTACGCCCGGTCGACGCGGTGTCCCGCCTCGGCATCGTCACGTCGGTGGCCGGCCGGTACGCGCAGGTCGACAAGGACGGGCGCAACATCCGGCTGCTGCTGGCCAAGAACCCGGCCAGTTGGCTGGAGGCCTTCGACATGGCCGACGAGGCGCCGACACTGCTCTCCATCAACGCGCGCGACCCCGACGGTCTGGACACCTCCTGGCTCTACGACGTCGACTTCGCCCCGCTCCGTGGCCGGCAGGTGTTGATCACCGGCGACCGGGCATACGACCTGGCGGTTCGACTGGACGTCAACGACGTCCCGTTCCAGCACGTCCGCACGTTCGACGACGCGCTCCGGTCGGTCCCGCCCGGACGGCTGGAGGTCATCGCGAACTACACCGCGTTCCAGGACATCCGAGCGGAGTTGGACCGTGTCATCTGAGAGTCTGCGCATCGTCTGGATCTACCCCGACCTGCTGTCCACCTACGGCGACCGGGGCAACGCCCTGATCCTCGCCCGCCGGGCCCGCCAGCGGGGCATGCCTGTCGAGGTGCTGGAGGTCCGCTCCGACCAGCGGCTGCCCGCGACCGCCGACATCTACCTGGTCGGCGGCGGCGAGGACGGCCCACAGGCGTTGGGCGCCCAGCGGCTGATCGCCGACGGCGGCCTGCACCGGGCGGTCGCCCAGGGGTCGGTGGTGTTCGGCGTCTGCGCCGGTTACCAACTGCTCGGCACCTCCTTCTTCGCCAAGGGTGTGCAGTGTCGCGGGCTGGAGCTGCTCGACCTGCGCTCCGACCGGGGCGAGAGCCGGGCCGTCGGCGAGCTGGCCGGCGAGATCGACCCCCGGCTGGGCCTGCCCCCGCTCACCGGCTTCGAGAACCACGGCGGTCGCACGCACCTCGGTCCGGAGGTCGCACCGCTCGCCCGGGTGACCACCGGGATCGGCAACGACGGCGCCACCGAGGGCGCGTGGCGCGGCAAGCTGCTGGGCACGTATTCGCACGGCCCGGCGCTGGCCCGCAACCCGGCCCTGGCCGACCTGCTGCTGCGCTGGGCCACCGGGGCACACCAGCTCCCCCCGCTGGACGACACCTGGTCGGACCGGCTGCGCAACGAGCGCCGCTCCGCAGTGGCCCCCGCCCGGGCATGATCCGAGCCGTCCGGCGGCTGCTCCGGCAGCCGTCGGCCGCCCGGTTCGCCCTGCTCGTCCTGCTGATCGGCGTCTGCGGGCTGCTGCTGCTCCTGGTGCCCCGGCCGGATCCGGCGCAGCTACCGCTGCTGGCCGACCGGCTGGGTGACTTCGCCCCGGTGGCGGCGATCCTCGGGGGCGCGCTGCTGCTGGTGGCGCTGGTCCCCCGTACCTTCATCACGCTCGCCGCGGGCGCGATCTTCGGCCCGCTGGAGGGTGCCGCGTACGCCCTGGGCGCCGCGCTGGTGGCGGCGGCGATCGGGTTCACTGTCGGCCGGCTGCTCGGCCGGGAGTTCGTCGCCGAGCGGGTCCGGGGCCGCCTGGCCCGCCTCGACGGCTGGTTCGCCCGACAGAGCGTGGTCGGCGTGATCACCGTCCGATTGCTGCCGATCGCCGGCTTCGGGCTGGTCAGCTACGGCTACGGCACGACCGGTGCGCGGGTTCTGCCGTTCCTGGCCGGCAGCGTGATCGCCTCCGCGCCGACCGCCTTCGGCTACGCGGCGATCGGCGCGGCCGCCAGCTCACCCGGCCACATCAACTGGTACGCCGCCGCCCCGGCCAGCCTCGGCCTGATCGCGAGCCTCGTGCTCGTCCACAAGTGGTGGCGCGGCGAACGACGCCGGCGCCGGATGCCGGTCTGACCGTGCCCCGGCCGACCGACGGCGTCGACGCCGAGGAGCCGCTCAGTGGCGGTTTCGTCGCCGACGTGGTCCGGATCGGCGACACGGTACGACGTACCCCGCCCGTCAACCTGGACTTCGTCGGTGCGCTGCTGCGCCACCTGGCCGAGGTGGGCGCGGACCTCGCGCCCCGCCACCTGGGCGTCGACGACCGCGGCCGGCAGGTGCTCAGCTACGTCGCGGGGCGGGTGCCGTGGCGGAACTCCGAGGATCGGAGGTTCTTCGCCGACCCGGCGCTGGCGGACCATCGACGCCGACGCCGACCGCGACGTGCCGGCCATGCGCCGGCTCCGCGACGCGGGCGCGGTCGACGGCGTACGCCGGTGGCACGACTGGCTGCGCGTCCACCGCGACGTCGTGGCGGCGGCGTTGAGCGCGTGACAGTCCTCGCCGGGGCGACAGGTCCGGCGAGCGCTATGACTCAGGGGCATACTTATTCCTCTGAGTCATAGCGCTCGTCGCGGCGTCCGCCTCCGACGAGGTCACGCTCCGTAGCGCCCGTCCGTGGTTGTGGCGCCCGCTCTGGTCAGGCGACCACCGAGACCAGCCGGCCCGGCACCACGATGACCTTGCGGGGTTCCTTGCCCGCCAGCACCGTGGCCACCGCGTCCAGCGCCGCCGCGCGGACGGTCTCCTCGGAGGCGTCGGCGGGGACCTCGACGCGGCCCCGGACCTTGCCGTTGACCTGCACCGGATAGGTCACCGTCTCGGCCACCAGCAGTGCCGGGTCGGCGGTCGGGAAGTCCGCGTACGTCAGCGAGGTGTCGTGGCCCAGCTTGCGCCACAGCTCCTCGGCGACGTGCGGGGCGAACGGCGCCACCATCAGCACCAGCGGCTCGGCCACCTCGCGGGGCGTGGCCGACAGTCGGGTCAGCCCGTTGGTCAGCTCGATCAGCTTGGCGATCGCGGTGTTGAACCGGATGTCGTCCATGTCGCCACGGACCCCGTCGATCACCTTGTGCAGCAGCCGGCGGGTCGCCTCGTCGGCCGGGGCCTCGATGATCCGCAGTGCCCCGGTCTGCTCGTCGACGATCGCCCGCCACACCCGCTGCAGGAACCGGTACGAGCCGACCACCGCCCGGGTCTCCCAGGGGCGGGACACCTCCAGCGGGCCCATCGACATCTCGTACACCCGGAAGGTGTCGGCGCCGTACGCGGCGCACATGTCGTCGGGGGTCACCACGTTCTTCAGCGACTTGCCCATCTTGCCGTACTCGCGGTTGACCGTCAGGTCGCCCAGGTAGTACGCGCCGTCGCGCTCGACGACCTCCTCGGCCTGCACGTAGCTGCCACGCGAGTCGGTGTACGCGTACGCCTGGATCATGCCCTGGTTGAACAGCTTGCGGAACGGCTCGAACGACGAGACGTGCCCCAGGTCGAACAGCACCTTGTGCCAGAACCGCGCGTACAGCAGGTGCAGCACGGCGTGCTCGGCGCCGCCGACGTACAGGTCGGTGCCCCCGCAGTCGCCCTCGCCGCGCGGGCCCATCCAGTACCGCTCGTTCTCGGCGTCGACGAACCGCTCGCTGTTCGTCGGGTCCAGGTAGCGCAGCTCGTACCAGCAGGAACCGGCCCACTGCGGCATCACGTTGGTCTCGCGGGTGTAGCGCTTCGGCCCGTCACCCAGGTCCAGCTCGACCTCGACCCAGTCCCGCCGTCGCGACAGCGGGGTCTCCGGGTTGGAGCCCGCGTCGTCCGGGTCGAACGTCTTCGGGGAGAAGTCGTCCACCTCGGGCAGCTCGACGGGCAGCATCTCCTCCGGCAGGGCGATGGCGGCACCGGTCTCGTCGTAGACGATCGGGAACGGCTCACCCCAGTAGCGCTGCCGGGAGAACAGCCAGTCGCGCAGCCGGTAGGTCACCGCGCCCGTGCCGTGCCCGTTCGCCTCCAGCCAGGCGATGATCGTCGCCTTGGCGTCGGCGATCCCCCGGCCGTTCAGGTCCAGGCCGCGCTCGGGCGCGGCGCTGTTGATCGCCGGGCCGTCCCCGGTGTACGCCTTGCCGTCGAAGCCCTCCGCCGGCTGCACGGTACGCACGATGGGCAGCTCGAAGACCTCGGCGAACGCCCAGTCCCGCTCGTCCTGCGCCGGCACCGCCATGATCGCGCCGGTGCCGTAGCCGGCCAGCACGTAGTCGGCGATGAAGATCGGGATCTGCCCACCGGTGACCGGGTTGGTGGCGTACGCGCCGATGAAGACGCCTGTCTTCTCCTTGCTGTCGGACTGCCGCTCGACGTCGGTCTTCGCGGCGGCGGCCTTGCGGTACGCCTCGACAGCCGCCCGAGGGCTGGCGTGCCCGCCGGTCCAGGCGTCCCTCGTGCTCTCCGGCCAGGCGGCAGGCACCAGCGCGTCGACCAGCTCGTGCTCGGGCGCCAGCACCATGTAGGTCGCCCCGAAGATGGTGTCCGGGCGGGTCGTGAACACCCGCACGGGGGCCAGGGCGGTCGGGAAGTCGATGTGCGCGCCCTGCGAGCGACCGATCCAGTTGCGCTGCATCAGCTTGATCGGCTCGGGCCAGTCCAGCGCGTCCAGGTCGTCCAGCAGCCGGTCACCGTAGGCGGTGATCCGCATCTTCCACTGCTTCAGGTTGCGCTTGAAGACCGGGAAGTTGCCCCGGTCGGAACGGCCGTCGGCGGTGACCTCCTCGTTGGCCAGCACGGTGCCCAGCCCCGGGCACCAGTTGACCGGGGCCTCCGACACGTACGCCAGCCGGTGGTCGTCGACGACCGCGCGGCGCTCGGCGACGCTCAGCTCGGCCCAGGCGCGGCCGTCCGGGGTGGACCGGTTACCGCCCTCGAACTCGGCGATCAGCTCGGCGATCGGCCGGGCCCTGCCGGCGTCGCGGTCGTACCAGGAGTTGAAGATCTGCAGGAAGATCCACTGCGTCCAGCGGTAGAAGTCGGTGTCGATGGTCGCCACCGAGCGGCGCTCGTCGTGCGCCAGCCCCAGCCGGCGCAGCTGCGTCTTGTACCGCTCGATGTTCGCGACAGTAGTGGTCCGGGGGTGGGTGCCCGTCTGCACCGCGTACTGCTCGGCGGGCAGGCCGAACGCGTCGAACCCCATCGCGTGCAGCACGTTGCGGCCGGCCATCCGCTGGTAGCGGGCGAAGCAGTCGGTGCCGATGTAGCCCAGCGGGTGACCGACGTGCAGGCCGGCGCCGGACGGGTAGGGGAACATGTCCAGCACGTACAGCTTCTCCGCCCCGGCTCGGGGGTGGCCCGGATCGGCCAGCGGACCCGTCGGGTTCGGTGCGTGGAAGGTGCCCTCGCGCGCCCAGGTGTCCTGCCAACGGGTCTCGATCTCGTCGGCCAGGGCCGCGGTGTACCGGAACGGGGGGATGTCGCCCGCCGGTGCGGCTGCCTCACTCATCGTCTCTCCTCGCTTCGCTTCGCTTCGTCTCGGCACCACCGGGCCGGACCGGCGGCGGGCACAAAAAAGCCCCTCGCGCAGGAGGGGCCGCCGTGCTGTCGCGCCTTCAGCGCATCAGCACGGCCCGGTAAGAAGCAGGAAGACTCCGGCCATGTCCGGCAGTGTACCGCGTCGCCGTGCGGGCCGTCGGAGACG
This sequence comes from Micromonospora sp. DT43, assembly GCF_049841645.1. NCBI lineage: Bacteria > Bacillati > Actinomycetota > Actinomycetes > Micromonosporales > Micromonosporaceae > Micromonospora > Micromonospora sp. DT43. The sequence goes on along the minus strand of NZ_JBNCKR010000001.1, from coordinate 548,710 downwards.
TGGGGTGACAGAGGGTCGATCCCCCAACTCGGCGAATATCCGTCCGTAAGCGGCGGACTACCTGCGGGGGTCGGCGATAGCGACAAACATGGTTAGCCTGAGAGGCCAGTGAGAATCCTGCGGCATACGAGGCTCGACGTCGCGAACCCAACGGCGGGTCCAGGTGCTCTCAACAGAGCTGCCGTGACGGCGACGAGGAGGAGGCCCGTGACACAACAGACCTGGGACGAGGTGGGCGGCCGGTTGCCGCACGACGAGTTCCGCGCCGCCAGCGAGGCCATCGTGGCCAACATCGAGCAGGTCATCGAGGGCAAGACCGCCACCGTGCGGCTGGCCCTGGCCGTCCTGCTCGCCGAGGGCCACCTCCTCATCGAAGACGTTCCCGGCGTCGGCAAGACCAAGCTGGCCAAGGCCCTCGCACGGTCCATCGACTGCACGGTGCGCCGGATCCAGTTCACCCCCGACCTGCTGCCCAGCGATGTCACAGGCGTCAGCGTCTACAACCAGGAGACCCACGACTTCGAGTTCCGCCCCGGGGCGGTCTTCGCCAACCTGGTCGTCGGCGACGAGATCAACCGGGCCTCGCCGAAGACCCAGTCGGCGTTGCTGGAGTGCATGGAGGAACGGCAGGTCACCGTCGACGGCGTGACCTACCAGCTCCAGACCCCGTTCATGGTCATCGCCACCCAGAACCCGATCGAGATGGAGGGGACGTACCCGCTGCCCGAGGCGCAGCGCGACCGGTTCACCGCCCGGATCGCGATGGGTTACCCGGACGCCGGCGCCGAGCTGGCCATGCTGGACGGGCACGGCGGCACCGACCCGCTGAACGAGCTGCGCGCGGTCTCCGACGCGGACGTCGTCCGGCAGCTCATCGCCACCGTCCGGCAGGTGCACGTCGCGGACGCCGTCAAGCAGTACGCCATCGACCTGGTCACCGCCACCCGTGAGGCCCCCGACCTGCGGCTGGGCGCGTCCCCCCGGGCGACCCTGCAACTGCTGCGCACGGCGCGGGCGGTCGCCGCGCTGGAGGGCCGCGACTACGTCCTCCCCGACGACCTGCAGGCCCTGGCGGTGCCGGTGCTCGCGCACCGGATCATCCCGACGGCCGACGCGCAGCTCGCGCGACGCACCACCGACGCGATCGTCTCCGAGCTGGTGCACCGACTGCCGTTGCCGCACGACAGGCAACGCAACCCCTACGACACCCGGCCCGCCACCGGAAACGGTCGCGCGCCCTACGAGCCGCGGAGGCCGTGACGTGCGTGCCGGGCTGCGCGGGCTGACCACCCGCGGGCGCTCGTTCCTGGCGGCCGCGATCGCGGCGGCGATCTCGGCCGTCATCCTGGGCGAGAAGGACCTGCTCCGGGTGGCCGTACTGCTGGCCATCCTGCCGTTGCTGGCCGCCGCCTACGTGGGTCGCAGCCGTTACAAGCTGGCCTGCAACCGGTCGCTGGACCCGCACCGGGTTCCGGTCGGGGCCAACTCCCGGGTGGTCCTGCGCCTGCAGAACCTCTCCCGGCTGCCCACCGGCACCCTGCTGCTGGAGGACCGGCTGCCCTACGCGTTGGGCAGCCGGCCCCGGGTCGTACTGGAGCGGCTCGGCGCGCACCAGGCCAGCTCCGTGGCGTACACGGTCCGCGCCGACGTGCGGGGCCGGTACGACGTGGGCCCGCTGGTGGTCCGGATGACCGACCCGTTCGGTCTCTGCGAGCTCACCCGGGCCTTCCCCAGCACCGACCACCTGACGGTCATCCCGCAGGTCACTCCCCTGCCGTCGGTCCGGCTCCCCGGGGAGTACGCGGGCAGCGGCGACAGCCGGGCGCGGTCGGTGGCCGTGCACGGTGAGGACGACGCGGCGACCCGGGAGTACCGCCGCGGCGACGACCTGCGCCGGGTGCACTGGAAGTCCACGGCGCGCACCGGCGAGCTGATGGTGCGCCGGGAGGAACAGCCCTGGGAGAGTCGGGCCACAGTCGTCCTGGACACCCGCGCGTACGGCCACCGGGGCGACGGCCCGACGGCGAGTTTCGAGTGGGCGGTCTCCGCCGCCGCGAGCGTCGCCGTGCACCTGCGGCAGGCCGGCTACAAGCTGCGTCTGGTCACCGGTTCGGGCGCCGACGTGGACGCCTCCGAGGGTGGCGGCGACGGTGTGCTGCTCGACCACCTGGCCGAGGTGCGGCTGGACCAGCGGGCCGAGCTGGCCGAGCTGGTGCAGCGGGTCCGGCAGCGCGCCGACGGCGGCCTGATCATCGGGCTGTTCGGCACGGTGAGCGTCGCGGAGGCCGAGTTGCTGGCCGGGCTGCGGGGCAACGGCGCGACCTGCGTCGGTTTCCTGTTGGACAGCTCCACCTGGTTGAGCCTCCCGGAGAAGGCCCGTGCCGAGGCGGAGCACGCACACGGCGCTGCCGTGCTCGCCATGGTGCGCAGTGGCTGGCGGGTGGTCGGCGTCGACCACGGCAGCCGGCTTCCCGCGCTGTGGCCGCAGGCCGGCCGAGGATCCCAGGGCTTCGCCCTGCGCGCCGCGCTGGCCGAGACGGTCGCCGGCGGCGTGCGATGAACGGAAGGTTCCCCTCATGATCGCCAGCCGGAACACCGGCGCGGTGGCGGCCGCCGCGACACTGCTCGCCGCGGCGCCCCTGTCGGCCATCTTCCAGACCTGGACGTGGCTGATCCAGTGCGCGATCACGGTCGCCGTCGTGGCCGGGGTCGCCGCGTTGACGCGGCTCGTCCGCGCGCCGCTCTGGGGCCAGGTGCTCGGCATGCTGGCCGCCCTGTTGCTCGCGTTGACCTGGTTGTTCCCCAGCGGCGGGGAGCTGCTGGCCTTCCTGCCCACGCCGGCCACGATCGGGCACTTCGCGGACCTGCTCAGCGGCTCGATGCAGGACATGCGCTCGTACGGCGTCGAGGTTCCGGACACGGACCCGCTGCTGTTCATCACCGTGCTCGGCGTCGGCGGTGTGGCCGTGCTGGTGGACGTGCTGGCGGTGGGGCTGCGGCGGCCCGCGCTGGCCGGGCTGCCGATGCTCGCGATCTACTCGGTGCCCGTGGCCGTCTACGTGGACAGCGTCCCCCCGGTGCCGTTCGTGGTGGGCGCCGCCGGTTTCCTGTGGCTGCTGGTCAGCGACAACGTCGACCGGGTCCGCCGGTTCGGAAGGCGGTTCACCGGCGACGGCCGCGACGTCGACGTGTGGGAGGCGTCGCCGCTGGCCTCCGCCGGCCGTCGGCTCGCCGTGGTCGGCGTGGTGGTGGCCGTGGCGCTGCCGCTGGCGGTGCCCGGCATGACCGGCGGCCTGCTCGACACGCTCTCCGGCGGCACGGGTAACGGCAGCGGCACCGGCCGGGGCGCGGGCGGCTCGACCGGCCGGGTCGACCTGTTCGCGTCGCTCGCCGGCCAGCTCAACCAGTCCGAGGTGGCCGACCTGGTCAAGGTGACCACGTCCGAGCCGGATCCCTTCTACCTGCGCTTCGCGGTGGCCGACGAGCTGCGCCCGAGTGGTTTTCAGGCCCGCACCCCCAGTGGCCGTCCGGCCAACCAGGATCTGCCGGAACCGAAGGCGCAGCTCGGCCCGGGAGTGCAGCAGGCCCGCTACCAGGCGACCGTGGAGGTCACCAAGAGCCTCAACATGTCCCTCATGCCGGTGTACGCCGAGCCGGTGCGCACCAAGGACCTCAACGGCAACTGGCGCTACGACTCCGATCGGCAGGTCGTCTTCTCCAACCGGGAGAACTCCCGGGGTCGTAAGTACTCCTTCGACTACGTCCGCTCGACGTACACGCCGGCGGCGCTGCGGGCCGCTGCGCCGCTGCCCGCCGACCACTCGCTCCGCCGCGATCTCACTACCACCCCCGTGCCGGTGCCGGAGGTGGAGGAGCTGGTCAAGGGGTTGACCCAGGGCAAGCGCACCGACTACGACCGCGTGCTCGCGATCTACCAGCACTTCTCGGCGGACAACGGGTTCAGCTACCGGCTCAGCACCGAGAGCGGCAGCAGCGGCCAGGACATCGTCAACTTCCTCATCAACAAGGTCGGCTACTGCCAGCAGTACGCCGCAGCCATGGCCTGGCTGGTCCGTGCGGCAGGCATCCCGGCCCGGGTCGCGTTCGGGTTCACCAATGGCAGCAAGCGCGACGGTGACACGTACACGCTTACCAATCTCAACCTGCACGCCTGGACCGAGGTCTACTTCGACCGCATCGGCTGGGTGCCGTTCGACGCCACCCCGGCGTACGGCGTGCCCGGCTCGACCCGGTCGGCCTGGGCTCCGGACACTGACGCGCCCGAGCCGTCCACCCCGGAGACGGGTGCCACGGACAGCCCGACGGGTCCGGACTCGTCGGCGGGGCCGGCCGGCCCGGACAACGCCGACCGCGACACCGATTCCGGGCTCTCCCTCGGCGCTGAGAAGCCGGCCGAGCAGTCGCCGGTCTGGCCATGGTGGACGGCGGGCGTGTTGGCCCTGTTGGCGCTGCTGGCGGTGCCGGCGCTTCGTCGACTGGCGCTGCGTCGGCGGCGGGCCGGCCGGGCGGACACCACAGCGGCCATCGCCGTCCCCGGTGACACGCAGTCGGCCGACGGCGGGCGTGTGATGGTGGTCGAGGCGGACGCGAGCCGCGCCCGCGCGGACGCGCACGCCGCCTGGGCCGAGCTGCTGGACACGCTCGTCGACTTCAAGGTCCGGGTCGACCAGACCGAGACGCCCCGGGCCACCGCGGACCGGCTGGTCCGCGAAACCCTCGCCGATGACACGGCCGCTGTCGGAGCGGCGCGGCTGCTCGGCCGCGCGGAGGAGCGGGCCCGGTACGCGCGGAACCCGCTGACCGGTGAGCCGCTGCCGCCCGCGCTCCGCGCGGTCCGGGGCGCGCTCGCCACCCGGGCGGATCGCCGGACCCGACTGATCGCCACCGTGCTGCCTCCGTCGGTGCTGCTGCGCTGGCGGATCGCCCTCGCGGACGCCTCCGGCCGTCTGGTGGCGCTTACCGGCCGGGTCCGCTACCGGCTGCTGCGGTGGAACCCGCGGCGGGTGCTTGCCGACCGGGCGGCCCGCTGACCGAGGCTGGTGAACTTCGGGGCGACGGTCACCGGACCGTCGCCCCGAACCGCACACACCCAGCCCACCCGCCACCGTTTGGTTGAGCGGCGCAGTCACGGCGAACGGCGAGCACGCGAAAAGAGCGGCGGAAAGCGACGAAGGCGCCGAACACCCCGCAAGGCAGCGAGCAGGCGAAACGAGCGGTGGGCGCGCGGATACGACAGTGGTCGCCGGGGTGTTCCCGGCAACCCGCTCGTCGCGGTGTACGGCCCGCCTCAGCGGCGGGACGGGCTCAGCGGTGCCCCTCCGGGCGCTGCCGCCACCTGTCTTCCATCCGGTCCAGGATCGACCGGCGGCGACCGGACCGGCCACCGCGGGGACGGCGACGACTCGTCGTGCCACCCACCACGTGCAGGTCGGGTGACTGCGCCCGCCGGTGCGACTGCACCGCGAACGCGGCCGACGCCAGCATGACGACGAAGCCCGCCACCGCCAGCGGTGGAGTCTTGATCACCGCGCCATAGACCAGTAGAGCCAAGCCAGCGATGATCACGCCGGCAGCGACGAGCAGGCGACGCCGCGCGTGGAAGCGCGGATCGCTGGCGCGCACGGCCGAGGCGAATTTGGGGTCCTCGGCAAGCGACCGCTCGATCTGCTCGAACAGCCGCTGCTCGTGCTCCGAGAGCGGCACGGCACTCCTCCCCGGTCACGTTGGTCGGGCCCACTCGGGCCGACAGACCGTGGCAGCCACCCGGCTGCTTACCCGCAAGTCTACGAGGGGGGTCGCGCGTCGGAAAGCGGGACGACCTACGGGTGGGGTGGATTTTCCTTTCGATGGGCGTCACGGTCGCCCATCAGACTGGCCGGACCTATGACGGACCGCCCGAATCGGGCAGCCGCGGCGTCCGCGGCAGCTTCCGCCTCCCGCCAACCGCGCTCCGGCGCGCCGAGGGTGAGTTGGCGGGGAGCGCCCCGCGCCGGGGCGAGCCCCTCCACCCGGACGCCGACGAGCCGGATCCGCTCCCCCGGGTCGAGTGCGGTGTAGAGCGCCCAGACGGTGTCGAACATCTCGCGGGCCGTGTCGGTGGGCACGCCGAGGGTGCGGGAGCGGTTGACGGTGCGAAAGTCCGCCAGCCGGACCTTGAGAGTGACAGTGCGCCCGACCTGGCCGGAGCCGCGCAGCCGGACGCCCACCTTCGCGCTGAGCGCGAGCAGGGCGCGGCGGATCTCCACCGGGTCGGCCACGTCGACGTCGAAGGTGACCTCGGCGCCGATGGACTTGTCGATCTGCTCGGGGCTGACCCGCCGCGGGTCACGGCCCCAGGCCAGCTCGTGCAGGTGCGCGGCGGACGCCGCACCCACCGCCCGGCGCAGCATGCCCACCGGGGCCTCGGCGAGGTCGCCGACGGTGGCCAGGCCGAGCCGGCGCAGCGCCTCGGCGGCGCGCTCCCCCACCCCCCACAGGGCGTCCACCGGAAGCGGGTGCAGGAAGTCGAGGACCTGGCCCGGAGGCACGACCAGCAGGCCGTCGGGTTTGGCCCGGGTGGAGCCCAGCTTGGCCACGAACTTGGTCGGCGCCACCCCGACCGAGCAGGTCAGCGCCTGCTCGTCGGCGACCCGACGCCGGATCAACCGGGCGATTGTCGCCGGGGAGCCGAACAGCCTGCGGGCGCCTGTCACGTCGAGGAACGCCTCGTCGAGGGAGAGCGGCTCGACAAGCGGGGTGACGTCCCGGAAGATCTGCATGACCGCCCGGGACGCGGCCGTGTACGCCGTGAAGTCCGGAGGCAGGTAGACCGCGTGGGGGCAGCGGGCGCGGGCCTGACTGGTCGGCATCGCGCTGCGGACGCCGTACCGGCGGGCCTCGTAGCTGGCCGAGCTGACCACGCCGCGCGGCCCCACACCGCCGACGATCACCGGCTTGCCGCGCAGCTCGGGGCGGCGGCGCACCTCGACGGCGGCGAAGAAGGCATCCATGTCGACGTGCAGGATCGGGCTGGCGGAGTCGTCGGCGTCCGGCCCGAAGCGCGGATCGTCGCCCCGGGGCAACGACTGGCTGCGGCCCATCCCGGCAGGTTAACCCGGGGGTACGACAGCACCACCGGCCGACCGGCCGGACCACGCGGCCTGAGCGCCGCACCGCCCCGGACCACACGCGGCCCGGATCGCGCGTCGCTCAGCCCCGGACGACAAGCAGCGGCACTGTCACCTCGGCGGCGGTGTCCGCCCCGTGGTACGCCACCAGCTTCGACGCCATCGGCCGCTCGGTGCGGCTGGCCATGACGGCGTACGTGTCGTTGCAGGTCACCACCACGTCGCCGATCCGTTCCAGGTGCTCCTCGGGCACCGGCCCGAACCAGCCGGTGGCCACCGTCTCCGCCCGGGTACGCACCCGGGCCGCGTCGCCGAGCACCCCCGACCAGGCGGCCACCACGTCGTCGACCGCGCCCGGCTCGACGTGCAGGTAGCGCACCCGGGCCTCACCGGCGACCACCCGGATCCCGTCGCGCAGCCGTGGATCGGTGTCCAGGTCGAAGCGGTGCGCCAGGGGCACGTCGAGCTGGCCGTGGTCGGCGGTCACCAGCAGCGCCGCGTCCGGCGGCAGCCCGTCGACGAGCCGGGCGAGCAGGCTGTCCACCTCGGTGGCGGCGACCCGCCAGGGCGCCGAGTCGACGCCACTGAGGTGCCCGTGCCGGTCCAGGTCGGCGTGGTAGCCGGAGACCAGGGTCGGCCCCGGGCCGGCGGACAGCGCGGCCAGCATGGTGGCGGCCACCTCGTCGACGCCTGCGGCGCCCCGGAAGTCGCCGCCCCGGTTGGCGGCCACCGTCAACCCGCTGCCGCCGAACTCCGGCCGGCTCACCACGCTCACCGCCACCCCTGCCGCGCGCGCCCGTTGGAGCTGCGTGGGCACCGGCTGCCAGCGCAGCGGCGATGGGTCGGCCGCCCAGTCGGTGTGGGTGAGCACCCGGTCGGTGCCGGGCACCCGCACGGTGAAACCGAGCACCCCGTGCGCGCCGGGCGCGACGCCGGTGCCCAGCGTCACCAGGCTGGTCGGGGTGGTGGACGGGAAGCCGGCGATCAGTGGCCGACCCACGGTCGCGGCCAGCCCGGCGAGCGTCGGCGCGTACGGCGCGGCGGTCGGCACCTGGTACCAGCCGAGCCCGTCGACGAGCAGGACGGCGATCCGGCGTACACCGGCCAACGCGGGCACGAGCCCGAGCGGGTCGGTCGACCCGGGCACGCCCAGCACGGCGAGCGCGCTGGGCAGCACGTCGGCGAGCCGGTCCCCGCCGTCAGTCGGGCCGAGGACGGTAAGCGGCGGCGGCCCGGTCGGTGCGACGGTCATGCCGGCCGGCGGGCGAACAGGTGCAGCTGGGCGGCAAGGTCCCGGTACGGCGATTGCGCGGCCAGGGCCAGTTCCAGCTCGACCAAGGCCGCGGACTGTCCGTCGGCGACCGCGGCCGGCAGCAGGTCGGCCAGTACGCGTACCCCGTGGATCTCCTCGACCTCGAGCCCGGCGGCGGTGAGCAGCGCGGCTGCGCCGGGGGCGTCGTAGCGGCGGCGCAGCGTGTCGCGCGGCCCGGCGCTGCCGGCCGGGTCGGCGGCCAGCGTCGCCGCGACCTCCAGGTGGCCGTTCATGGCGCGGCCCAGCACGGCGGCGGCCCGCCCAGCGACCAGGACGCTCGCCGCGCCGCCGGGGCGCAGCGCGGTGGCCAGCGCGGCGACCACAGGCGTGGGGTCGTCGACGACCTCCAGGACGGCGTGGCAGAGCACCAGGTCGACGCCTGCCGGCTCGACAAGCCCGGCCAGGGCGTCGCCGTCGCCCTGGACGGCCACGACCCGGTCGCCGACCCCGGCCTCGGCGGCCCGACGGGTGAGCGCCGCGAGAGCGTCCGGGCTGGCGTCGACGACTGTGACCCGGTGGCCGGCGCGGGCCAGCGGGACGGCGAAACCGCCGGTGCCGCCGCCCACGTCCAACACCGTGAGCTCGGCGTCGCCGCGCCGGTCCAACTCGGTGCGCAGCACCGACCAGAGCACGGCGGTACGGGGGGTCAGCGGCGGCCCGACGAACGGGCCTCGGGTCTGCTCCACCCGGTCGAGCCTAGTCACCCGGTCCAGTCAGCCCTTGCGGCCGGTGGTGGCGATGCCCTCGACGAAGTGTCGTTGGGCCAGGAAGAAAAGGATGATCATCGGGATGGTCGCCAGCACGCTGCCGGCCAGCACGATCTCCCACTGCTGCTCGCCGCCGTAACCGAACCGGTCCAGCACGACCTTGAGCCCGCGCGGCAGGGTGTACAGCTGTTCGTTGCGCAGGTAGATGAGGGGCTTGAGCAGGTCCGTCCAGCTGGCCTTGAACTCGAAGACGAAGGCGACGAGCAGCGCCGGCCGGATCAGGGGGAAGGCCATCTTCCAGAACAGCTGCGGGTAGCTCGCCCCGTCCACACGGGCCGCCTCGAAGTACTCCCGGGGCAGCGAGAGCAGGAACTGTCGCAGCAGGAAGATGTAGAACGCCGAGCCGAACAGGTTGCCCGCCCAGAGCGGCACCTGGGTGTCGGTCAGGCCCAGGTTCGACCAGATCAGGTACGTCGGGATCATGGTGACCGCGAACGGCAGCATCATTGTCGCCAGCACCAGCCCGAAGAGCAGGTTGCGGCCGGGGAACCGGAAGTAGGCGAAGCCGAAGGCCACCCAGGCGCTGGAGAGGGTCACCGCCGCGGCGGCGGCCACGCCGACCACCACGCTGTTGCCGAACCAGGTCAGCAGGGGCACGGCCCGCCACGCCTCGGCGTAGTTCTCCGGGGCGAACGGGGTGGGCAGGAAGCCGGGGGCGAAGACGTACTCGCGGGGACGCAGCGACGCGCTGACCAGCCAGACGAACGGCAGCATGAAGATGATCGCCGCGCCGACGAGCACCGCGACGAACAGCACGCGGCGCCAGAGCGGCCGGCCGGCCTCCTCGGGCGGCGGGCGGCGCGCCACCGCCCGGGCCGGCTCGACGCCGGGGACCGGTGCGGCGGCGCTGCGTTCGACGGCGGTGGTCACGACTGCTCGCCGGCTGCGGGATCGTCCTCCGCCCGGGACCGTCGGGCATTGGCCACCGGCCCGTCGGTGACCTGGTACTCGCGCGGCTCAAGGTGCTGCTCGGGCACCCAGCCCGCGGTGAGTCGGGTCCGTCGCGCGTTGGCCACACCGTTGTGGCCCATCATGCCCGTCACTTGTCTTCTCCCTCGTAGTACACGAACCGGTTGCTGAGTTTCACCTGTACCAGCGTGATGATCAAGATGATCACGAAGAGCAGCCAGGCCATCGCCGAGGCGAAGCCCATGTGCAGGAACTGGAACGCCTCCTGGAACAGGTGGATGACGTAGAAGCTGGCCGCGTCGCTGTTGAATGTGTTCTGGGTCTCCCGGTTGCCGAAGTACATCGTGTAGACCTCGGTGAACATCTGCAGCGACGCGATCGTGTTGACGATGAGCGTGAAGAACAGCGCCCCGGAGATCATCGGCAGGGTGACCGAACGGAACCGGGCCCAGGCGCCGGCGCCGTCGATGGCCGCCGCCTCGTACAGGTCACGGGGCACGTTCTGCAACGCCGCCAGATAGATGATCACCGTGGAGCCGAGGCTCCACAGGCTCATCAGGATGATGCCGGGCATCACCCAGTGCGGGTCGGTGGTCCAACTCGGACCGTCGATCCCGACCAGGCCCAACACCCGGTTGATCAGGCCGTCCTGGGTGTTGAGCAGCAGCAGGAACAGGATGCCGACCGCCACCGCCGGGGTCATCACCGGCAGGTAGAACACCGTCCGGAAGAAGCCCTGCAACCGGCCGACCCGCTTGAGCAGCAGCGCCAGCCCCAGCGAGATGAGCATCACCAGCGGCACGTGCAGGGCCGTGTAGTAGACCGTGTTGCCGAGGCTGCGGGCCACCGCCGGGTCGCTCATCAACTCCCGGTAGTTGTCCAGCCCGGTGTACCTCGGCTCGTTGATCACGTCGTACTCGGTGAAGCTCAACCAGAGGCTGGCGACCATCGGCCCGGCGTAGAAGATCAGAAAACCGACGATCCAGGGCGCCAGGAAGACGTACGCCCAGCGGGCCTCCCGCCGGGCCAGCGGCGTACGGCGGCGTCGCCGGCCCGGTGCCTCAGCGGTGACGGTGGCCATCGTGGTCTACTTCGCGGCCTTGTCGAGCGCCGCGGTGGCCTCCTGCTGGGCGCGCTGCAACGCCTGCGCGGGCTGGGCCTGGCCGGCGAGCACCCGGTTGACCGCGTCGTAGTACGCCTTGTCGAACTCGGCACCGGCCGGCGAGGCGGGTAGCGCGAAGGCGGCGTCCTGCACCGAACGGATGGTCGCCACCGCGTCGTCGAAGCGCTTGTTGCCGGTCGGCTGGTACAGCTCGTCGAAGATCTTCTTGTCGGCCTCGGCGTTTGCCGTGTACACACCGGTGAACGGCTGGCCGGCGGCCTTGCGGGCCTCCACCCGCGCCTTCGCGGCGGCCACCCAGGTGTCGGTGGCGGTCATCTGCTTGACGAACGCGCACGCGGCATCCGGGTTCTTCGCGCCCTTGGTGATCACCCAGGCCTGCCCGGCGGACTGGGTCAGCGGCTTGCCCTGCCGGTCGGTGAACGGCTTGACCACCAGCTCGGCGTTGGGGCTGTTCTTGGCGGCCTGGTTGAGGAACCACTCCTCCATCGGCCAGGCCACGATCTGGTTCTTGGACAGCGGGTTCTGCGCGCCGAAGAAGTCGAAGGTGTCCCGGAAGGACTTGAACTTGCCCCAGCCGCCCTGCTGCTGGATGAGGTTGACCCCGGTGGTCAGCGCCTCGATCACCTTGGGGTCGTCCAGCTTCGCCGTGCGACCGTCGGCGGAGAGCATGTCGACACCGTTGGCCTTGGCCCACATCGGCAGGAACTCGGGGACCTTCGGGTCGATGCCGATCCGGGAGAGCCGACCGCCGGAGACCGTCGCCAGCCTGGCGTTGAGGGCGGGCAGCGCCGACCAGTCGGCCAGGTTCACCTGGTCGGCGGTCAGGCCGGCCTGCTTGAGCAGCCCCTCGTTGAGGTAGACCACCCGGACGGTGGAGAACTCCGGGATGCCGTAGACGGTGTCGTCCAGGGTGACCTGGGCACGAGCGGCCGGCCGGTATTGATCGAGGTTGATGTCCTGCTTCTTGACGCAGTCGGTCAGGGGCTGGATCGAGCCGCGCTTGGCGTACGTGCCGATCAGCTTGCGGTCCATGTAGACCAGGTCCGGCGGGTTGCCCGAGGCGACCGCGGAGAGGAACTGCTGCTCGTCGAAGGCGCCGTCGGTGACCTTCAGGTCGACGTCGGGGTGGTCTCGCTTGAACGCGTCGACCCGGGTGGTGGCGATCTCGTCGGAGAAGCCGAAACCCATGGTGCTGAGCGCGCCCTTGGTGGCGGTCCCGCCCCCCTCGTCGCTACCGCCGCCGACTCCCCCGCAGCCGGCGAGCGCCAGGGTGAGCACCCCGGCGAACGCGGTCGCCCGCATTTTCCGTGCCATCAGACCCTCCCGAACAGGTCGCGGGCCACTGTGCCCACGACCTGCACTTCTCCTCTTCTCGGGGGGTTCAAACCTGAGGCCCCGATCAGCGGAAGTCGCGGGAGGCGGGACTGACCGGCGGCTCGATCGCGTCCAGTCGATCGGCGACCAGGTTGGTCACCCCCTCATGCCGTTGCAGTCGCCCCCGGACCACAAGCGCGGCGCTGGTCCGGGCCACCCGCCGGTAGCGCTGCCACAGCCCCGGCGAGCAGGTGACGTTGAGCATCCCGGTCTCGTCCTCCAGGTTGAGGAAGGTGACCCCGCCCGCGGTCGCCGGGCGTTGCCGGTGGGTGACGATGCCGCCGACCCGGATCCGTTGGCCGGGCTCCACCCGACCGAGCCGGGCGATCGGCACCGCCCCGAGCACGTCCAGCTGACCCCTGATGAAGCGGGCCGGATGGCTCTCCGGCGACAACCCGGTGGCCCACACGTCGGCGACCAGCCGATCCACCGCCTCCATGCCGGGCAGCGTGGGCGCCGTCGCGCCGGTCACCGTGCCGGGCAGCCGGCCCGGTCTGTCCTGGGCCGCCGCGCCGGCCGCCCAGAGCGCCTCCCGTCGGGTCAGCCCGAAACAGGCGAAGGCGTCCGCGGTGGCCAGCGCCTCCAGCTGCGCCGAGGTGAGACCGACCCGCCGGGCCAGATCAGGCATGTCGCGGTACGCCCCGCCGGCCGCCCGCTCGGCCTCGATCCGCTCGGCCACGTCGGCGCCGAGGGTACGCACGCTGGACAGCCCCAGTCGGACGGCCGGGCCGTCCAGCCCCCAGGCGTGCGGCGGCTCCCCCGGCCCGCTGCCCCACCGGGTGTCCGGGGTGGATTCCAGCACCGCCAGAGCGCCGCTGGCGTTGATGTCCGGGCGGCGGACCTCCACCCCGTGCCGACGGGCGTCGTCGACAAGGGTCTGCGGCGAGTAGAAGCCCATCGGCTGGGCGTTGAGCAGCGCCGCCAGGAACGGCGCCGGGTGGTAACGCTTGAGCCAGGAGCTGGCGTACACCAGGTAGGCGAAGCTCATCGCGTGGCTCTCCGGGAAGCCGTAGCTGGCGAACGCGGTGAGCTTGCGGTAGACGTCGTCGGCCAGCTCGCCGGTGATGCCCCGCTCGGCCATCCCGGCGTAGAGCCGGTCGGCGATGCGGGTCATCCGCTCGACCGAGCGTTTCGCGCCCATCGCCCGGCGTAGCTGGTCGGCCTCGGCCGCGTCGAAGCCGGCCAGGTCGATGGCCAGCTGCATCAACTGCTCCTGGAACAGCGGCACACCCAGGGTCTTCTCCAGCGCGTTGCGCATCAGCGGGTGCGCGAAGGTCACCGGCTCCTGGCCGTTCTTGCGCCGGATGAACGGGTGCACCGAGCCGCCCTGGATCGGGCCGGGACGGATCAGCGCCACCTCGACCACCAGGTCGTAGAACTCGCGGGGCTTGAGCCGGGGCAGGGTGGCCATCTGGGCGCGACTCTCCACCTGGAACACGCCCACCGAGTCGGCCCGGCAGAGCATGTCGTAGACCTCCGGGTCGTCCAGCGTCATGTCACCCAGGTCGAGGCTCTCACCGATCATGTCGTAGCCGTAGTGCAGCGCGGAGAGCATGCCGAGCCCGAGCAGGTCGAACTTCACCAGGCCGACGGCGGCGCAGTCGTCCTTGTCCCACTGCAGGACGCTGCGGCCGGGCATCCGCCCCCATTCCACCGGACAGACCTCGATCACCGGCCGGTCGCAGATCACCATGCCACCGGAGTGGATGCCCAGGTGCCGGGGGAACGTCTGCAGCTCGTTCGCGTACTCCACCACCTGCTCCGGGATGCCCTCGACGTCGACCGTGGCGACGGACCCCCACCTGTCGATCTGCTTGCTCCAGGCGTCCTGCTGACCGGGTGAGAAGCCGAACGCCTTGGCCACGTCCCGTACCGCCGACCGGGGCCGGTAGGAGATGACGTTGGCGACCTGCGCGGCGTGCTCCCGGCCGTAACGGGTGTAGACGTGCTGGATCACCTCCTCCCGGCGGTCGGACTCGATGTCCACGTCGATGTCCGGTGGGCCGTCCCGCTCCGGGGCGAGGAACCGCTCGAAGAGCAGCCGGTGCCGGACCGCGTCCACGTTTGTGATGCGCAGCGCGTAGCAGACCGCCGAGTTGGCCGCCGAGCCCCGGCCCTGGCAGTAGATGTCCTGCTCGCGGCAGAAACTGACGATGTCGTAGACCACCAGGAAGTAGCCGGGGAAGCCCAGCTCCTCGATCATGTTCAGCTCGTGGTCGAGCTGCGCGTACGCCGTCGGGTGCGCCTGCGGCGGCCCGTAGCGCTCCCGCGCACCGTCGGCGGTCAGCTTGCGCAGCCAGCTCATCTCGGTGTGCCCCGGCGGCACCGGGTACGCCGGCAGTTGCGGCGCGACCAGTTGCAGGTCGAAGGCCAACTCGGCCCCGAACTCGGCGGCCCGGGCCACCGCACCCGGGTACGCGGCGAACCGGGCCGCCATCTCCGCGCCACTGCGCAGGTGGGCGGTGGCCGCCGCGGGCAGCCAGCCGTCGATCTCGTCGAGGCTGCGCCGGGCCCGCACCGCGGCGACGGTGGTGGCCAGCCGACGCCGGCCGGGGCTGGCGTAGTGCACGTTGTTGCTGGCCACCGTCGGCAGCCCGGCCGCGGCTGCCAGCTCGGCGAGCGCGTCGTTGCGGTCGGCGTCGATCGGATGACCGTGGTCGGTCAGCTCCACCGCCACCGTCTCCGCGCCGAAGAGCGCGGTCAGCCGGTCCAGTTCGCGGGCCGCCGCGTCCACCCCCTCGGTGAGCAGCGCCCCCGGCACGTGCCCCTTGCGGCAGCCGGTCAGCACCAGCACGTGGTCGCGCAGCTCGGCGGCGACCTCCTCCAGCTCCCCGTAGACCGGGCGGCCCTTCTCCCCGCCGCGTAGCTGGGCGCGGGCGATGGTGGTGGCCAGCCGGGCGTACCCCTCGTGGCCGTGTGCGAGCACCAGCAGGTGCGCGCCGTGCGGGTCGGGCTCACCGTTCTGCGGGCCGGGCAGCCCGAGGGACAACTCCGCACCGAAGATGGTCGGCAGGCCCAGCGTGCGAGCCGCCTCGGCGAAGCGGACCACCCCGTAGAAGCCGTCGTGGTCGGTGACGGCGAGCGCGGTGAGCCCCAACCGGGCCGCCTCCTCGGCCAACTCCTCCGGGTGGCTGGCACCGTCGAGGAAGCTGAAGTTGGTGTGCGCGTGCAGCTCCGCGTAGGGCACCACGCCATCGGGGCGGGCCAGCTCCGGCGGCTGGTACTGCTCGCGCCTGCGACTCCAGGCCGGAGAATCCCCACCGTCGGCGTCCACGGCGAGCGGGTCCACCACGTGCAGGTGCCGCTCGCCCCTGCTTCCCCGGTCGCCACCCGTCCGGGTGCCGCCGGTCCGGCCGGAGAGCACCCGCTCCAGCTCCGACCAGGGCATCTTCGGGTTGTGAAAACTCATCCGGCCACTCCGGCCTCTCTGCCCGCTCGGACCGCGCCGACCGCTCGGACCACGCCGACCGCGCCGACCGCTCGGGCCGGCCCGGCGGCGACGGCGCGGCCGATCAGCCACCGGACGGCACGCGACCTCGCTGGCGGCGATGGGTGCGGTGAGCGATATGACTGTGAGTCATAAATATGACTGTGAGTCATATGGCTCAGCAGGATGTCCGCCTCCCGGCCAACACCGAACCGGCCGACGCCGGTCACGGGCCGACCTGGCTCAGTCATAGATCGCCTCCACCAGCCACTGCCCGGCCTCGACGGCGAGCAGCAGAGCGGTGCCGTCGGCGAGGCTGACCTGGAAACGGGCCCGCCGCCGCGCCTCGGCGGGGGCCCACCAGCGCTCGTCCACCGGCCACGGCCCGGCCCAGCCCACGATCTCCGCCGGCCGGCCGGTGCCGACCACCAGCCGAGCGGGAACAGCGCTCACCGCCAACCGCGCGCTGATCACCACCGGCTCGCCGGAAGCGTCGTGCACGGTCGCGGCGAGCGGGCTGGGCAGCACCACGGCGGGCGCGGGCGGCGGCAACCGGCCCGGCCACGGCGGAACTTCACCACCGCGATCAGCGGGCCGACCGGCACCGCCACCACCAGCCCGACCGGGGAGGCGCTCGTCGCCCCACGGCACCAGGCGCACCTGGTCGGCCGGGGAACGCCCACCACCGAGCACCGCCGTGACCACCGCTTCCGGGCCGAGGATGCCCTGCACCCGACTCAATGCCCGGTGCGCCCGCTCCCGCTCCTCACCCGTCTCCCCCCAGAGACCGGTCTGCAGGCCGGCCTGGGCGAGCACCCCGTCCGGGATCAGCCGCAGCCGGATGATGCCGGCCGTCGGCCGGGCCGGTCGGGCACCGGCGCGGCCGTTGCTGCCGGAGAGCCAGCCGTCGAGCTGCCAGCGCACCCGGTCGGCGATGGCGGAGGCGGTGAGCAGGCCGTCGTGCCGCCACACGCGGTGCAGCTCCTGCCCGTGCTCGGTGACCGCCTCGATGCCGAGCCGGGTACAGGCCAGCCCGTGCCCGGCGAGCCGGTCGTGCAACTGCTCGGCCAACGCGCGGGCGGCGAACGCCGCCGCGTCGACCCGGTCGATCGGCTCGTCGTACGTAGAGGTCACCGTCAGGTCGGTCGGCGGCTGCCGGACGGCGAGCGGGCGATGATCCCGGCCGGCGGCCAGCCGATGGGCCAGCGCACCGTCGAACCCGAACCGGGCCAGCACGTCGCCCGCCGGGAGCGCGGCGAAGTCGCCGAGGGTCCGCACCCCCAGCCGGCGCAGCAGGTCGGCCAGTGCGGACCGACCGAGCGCCTCGACCGGCATCCCGGCCAGGAACGCCTGTGTTCCGCCCGGCGCCACCACCCGGCCGGCGCGGGCGGCCAACCCCGCGGCGAACACCCCGTCGGCGATGCCCACCTGACTCTCCACCAGACAGGACTGGGCGACGTGCTCGATGAGCCGTTCGGCGGCCGCCTCCTCGCCGCCGAGGTAACGACTCGGGCCCCGGGCGGCAACCGCACAGGCGCCCGGACGGACCACCTCGACGCCGGCAACCAGTTCCTCCAGCGCGGCGACCACAGGCTCGAACGCTCGGGCGTCCCGGCCGGGGTCGTACTCCACGACGGTGAGCTGCGGGCAACGCCCCTGTGCCTCCCGCTTGCGCAGCCCTCGGCGTACGCCCTCGGCGCGTGCCCGCTCGGAGCAGGCGACCACCCGGTTGGCGTGCAGCACGACTACCGCTTCGGTGGCCGGCACTCCGTCGACGATCTCGGCGGCGAGCACCGGCCAGTCCGGGCACCACAACAGCAGGGTCCGGATCGGCGCGCCGGTCACCCCGAGCCGACCAGGGCGAGCGGCACGGACGGACGGCTCACTGTCGACCGCACCGTCCCGGGAATGACCCGCGTGAGTTCGGCGCCGGGGAGCCAGACCTTGATCTCCTTGGGGCGGGCGGCTGCTCCGCGCCCGCGCGCCGAGACGGTGACCTCCCGGCGACGCAGCCGCCCCCGGCCCTGGCCGAGCCCTTCCCAGACACCCCGGACCACCTGCAACGTCACGTCCGCGCCGTCCCACCTGCCGTACGGAACGAGCACACTGCCGCGCTGTCGGGCCCGCGCGGCCAGCCGGGTGGCGACCGAGGCGGAGACCGCGGCGGGTACGGCGGTGACCACGACGTCCACCCCGTCGATCAGCGCGGCGACAACTGTGGCCCACTCGGGGCCGGGATTCGGCACCAGGGCCAGCCGGTCCAGGGCGATGCCCAGCTCGGCTGCCGCACCCGCGCCGAACGTCGGCACGCCGACCACGGCGCACCACGAACCGGCCCGGGACGCCTCGGCCAGCAGCGCCAGCACCAGCGAGGTGCCGCCACTGCGTCGGGGCTGACCGGCGGCGACCGCGATCGTGCTGCCCCGGCGCAGGCCCCGGTTGGGCAGCAGGCCGGTCAGCTCGGGCGCGACAGGTAGCACCCGGTGGCCGCCGACCGGATCGGGTGCGCTCGCCGGGCGCACCAGATCGGCAAGTGCGGCGGAACCGACCACCATGCGGCCCGCCATGGACCAACCCCCCGTCGTTGCTGTGGAACAGATCAGGACCGACGCACCGTGACGCCGCCCGCCCGGCTTCCCTTCCAGGCGGTCGGCGTCACGGCGGGCTCACGCGGCGAGGCCGTCCAGGGCCGGTTGGTGCGCCACGCCGAGCGCGGTCTCCACCACCGTGACGAACTGTTCGGCGGCGCGGAGCAGATCGTCGGCCTCCCGGGCGCTGACCACCCGGGGGATGCCGGCTTCGGCGGCGGCTCGCTTGCTGGCCCCGGCGGCGAAGAACCGAGACCACTCGTCGAGCTCGGGGGCGACGGCGCAGAGCAGGACCCAGACGCTTGTGATCCGGTTGCGTCGGCTCGGGGCGGGTCGGGCCCGGGCGGCGAGCAGGGCGGCCGCCGCGCGCAGCGCCGCCAGGTGGGCGGCGGCGTAGCGCAGGCCGTCGGGTCGGGTCTGGCCGGCCTCGACCAGCCCACGGCGGGCCAGGGTGAGGAGCTGGGCAGGGGTGCGGTGCGGCAGCACGTGCGCCGGCACCGTCGGTGCCTGAGCCGGGTTGGTCGGCATGGACTGTCTCCTCCACGTGGCCGGGGCGTCGGCCGGGGCAGTGGTGCCGCCGACGAGACGCCGAGGTCGGGTGGTGCGGAGGAAGACGCACCGGGGGCGGCCGGCCGGGTGTGGATGCTTCCCCACACCACACCCGGCCGGCGTACCGGCGGGTTCGTCGCCCGCCGCCCGGGGGTCGTGGGCGGCGAGCGACGCTCCTGCCTGATGGGACCGGGCTCGCGACTGCCCGGAAACCCAGGTGCGGCCCGCGAAGCCACACCGCCCGGAGCTGGCGCCGCGAAACACCGCGCTCCGGCTGGTTGGAACGGGCGTTCGAGGCAATCGAACACTCGTTCTAACTGCTGCTGACAGTACACCTCCCCTCCGACGAAAATGCAACGTGTGACGCGCCGTGGCTCGCCGTCGATGTACACCGGGGTGAAACGACGCACGGCAGACCGGGAAGAATGTCCCCATGCAGCCACACCCGAACGTACGGGCGGTGCAGGACGCACTCGACGGGGCTGGGGCGCGCGACGGCGCCGGCCAGCCCAGCACGGTCCGCCTGCTGCCCGACGCGGTGCACACCGCGGCAGCCGCCGCCGAGGCGCTCGGCGTCGAGGTCGGCCAGATCGCCAACTCGCTGATCTTCGACGCGGACGACGCGCCGCTGCTCGTGCTCACCTCCGGCGCGCACCGGGTCGACACCGCCGGCCTGGCCGCATCCATAGGCGTCACCCGGCTGCGCCGGGCCACCCCGGAGTTCGTTCGGGAGCACACCGGGCAACCGATCGGCGGAGTCGCCCCGCTCGGGCACCCGCGGGCACTGCGCACCCTGGTGGACACGGCGCTGGCGGCGTACCCGCAGATCTGGGCCGCGGGCGGCGTACCGCAGGCGGTCTTCCCGACCACCTACGCCGAGCTGCTGCGCGTCACCGCCGGCACCCCGGCCGAGGTGGCGTGAACGCCGTACCGGAGCTGGTCACCCTGCACGTGTGGCGGACCTCCCGGGGCGCGCTGCCCCGGGCGCTGACCCGGATGGCGGTGGACCCGCGTCGGCTGCGGGCCCTGCCGGGCGTCCGATTCGGCAAGCTGCTGGGCACGGGGACCGGCACCGGCTTCGGGCCTGGTGACGCGGACCTGACCCGGTGGGCGGCGCTTACCGTCTGGGACTCCCCCGGCGCGGCGGCCGGCTTCGACGACTCGCCGGTCGGACGCGCCTGGGCACGGATCGCCCACGCCCAGGCCCGGGTCGACCTGCGTCCGCTGAGCAGCCGGGGCGAGTGGTCCGGCCGGCGGCCGTTCGGCGAACCGCCGGGCGGCCGGGTCACCGGCCCGGTGCTGGCGCTGACCCGGGCCCGGTTGCGAGCCCGCCGGGCGGCCACCTTCTGGCGGGCGATCCCGCCGGTGGCCGCCGCCCTGCGCGACGCGCCCGGGTTGCTGGCCCGGTTCGGCGTCGGTGAGGCCCCGCTGGGTTGGCAGGGCACGGTGAGCGTGTGGCGTGACCCGACGGACCTGGTGGCGTTCGCGTACCGTCACCCGGAGCATCGGGCGGCGATCATGCGAACCCCCACCGCGGGCTGGTACGCCGAGGAGCTGTTCGCCCGGTTCGAGGTACGCGACGTGGCCGGCGACCGGACGGTCCTCGGATGGGTCGCCGACGACGACCAGGCGACAGTGAAGGGTGGACGGGCATGAGGTTGGTGCGCTGGACGCCGGACGATCTCGTCCGACGGCTGGACGATGTGGTGGCCGTCTACGGCGAGGCGATGGGATACCGCACCGACCTGCTGGAGGCCCGGCGCGGCTACATCGCCACCCACGTCCGCCGGCCCGGATTCCGGGCCGTGGCCAGCCTGACCAGTGAAGGTCACCTCGCCGGCTTCGGGTACGGCTATCTGGGCGGTCCGGGCCAGTGGTGGCACGACCAGGTGTACCGGGCGCTGGACGGCCCGACCCGCAAGCGCTGGCTCACCCACTGCTTCGAGGTGGTCGAGCTGCACGTCCGCCCGCCGGCGCAGGGGCACGGGCTGGGCGCCGGGCAGTTGCGGGCGCTGCTCACGATGGCCGAGGGCGACACCACGCTGCTGTCCACCCCGGAGGCCGAGGAGCAGACCTCGCGGGCCTGGCGGTTGTACCGGCGGTTCGGCTTCGTGGACGTGCTGCGCGACTTCCACTTCCCCGGTGACGAACGGCCCTTCGGCGTACTCGGTCGAGATCTGCCGCTTGAGCCGTCCGCGTCATGACCCGGCGGATCTCCTGGACGCTGCTGGCCGTCCTGGTGCTCGCCCAGATCTGCTACCCGCTGACCACCGGCGCCACCCGGGCCGGGCTGACCGTGGCCACTGTCGTGCTCGGCTGGCTGCTCTCGGTCGGTCACGCGCTGCTCAGTCGCGGGCCCCGGGTCGCGGCGGCGCTTGTCGCGGTGGCCACCGGCGGCGGGTTCGCGATCGAGGCGATCGGGGTGGCCACCGGTGTGCCGTTCGGCAGCTACGACTACTCGGGTGAGCTGGGTCCCAAGCTGGCCGGTGTGCCGTTGATCATCCCGCTGGCGTGGACCTGGATGGCCTGGCCGGCGTGGCTGGCCGCGGTCCGCCTCACCGGCGGCAGCGGCACGCCGAACGGCAGCGGCACGCCGACCGGCAGCGGCACGCCAGCCGACAGCGGCACGCCAGCCGACAGCGGCACGACGGTCGGCCGGTGGGTGGGCAGGATCGCGTTGGCCACGGTGGGGTTGGCCGCCTGGGACCTCTTCCTCGACCCGCAGATGGTCGCCGAGGGCTACTGGGTCTGGCGGGACGCCACCCCGGCGCTGCCCGGCCTGGCCGGCATCCCGGTCAGCAACTACCTGGGTTGGCTGCTCTTCGCGGTGCTGCTGATGAGCGCGCTGCGCCCGCTGGCCGGGCCGGCCGCCGAGCACACCGATCGGCGGGACCACCCGATGGTCGCGCTGTACCTGTGGACGTACTTCTCCAGCATCCTGGCCCACGCGGTCTTCCTGGACCTGCCCGCGTCGGCGCTCTGGGGCGCCGCCGGCATGGCGGTCACCGCCGTGCCGTTGGCGGTGACCCTGCTGCGCGCCCGCCGGCCCCACCACGCGCGCCGGGACGACCACCAGCCGCACCGCACCGGCGTCGACGCGACCCGATGATCGTCCTGGTCGCCCTGCTGCTCGCCGTCGCCGCGCTGACCGGGCACACCTGGGTCAACGCCGCCGGATGGCTACGCCGACCCACCGACCGGCCCGACGACGTCGACGAGCCGGTGGCCGTCCTGCTGCCGCTGCGCGACGAGGCCGCCCGCGTCACGCCCTGCCTCCGCGCCCTGCTCGCCCAGCGTGGCGTGCCGGCGCTGCGCATCGTGGTCCTCGACGACGGTTCCACCGACGGCACCGCCGACGTGGTCCGCGCGGTCGTCGGCGACGACCCGCGGGTCACCCTGCTCAGCGGGGTCGCCCCGCCGCCGGGCTGGCTGGGCAAGCCGCACGCCTGCTGGCAGTTGGCCACCCGGGCCGACCCGGCGGCCACCGCGCTGGTCTTCGTCGACGCCGACGTGGTGCTCGCCCCGCACGCCGTGGCCGCCGCCGTCACCGAGCTGCGCGCCGCCCGCGTGACGCTGCTGTCGCCGTACCCCCGGATCGTGGTGGCGACGGTTGCCGACCGGCTCGTACAGCCGCTGTTGCAGTGGTTGTGGCTGACCTTCCTGCCGCTGCGGGCGATGGAGCGCTCGCGGCGGCCGTCGCTGGCCGCGGCGGGCGGGCAGTTCCTGGTGGTGGACCGGGCCGGCTACACCGCCGCCGGCGGGCACGCCGCCGTCGCCGACAAGATCCTGGAGGACGTCGAGCTGGCCCGGGCGGTCAAGCGGGCCGGCGGGCGGATCGCCCTGGCCGACGGCTCCCGGCTTGCCACCTGCCGGATGTACGACGACTGGCCGCAACTGCGCGACGGGTACTCGAAGTCGCTGTGGGCGTCGTTCGGGCACCCCGGTGCGGCGGCCGCCGTGGTGACACTGCTGCTCCTGCTCTACACCGCCCCGCCGCTGGTCGCGCTGGTCGGGCTCGCGGTCGGCTCGACGCGGGTGGCCGCCGTGGGCCTGGCGGCCTACCTGCTCGGGGTGGCCGGGCGGGTGCTCACGGCCCGCGCGACAGGCGGCCGGTGGTGGCCCGACGCGCTCGCACACCCCGTGTCGGTCGTGGTCCTCGGTTGGTTGACGCTGCGGTCGTACCATCTGCGAAAGCGACGCCGCCTGACCTGGCGGGGCCGCCCGGTCAGCTAGGAGGCGCGGCATGGCGCGGATCGTGGTCGTCGGCGCCGGGGTGGGTGGCCTCGCCACCGCCGCCCGGCTGGCCGCAACCGGGCACCAGGTGACAGTCTTCGAGGCCGCCGACACGGTCGGCGGCAAGCTCGGCCGGTACGCGCACGACACCCCGGCCGGGACGTTCCACTTCGACACCGGGCCGAGCCTGCTCACCCTGCCGCAGGTCTTCCACGACCTGTTCGAGGCGACCGGGGCGAAGCTCGACGAGTACCTGGACCTGACTCCGCTGGACCCGATCGTCCGGCACGTCTTCCCCGGTGGCGGCCCGACAGTGGATTCGTGCGCCGACCCGGTGGAGTTCGCCACCCGGATCGGGGCCGCCCTCGGCGACCGGGCGGCGGCCGACTGGCAGCGACTGTGGCACCGCGCCGAACGGGTGTGGCGGGCCTCCGAACGGGACATCCTGCGCCGTACCGTCGACTCCCCCCGCGACCTCGCGTCGCTGGCCTGGCGCGTCGGCGACCTGGCCGCCATCGCCCCGGGCCGCACCCTGCGCGGCCTGGGTCGCCGGCACCTGTCCGACCCGCGGCTGCGGATGCTGCTGGACCGGTACGCCACCTACACCGGCGCCGACCCGCGCCGGGCCCCGGCGGCGCTGGTCGCGGTCCCCTACGCCGAGCTGACCTACGGCGGGTGGTACCTGCGCGGCGGGCTGGGCACGCTCGCCGACGCGCTGCTGACCCGCTGCCTGGACCTCGGCGTGGTCGTGCAGACCGGCACCGCGGTGACCCGGATCGACGCGGCGGGCGGGCGGGTGCACGGGGTACGCCTCGCCGGCGTCCACGCGCCGGTGCCCGCCGACGTGGTGGTGGCAAACGTCGACGCGCTCACCGTGTACCGCGACCTGCTGCCGCACGCCCGCCGGCTGGCCACGTTGACCGACCGCAGCCTCGCCGGTTTCGTGCTGCTGCTCGGCGTCTCCGGCAGCACCGGCCTGGCGCACCACAACGTCTTCTTCCCGCGCGACTACGACGCGGAGTTCGACGCGGTCTTCGGCGACCCGGGACGGGGCGTACGGGCCCGACCGGCGGCCGACCCGACGGTGTTCGTCACAGTGGCCGACGACCCGACGGTCCGCCCGGCCGGGCACGAGGCGTGGTTCGTGCTTGTCAACGCCGCCCGGCAGGGCACCGCCGGTGGCGCGGTCGACTGGCGACGCCCGGGGCTGGCCGACGCGTACGCCGACCGGGTCCTGGACGTCCTGGCCGAGCGCGGCGTCGACGTGCGGGACCGGTTGCTGTTCCGCGAGGTGCGCACCCCGGCCGACCTGGACGCGGCGACAGGTGCGCCGGGCGGCACGATCTACGGCACCGCCGGTGGGCTGCTCCGCCCGGCCAACCGGGGCCCGGCGCACGGGTTGTGGCTGGTGGGCGGCTCCAGCCACCCCGGCGGCGGCCTGCCCATGGTGACCCTCTCCGCGCAGATCGTCGCCGACGAGATCGGCCCCGCCTGGTAGGCCGCCCGCTCAGGTCAGCCGGCGTCGAGCAGGGCGCGGCGGACGGTGGAGAGCAGCTGCCCCAGCCCGAAGCCGGCCAGCAGCACCCACACCGCCGTCGCCATGGTGATGGTGCCGGCGGCAAGGTCCGGCTCGATCAGACCGGCCAGCCCGGCGACCACCAGGCCCGCCAGCGCGACCGAGACCCGGGTGGGTCGTTCGCCGACGGTCACCGCGCCGATGTCGCGCATCCCGGCGGACACCGCGCGGGCCCGGACGTACTCGTGCAGCCAGGACAGCGCGCCGCCCGCCACGACAAGCGCGCCCGGCGCGCCGACCAGCCAGAACGCCAGCAGCCACGCCACCTCGCCGAGCCGGTCGGCAAGCGAGTCGTAGACGTAGCCGAGCCGCGTGGTGCGGCCGGTGGCGACCGCCACCGCGCCGTCCACGCTGTCGGCCACCGCGGCGAGCAGCACGAACAGCGCGCCGAGGAACGGGCCGTCGCCGGGCCGGGTCGCCAGCAACGGTACGCAGAAGCAGAGCAGCACCCCCGCCACGGTGACCGGGGTGGGGCCGACCCGCAGCCGACCCAGCACATACCCGACGTGGTACGCGAACCGCAGCCAGGCGCGCACCACCGGCGCGGCGACCCGCGGGTCGAACCCGCCGTGCAACCGCGCCCACGCCGTGGCGTACTGGTCCCAGTTCAGCTGTGTGCCCACCTGAGGATCAACCGTAGTGCCGGGCATCAGGTGTCGCAGACTCCGGGTTCACACCCGCGCGCCGGCCTTGAGGTTCTGCCAGACCTCCCGGGTGGCGGTGGACCGGTTGAGGGTGATGAAGTGGATTCCCGGAACGCCCTCGTCCAGGAGTCGACGGCACATGTCGCTGGCCTGCTCGATGCCGAGCCGGCGCACCGCCTCCGGGTCGTCGGCCACCCGCTCGAAGCGCTCCGCAAGCGCCGGCGGGAAGGGCGCCCCGGACAGCTGCACGGACCGCTCGATGGTGCCGATCTGGGTCACCGGCATCACCCCGGCCAGGATGGGGGTGTCGCAGCCGGCGGCGGCCACCCGGTCGCGCAGGCGCAGGTAGTCGTCGGCCTCGAAGAACATCTGCGTGATCGCGAACTCGGCGCCGGCCCGGCACTTGCTGACGAACTGCGCGGTGTCGCTGGCCACGTCCGGTGAGCGGGGGTGCTTGTACGGGAAGGCCGCCACACCGACGCTGAAGTCACCGGAGTCGCGCACCAGCCGGACCAGGTCCTCGGCGTAGTCGACGCCCTCGGGATGCCGGACCCACTCGCCGCCCGGGTTGCCCGGCGGGTCACCGCGTACGGCCAGCACGTTGCGCACCCCGACCCCGGCGAGGCGGCCGATCACGTGCCGCAGCTCGGCCACGGAGTGGTTGACAGCGGTCAGGTGTGCCATCGGCAGCAGGGTGGTGTCGGTGGCGATCCGCTCGGTCACCGCGACTGTGGTGTCCCTGGTCGAACCGCCCGCGCCGTAGGTGATCGACACGAACGACGGGCGCAGCGACTCCAGCTCACGGATCGCCTGCCAGAGCAGCCGCTCCCCCGCCTCGGTCTTGGGCGGGAAGAACTCGAACGAGAAGGTCGGCTGGCGGTCACGGATGAGCTCCCCGATCGCCGGCTGCGGATTGGGGAGTACCGAGGGAAGACCGAGCGCCACGACCCGACTCTAGCGGGCGACGCCATCGACACCCAGGCGCTTCCCACCGGCGGGGAAGACCGTCGTACCCCGGGGGTAGGAAGGAGGGGCGCGGGAGGGGCGGTGGGGGTCGGCCCGGGGGTCCGGCGCGGGGGTCATCGCAGCCGAGAGGTGCACCGGTCCCGTCCCGTCGGACGGGTGGGTGTCACCGCGCCGACGCCCCGCCGGGAGGACCCATGACCTCGCCCCCATCGCCGACCCGCACCCCGCTCGGGCCGCTCCTGGTCCGGCTGCGGCTGGCCCGGGGTTGGAGCCAGCAGCACACCGCCGCCGAGTTGTGCGCCGCCGCCGGCGTGCCGACGTTGAGCCGCCACGAGGTGTCCCGGTGGGAACGGCAGCGGCGCGTGCCCGGCGGGTTCTGGCTCGGTTGGCTCGCCGTCGTGCTTGACGTGCCGCTGGTGGTGCTGGCCGAGGCGGCCGCGCGCACCCGCCGAACCCGCCGGGCGGCAGCCGCCGGGCCGGGCCGGCGCGGGGTGGCGGGTGCGCGGCCGGCCGGCCGGTCCGGTGCGGGTCACGCCGACGGGCGTCCCGGCGGGACTGCGCGTGGCGGTGGAGCGCGATCCTGAGCGACCGGCTAGCGTCGTGGCGTGACCCACGCTGCTCCCGTGTCTCCCGTCGACCGTGCCGGCCTGCGGGAGCGGGTCGACAAGGCGCTCACCGAGTTCCTGGCCGGCCAGCGGGCTCGGTTGACCCGGGTGGACGAGGCCCTCGTCCCGGTGGCGGAGGCGATCGAAGCCTTCGTGCTCGGTGGCGGCAAGCGCCTGCGCCCGGCCTTCGCGTACTGGGGGTTCCGGGGCGCCGGCGGGGTGGACGACGACCAGGTTCTCACGGCCCTCGCGGCGCTGGAGTTCGTGCAGGCCAGCGCCCTGATCCACGACGACCTGATGGATCGCTCCGACACCCGACGCGGTGAGCCGGCGGTGCACCGGCGGTTCGCCACCCGGCACCGGGCGGCCGGGTGGGGTGGCGATCCGGACGGATTCGGCGACGCCGCCGCGATCCTGCTCGGCGACCTCTGCCTGGTGTGGTCCGACGAGCTGCTGCACTCCGCCGGCCTGGACCTGCGGGCGGTGGCCCGGGCCCGGCCGGTCTTCGACGAGATGCGCACCGAGGTCACCGTCGGGCAGTACCTCGACGTGCTGACCCAGGTCACCGGGGACACGTCTGTGGAACGGGCCAGCAAGGTCGCCCGGTACAAGTCGGCGAAGTACACGGTCGAACGTCCGCTGCTGCTCGGCGCCGCGCTGGCCGACGCCGGGGAGGACGTCCGGACGACCTATTCGGCGTACGGGTTGCCGCTGGGCGAGGCGTTCCAGCTCCGCGACGATGTGCTGGGGGTCTTCGGCGATCCCGTGCAGACCGGTAAGCCGGCCGGGGACGACCTGCGCGAGGGCAAGCGCACCTATCTGGTGGCGGCGGCCGTGGAGGCCACCGACGACGCGGGCCGGGAATTGCTGCTCGGTCGCCTCGGTGACCCGAACCTGGACGAGCAGGGCGTGGCCCGGCTCCGCGAACTGATCGACGCGAGTGGGGCACTGGCCCGCACCGAGCAGCGGATCGTCACGCTCACCGACTCGGCGCTGGCCGCGCTGACCGCCGTGGACCTGGACACCGAGGCCCGCCAGGCCCTGGTAGACCTGGCCATAGCCGCAACCCGCCGAGCCGACTAACCCGGCGCGCGCCCCTATTGGTTGATCATGAGGTTAGCGGCGTTCGCCTCGGCGTGTCGCGCCGCCAACCTCATGATCAACGCGGGAAGAGCCGGGGAGGGCGGGGGGTTAGAAGCCCAGGGCTTGGGCTCGGCGTTTGACCTCGCGGGCCTGGTCGCCGGAGAGGGCGGCGGCGGGGGTGTTGCCGGGGAGCGTGTCGTCCGGCTCGTAGAGCCAGCGCAGCGCCGCCTCGTCGTCGTAGCCATTGTCGGCGAGCAGGTTGAGCACGCCGGGCAGGTGCTTGAGAACGACGTCGTTGGCCACCAGCTCCGCGGGTATCCGGCGGATGCCGTCGCGGCGGACCGCCAACAGCTCCCGGTCGCGGATCATCTGGTGCACCTTGCTGATCGACACGTCGAGCCGCTCGGCGACGTCGGGCAGGGCGAGCCAGCCCGCCGGGTCGGTGGGGCCGGCGAGCTCGGGGCCGGGTACGGCCTGGTCGGGTACGGATTCGGTCACCCGATCACCCTGCCACGCCGTCGCCGGCGAGGACCACCGGCACCCCGTACGACCGGTCCGAGCCCGCCAGCGATCACAACGGGACGGACCAGGTACGGCTCCGGGCTGTAGCATCCTGTTCAACTCCCACCGACTGGACACATAGACTCCCTGCCGATGGACACACAGGTCGCCGACACGTTGCTGGGCTCGCTGATCGACGGGCGCTACCGCATTCGCGGTCGCGTGGCCCGTGGCGGCATGGCGACCGTGTACACCGCCACCGACGAACGCCTCGAGCGCACCGTCGCGGTCAAGATCATTCACCCGACCCAGGCGCCCGAGGCGCGGGCCCGGATCGCCAACTTCGTGGCCCGGTTCACCGACGAGGCGAAGACCATCGCCCGGCTGACCCACCCGAACGTGGTCGCGGTCTACGACCAGGGCACCCACGCCGGCCTGCCGTACCTGGTGATGGAGTACGTCCGCGGCCGCACACTGCGCGACGTGCTGGCCGAGCGACACCGGCTCAACCCGGACGAGGCGCTGGCCATCGCCGAGCAGATGCTCGCCGCGATCGCCGCCGCGCACCGGGCCGGCCTCGTGCACCGCGACGTCAAACCGGAGAACGTCCTGGTCGCCGAGGCACCCACCGGCGGCGTCGCCAACCTGGTGGACAGCGTCGTCAAGGTGGCCGACTTCGGGTTGGCCCGCGCGGTCGAGGCCAGTGCCGACGACGAGCAGGGCAACCAACTGATGGCCACCGTGGCGTACGTCGCCCCGGAGCTGGTCACCGAGGGTCGGGCCGACCCGCGCACCGACGTCTACTCCGCAGGCATCGTGCTGTTCGAGATGCTCACCGGTCGAGTGCCGTACGACGGGGACCGCCCGGTGGACGTGGCCTGGCAGCACGTCGACCGGGACGTGCCGGCGCCCTCGACGCTGGTGCCCGGTCTGCCGCCGGCACTCGACGGTCTGGTGCAGCGGGCCACCCGGCGTGATCCCGCCGCCCGGCCCGCCGACGCCGGAGCGCTGCTGGCCGAGGTTCAGGTCGCCCGGGACCGCCTGGGTGACGTCAACAGCAGCAGCACCGCCGTGCTGCGTCGGGTGACGGACGAGCCGCCGGTCTCCCAGCCCACCATGATGGTCGCCACGGTCCGCCCGGCCGAACGGCCGACCTGGGCCCGGCTGCCCGAGGGCGGCAGCCAGGGGCCGGGCCGGCGACGGGCCGCACCGGAGCCGGCCGAGGGCCTGGGTGCCCGGCTTGCCGCGCTGCGCAGCGCCGTGATGGGCAACCCGCGCGGCCGGTTGGCCGTCGCCGCCGTGGTGGTGACGCTGGGCCTGGTGGCCGCGCTGGGCGGCTGGTGGTTCGGTGTCGGCCGCTACACGTCCGCCCCGCAGCTGGTCAGCCTGAGCAAGACCGACGCGCAGGCTCAGGCCGACCGCGCCGGCCTGACCCTGGCGTACGGGGAGCCGCGCTACGACGAGAAGGCACCGAAGGACAGCGTCCTCGGTCAGGACCCGGCATCGGCCAGCAAGATCGTCAAGGGGGGCACGATCACCCTTACCCTCTCGCTGGGTCCGGAGCGCTTCCCGGTGCCGGATGTGATCGGCAAGGAGTACGAGCTGGCCGAGGCCGATCTGGTCAACCTGAAACTGGTGGCGGCCAAGGGCACCTCCCGCTACGACGACACCCTGCCGGCCGGCGTCGTCCTGGACAGCTCCCCGAAGGTGGGCGCCGAGGTCAAGCCGGGCACGAAGATCACGCTCATCCTGAGCCGCGGCCGGGCGCCGGTGTCGGTGCCGAACCTGGTGGGCAAGAGCCTCGCCGAGGCCCGGGCCACCCTGAGCGGGCTCGGCCTGAAGCTGGTGGAGACCTACAAGGACTCCGACAAGCCCAAGGACGAGATCCTCGGGCAGAGCCCGGCCGACGGGACGGGCGTGGAGAAGGGCACCCAGGTCAAGTTGGACGTCAGCAAGGGTCCGCCGCTGGTCGTGGTGCCCCGGGTGATCGACCTGCCCTGTCAGCAGGCCAAGCAGGTGCTGGAGAGCCAGGGCTTCCCGGTGACCGTCGCGATCAACCCGAACGCGGTGGCCCGGATCCAGGCTCCCGGCGAGAATTCGCAGGTGCCGCCCGGCACCCCTGTCGTCATCACGTGCTTCTGATGACCGCGGTCTCCTCGCGTCCGGTGGGCGCGCACACTCCGACCTCCGGCGGGCTGGCCCGGGCGGCCCTGCCGTACCTCGACGCGACAGGCGCCGAGGCCGTCCAGGTGTACGTCTCCAACTCGCGGGGCTGGGCGCTGCCCCCGGGTGACCCGGCGCAGGACGCGCTGTTCCGTGCGGGCTGCGTCGAGCGGGGCATCCCGGCGTTCATCCACGCCTCGCTGCTGGTCAACCTGGGCTCGCCCACGGCGGCCACTGTCGAGAAGTCGGCGCAGACGCTCGCGCACGCGTTGCGCAGGGGCGTGGCGATCGGCGCGCGGGCGGTGGTGTTCCACGCCGGCAGCTCGGTGGACGAGGGGCATGCCGAGGCGGCGATGCGGCAGGTCCGTCAGGAGCTGCTGCCCCTGCTCGACTGGACCGCCGAGGCAGGTGGGCCGATGCTGCTGGTCGAGCCGAGCGCCGGCGGCGGCCGCTCGCTCGCCTCCCGCGTGGAGCAGCTCGGGCCCTACCTCGACGCGGTGGACCGGCACCCGATGCTGGGGGTCTGCTTCGACACCTGCCACGCCTGGGCCGCCGGGCACGACCTGGCCGCCGAGGGCGGCATGACGGCGACCCTGGACACGCTGGTGGCCACCGTGGGGTCCGACCGGTTGCGGCTGGTGCACGCCAACGACTCGAAGGATCTGTGCGGTTCCACCCGGGACCGGCACGAGAACATCGGCAAGGGCACCATCGGCGAGCCGGCCTTCGCGGAGCTGATGACCCATCCGGCCACCGCCGGCGTCCCGATCGTTGTGGAAACCCCCAGCGAGAAGCAGCTGGGCCACGCGGCCGACATCGCGACCCTCACCCGCCTGCGCCCCTGACCGGCGCGTTCCTCGTCGATCAAGAGGTTTGTGTCAGATCCTGGTCTGGGAGTGACGCAAACCTCCTGATCAACAGCAGCTTCGGGGTCAGGCGGCCAGGATCGCGGTCAGAGCGGTGGCCGCTCGGTTGATCGCGGCGTCGTCGATGCCCAGGTGGGTGACCAGGCGGGCGGTACGGGGGCCGAGCACCGAGACCAGTACGCCCTCCGCACGGGCGGCGGCGGCGAGAGCGCGGGCGTCCAACGCGTGCTTGGTCAGGTCCAGCGGGACGAGGTTGGTGCGGACCGTGCTGGCGAGCACCCCGAACGGCGCGATCGCCTCGGCGAGCCGGGCCGCCCTCGCGTGGTCCTCGGCCAGCCGGTCGACGTGGTGCGCGAGGGCGTACCGGCCGGCGGCGGCGAGGATGCCGGCCTGGCGCATGCCGCCGCCCATCCGCTTGCGGATCATCCGGGCCCGTTGGATCTTCTCCGCGCTGCCCACCACCAGCGAGCCGACCGGCGCGCCGAGCCCCTTGGAGAGGCAGACGGACAGCGTGTCGAAGAGCCGGCCGTACTCGATCAGCGGCACCCCGTCGGCGACGTGCGCGTGCCAGATCCGGGCGCCGTCGCAGTGCAGCGCCACCCCCGCCTCGTCGGCGACACCGCGCAGTTCCCGCAGGGTGGCCAGCGGGATCACGCCGCCACCGCCCCGGTTGTGGGTCTGCTCGACGGCGATCGCGCGGGTGGGCACGGCGAAGTAGCCGTCCGGACGGATCATCCGGGCCACCAGCTCCGGGTCGATGTCCGCACCGACCGCCGGCCAGGTCCGCGAGGAGATTCCGCCGTACGCGGCAGCGGCCCCGATCTCGTACGTGACGACGTGCGCGTCGGCGTCGCAGAGCAGCTCGTCGCCGGGCGACACCAGCAGTTGTAGGGCGATCTGGTTGGCCATCGACCCACTCGGGGCGAAGAGCGCCGCCTCGTGCCCGAACAGCGCGGCGACCTCCGCCTCCAGCGCGTTGACTGTGGGGTCCTCGCCGTAGACGTCGTCACCGACCTCGGCGGCGGCCATCGCCTCCCGCATACCGGCGGTCGGCCGGGTCACCGTGTCGGACCGGAGGTCCACGAACGCGTCAGCCATGATCATCCCTTCGTCCACCGACCGTGGGGCCAGGCAACTCAGCCACGGAGTCAACCTTTCGGCTGCCGACTGCGGGGCTCGCAAGCTCACTCCTCGCGTCAGCCACGGAGCATCTCCGCCACGAGGAAGGCCAGCTCCAGCGACTGCTGGGTGTTCAGCCGCGGATCGCAGGCGGTCTCGTACCGGTCGGGCAGGTCGAGGTCCTCGATGCCCTGGGCGCCGCCGAGGCACTCGGTGACGTCCTCACCTGTCAACTCGACGTGGATGCCACCCGGGTGGGTGTCCAGGCCACGGTGTACCTCGAAGTAGCCGAGCACCTCGTCGACGATCCGGTCGAAGTGCCGGGTCTTGTAGCCGTTTGACGACTCGTGGGTGTTGCCGTGCATCGGGTCGCACTGCCAGACCACCTTGGCGCCGGACGCGGTGACCTTGGCCACGATCGGCGGCAGGGCGTCGCGGACCCGGTGGTTGCCCATCCGGCTGATCAGGGTGAGCCGGCCGGGGATGTTGTCCGGGTTGAGCTTCTCGCACAGCTCGATGGCCTCGTCCGGGGACGTGGTCGGGCCGAGCTTGACGCCGATCGGGTTGGCGATCCGGGAGATGAAGTCGATGTGCGCGCCGGTGATCTGCCGGGTGCGCTCGCCGACCCAGAGGAAGTGCCCGGACAGCCCGTACGCCCGGCGGTCGGAGACCCGGGTGAGCGCCCTGTCGTACTCCAGGGCGAGGGCCTCGTGGGAGCAGTAGAGGGTGACCGTCCGCAGCGCCTCGTCGTCGGTCATCCCGCAGGCCCGGATGAAGGCCAACGCCCGGTCGATCTCCCGGGCGATCGCCTCGTAGCGCTCCCCCGCCGGGGAGGTCCGCACGAAGCCCTTGTTCCAGTCGTGCACCGCGTGCAGGTCGGCGAGCCCACCGGCGAGGTACGCCCGCAACATGTTCATCGCGGCGGCCGAATTGGCGTACGCCCGGATCATGCGCTGCGGGTCGGCGACCCGGGCGGCCGGGTCGGCCTCCAGCGAGTTGATCATGTCGCCACGGTAGGCCGGCAGGCCACGTGCGTCGGTCGGCAGCGAACGGGGCTTGGTGTACTGGCCGGCGACCCGGGCGACCTTGACCACCGGCAGCGATGCGCCGTAGGTGAGCACGATCGCCATCTGGAGCAGGGTACGGGCGTTGGCCAGCAGGTGGCTCTCGGTGTTGTCGACGAAGGTCTCGGCGCAGTCACCGCCCTGGAGCAGGAACGCCTTGCCCTCACAGACCAGGGCCAGCTTCTGTCGGAGCTGGTCCACCTCATAGGGCGCGACGACCGAGGGCACGGTGTCGAGCACCTTGCAGACCTGGGCGACGGCGGCCGGATCGGACCACGGTGGGATCTGCTCGCGGGGCAGCTCCCGCCAGCGGTCCAGACCGAGGGCGGCGTCCTCGGCGGAGTCGACTGTCGGACGGCTGGTCTGCAGGCCCGGGCTGCCCACCGCGGGATGGCTCAGCTGATGCCACTCATGGCGCATGAGAGAAAGCGTACGGCGACCGTGGGCGTGCCCGGGCGGCGAGGGGGACGGTTCCGGCAGATGGGAGATCAAAATCCCTTGCTCTGCTCCGCTCTGGACGCGGCGGGGCTACCCCTTGGGGCGCGGTGGTGCCGCCGGCGACGACGGGGTGGCCGTTTTGCCCGGCGCCTCCCCGGCGATGCACCAGTCGCCGCCGTCGCGGGTGACGGTGAACACCAGCGGGCGGGTGACCTTGCTCTTGCCGGCGGTGACCGAGACCGAGACGCTCACCTCCTGGCCGCGCGGGCCGGACCGGACGTCGGTGATGGTCGCCGAGGGCACCTGGAAGTGGTCGGCGAAGTCGCCGTTGGGGCCGGTCGCGGCGAGGTCGAACCCGTCGTGCAGCAGCTCGCAGAGCTGGCTGCGGCCGGCGGCGACGTCCTTGGCGGTCATCGCGTCGAGGTACGCCTGCACGCGCTCGCGGGACCGGGTGCCGGCCTCCTCGGCGGGGACGCGCGCGGGCGTGGCTGTCGACTCGTCCTCGTCACCGCCGCCGATCCCGCAGCCGACCAGGGCTACCGGGAGCAGCACCAGCCCGGCGGCGGTCGCCGCCAGCCTGCGGTGGATCGGGCGCATGACCACCTCCGTCGACGGGAAATCGAGACGTGCCGAGCCGCGAGTCTGCCACATCGGGCCCGACCCACCCAAGGCCGGCGACCCTGCCGACCCGCCCACGGCCGGCGGCCCGGCCGACCCGCCCACGGCCGGCGGCCCGGCCGACCCGCCCACGGCCGGCGGCCGGCGGCCCGGCCGACGCTGGGCGTCGACCGGGCCGCTGTGTCACGGGCGGGGAGAGGCGGTGCGGGCCTCTCCCCACGCGTGTGGGTGATGCGTCGACCTTCGGCTCAGCCGAGGCCGCCCTTGATGGCGCCGATGAGCTCGCCGTTGCCGGTGTCACCGGAGAGCTCCCAGAAGAACGCGCCACCGAGGCCCTGGTTTTTCGCGTACGTCATCTTGCCGTTGATGGTCGACGGGGTGTCGTAGCTCCACCAGTTGCTGCCGCACTTGGCGTACGCGGTGCCGGCGATCGTGCCGGTGGCCGGGCAGGTGTTCTTGAGGACCTTGTAGTCCTCGATGCCCGCCTCGTACGTGCCCGGCGCCGCACCGGTGGCGCTGCCGCCCGGTGCGGCCTGCGTGACACCCGTCCAGCCCCGGCCGTAGAAGCCGATGCCGAGCAGCAGCTTGTTGGCCGGGACGCCCTTGCTCTTGAGCTTCTGGATCGCCGCGTCGGAGTTGAAGCCCTGCTGCGGAATGCCGGTGTACGAGGTGAGCGGCGAGTGCGGGGCGGTGGGGCCCTGGGCGTTGAAGGCGCCGAAATAGTCGTACGTCATCGGCATGAGCCAGTTGAGGTTGCCGATGGCGCCGGCGTAGTCGGTGGCGTCGATCTTGCCGCCGTTGCTGCCGTCCGCGGTGATCGCGGCGGTGACCAGGGCGCTGGAGCCGAACCTCGACCGCAGCGCGCCGATCACGTTTTTGAACGCGTTGGGGCCGCTGGTGTCGCAGCTCAGACCGCAGGCGTTGGGGTACTCCCAGTCGACGTCGATGCCGTCGAAGACGTCGGCCCAGCGCGGGTCCTCGACCAGGTTGTAGCAGCTCTCGGCGAACGCGGCCGGGTTCTGCGCGGCCTGGGTGAAGCCGCCGGACCAGGTCCAGCCACCGAACGACCAGATCACCTTGAGGTGCGGGTTCAGCTGCTTGAGCTTGCGCAGCTGGTTGAAGCTGCCCCGCAGCGGCTGGTCCCAGGTGTCGGCGACGCCGTCCACGCTCTCCGCCGCCGTGTACGCCTTGTCGTAGTCGGCGTAGCTGTCACCGATGGTGCAGCGGCCGCCGGTGGTGTTGCCGAAGGCGTACAGGATGTGGGTCAGCTTGGCGGCCGAGCCGCTGGTCTGGATGTTCTTGACGTGGTAGTTGCGCCCGTAGACGCCCCACTCGGCGAAGTAGCCGACGACCTTCTTGCCGCCCGTGTTCGGCGGGGTGGTGGTCGGGGGTGCCGTGGTCGGCGGCGCCGTGGTGGGCGGGGCCGTGGTGGGCGGGGCCGTGGTCGGCGGGGCCGTGGTGGGCGGCGCGGTGGTGGTCGGCGGGGTGGTCGGGTTTCCGCCGCCGCACGGCGCGCCGTTGACGGTGCAGTTCAGCGGCGCCTTGTAGGCGCCGCTGCCGTTGTAGCCCCAACTGAACGAGGTGCCCGGCGCGAGCCCGCCGGCCCAGCTCTTCTTGACCGCGACGTAGTGGTTGCCGCTGCTGGTGACGTCGGCGTCCCACGCGCTGCTGATGGTGGTGCCCGACGGCAGGTCGAACTCGATGCGCCAGGTGGCGACCGTGGCGCTGGAGCCGTTGGTCACGGTCACCTTCGTCTCGTGACCGGTCCCCCAGTCCTGCGCCTTGGTGAACGTGGTGGTGACCGTG
Organism: Micromonospora sp. DT43; assembly: GCF_049841645.1. Taxonomy (NCBI): domain Bacteria; kingdom Bacillati; phylum Actinomycetota; class Actinomycetes; order Micromonosporales; family Micromonosporaceae; genus Micromonospora; species Micromonospora sp. DT43. The sequence continues at coordinate 511,852 of NZ_JBNCKR010000001.1, read as the reverse complement.
CCGGCGCCGAACGCGGTCGTCATCGGCACCGCCGCGACGGTCACGGCGACCACGGCACCGGCCCAGAGGGCCCGGCGGAGCGATCTTTTCATGAGGCGTCTCCCGAACTGTTAGGAAACTTTCCAAAAGAGATGGTGAGACGGTACTCACGCCGTCATCACTTCGTCAAGATGTCCATGTTTCGATTTCCCCTGGTGCGTGGAGTGCCCCTGCCCGCCCGCCCGGGCGGCTCATCGCCCTGCGCGTAGCCTCGGCCCATGACCGTCTTCGACATCCCGATCGACGCCCTCAGCGGCGGGCCCGCCGACCTCGCCCAGTACCGCGGCCAGGCGCTGCTGGTGGTCAACGTCGCCTCCCGCTGCGGCCTCACCCCGCAGTACGCAGGCCTCCAGACCCTCGCGGACACCTACGGCGAGCGTGGCCTGGTGGTGCTGGGCGTGCCGTGCAACCAGTTCGCCGGGCAGGAGCCGGGCACCGCCGCCGAGATCAGTGACTTCTGCCAGGTCAACTACGGGGTGACCTTCCCGCTGACCGAGAAGGTCGACGTGAACGGGCCCGACCGGCACCCGCTCTACGCCGCCCTGGTGGACGCTCCGGACACCGACGGGCACACCGGGGACGTCCGCTGGAACTTCGAGAAGTTCCTGGTGGCTCCGGACGGCAGGGTGGCGGCCCGCTTCGCCCCCACTGTCGAACCCGACTCCGAAGACCTCCGCACCGCCATCGAGAAAACCCTCCCCACCCCCGCCTGAGGCGCCCGCAGCTCCGCCGGCCTCCCCGCCCGACTCTCCCGCGGTGATCAAGAGGTTCGCGTCACGGATGAGCCTCCACCTGGCGCAAACCTCTTGATCACCAGGTGGGAGGCCGGCACGGCTGCCCACCGGAGGGGTGGAACGTTCCCGCAGGCCCGGTCGGCAGCGTCCGTGGGCAGTACGTTGTGCACGACCGGCTCGTAGCGCAGGCGAGCGTCCGCGCCGGCCGTCCGCGTGGGCGTTCGGCGCCGGGCAACCGGAATAACCCACCGCGCCGGTCGGGAATGCGTCGTGGGTGGACGAAGTTGGGAAGAAGCATGACAACAGTGGGACTGATCGGCAGCGGCAACATCGGCAGCACCCTGGCCCGGCTGGCGGTGGCCGCCGGCTACGACGTGGTGCTGAGCAACTCGCGCGGGCCGGAGACGCTCACCGAACTGGTAGACGAGCTGGGCGAACGGGCGAGCGCCGGCACGGCGCAGGACGCGGCCCAGGTCGGCGAACTGGTGGTGGTCACCGTACCGCTCAAGGCGTACCGGGCGGTGCCCGCGGAGCCGCTGGCCGGCAAGGTCGTCATCGACACCAACAACTACTACCCCCAGCGCGACGGGGCCTTCCCGGAGCTGGACGCCGGCGAGATCACCAGCAGCGAGCTGCTCCAGCAGCACCTGCCGACCTCGCGGGTGGTCAAGGTCTTCAACAACATCTACTTCAAGGCACTGGCCGCGCTCCCCCGGCCGTCCGGGGCGGCCGACCGCAGCGCTCTCGCGATCGCCGGTGACGACGCCGCCGCGAAGGCCGAGGTGACCGCCTTCCTGGACCGGCTCGGCTACGACGCGGTGGACGCCGGGTCGCTGGCCGAGGGGTGGCGCTACCAGCCGGACACCCCGGCGTACGGCACGATCTACTCCGCGACGCCTACCGACTGGGAGAGCCCCGCACCGGGTGACGCCGAGAAGCTGCGCGCCGCGCTGGCCGCCGCCACCCGCTGAGCACCCGCCGTCGTCCTGGGACGACCGCCTACCGGGTGGCCGTCTCCAGGGCGGCGGCGAGTTCGTCGTCGTAGCTGGCGACGGGCTGACCGTCCGCGGCGTACGCGACAAGTCGGCCCTGCGCCATGCTCGCCGACCGGAACGAGAACGTCCGCGTGCCGGGATAGGCCGCCAGCAGGGGAATGTCGCGGGGCGCGCCGCCCGGGGCGGAGTAGTACGCCAGCCGGGCCACCCGCGCGGAGACCACGCCGTTGACGCGTACCTTCGTCTTCTCGGCCCGCGTGCCGAAGGTGACAGGCGCGTCGGTGGCGTAGGCGGCGCACTCGGCCGAGCCCCGGCAGACGAAGAAATACCGCGGATTGACCACGTCGTCGAGGGCGTACGCCTTGAACGTCGGATCCGCTCCGGCCGGCAGCGGTTGCACGGCGAAGAAGGCGAGGGCCACCGCGGCCGTGACGCCCACCCGCAGCCAGGCCCGGCCGGCCGCCGGCCGCCGGTTGCTCCGGGCGGTCGCGACCGCGACACCGCCGAAGCCGGCCAGGCACAGCAGGCACACGCCCACCGCACGGGCGTTCTCGAACAGGAACTGCACGCCAGGTCGCGTCGACACCGGGCCGAGGACCGCCCCCAGCGAGACGACCATGGCGGCGAGCAACGCCACGCCGGCCACCCGCTGGGTGACGCCGGACGCGCCGACAAGCAGCATCGCGGCGAGCACCGGCCACACCTGGTGGTGGGTCCAGGACACCGGGGACGCGGCAACCGTGGCGCAGCCGACGAGCACCGCCGCGTGCCCGGGGCGACCCTGCCCGGTCAACTGCCGAGCACGCAGCAACCCCGCCCCGCAGATCACCGCCACCAGAGCGGCCCAGAGCAGCGGCAGCGTCGCCTCGTCGACCCCGATGCGCAACAGCATCCCGTGCACCGACTGGTTGCCCAGCGAGGCCAGGTTGCCGATCCGGGAGGTCTGCCGGACCGCCTCGGTCCAGTAGGTCCAGCTCTCGCCGGGCAGCACGACCGCCGCCAGCCCGGCGCAGGCCAGGAACGTCGCCACCGCGCGACCGGCGTCGCGGTAGCGACCGGTGACGAGGAAGTACGCGACGAACAGCAACGGGGTCAACTTGATCGCCGCAGCCACCCCGACCAGCACCCCGCGCAGCCGGGGTGGGACGACGCCCATCCCGTCCAGCAGCGCCAGCAACACGATGAAGATGCTGACCTGCCCGAAGCGCAGGTTGCTCTGCACCGGCGCCGAGAGCAGCAGCACCGTGGCGGCCACCGCGACGACAAGTGGACGGTGCGACAGTCGAACGTGCAGCGCGACGCCGACCAGGCCGGCGATGGCGACGACCGCCGCAAACGTCGCCACCAGCCAGACGCCCTGGAGCACACCCTCGCTGACGGCGGTGATCGGGCCGAGCACGAGGGCGGCGAACGGTGGATAGGTGAACGGTCCGCCGTTGAGGGCGCGGTACTCGTACAGCGGACGCCCGGCGTGCAGATCGGACAGCGCGCCATAGTAGATGTGCAGGTCGGACAGACGATCGTCGCGCGTCAGCACGAGCACACAGGACACCAGCGCGACGACGACGAACGCCGCCCACACCAGCGCCACACGGCGATCCCGCATCGACCGAGGATAAGGGTGTACGACGGGTCGCGTCTGCCCTGAGAAGAATGGGGACCGCGCGCCAGGCCTGCGTCCCTAGCATCGGTGGATGGGAGCGACGAGCACACCCGCGTACGACGCCCATGCGGACTGGTACGAGGGCTTCATCTCCGGTGGCGGCGACTATCTCCGACGAGTGCACGCGACAGTGGCGGACCTGCTCGGAACCGGTGCGGGCCCCTGCCTCGACATCTGCTGCGGCACCGGCACGCACGCCTTTGTGCCGGGCGGCCTGGGCTGGACGCCGCTGGGTGTGGACCTGTCCGGCGGGCAGTTGCGGCACGCGCGCGGGCGACTACCGGTGGCCCGGGGTGACGCGAGCGCCCTGCCGATCGCCGACGCGTCGTTGCCGGCCGCGATGTGTGTCCTGTCCAGCACCGACGTCCCCGACTACCCGGCCGTGCTGCGTGAGGTCGGCCGGGTGCTGCGCCCGGGCGGGCGGTTCGTGCACGTGGGCGTGCACCCGTGCTTCGTGGGCGCGTTCGCCGACTGGGGTCGGCATCCGAGCGTCATCGTCGACGAGCGCTACGCCGACCGGTCCCGCAGCTTCGACAGCTGGAACACCGAGGGCGTCCGGGTCCGGGTCGGCGCGTGGCACGTTCCGCTGGCCGACCTGCTCAACGCGACAGTGGCCGCCGGCCTCCGACCGGTCCGGTTCGTCGAGGCCAGCTCGGGCGGCGTTCCGGACCTGTTCGGCTTCCTCGCCGAACGCCCCCGGTAACGCCCCCGCCCCGGGGGCGTGGAGAAACTTCGCGCGTACAACTTGCGCTGGAGTCCCACACACGGGACTCTGTCCGTGGGTTGCCGCCCGTTCACCGAACGTGTCTTCCGGAGGCGACATGCACACGCTTCGTACCGCGTCCCGCCGGCTGCTGGCCGGCGCCGGCGCGCTCCTGCTCGGCACCGCCCTCGCCACCGCCGCCACTGCGGCCCCGGCCAGCGCGGACACCGTCGGATACGTCCGGCTCGCCCACCTCTCCCCCGACACTCCGGCCGTCGACGTCTATCTGGCCGCCCCCGATGCCGCGAAGCCGAAGGTGTTCCCAGGCGTCGGCTACGGCGTGGTCTCCGACTACCTCAAGTTGCCCCCGGGCCGCTACGCGGTGGCGATGCGCGTGGCCGGCACCCCCGCCAGCGAGCCACCGGTGCTCACCACCGAGGTTGCGGTGGTCAGCGGTCGCGCGTACACGGTGGCCGGCGTCGGCCGGCACGCCGACCTGGGACTGCGGGTGCTCACCGACGATCTGAGCGCTCCCGCGCAGGGCCGGGCCAAGGTGCGCGTCGTGCAGGCGTCCGTGCGGACGCCCGTCCTCGACGTGGCCGCCGCCGACGGGCCGACGATCGCCGACGGCGTGCAGTTCGCCACCACGACCGACTACCAGCAGGTCGAACCGGGCGCCTGGCGGCTGCGACTCACCGGCGCGGGCGGCCCGAGCACCGACGCCGAGGTGCGGCTGACCGGCGGCGCGGTCTACTCGCTGCTGGTGCTCGACGGCAAGCAGGGCGGGCTCACGGCGGAACTGCGCCGCGACGCCGAGGGCGGCTCCGTCGTACCCGCGGGTGGGGTGGACACCGGCGCGGGCGGCACGTCCGGTGCGGGGCTCGGCGCGTACCCCCTGATGGCCGGCGGGTTGGCCGCGGCGGCCGGCGTGGCGAGCGTGCTCCTGTGGCGTCGGCGGCGGCGCACCACCTGGTGAGCGTCGGGCCCGCCGCCGCGATCCGACGGCACCGCGACCGCCGCGCGCCGCTGGCCGCGCTGGTCGCGGCCGGCGCGGCGGTCTGCCTGGCCGCCGGGACGGGGGTCGGGCTGGCCACGACCGGCCCGCCGCCCCCGGCCGCGAGCTGGCACCCCGGTTGTGCCGACGGCTGCCCGTCGGTGGCCGCGTCGCCGCGGCCGGCGGGTCCACCCACTCGGGTACGCGTACCGCGCATCGGCGTCGACTCGGGGCTCACGGTGTTGGGCCTCGACCGTGCGGGCGCGCTCGTTCCGCCTAGCAACTTCGACACCGCCGGCTGGTACGGCGGGGGCCCGGCGCCCGGTGACACGGGTCCGGCCGTGCTCGCCGGGCACCTGGACTCGCGGAGCGGCCCGGCGGTCTTCGCCCGGCTCGATGAGCTGCGTTCCGGCGACCGGGTCGAGGTGTGGCGCGGCGGACGGTGGCTGTCGTTCCGCGTGACCGGGTCGCTGCGTACCCGCAAGGATCGTTTCCCGACGGCCGTGGTCTACGGCCCGACGCCCGGGCCGGAGCTGCGTCTCGTCACCTGCGGTGGCGACTTCGACAGGCGGCGCGGGCACTACCGGGACAACGTCGTGGTGTTCGCGGTCGCCGACGGGTGATCGACTCGCCTTCCTGGAAGTCGGGGTGTCCGGCTCGGCCGGATGCCCCGGATTCCCGAATCCCGAATCGATCATGCACGGGAGCCGGCGGGCCCAGCGTCAGATCGGGCGGCGGCCGGCGAAGCCGCACTCGGCGCGGTGGTACCAGCGCACGTCAGAATCGCCCTCCAGCCAGCACCAGAGCACCGCACGGCCAGCCCGCTCGCCGGGGAAGTCGAGCAGCACCGGCGCGATGCCCTTGACCTGGATCTCGTGCTGGTGCAGCTCCTCGACGATGCCGTGCAGCCGGGCCTCCAACCCCTTCACCTCGGCCAGCCCACCGAGCGCGCTGACGCCGTGGTCGGCCAGGTCGACGCGCAGTTCGGCGAGGTCGGCGCGGAGCCGGATCAGCTCGTCGACCCGCGGCTGCAGGGTGGCCACCAGGTGCCGGGCCTGAGCGAGTGTGAACACGCCGCCAGTATGCGCCACGGGCCGCGCCGCGCACGCCCCCGCGAGTCGCGCCACTGCCGCGCCGCCCACGCCCGGCGAGTCCCGCAACTGCCGCAGCGGCACCCCCCGAGTCGCGCAACTGCCGCGCCGCGCACGCCCGGCAAGTCGCGGGACGTGTCGGTCGGCGGGCGCGGCCCGCTCGCCGAGACGTCAGTCGGCCTGGGCGGCCAGTTCGCGGGCGCGGTCCCGGGCGGCCTCCAGCGCGGCGAGCAGCGCCGCGCGGACGCCGTGCTTCTCCAGCTCGCGGATCGCGGAGATGGTGGTGCCGGCCGGCGAGGTGACCGCCTCGCGCAGCTTGACCGGGTGCTCGCCGGAGTCACGCAGCATCACGGCGGAGCCGATCGCGGTCTGCACGATCAACTCGTGCGCCACCTGCCGGGGCAGTCCGAGCAGGATCCCGGCGTCGATCATGGCTTCGACCAGCAGGTAGAAGTAGGCCGGACCGGAGCCGGACAGTGCGGTGACCGCGTCCTGCTGTGACTCGGGCACCCGGATGGTCTGGCCGAGGGGCTTGAACATCTCCTCGGCGAGGGCGAGGTGTTCCCCGGTGGCGTACGCGCCCGCCGAGATGGCAGTCATCGCCTCGTCGACGAGCGCGGGGGTGTTGGTCATGACGCGGACCACCGGGGTGCCCTCGGGCAGTCGGCGGTTGAAGAAGCTGGTGGGCAGGCCGGCGCAGAGCGAGATCACCAGCTTGTCGGCGGGCACCTTGGGGCCGATGTCGTCCAGCAGGGCGGCGGCGTCCTGTGGCTTGACCGAGACCGCGAGCACCGCCGCCTCGTCGACGGCGGTCAGGTTGTCGACCACGCGGACGCCGTAGCGGGCGGTCAGCTCCTCGGCGCGGGCCGGTCGGCGGGCGGTGGCGAGCAGCCGCTCCACAGGCCATCCGGAGCGCAGCAGCCCGGAGAGCATCAGCTCGCCGATCTTGCCCGCGCCGATCACCGCGACCGTGTGCACCCCGGCTGACATCTCGGCCGTACCCCCTCGCGTCGTGCTGCGGCGCGACGGGCCACCCGCCCGCTATGCCGTCGAACGTCGGGTCACGGCGCGGCGGGCCGCGGGGCCGTACGCGCCGTCGAACGTCGGTTGGCGGCGCGACGACCGCAGGGGCCGCCGCGCCGCCTACCGTCGATCAGCTGCCGAAGAAGACCTCGGCCTCTTCGTACCGCTCCAGCGGCACCGTCTTCAGCTCGCGGGTGGCCTCGGCCAGCGGGACCCGGACGATGTCGGTGCTCTGCATCGCGACCATCTTGCCCCAGTCGCCCTCGTTGACCGCGTCGATGGCCTGCAGGCCCAGGCGGGTGGCGAGCACCCGGTCGAAGGCGGTCGGGGTGCCACCGCGCTGGATGTGGCCCAGCACCACGGTGCGGGCCTCCTTGCCGGTCTTGGCCTCCAGCTGCTCGGCCAGCCACTGGCCGATGCCGCCCAGGCGGACGTGGCCGAACGAGTCCAGCTCCTGGTTGGCGAGCACCATCTGACCGTCCAGCGGCTGGGCGCCCTCGGCGACCACCACGATCGGGGCGTACTGGTGCTGGAAGCGCTTCTCGACGTAGCCGGCCACCTGGTCGACGTCGAACTGCCGCTCGGGCAGCAGGATCACGTTGGCGCCGCCGGCCAGGCCGGCGTGCAGGGCGATCCAGCCGGCGTGCCGGCCCATCACCTCGACGACCAGGGTGCGGTGGTGGCTCTCCGCGGTGGTGTGCAGCCGGTCGATGGCCTCCATCGCGATGTTGACCGCGGTGTCGAAGCCGAAGGTGTAGTCGGTGGCACCGAGGTCGTTGTCGATGGTCTTCGGCACGCCGACCACGTGCACGCCCAGCTCGAAGAGCTTGGTGGCCACGCCGAGGGTGTCCTCGCCGCCGATCGCGATCAGCGCGTCGACGCCCTGGGCGGCGAGGTTGTCCTTGATCCGCTCGACGCCGTTCTCGATCTTGAACGGGTTGGTCCGGGACGAGCCGAGGATGGTGCCGCCGCGGGGCAGGATGCCGCGGACGTCCGCGATGCCCAGGGGACGGGACAGACCCTCCAGCGGGCCCTTCCAACCGTCCCGGAAGCCCACGAACTCGTGACCGTAGGTGGCGACGCCCTTGCGGACCACCGCCCGGATGACCGCGTTGAGACCCGGGCAGTCGCCGCCGCCGGTGAGCACGCCGATACGCATGATCCGCTCATCCTCCTGGAGCATCAGGTAAAGCCCGATATGCCCCAGGGTATGTGTCAGGTCAGACCATCGGCGCCATTGCCGGCCCGGGGCGGGCCGTCACTGCGCACTGTAGTCGGCCTGCCTGCGCGACGACAGCGCGCCCCGGGAGCGACGGGTCAGTAGGTCACCTCGTGGTTCTCGCCGGCCGACGGCGGATGGCCGGTGACGGCGGCCTTTGCGAACCCGAGCAGGTTGACCACGGTGCTGCTCGGCGAGTCCCAGTACTCGGCTGAGCTGGCGTGCACCTTGATCAGGGTCAGGCCGGGCGTGTCCAGCCCGTCCGGGAACCAGGTCTTGAGCAGTGGGTTCCACAGCCGCTCGGCGCGTTCTCTGTCGAAGCCCTCGCTGGCGGTGCCCGAGACCGACACCCAGGCGTTGTGCTTCTGGTCGGAGAAGGCGACGTTGACCTCCGGATTCACCCGGATCTGACGCGCCTTGGCCGAATCGGCGTAGGCGAAGAACCACAGGTCACCGTCGAACTCGGCCTCCTGCAGCCCCATCGGCCGGCTCACCTGTCGCCCGTCCAGGGCGATCGTGGTGAGCATGCAGATCCGTGCGGCGCGGACCAGCTCGGTGACCCGCGCCCGGGCCTCGGCGACGCTTGTCGGATCGTTGCTCATGGCAGTCTCCCTCGGCTCGACTGGTCGAACCGTTGCCCGGGACAGAACCGGCCAAACCTGCAGAGGTACGACGACCTCAGCGCGCCGTCATCGTCCGCCACCGGGCCAGGTTGTGCCGGGCGTCGACCAGGGCGTCGTGTCGCGCCGCGTCCGCGTCCGGCAGGGTCGGCCGGCCCCTGTCGTCCCAGAGCTGCCGGAGGTCCTTGGTGAACCGGGGGATCTCCCGGGGCAGCGCCGGCATCGCCCCCCAGAGCTGGGCGAGGACCACATGGTCGTACGCCGCGTACCAGGCCCACAGCTCCATCTGCTCCCCCGGCCGGTCCCGGATCGGCTCGATGAGGAAGTCGTACAGGTCGTCACGGATGCGCTCCCGGGAACGCCAGGCCCGGTCCGCCGGCGACGGCAGCCGGTCCAGCACGTTGCGCCGGACCCAGGGCACGGCACGGGAGTCGTCGAACTCGGTGGAGACCGCGTAGAACTCGCGGCCGTACTCGTCGACGACACCTATCGACACGAGGTCGACGATCCGGCCGTCCTCGATGAACTCGCAGTCGTAGAAATAGCGGTAGACCATTCCGGGCATCCTCGCCCACCGCCGGGCGGCGACACCCGGCGGGGGCCCGGGTGCGATCCCCGGCCGGTTGGCCGCGGACCAGCGGCGACCGGGCCGCCGACCTGCGACCAAGGGCCCGTGCAGGGGGTACGCCGCAGCTCGCGACGGTCACGGAAGTGCTTCGAGGGGTGTACAGCAAGCGACCGGACCGTCATGATCTGATGTGTACCGCTACCGGACGCCGAATCGGTGTCAGTTCACCTTGTCAGGGCCATCAGGTTCACCCGGTGAGCGATTGTGTGGTCCATGACCGGGGAGGGGTTGGGCCGTGGAGATGCGCCTGCCGGAGCCGGGTGACGCGCTCACGGGTGTCGAGATGTTCGCCGGGCTGGAGCCCGAGGTGCGCCAGCGTGTCATCGCGGCCGCCGTCCCCCGGACGTACCGCAAGGGGCAGTTGCTCTTCGTGGAGAACGACCCGGGCGAGTCGCTGATCGTGCTGCGCCGCGGCGCGGTCGCGGTCTTCCGCACCGCGCCGACAGGCGAGCGGGCTGTCCTGTCGGTAATCCGTCCGCCGGACGTGCTCGGCGAGGTCTCCCTGCTCGACGCCTCCACCCGGTCCGCCTCGGCCGAGGCCATCGAGGACTGCGCGGCGCTGGCCCTGTCCCGGGGCGCGTTCATGGAGTTGGTGCACTCCAACCCGCGCATCCTGGACGCGGTGATGCGCTCGCTGGGCGGGCTGATCCGCCGGCTCACCGAGCAGAACGCCGACCACGTCTTCCTCGACCTGCCCGGCCGGGTCGCCAAGACGCTGGTCCGGCTGGCCGGCGAGAGCCAGGCCCCGATGATCACGATCGAGCTCAACCAGAGCCAGCTCGCCGAGATGGCCGGCGGTTCCCGCCAGAGCGTCAACCAGGCCATCGGCTCCTTCGCCAGCCGCGGCTGGCTGCGGACCGAGGGCCGCCGGATCGTGGTCACCGACGTGGCGGCGCTGCGCCGCCGCGCCGGCATGAACGACCGCTGAGCCGCCGACGCGGTTCCGGCGCGAACGACCGCAGAGCCGCGCGACGCCGCGGCACACCCTGGACGTGACTCGGCCGGGTCGCCAGTGGGCGGCCCGGCCGGGTCGTCGCGTCACCGACGCGTGGTTCAGGCTCCGGAGCTGCCCGGGCCGGCCCACTTGTCCGGGCCCTTGCCCTCGCCACCCGGGCCGTGGGACTGCTCGCTGACGATGCCCTCGGCCTGGAGCGTGGCGAGCGTGGCGGCGTCGACGTCCACCGATTCGCCCGCGGAGTGACTGACCCCCTGGCCGTCGGTCCAGTCGCTCTCCAACTTGACGTACACCATTGACCTCTCCCCCTCTGGTCGCTGATCGAATATGTGGCGGACTGAATGTAGTCCGCCAGACCCTTGGTGGACTGTCCACAAGCCAACAGGCCGGTTACCTGACAGCGGCCCCAGCGGTGATACTCCCTGTGAGGGGGCGACGGGGGGCGTCGGCCCGGTTCGCCATGGAGGGTGTGTCATCGCCGCGCAGTGTGGGCGCTGTGGACGCACGGCCGCCGACGGCGACCGCTTCTGCGGTGGCTGCGGTGCCGAGCTGGGTGCCGTCTGCCCGCACTGCCTTCGCCCGCTCGCCTCGGACGTCACGTTCTGCACCTCGTGCGGGTCAGCCCGGCCGGGCACGGACCGGGCGACCGCGGCCACCCCGCAGGAGGACCGCCGCCGGGTGAGCGTGCTCTTCGTCGACCTCATCGACTTCACCCCGTACGTCGAGCGGGCCGACCCGGAGCAGGTCCGCGGTATGCAGACAGGCTTCTTCTCGGCGGCCCGCCGGGTGGTCGGCCAGTACGGCGGGGTGGTCGAGAAGTACATCGGCGACGCGGTGATGGCACTGTTCGGGGCGCCGATCGCCACCGAGACCGACGCGCTGCGCTGTGTCCGGGCCGGGCTGGAGCTGCAGCGGGTGCTCACCCGGTTCGCGCCTACCGGCAGCACGGAGATGCGGTTCCGGGTGGGAGTGGCCACCGGAGAGGCCCTCGTCGACGTGGCTGCGGCCCGTGACGGCGGGCAGGCGATCGTGGCCGGCGACGTGGTGAACACAGCCTCCCGGATGCAGTCGATCGCGCCTCCGGGCGGGGTGCTGGTGTGCGGCACCACGCACGCGCTGACCAGGGACACGATCCGCTACGAGGAGCAGCCCCCGGTCACCCTGCGCGGCCGGTCGTCGCCGACCGAGGTGTGGCTGGCGCTGTCGCCGCTGCGGCGCCTGCCCACCGACCGCGAGCCGGACACCACGCCGCTTGTCGACCGGGAACACGAGCTGGGCATGCTTGTCAACGCCCTGCACCGGTCGCTGCGCGACCGGCTGCCGCAGGTGGTGACGATCTTCGGTCGGGCCGGCATCGGTAAGAGCCGGCTGCTGCGCGAGCTCTACCGGCACACGGGCCGGCTGGTTGACGAGCCGCTGACGTGGCGGACGGGGCGCTGCCCGCCGTTCGGGGAGAACGTCACGTTCGCCGCGCTTGCCGACATCGTCAAGACCGAGGCCGGCATCCTGGACACCGACCCGGCCTCCAGCGCGGCACAGCGGTTGGCCGGCGCGGTGAGCGAGCTGATCGGCCCGGGCGAGCGGGACCGGGTGGTGGACGCCCTGCGCCCGCTGGTCGGGCTGCCCGGCACGCCGCTGCCGGCGGAGGAGGCCGAGTCGGCGTGGCGGCGGTTCCTGCTGGCGTTGGCCGCCCGCCGCCCCACCGTGCTGGTCTTCGAGGACCTGCACTGGGCCGACGACGCGATGCTGCGCTTCGTGGAGCTGCTCGGGGCGGCGGCCCGCGAAGCGCCGCTGCTGCTGCTCTGCACCGCCCGTCCGGAGCTTGTCGACAGGGATCCGAGCTGGGCGGGGACCATCACCGGCTCGGTGACCATCACCCTGCCGCCCCTGCGTGACACGGGCATCGCCGCCCTGTACGCGCACCTGTTCGGCCAGGCGGCGTTCTCCGCCGACATGCTGACCCCGCTCATCGAGGTGGCCGGCGGCAACCCGCTCTACGCGCACGAGTACGTCCGGATGCTCATCGAACAGGGCGCGTTGCGCCAGTCCGGGCGGGGCTGGTCGCTGGACAAGCAACTCGAACTGACCATGCCGGAGAGCGTGCACGCGGTGATCGCCAACCGGGTGGACCTGCTGGACGCCAAGGACCGCTCGGTGCTGCTGGCGGCCTCGGTGGTCGGGGTGCAGTTCTGGCCGGGTGCGGTGGCCGCCGCGCTGGGGCAGCCGGTCGAGTCGGTCGAACGCGCGCTGCGCCGGCTGGAGCAGCGCGACTTCGTGCACGAGCAGGCCGCGTCGACGATGGCCGGGCAGGCGGAGTTCCGGTTCCGACACGTGCTGGTGCGCGACGTCTGCTACCAGCGGCTGCCACGCACCGAGCGGGTGGCGCGGCACGAGCGGGCGGCGGACTGGCTCGACGCGCTGTCGCAGAGCCGCGACACCGACCTGGCGGAGGTTCTCGCCCACCACCGCTGGGCGGCACACGAGATCGCCCGTTCGCTGGGCATGCCGGTCCGCCGGTACGCGGGGCCGGCGCGGCAGGCGCTGCACCGGGCGGCCCGCCGGGCGTACGCCCTGCACGGGCTGGACGCGGCGGCGAGCCACGCGGGTCGGGCGCTGGGCCTGGCCGACGACAGCGACCCGGTGGGCCGGCTGCAACTGGAGCTGCTCAGCACGGAAATCTCGTTCTACCGCGACGGCAACGCGTTCCTCTCCGGGGGTGGGCCGGAGCAGGTGCACGCTCTGGCGGACCGGCTGTCGGCGCACGGCGACGACGCGTGCGCCGCACGGGCGTGGACGCTGCTCGGCCAGGCCGCCTGGCTACGCGCCGACCGGGGCGACGGGCTGGCCTGCCTGGATCGCGCGGTCCAGTTGTTCGAGTCGTTGCCGGACAGCCCGCAGAAGGCCGACGCGTACGCCGAGCTGGGCCGCCTGCACATGCTCAACTACGAGCGCGACCCGGCCGTGTCGGCGGCGGACACGGCGGCGGAGATCGCGGAGCGGCTGGGCCTGACCGAGACGCGCACAAACGCGCGGATCACCGCTGCCACCGCCCGCTACCAGGCCGGTGACCGGGTCGGCCTGGACGAGCTGCACGCGATAGTCGAGTTCGCCCGCGCCGGTCAACTGCTCGCGCTGCCCCGGGCCACCCAGAACCTGGCCTGGGCCATCCGCGAGGAGGGCGACTGGCTGCGCTCGAACGCCCTGCTCTCGGCCGCGCCGGCGCGTACGGCAAGCGGCCAGACGCTCACCACCAGCTATTCGGCCGAGGCGATGCGGGCCTGGTTCGAGGGTGACTTCGGCCGGCTGCTCGCCGCGGCGGAGGCGTTCGTGGACACGCCGACCGGCAGTTGGGACATGCAGGTACGGGGGTTGCGCTGCTGCCTGCTGGTGCTACGCGACGACGAGGATCCGACCGACCTGATCGACGCGCTGACCACCGCGCGGCGCAGCGACTTCCACCGGCTGCGCTGGACGATGCTGAGCATGGCGGCGCTGTGTCGGGCGCTGCAGGGCCGCGACACCGAGGCGGCGGCGTTGATCGACGAGCTGGATCGGTCGTGGTCGTCGGTGCCGGCGCTGGCCAGTGGGGAGTGGATCGCCGCCGCCTCGTACGCCGCCGCCCTGGCCGGGCGGGACACCTCCGTGCGGGTTCGGGCGATGCTCGACCGGGTCGGGCATCGGACACCGTGGTCGGAGGCCGCGCTGCGGACGGTGACGGCGGCGGTGGCGGCCGCCGACGGCGACCACCGGCGGGCGGCCGAGCTGCACCTGGCGGCCGCCGAGACGTACGGGCGGATCCCGGACGTCAGCGACCGGGTGCTGGCGCTGGCCCTCGCGGCGGCGGAGCTGACCCGCGCTGGCGACCCGGTGGGCGCCCGGCTGCCGCGGGCCGAGGTCCGCACCTTCGCGCTGCGTAACGACGCCCCGGGCCTGCTGGCGCTGGCCGGCCGGCCGATCAGCCCGACCGGGCCGGCCGTGGCCTGCTGAGACGACTCAGGCGGGCACCGGCTTGAGCTTCTGCGCGTAGATGTCGACGTACTCGCGGCCGGAGAGCTCCATCAGCTCGTACATGATCTCGTCGGTGACCGCGCGCTCGACGAACCGGTCGCCGGCCAGCCCGGCGTAGCGGGAGAAGTCCAGCGGGGCGCCGAAGCGGATCCGCACCCGGTCGATCCGCGGGATGAGCGTGCCGGGCGGCTGGATCTCGTCGGCGTTGAGCATGGCCACGGGGACCACCACCGCGCCGCTCTCCAGCGCGAGCCGGGCGACGCCGGTCTTGCCCCGGTAGAGCCGCCCGTCCGGGGAGCGGGTGCCCTCGGGGTAGATGCCCGCCACTCCCCCGGCGCGCAGCACCCGCAGTTGGGTGTCCAGGGCGGCGCGGGCGGCCTGGCCGCCGGAGCGGTCCACCGGGATGGTGCCGGTGCCGACGAAGAACATCTTCGTCAACCAGCCCTTGATGCCCTTGCCGGTGAAGTACTCGGCCTTGGCCACGAAGGTGACCCTCCGCGAGATGATCAACGGGGTGAAGATCGAGTCGGAGAAGGAGAGGTGGTTGCTGGCCAGGATCACCGGCCCGGTCGCCGGCACGTGGTGCAGACCCTCGACCTGCGGGCGGAAGATCAGCTTGAGCAGCGGACCGAGGAGAACGTACTTCAACAGCCAGTAGAGCACCGGCGTCCTTTCCCGTGGTGTGCCCGCGACGGCACCATGCCGGGAGCGCCGTCGTCGCGACGAGCCTACGAAGCCCGCGCGCACACCACAACGGACGTTGATGCCTCTCAGCTTTCCGATCGTCGATGGCTCCGCAGCGCGGCGTGGGAGTGTCGAACCGACCGGTAGCCAACGATCACCGAGATCGCACGTGTCGCGCAAGAACGGACAAAGAGCCACCCCCACGACCTGCGGCAGCGCCCCTGACTTTGGAAGACGCGACACAACGCACTCCCGGAACCGGCCTCCGACGTGTCACGATTCAGAGCACGGCGTGCGTACGGGCGCCGAGGGGGCCGCGCCGCAGGGCGCGTTGAGGAGGATTGCCGGGTGTCAGCGGGTGGGGCCCGCCGGGGACGGCGGGACAACGGGCTCGACGCGAACGAGTACGCCATCGTGGGCGACGTCGATCCGCGCGTCGGTGAGCACCTGCTCGACGTGCTTGCCGCCGGCGGGATCGCCGCTTACCTGCAGCCCTCCGCCGACCTCAACCCGGTCACCCGCACCACCACGGTTCCGGCCCGTCCGGTCGACCGGCTCTACGTCGACCGCTCGCACCTGACCACCGCCCGCGACTACCTCACGCAGCTCGCCGACGAGAGCGCCCCGGAGCAGCCGCCGGCCCGCGACGAGCCGGACATCGACGCCGAGTGGGCCCGGATCGTGGCCGGCTTCCACACCACCTCGACCACCGACGAGCGCCCGTGGCCGGCCGCGGAGGACGTGGACGAGCACGACGACCGGGACACCCGGGACGAGTCGACTGCCGGTCCGCTCGCCCGCTCCGGCGCCGACGAGCCCGGGCCGACCGCCACCGACGTCCGTCGGCTGCCGTCGGCGACCGACTTCTCCGGGATCTCGGTCGGCCGGAGCACCCGGGGCGACGAGCCCTCGCTGCTGGACGGTCTGGACACCTTCGGCGCCGACCTGCCCGACGACGACGAGGACGAGGGTTACCACCCGCCACCCCCGCCACCGCTGCCCCGGATCTCCAAGTACGCGGTCGTCGGCGCGCTCGCGGTGGTCGTCGGGTTCGTGCTCTTCCTCTTCCCGTCGCTACTCCCGGTGGACCGCTCGGCGGTCACCCTGTTCGGGTTCACAGGCATCCTGGCCGGCTTCGTCACGCTGATCTGGCGGCTGCGTCCGGGCGACGAGAACGACGACGACCCGGACAACGGCGCCGTCGTCTGACGCCCGCGCCCGTGGACCGCATCGCGGGACGACGACGCCCCCGCCCGGGGCGTAACAATGGTGTAACTTACTGTCAGTAGGAATACCGCTGTACGTCACTTCCCCCGCTGACTGACCGGTTTTTCCTTGCTCGTGGCGGTCAGTCCTCTGCTGATCGGAATGCCCGAGATGCGACAGAGTTCCCTCGTGGTGGTGGCCAACCGCCTCCCCATCGACGACAGCCAGGCGCCCGACGGAGCCTGCGAGTGGCGCCGCAGCCCGGGTGGGCTGGTCAGCGCGCTGCACCCCCTGCTCCGGCACACCCCGGCGATCTGGGTCGGCTGGGCCGGCGGCACCGGTTCGGCGCCCGCCCTGCCGGACGTGGACGGCGTCCACATGCACACCGTCGCCCTCAGCCAGGAGGATCTGCGCGACCACTACGAGGGCTTCGCCAACGCCACCCTCTGGCCGCTCTACCACGACGCCGTCGAGCAACCCGAGCACCACCGCCGCTGGTGGGAGGCTTACCAGCGGGTCAACAAGCGCTTCGCCGAGGCGACCGCCGAGGTGGCCGAGCCGGGTGGCGTCGTCTGGGTGCAGGATTACCACCTGCAACTGGTCCCCGGGCTACTGCGCGCGCTGCGCCCCGACCTGCGCATCGGCTTCTTCCTGCACGTGCCGTTCCCACCGCCGGAGCTGTTCATGCAGTTGCCCCGCCGCACCGAACTGCTGCGCGGCATGCTCGGCGCCGACCTGGTCGGCTTCCAGCGCGCCCAGGCAGCGCACAACTTCGCCCAACTGGTCACCCGCGTGCTGGAGCTGCCGGCCACCGACCGCCGGATCGGGATCGACGACCGGGTGGTCCGCATCGGGGCCTTCCCGGTCTCCATCGACACCGCCGAGATGGCCGCCCTCGCCGCCCGCCCCGACGTGGCCGCGCGGGCCCGCCGTCTCCGCCAGGATCTCGGCGATCCCCGTCAGGTCATCCTCAGCGTGGACCGGATGGACTACACCAAGGGCATCGAGCAGCGCCTCAAGGCGTACAGCGAGCTGCTCGCCAGCGGCGACGTCAAGGTCCGCGACACGGTGCTCGTGCAGGTCGCCATGCCGAGCCGGGAACGCGTCGGGCAGTACCAGATCCTGCGCGAACGTATCGAGCGCGAGGTGGGCCGGATCAACGGCGAGTTCGGCCGGGTCGGTGAGCCCGCCATCCACTACCTCACCCAGCCCTTCGACCGGGCCGAGCTGGCCGCGCTCTACCGGGTGGCCGACGTGATGGCGGTGACCCCGCTGCGCGACGGCATGAACCTGGTCGCCAAGGAGTACGTCGCCGCCCGGGTGGACGACACCGGCGCGCTGCTGCTCAGCGAGTTCGCCGGCACGGCAGCCGAGCTGTCCCAGGCGTACCTGGTGAACCCCCACGACCTGGAAGGGCTCAAGCAGGCGCTGCGGACGGCGCTGCGGGCCAGCCCCGCCGACGTCACCGCACGCATGCGGGCCATGCGCGCCCACCTGCACCAGCACGACATCCGGGCCTGGGCACGCTCCTACCTGAGCGCCCTGGACGAGAGCGGCGCCATGGTCAGCCGCCTCACCAGCACCGACGGCGCCGCCGTGGTGCCGCGCCCGGCGACCCGGGTCACCACTGCCACGCAACACACCGGCGGCTGACCGGCCCGCCCACTCAACGCGCCGCAGGCTCCTTCTCCAGCCAGTCGAGGATCGCGTCGATCGGCTCGGCCCAGCGCGCGTCGAGCATCAGGTCGTGCCCCATGCCGGGAAAGAGCAGCGGCGCCGACCCGTAGCGGCGGGCGATCCGCGTCAACGTCGACGCCGGCACGACCCGGTCGTCCGGGCTGCCCAGCACCAGGACCGGCGGCGCGCCCACTGCCGGCTCGGCCTCCGGCTCGCCCAGCAGCGCCCACTGCGCCCGCCGACCGGCCCGGCCCAGCCGCGCCACGTGCCGCCGGGCCTCCTCGTCGGGCAGCTCGCGGCTGAACAGCTGCGCGCGGCTGAGCCGCAGCGGCCCGCCGAACACCGCAGGCAGCGTCCCGGCCGGGTTGCGGCGCAGCGCCGTGGACAACATGCCCCAGCCACCGAAGACCGGCGCGACAAGCACCGCGCCGCGCGCCGGGTAGCGCGCCAGCGCGTGCGCCACCACGAGCGCCCCGGCGCCGTGCCCCACCAGCACCGCCTGGCGCGGCAGGCCCGCCGCCACCTGGACCACATCATGGGCGTACGCGCGCAGCGTCGCCTCCGGCGCAGGCTCGCTGCCGCCGTGCCCCCGCAGGCTCAGCGCGTACGCCGGGAAGCCCCGCGACGCGGCGTGGCCCAACCAGTGCTCGGCGAACGCCCACGCGCCGTGGCCGAACCCGGGCACGAAGAGCAGCGGAGGCCGCCCCTCCTCCACCTCGGGAATGGCACTGAGCACCTCACGTCGCGCCGGCCGGACCGGCCGGGACCACTCCCGCCCCCGCATGATCCGCAGCTCGGTCATTTGGCCTCCAGGTCGTGCAGGGCGCGCTGGACGGCGCGCAGGTAGTCGGCGTGCCCGACCTCGAACCAGTGTCGGCTGCTGTCCTTGACCTGCCCGGAGTAGCGCTCCCCGGCCCGGTCGCGCACCCGCTGCGCGAAGGCCGCGGCCCGCTCGGGCCGGTCCCGACGGGCCTGCAACAGCCGGGCGAAGAGCACCGTCTGCCAGTGCGCCAGGGTGAAGATCCCGGAGTCCGGCTGCACCAGGCCGGCGACCGCCAGCGTGGGGTGCCCCGGCGTGAAGGCGTTGAGCCAGAGCGTGGGCCGACCCGTGCCGGCGCTGTCACTGAAGACCGAGGCGTCGAGGAACTCGAACCGCGGCAGGTAACCGGTGGCGAAGATGACCAGGTCGGGGTCGATCTCGCGGCCGTCGGCCAACTCCACGGCGTACGGGCGGAAGCGGGCCAGGTCCGGTACCGGGCCGATCCCGCCGTGGCCCACGTAGTAGACGAGCTGGCTGTTGGCGATCGGGTGCGTCTCGTACACCCGGTGGTCGGGTTTGGGCAGGCCGAAGCGGGTCAGGTCGCCGACGGTCAGGCGCAGCGTCCAGTGGTAGAGCCACTGGCGGACCCGCAGCGGCACCCGCATCGCCAGCAGGGCGTCGTTGACCTGGTCGGCCGGGCGCCCGAGGACGTACTTCGGGGCGTACCAGTAGCCGCGTCGGGTGGAGTGCCAGCAGCGCGACGCCTGCTGGGCGGCCTCGACGGCGATGTCACAGCCGGTGTTGCCGGCGCCCACGACCAGCACCCGCTTGCCGCGCAACTGCGCCGGGTCCTTGTAGGACGACGCGTGCATGATCTCGCCGCGGAACTCCTCCAACCCCTCGTAGCGGGGCAGTTTCGGCGACCAGTTGTGCCCGTTGGCGATGACCACGGCGGCGTACCGGGAGGTGCGCTCGGGCCCGTAGCCGCCTGTGGAACGGGTGGTGACGTCCCAGCGGTCCCCCTCGGCGGGCTCCACCCGGATCACCTCCGTGCCGAACCAGACGTGCGACCGCAGGTCGAAGTGGTCGGCGTACCGCTCGAAGTACGCCAGGAGCTGGCTGTGGTGCGGATAGTCCGGCCACGAGTCCGGCATCGGGAAGTCGGGGAACTGGGTGAACGGCTTCGACGAGATCAGGTGGGTGCTGGCGTACACCGGGCTGCGGTCGTGTCGCCAGTTCCAGGCGCCGCCGACGCCTGTCTCCCGTTCGTAGCAGTCCACCCCGAACCCGTGCTCACGCAGATTCTTGATGGCCGTCAGGCCGCTGGCCCCGGCCCCGATGACGCAGACCGTGTCGCCCCGGTCGGAGAGCGGACGGCCGTCGCGGCTCTGCGCGGACGGGGTCGCATCCGGGTCGGGCCGGCCGTGGTCGGTGGAGGTGGACACCGGGACATCTCCTTTGTGCGGCACGGGTGCCGGTCGCCGCGAAATCCTCTCCACATCGGAGCCGGATGTCCAGCCCCGGCGCGGACCGGTCGGCGGGTCCGACCGGTGGGGTCAGACCGCGGTGGGCAGCAGCAGGTCGACGAGGATCGGGAAGTGGTCACTGGCCCGGCGGGTCTGCGGGGTGTCCACCACGTCGTAGTCGACCACGCTGATCCGAGGATCGACGAACAGCGCGTCGATGCGTCGGCGCGGGTCGGCGCACGAGTAGGTGAGCCGTTCCGCCCGGTCGGCGGCGATCGCCGTGTCGGTCAGGTCACGCGCCACAGTGGCCCAGGCCGGCCCGTCCGGGCCCTCGTTCAGGTCGGCCCCGGCCACCACCGGACTGCTCGCCGCGGCCAGCCCGCGCCGGAACTCGGCGGCCTGCGCGGGCCGCTCGGCCGGGTCGGTGGACAGGTGCGAGCCGGCGAGGGTGAACCGGGCGTCGCCGACCCGGCAATCGGCGTACGCGGCGCCGCGCAGGTGTCGACCCGGTGTCAGCGGGAAGCGCTGACAACGGGTGCCGCGCACCTGCACGCGCAGGCTGGTCAGCAGAAGGTTGCCCAGCGCGGGCAGACCGCCGGCGGCCACCACCAGGCCGAAGGACTCGGCCAGGGTGACTGACTTCTGCCGCCACCGGAACCGGCGGGGCCCCTCCTGCACGATCACCACGTCCGGCCTCGCGGCCCGGACCACCGCCGCCAGCGCGGCGGTGTCGTCGCGCTGGCTGTGGATGTTGTACGACACCACGCGCAGCGGTACGCCGGCAGCCTCGCCCATCGCCTGCCGCCTCAGATCCGGCGGGCCAGGTCGGCCGCGCCGATCACGCCTGCGCTGTTGCCCAACTCGGCGGGGAGCACCTCGGCCACCGGCAGGCGACCCCGCTGGGCGAGCGCGTCGAGGTACGAGCGGCGCGTCGGGCCGAGCAGCAGGTCACCGGCGTCGATCACGCCGCCGCCGACGACAAGGGTCTGCGGGTCGAGGATTTGCGCCATGTCGGCGAGGCTGGTGCCCAGCCACCGGCCGATCTGCGCGAACGCCTCGGCGGAGACCGGGTCGCCGCCCTGCGCGGCGGCGGTCACCATGTGCCCGGTGATCGCCTCGGCCTCGCCACCGGCCAGGTCCAGCAGAGCGGTGGCTCGCTGCGGTTCCTGCCGGGCGCCGGCGCGGGCGAAACGGACCAGGGCGCTGCCGCTGGCGTACTGCTCGATGCAGCCCAGCCGCCCGCAGCCGCACTGGTGCCCGTCCGGCACGGCAAGCATGTGACCCAGCTCCGCGGCGACGCCGTGCGCGCCGCGCATCAGCTCACCGCCGAGCACGATGCCGCCGCCGACGCCGGTGCCGATGGTGAACATGATCATGGAGTCGTCGGCGTCGCGGGCCGCGCCGTAGCGGAACTCGGCCCACGCGGCCACGTTGGCGTCGTTCTCCACGATCACCGGCAGGCCCACGGCGGCGCTCACGTACTCGCGCAGCGGCTCGTCACGCCAGGCCAGGTTCGGAGCGAAGAGCACTGTCGAACGGGTGGCGTCGATCCAGCCGGCCGCGCCGATCCCGACGGCCTCGATCGTCCGCCCGGCAGCAAGCTCGCCGACCAGTTCGATGATGACGTCGCGGGTCTTACCGACGTCATCGGCGGGAGTGTCCCGTCGGCTCTGCACGAGAACCGTGCCGGTGTCGTCCACGACACCGCCGGCCACCTTCGTGCCACCGACGTCGACTCCGATGGTCAGCGTCACCGCTGCCGCTCCCCTCTGCTGTGCTGTCCGGCCCGCGCGCCGATGGCACGCCGGTCCGGATCGCGATGTCCCGCGCTCAGGCGCCGCCGCCCGGCGCGTTCGCGCCGGTGTCGTCGGACGCCCGCGACGTGGGCACCGCGGGTCGGCTGGTCGGTGCCGGTGCGGCCACCGACCCGGCGTCGTCGACGGGTGCTGCGGTGGCCGGGGCGGGTGGGTCCGCCGACCGGGTGGCGACCGACCAGACATCCCGCTCCGGTGCCGGCTGAGAATCATGCCCGGTGCGGGTGGCATCGCGCCACACGTGCGCGTCGGCGGCTTCGGAGGACCGCTCGGTCGGTATCGAGGTCGGTGCCTCGTCGTCGCTGCTCGCGGCGGGTGCCGGCCACGTCGGCGCGGACGACTCCGATGCGCTCGTCGGGCGCGGCTCCGGCGGTGTGAACGCGCGGAGCAGGCTGGCCACGCCTGCCGCGAGGTCTCCGGCGCCGGTGGCGAGCCGTTCGGCGAATTCCGGACTCGGATCGCGTAACGCGGCGATGCCACGACAGACCGGGCAGACACAGCATTCCGGCGAACCGGTGGCGAAACCACCACCGCCGTGGGCGCCGCCGCCCGGAGCGGCACTGTGACCGAGGACACCGGTCAGCAGCCCGCCCAACGGGCCGAACGCGCCGCCCGCCGACCCGCCGGAGGCCAGTCGCGCCCCCGCGAGCAGGGTGGCCACCAGACGCTCCGCCTCTTCCCGGGCCGAGCCCGGATCCGTTCCGCCCACAGTCGGCTCCTCTACCCTGCCGCCGGACGCGTCACTGCGCCGCACCGGGTGCTTCTACCCGGCGCTTGAGCTGCTTCAACGCGGTGTCCATGATCATCTTCTCGGCCTTGCGCCGAAACATGCCGAGCATCCCCACCGACAGCTCGACCTCCAGCGTGTACGTCACAGTGGTGCTCCCGTCCGGGTTCGCCACGAGGTCGTACGAGCCGCGCTGACTCTTCTGCATCTTGGAGGGGGCGAGCAGGTGCCACTCGACGCGGGACAGGTCCTCGGCGTACTCGTAGGCGAGCACGTACTCGTCGGCCATCACCCCGGCGTCGATGACGAAACGCACCTGGCTCGCGTAGCCGTCCTCGTACTCCTCGATCACCTCGGCGTGGCGCACCGCCTCGGTCCACTCCGGGTAACTCGGGAAGTCACAGATGACCGCCGCCACCCGGTCCGGTGACGCGCCGATGATGATCGACTGGGTGGAGGAGTCCGCCATGGGGGGAGGCTACCCGGCGGGTACCGCCCGCACGCCGCGCCGCCCCCGCCGGGTAGGTTTCGACAAAGCCGACAGCCGTGGATGGGCAGTGGCCCGGCCAGTGCGAGCACGAAGGAGTGCAGGTGCGCGAGTTCTCCGTTCCGCCGATCGTCACCGTTGGCGACGCGGCCAACCTCACCGATCCGGTCTGGGACAACGCCGAGGCCGCACCGGACACCGTCCAGTTCGCCCGCGCCACCCGCGCCGCCGACGGCAGCGGCACGACCTGGGCCGAGGTGACCTGCCTGCAGTTCCGCGACGAGGTGGCGGCGGTGGCCCGGGGCCTGATCGCCGCCGGCGTCTCCCCCGGCACCCGGGTCGCGCTGATGAGCCGGACCCGCTACGAGTGGACGCTGCTCGACTACGCCATCTGGACGGTCGGAGCGGTCACCGTGCCGATCTACGAGACCTCCAGCGCCGAGCAGGCGGCCTGGATCCTGGCCGACTCCGGCGCGGTCGCCGCCGTGGTGGAGACCGACGCGCACGCCGACCTGGTGGCCGGCGTCCGCGACCGCCTGCCCGAGCTGAGCCACCTCTGGCAGATCGAGCGGGGCGGGGTCGACGAGCTGGTCACCGCCGGCGCCGCCGTCGAGCTGGCCGAGGTCGAGCAGCGCCGCAAGGCCGTCCGGGCCGGCGACCTGGCCACGATCATCTACACCAGCGGCACCACCGGCCGCCCCAAGGGTTGCGTGCTCACCCACCGCAACATGTACGCCGACATCGCCAACGCGGTGCCGGTGCTGCCGAACCTGTTCAACGCCGGCGCGACCACCCTGCTCTTCCTGCCGCTGGCGCACGCGTTCGCCCGGCTCATCCAGATCGGCGTGGTGCAGGCCCGGGCCACCCTGGCGCACTGCGCCGACACCAAGAACCTCGTCGGTGAGCTGCAGGAGTTCCGCCCCACCTTCGTGCTCTCCGTACCCCGGGTGTTCGAGAAGGTCTACAACGCGGCCAAGCAGAAGGCCGAAGCCGACGGCAAGGCCGGCGTCTTCGCCCGAGCCGAGCAGGTCGCCATCTCGTACAGCGAGGCTCTGGAGACCACACGCGGGCCCGGCCTCGCGCTGCGCGCCCAGCACGCGGTCTTCGACAGGCTCGTCTACCGCAAGCTGCGCGCCGCGCTCGGCGGCCGGTGCCGCGACGCCATCTCCGGCGGTGCGCCGCTGGGCGCCCGGCTCGGTCACTTCTTCCGCGGCGTCGGCGTGACGGTCCTGGAGGGGTACGGGCTGACCGAGACCTCGCCGGCCGCGGCCGCGAACCTGCCCACCGGCACCCGGATCGGCACCGTCGGGCGGCCACTGCCCGGCGTGACCGTCCGGATCGAGGACGACGGCGAGATCCTGATCTCCGGCGACCTGGTCTTCCAGGGCTACTGGCACAACGAGGCGGCGACCACCGAGGCGCTCAGCGCCGACGGCTGGTTCCGCACCGGCGACCTGGGCCAGCTCGACGCCGACGGCTACCTGAGCATCACCGGCCGCAAGAAGGAGCTGATCGTGACCGCGGGCGGCAAGAACGTCGCCCCGGCGGTGCTGGAGGACCATGTCCGCGCCCACCCGCTGGTCAGCCAGTGCGTCGTCGTCGGGGACGCGAAGCCGTTCATCGCCGCGCTCGTCACCATCGACGAGGAGGCGTTGCCGACGTTCCTCGCCGGCGCCGGTCTGCCTCCGGACACCCCGCTGGAGAAGCTGCGCGAGCACGAGGGCCTGCGCGCCGAGGTCCAGTCCGCGATCGACGCCGCGAACCAGGTCGTGTCGAAGGCCGAGGCGATCAAGGTGTTCCGGATCCTGCCGCGCGACTTCACCGAGGCCACCGGTGAGCTGACCCCGTCGCTGAAGGTCAAGCGACAGGTCGTCCACAAGACGTACGCGGCGGAAATCGCCGACATCTACCGGGGCTGACTACCATCCGTCACGTGCCCGCATCCGCATCCGCCACACCACACCCGCATCCCCTCGCCGCGGCCGCCCGCCTGGTGATGCTGGCGCTGGTCGCGATCCTGACCCTGTTCGCCACCCGCGACGTCACCCAGCTGTTGTGGATCGCGCTGCTGGCGGTCGCCGGAGCGCCGTCCCTGCTCGCCCCGCAGCACCGGCTGATCGGGCCGCTGAGCCGGGTGGCCGAGGTGGTGGTGCTGGGGCTGGCCGCGAGCCAGGTCGCCGCCGTCGCGTCGATCGGGGGCACCGTCGACGGGCTCGGCGCCTCCGCGGTGCTGCCCTACCTGGCGGTGCCGGTGACCGTCACCGCCCTGCGCCGCCGCTTCCGCGAGGGCGCGGCGCTGCTCGCGGTGACCGCCGGCACGCTGCTGGTGAGCGGCGGGTTGACCGAGGTCGACGGTGGGCGTCAGCTCGGCCAGGTGGGTTACCTCGCGGTCTGCGCGCAGTGGCTGATCCTCGCCGCGCTCGGGCTCTACGCCGCCGGCACCCTGCACCGGGTGATGGCCGTACGCGGGGAGGGCAAACCCCAGCCGTACGCCGAGGCGACCCGGCTGCTTACCCAGCTACGGACGGTGGCCCGGCAACTGCCCGGGGCGACCCTGGACCCGGGCGGCATCTCCGAGCACCTCCTGGAGGAGTTGCGCACGGTGGCCCGGGCGGACCGGGGCGCGGTGCTGTCGGCAAGCGGCGGGGGCCGACTCGTGGTGCTCGCCCAGGCCGGGGTGGACCGGGTGGACTGGGAGACGACCCTGGACGCGGACTCGGCGATCGCCGACGCCTGGGCCAGCCAGCAGGCCACGACGGCCGCCCGCTCGCAGTCGCGCTCACATCGGGGCGGGGACGTGTCGGCGCTTATCGTCCCGCTGGTCGCCGGGGTGCGCACGGTGGGGCTGGTGGTGCTGGAGGCGGACGTCGCGCAGGCGTACCCGCCACCGGTGGTGTCCCGGGTGACCGGGCTGACCCGGCCGGCGGCGTTGCGGCTGGAGGCGGCGCTGCTGTTCGACGAGGTGCGCTCGCTGGCCACCAACGAGGAGCGGCAGCGGCTGGCCCGGGAGATCCACGACGGGGTGGCGCAGGAACTGGTGATGGTCGGCTACGGCATCGACAACGCCATGGCCACCGTCTTCGACGACGCCGACGAGACCGCCGAGGCCCTGCGTACGCTGCGCGGTGAGGTGACCCGGGTGATCCAGGAGCTGCGGCTGAGCCTCTTCGAGCTGCGCAGCGAGGTGGACCGGCAGGGCGGGCTGGCCGCGGCGATCGCCGAGTACGCCCGGACCGTGGGCGCCTCGGGCGGGCTGCGGGTGCACCTGTCGCTTGACGAGTCCACCGCGCGCCTGCCGGCGGCCACCGAGGCCGAGTTGCTGCGCATCGCGCAGGAGGCCGTGACGAACGCCCGCAAGCACGCCGGAGCCTCGAATCTCTGGGTCACGTGTGAGGTGGACCCCCCGTACGCCCAAATTGAAGTGTCGGATGACGGTCAGGGGATGGCTGACCAGCGCCCCGACGGACGGTACGGTCTTGCGATCATGGCCGAGAGGGCGGAACGTATCCGGGGCCGGTTGGAGATCAGGCCGCGGCAACCCAGCGGCACGACCGTGGCGGTGGTTCTCGGCACCTCGTCCCGGCGCGACAACGTGCGCGACAGCGCAGCACCAGAAGGGGAGTAACCCGAGGATGACCACAAGTCCGACACCGGCCACCCGCACCAAGGTCCTCCTTGTCGACGATCATGACCTGATTCGCAAGGGCCTGCGGCACGCCTTCGAGCGCGACCGCCAGTTCGAGGTCGTCGGCGAGGCCGCGACCGCGGCTGAGGGGGTACGCCAGGCCGGCGCCCTGCAGCCGGACGTGGTGATCATGGATCTGCGGCTGCCCGACGGCAGCGGCCTGGAGGCCACCCGCGCGCTGCGCAAGTCCAGCGCGTCGATGGGCATCGTGGTGCTGACCATGTACGCGGGCGACGACCAGCTCTTCGGTGCCCTGGAGGCCGGCGCGAGCGCCTTCGTGCCGAAGACCGCCCCGGCCGACGAGGTGGTGGCCGCCGCGCGGCACGCCGCCTCCTCGCCGAGCGCGTTCACCGCCGCCGACCTGGCCGAGGCGATGAAGCGTCGACTCGCCCCGTCCGGCCCGCAGCTCTCCCCGCGGGAGGGGCAGGTGCTGCGGCTGCTCGCCGACGGGATGAGCGTGGCGGGCATCGCGAAGCAGCTGTTCGTGAGCGAGTCGACCGCCAAGACGCACATCTCGAAGCTCTACGAGAAGCTCGGCGCCGCCAACCGGGCACAGGCGCTGATGACCGCGCTGCGGCTCGGGCTGCTCGAGGCGCCGGACGCCCCGAAGTTCTGATCCGCGCCCGCTCGTCGAGCGGGACACCGCGACCGAAGGTCCGCGCCGGCTCCCCCCGGCGCGGACCTTCGTGTATCGACCGACGTCGGCGGGAATTCGGCGGCAGGCTATGGTCTGGCGGGTACGTCGGGGGCAGAATACCCGCGCGGGCGACGACGCCCGCGTCGCGGACTCAAGGGGTTGAGCGCATGCAGCGGCCGGACTGGGCACCCGACACCATCGACATCGAGCGCCCGAGCGTCGCGCGCATGTACGACTACTACCTCGGCGGATCGCACAACTTCGCCGCCGACCGGGCCGCCGCGCAGGCGATGGTGGCAGCCGTACCGGAGGCGCCGCTGATGGCGCAGGCCAACCGGGCGTTCCTGCGCCGGGCGGTCCACCATCTCGCCGAGGCCGGCGTCCGACAGTTCCTGGACATCGGCTCGGGCATTCCGACAGTCGGCAACGTGCACGAGATCGCCCAGCGCATCGACCCGGAGTCGCGGGTGGTCTATGTGGACGTCGACCCGGTAGCGGTGGCGCACAGCCGGGAGATCCTGGCCGGCAACGATCGCGCGGTGGTCGTGCAGGAGGACGTGCGGCACCCGGAGGCGATCCTGACCCACCCCGACGTCCGCAAGCTGCTCGACCTGAGCCAGCCGGTGGCCGTGATGATCGTGGCCGTGCTGCACTTCGTCTCCGACTCCGACCGTCCGGCGCAGTTGCTGCGGGCACTGCGTGACGCGCTGGCGCCCGGCAGCTACCTGGTGCTGTCCCAGGTCAGCGACGACGGGCGCAGCGGGGACGAGCGGGCCGAGGCGGAGCGGGTCTACCAGCGGACCGACAGCCCGCTCTGGATTCGCAACCGGACCGAGCTGACGGCGCTCTTCGACGGGTTCGAGCTGGTCGACCCCGGCGTGGTCTGGGTGCCGCAGTGGCGACCGGACACCCCGGAGAGCGCGGAGGACGCCGAACGTGCGGCCTTCATGGGCGGCGTCGGGCGACTCGGTGACTGAGTCGCCCGGGGCGGACACCCGCCCGGGCACCTTCGCCCGCGCGTGGGCCAAGGCGGTCTCCGGCACGAGCTACCTGCCGATGACCCAGGCTCAGCTCGAGGCGCTGTTGCACCGGCTCACCGGGCAGCTGGCCGGCGCGCTGCTCGCCGAGCCGTTCGACCTGCGGGCCGGGCACCGGGTCGGCGCGGAGCTGGTCGCCGCGCACATCGCGTCCGCGGAGGGGCTGGGTCGTACGGTCGAGGTCATCCAGCTCCGGCTCGTGCGGGACCTGGGACTGGTGGCCGAGGACGTCGAGGACCGGATGGCGCGGCTGCTGGCCGCCGTGGCGACCGGCTACGCCCGCGCGCTGCGCGACCGGACCCTCGACGAGCAGGAGTCGATCCGTCGGGCCGCCATGATGGCCCGCACGCAGGCCGAGCGGGCGCTACGGGCCAGCGAGGCGCGGTTTCGCCACCAGGCCACCCACGACCCGCTCACCGGCCTGCCCAACCGGACGCTGTTCACCGAACGACTCACCGCCGCGCTCAACGAGCCGGGCCGGGGCGCCCAGCGCGTCGGGGTGTGCTTCCTCGACCTGGACCGCTTCAAGGTCGTCAACGACAGCCTGGGGCACCAGGTCGGCGACCGGCTGCTGACCACTGTGGCCGAGCGGCTGCGTCAGACGCTCGGTGAGCACCTGGTGGCCCGCCTCGGCGGGGACGAGTTCGTCATCCTGGTGGAGGGCGCCGGCGGCACCGACGCCGTCGTGGAGGTGGCCGAGAGCGCCCTCGCGGCGGTCCGCACACCGGCGGTGGTCGACGGGCACGAGCTTCAGGTCACGGCGAGCATCGGCATCGTCGAGCGGCAGGTCGCCGGTGCCAGCCCCAGCGACCTGATGCGGGCCGCCGACAGCACCCTGCACTGGGCGAAGTCGGCCGGCGGGGCGCGCTGGGCGCTCTACGACGCCGAACGCAACCGCCGGGAACTGGCCCGCTACGCCCTCTCGGCGGCCATTCCCGCCGCGCTGGAGCGGGGCGAGTTCTACCTCGACTACCAACCCCTCACGTCGCTGCGCGACGGCCGGCTGCTCGGCGTGGAGGCGCTGGTCCGCTGGCGGCATCCGGAGCTGGGCGTCCTGCGGCCGGACAGCTTCATCGCGCTGGCCGAGGAGACCGGCCTGATCGTGCAACTGGGCGGGTGGGTGCTGGCCGAGGCGTGCCGGGAGGCGGAGGCGTGGTCGGCGGGGGGCGTCCAGGCGCCGTTCGTGAGCGTCAACCTGGCGGTTCGGCAGGTGCACCGGCCCGGCCTG
Organism: Micromonospora sp. DT43; assembly: GCF_049841645.1. Classification (NCBI taxonomy): domain Bacteria; kingdom Bacillati; phylum Actinomycetota; class Actinomycetes; order Micromonosporales; family Micromonosporaceae; genus Micromonospora; species Micromonospora sp. DT43. Next base: position 481,772 of record NZ_JBNCKR010000001.1, on the reverse strand, counting down.
GTGCAGGAGGTCCGTACGCTGCTGCGCCAGACCGGTCTGCCACCCGAGCGACTCCAGTTGGAGATCACCGAGAGCACGATGATGAGCAGCGCCAAGGAGCCGGTGCGCGCGCTGCGGGTGCTGGCCGATCTCGGGGTACGCATCGCCATCGACGACTTCGGCACCGGCTACAGCAATCTGGCGTACCTGCGGGACCTGCCCGTCACCGAACTGAAGGTGGCCGGGGAGTTCGTGGCCGGCCTGCGCTCGCCGGCGGTGGGGCGTACCGACGAGCGGATCCTCGCCTCGCTGGTGTCGCTGGCGCACGCGCTGGACCTGACGGTGACCGCCGAGGGGGTGGAGACCGCCGGGCAGGCCGAACGGCTGCGGGCGATCGGGTGCGACGCCGCCCAGGGCTGGCACTTCGGCCGGCCGGCCCCCGCCGATCGGATCCTGGCCCGCATCCGCTGACCCGGGACGCAGTAGACAGCGTCTACGCCCGGCTGGTAGACACTGTCTATGAGCGCGGAGGACGCGGGCGTACGGGCCCGACTGGTGGCCGCCGGGGTGGACCTGGTGCTGCGTGAGGGCCAGTCGGCGGTGTCCCTGCGGGAGATAGCCCGTCGGGCGGGCGTCTCGCACGGCGCGCCGCGCCGCTACTTCCCCACCCATGTCGACCTGCTCTCCGCCATCGCCCGGGAGGGCTTCGCCGACCTCACCACCCGCGTCGAGGGGACCCTGCGCGCGGCAGGCCCGGATCCGCGTACCCGACTGGTGGCGCTGGCCCGGACGTACCTGGACTTCGCCGCGGCGCATCGCGGCATGTTCGAGCTGATGTTCCGCCACGACCTGCTGGCCAGCGGTCGTCTGCGGCTGCGCGAGACGAGCCTGCCGCTGTTCACCCTGCTTGTCGACCTGGTGGCCCAGGCGCGCCAGCCGACCGACGCGCCCGCGCCGGTGCTGGCCGGCGCGCTCTGGGCCAACCTGCACGGCATCGCCCAACTCTGGGCCTGGGGCAGCCTGCCGCTGGCCACCGGCGCCACCGACGACGACACCCTGCTGCGGGCCGCGCTCGACGCGCACCTCGGCCCCACGCCGCACTGAACCGGGAGAAGACGTGCCCCTGCTGTACGAGATCGGCAAACTGACAGTCGGCACCACCCTGCGGCTGGGCTGGCGACCCCAGGTGGACGGGCTGGAGCATCTGCCCCGACACGGTGGCGCCATCCTCGCCGGTAACCACCTGTCCGTCGCCGACGAGGTGTTCCTCGGCTGCCTCACGCCGCGCCACGTCACCTTCTGGGCCAAGGCCGAATACTTCACCGGAAGGGGCCCGGGAGGCTGGCTCAGCCGGCAGATCGTCGCCGGCATGGGCGCCATCCGGGTCGAACGGGCCGGCGGCCGGGCCGCCCTCACGGCTCTCGACTCGGCCGTGCCGGTGCTGCGCGCCGGTGGCCTCGTCGCCATCTACCCGGAGGGCACCCGATCCCCCGACGGACGGCTCTACCGAGGTCGGGTCGGCATGACCCGGCTGGCCCGCGACGCCGAGGTGCCGATCATCCCCGTCGGCGTGCTCGGCACCGCCGAGGTCCTGCCTGTCGACGCGCGGCTGCCCCGCCGGCACCCGGTCACTCTGCGGTTCGGACCGCCGATCCCCGTCGCCGGGCGCATCACCGGGCCGCGCGACATCCGGACGATCACCGACGAGGTGATGGCCGCGATCCAACGGCTCACCGACCAGGAGTACGTGCCCCGCTACGCCCCGCCCCGGCCTGCGCGCGTCTGAGCACGGGCGGCTGTCAGCCGGCGAGCAGAGCAGCCATCCGCTGCGCCTGCGCCTCCCAGCGCCACTCCCGCTCCACCCACGCCCGGCCGGCCGCGCCCAGCTGGCGGGCCAGATCGCGGTCGGCGAGCAGCCGGGACACCCGGTCGGCGAGCTGGGCGACGTCCCGCCCGCGGACCACGTACCCGGTCTCGGACTCACGGACCGCGTCCGGGGCGCCGCCGGAGTCCCCGGCCACCACGGGCAGACCGGTCGCGGACGCCTCCAGGTAGACGATGCCCAGCCCCTCCACGTCCAGCCCGCGGTTGCGGGTGCGGCAGGGCATCGCGTAGACGTCGCCGGCCGCGTAGTGCGCCGGCAGCTCGGCCGCCGGCACCGAACCGGTGAACACCACGTCCCGCTCGACGCCCGTCTGCCGGGCCAGCTTTTCCAGGGTTGCCCGGTACGGCCCGCCACCGACGATCAGCAGCGCCGCGTCGGGCACCCGGCGGCGGATCTCCGGCAGTGCCCGGATCAGCATGTCCTGACCCTTGCGCGGCACCAGCCGGGACACACAGACCACCACCGGCCGGTCGGTCAGCCCCAACCGGGCCCGGACCGGCTCACCGTCCACCGTCGGGTGGTAGGTGTCCACGTCCACCCCTGGCGCCAGCCGGCGCAGGTCGGTCACCCCGTCCAGCACGCGAGCCAACCGGGTGCGGGTGTACTCGCCGAGGTAGGTGGTCACGTCGACACCCCGACCGATGCGCCGCAGCGCCGGCCGGGCGGCCGGCAGCGCCGCCCAGCCGACCTCGTGGCCGTGGGTCTGCGCCACCACCCGACGGATGCCCGCCCGTCGCCGCAGCCCGGCGGCGAGCAACCCCAGCGGGGCCGCCGCGCCGAACCACACGGTGTCGCAGTCGTACGCACGAGCGAGGCGGGCCGCCCGGCGGGCGATCAGCGGGGTGGGCAGCAGCACCCGGGTGCGTTCGCGGATCACCTCGAAAGGCTGGTCGGCGTCGAACTTCGCGGCACCGCGCCAGCTCGACGCGTACACGACAACCGAGCCGGCCGGTTGGCGCACGGCGAGGTTGTGCACGAAGGACTGGATGCCGCCCGGCCGGGGCGGGAAGTCGTTGGTGATCAGCAGCGTGCGGCTCATCGGGCGGCCTCCCGGGCGTACGCGCGGGCGGCGGCCATCCGCTCCACCGTGGACGGATGCGAGGCCGAGTAGAGGTATTCCCAGCGCGGCGGATCGGGGTCGCCCAGGTTCACCGAGCCGAGGCGGCGCTGCATCGACTCGAAGGCCACCGGATCGCCGGTGAGCGTGAGCGCGTGCGCGTCGGCGCGCGCCTCCACCCGCCGCGACAGCAGCGCCTGCACCGGGGTGGCGACCAGGCCGGCCACCGTGACCAGGGCGATCAGCAGCGGGAACGCGCGTGGATCGGCCACCGAGTCGACGCCGGCCAACCGCAGCAGCAGCCCCCACGAGCCGAGCAGGTAGAGCGCCACCACGGCGGCGGCCGCGCCCAGCGCCCCGGTCAGGGTGCCCACCGTGACGTCGGAGTCCTTCGCGTGGCCCAGCTCGTGTGCCACCACAGCGGTCACCTCGGCCGGGGTGGCCTCGCGCAGCAGCGTGTCGTAGACGACCACCCGGCGGGTCGGCCCGAGGCCGGAGACGTACGCGTTGACAGCCCTGGTGCGCCGCGAGGCGTCGGCGACCAGCACGTCACGCACCGGCACCCCGTCGCGGGCGGCCATGCTCATCAGCTCGGTGCGCAGCGGGCCCTGCTCCAGGGGGGTGAACTTGTTGAACACCGGCTCCACAAGCACTGGCAGCACGAACGAGAGCAGCACCACAAGCAGTGCCGCGCCGGCTGCGCCGAACGCCCACCACCAGCGCGGGGCCAGCCGGATGACCGTGTAGAAGCCGAACAGCGCCACCGCCCCGATCACGGCGCTCACCGCGTACGACTTGAGCAGGTCGACCGCCCAGCCATTCCACCCGTTGGTGCTCAACCCGTAGCGGGTCAGCACGCTCTGCCTCCAGGCGGCGAACGGGAGGGTGAGCAGGTCGGCGACGAGCACCACGGCGAGACCGCCGAGCACCGCCTGCGCGATCCAGTGCCCACCGAACGGCCGGCCCACCAGCTCGACCAGGCGGCTGCCCAGCGGGGTGAGACCGAGCGCGACGGCGATCAGCAGCCCGACGGCGAGCGCGGCATAGCTCCCGGGGCGCAGCGCGGCACGGAACTCGCGCCCCTTGGCCACCTGCTCCGCCGGGAGATCACGCAGCGCGGCGAGCTGGTCGGCGCGGGGCGCCGGCGGCCGGTGCCAGGGAATGAACAGCGCGGCGGTCACCAGCAGGGCCACCGTCAACCCGGCCAACGTCAGCAGCGCCCACCCGCGCGGAGTCACCGGGGCACCGCCGTGCGCGCCACGCGATGGGCCCGCGCAGCACCGACGAACTCGCCGTGCTCGCGTCGCACCCCGCTCATCCCGCCGCTCCTCCCGCCGTGACCGCCCATCCTATGGCCCGCGAAAAGCCCGCTCCGGGCGCGGTGTCGCGCTCCGCCGCGCTGGCGGGCGGCCGCGCTGGCGGGCGGCCGGCGTGCGGCGACGGCGGGCCGCGCGGCGGACCTGGCATGCGGCGACGTCGGGACGCGCGACGGACCCGGGGTGCGGGCGGACTCAGGCCACCCGACGGACCCGGCGCGCGGCGACGCCGGGCCGCGCGGGCGCTGCCAGCACCTCGACGTCGAAGCCGGCCCGGGCGAACACCTCGATCGCCTCGACCTCTGCGGCGACCAGCCCGGCCGCCGGGGACGTCTCGTCGAACAGGGCGGTCAGCGGGCAGCCGGAACAGCCCTCGGCCCGCTTCGCGCACCCGTCGCAGTCGATGAGCATCGCACCTCCCGATCGCTCGCGATGCGCAGTCGACGCCCTGTCGTCGTCGCCCGAGCACCGTCGGTCACATCGACGCTATCCACCGGGTACGACAGAACCGCCCGCACCGCCCCGTTGAGGGCTAGATCGACTCCAGATCAGTGAAATCGGGGTATCCCGGCCGGTCGGACACCGCGACATCGGCGATCCCGTGACGAGCCAATCGCCGGTCAAGTGCCGGTCAAGCGCCTGTTCCGTCCATGGTGGCCGCTGCGATCGTGATGCTACGGCCGAGCGGAACCGGCCGAACCCCAGGTCGACCCACGGAGGACTCGACATGCGCGGACCATCCTCGACCACACGCTCCCGCCTCTCGGCCGTCGCGCTCCTCGCGGTCGCCGCGACGGCGGCGGGCGGGCTCGTCGCCACGCCGGCGCAGGCCACCTCGGCACTCGGCTGCAACTACCCCCGCGTCTGCTTCTGGGTGACCGGGAGCCCGTACGACGACGCCCCGCCGACCGCGTCGTTCCAGGACAACTACTACCAGACCCTCGGCTCCCGCAGCCGGGGCGCCGACTGGGTCTACAACACCCGCAACGACGACGGCGCGAAGATCTTCTACTCCAACGGCGACTGGGTCTGCGTCGCGCCGGGCGAGCTGGCCTACCTCGAGCCGTACGGCTACGCGGTAGCCCTCGACATCATGGACTCCCCGTACTGCTCCTACTGACCGCCCGCTGGAGGTTGAAGACATGAATCCACGACGTCTCCTGGCCGCATGCGCCGTCACGGTGACCGCAGCGGTCGGCCTCGTCGCCACCCCCGCGTTCGCCGGCGGCACCTTCCAGACCAAGACCGACCTGAACCTGCGCTACTGCCAGTGGCTGAACAACTCGCAGTGCTCGGTCATCCTCACGATCCCGAAGGGCCAGTCGGTCTACCTGAACTGCTGGGCGCCCGGATCGTCGGTAAACGGCGACACCGTCTGGTACAACGCCTTCTACGGCAACGCGAGCGGCATGCTCGCCGGTGACTACATGAACACGGGCCACGACCCGAACCCCGCCGTCTACCGCTGCGTCTAGCGGCAGCGGGCACCGGGGGTTCGAGATCCACTCCAGATCGGCGATGTCGGGGTGTTCCGACCGTCCGGACACCCCGATATCGCCGATCTCGTGTCGATCGCCGGGCCGCGATGGGCTCCCGGCCGCGGCGGGTGGGCCGCCCTGACCTGCGCCCACTGCCCGAGGCCCGTCCGTTGCGAAGTCCTCCTACCGTGGGCCGTGACTATCGGGGGTAGGCATGACAGACGGGGTCAGGTAGGTGGCTGACGAGGATGACCGCCCTCCGTCGGACCATCCACGCGGAGAGGTGCCACCGCGCAGCCGAACCGGATCGACGAAACGACACGTCATTGTGGTGGCGGTGATCACCTGCGTTCTCGCCGTGGTGATCGGGCTGATCGCGACGTTGGCGCACGGTGACACTGACGGAACCGTCTCGGGCAAGGACGTGGTCTCGACGTCGGCCTGCAACCGCAAGGGCCAGATGTGCCGCCTGCGAACCTGCTACCAGGTCACCTACGTGACCAGCAACGGCCGGAGCAGGAAGTCCTGCGTGCAGAAGCCTCGCTACGACCGCGTCCGCGTCGGTGACCGCTTCTCGGAATGACGCCGGGAGCGACGACCCCGGCCGTGCCCTCAGGAACGGGCGAGGCGGCGCAGCAGCGAGTCGGCGCCCAGCGGGTACGCCCCGTGCCGGCGTACACCGTCGGCGACCTCGCGGTCGGACGAGATGACGACGACCGGACGGCCCGCCGGCTCGGCGCGGACCAGGCGGCGGATCAGCTCGTCGGCGGTCTCGCCCTTTCGGGAGAAGAGCACCCGGACGCCGCGCGGCGCCGGGGGCAGCCCGTGCATCCGTTCGGCGCCGTCGAACACGACTGTGACCTCGTCGCCGGTCTGCGCGGCGATCCCGCCCAGCCCGGTGATGAGGCGTTTGCGCTGCTGTTCCAGCGACATCTCGCCGAAGCCGCGCTTGGTGACGTTGTAGCCGTCCACCACGAGGTGCGCCCGGGGCAGGGCCAACAGCTGGTCCAACCGGGCCGGGTCGTCGGTGTCGCGGGCGCGGGCGGCCGGGCCGGCCGGGGCGGTGCCCGGCTGCTCGGCGAACGCGTCGGCGACGAAGTCGGCGGGGAGCTTGTCCACCGGGTCGAGTGCCAGCTCCCGGCGCAGCCCGACGGCGGCCTGACCGATGGTCTCCAGCAGCAGCCAGAGGCGGGCGTCGTCGACCGAGCGCGCCTCCTTGGCACTGGCCCGGGCCACCCCGGCGGCGGCCTCCGCCTCGGCGAGTCGGGCGCGGGCGCGGCGCAGTTCGGCGTCCACGTCGGCGCTTGCGCGTGCGGCCCGGCCGCGTTCGGTCGCCAGGAGTTCGGTGGCCTTGCGCTCACGGGTCTGCGTCTCGCGCAGGGTACGGGCGAGCTGCCGGGACTCCTCGCGGAGCTGGCCCAACTCCTCGCGGACCCGCGCCAGCTCGTCGCGGAGCTTCTCGGCCTCGACCCGGGCCACCGCCCGGTCGTGCTCGGCGCGGGTGGCCCGCTGCTCGGCCTCGCGGACCAGCTCGGCGACGACCGCGCTGTCCGCCTCGGCGCGGACGGCGGCGCCGCTGGCGTCGATAAGCTCCCGCCAGCCGCGGGGTCGGGCCAGGTAGGCGAGCGCGGCCACCTCGACCGGGTCGGCGGCGGCCGGCGCGGTGCCCTCGATCACTGCCGCGCCGAGGTCTCCGGCGTCGGCCAGCACCCGGGCGGTGACCCGCTGCCGGAACAGCGGGTCGGCGGTGAGCTGGGCGGCGATGGCCGGGGCGCCGAGGCGGGCCCTGCGGTTGGGGGCGAACTTGGCCACCCGGCGCAGCGGCACCGGCACCTCGTCGGCGGGCAGGGTGGGCAGCACGGTGGCCGTCAACGCCACGATCCGCTGCCGGACCGGCTCGGGCAGCGTCGGCTCGGGCTCGACCGCCGAATCGACGCCCGAATCGAGAGGTGTGTCACTGCTGTCCGGGTCGCCCACGGCACCGTCGACGACGACCGGATCCTCCTGCGGGAGGTGGTCGTCGTGCGGCTCGGTGAGGGGCATGTGGCAAGTCTCCCACCGCGACCGGGCCCACCGCCCGGTGAGTGAGCCGATCTCTCATCCTAGCCCCATGGTGACTGCTGGGACGGCTGCGACGGGAGTGTCGGACCGAGGCGTTACCGTGCCGCCGATGGCACAGGCGGAGTACGTCCAGGAGTCACTTGCCGGTCTCGACCCGGCGGTGGGCGGGGTGGACCCGGCCCTGCCGCTGTACGCGACGACCTTCGTGGTGGTCGACCTGGAGACCACCGGCGGCGCGCCCGACGGCGGCGGCATCACCGAGATCGGCGCGGTCAAGGTGCGCGGCGGCGAGCACCTGGGTGAGCTGGCCACCCTGGTCAACCCGGGGCAGCCGATTCCGCCGTTCATCACCGTGCTGACCGGCATCACCCAGGCCATGTTGGTGCCGGCGCCGCCGATCGAGCAGGTGCTGCCCAGCTTCCTGGAGTTCCTCGCCGACGCGGTGCTTGTCGCCCACAACGCCCCGTACGACGTGGGGTTCCTCAAGGCCGCCTGCACGAAGCACGGTCACCGCTGGCCCAATCCGCGCGTACTGGACACGGCGGCGCTGGCCCGCCGGGTGCTGACCCGCGACGAGGTGCCCAACCGCAAGCTGGGCACCCTGGCCGCCTACTTCCGCACCGCCACCCAGCCCACACACCGGGCACTCGATGACGCGAGAGCCACGGTCGACGTGCTGCACGGGCTGATCGGCCGCCTCGGTGGGCACCGGGTGGACACGGTCGGCGACGCCATCGAGTTCGCCCGCGCGGTCACCCCGACGCAGCGCCGCAAGCGACACCTGGCCGAGGGGCTGCCCAAGGTCCCGGGGGTCTACATCTTCCGGGCCGCCGACGACCGGCCGCTCTACGTCGGCACCTCCGTCGACATCGCCACCCGGGTGCGCAGCTACTTCACCGCCGGCGAGAAGCGCGCCCGGATCTCCGAGATGCTTGCCGCCGCCGAGCGGGTCGAGGCCGTGGAGTGCGCGCACTCGCTGGAGGCCGAGGTCCGGGAGCTGCGCCTGATCGCCGCGCACGCGCCTCCGTACAACCGGCGGTCGAAATACCCGGAGCGGATGGTCTGGCTCAAGCTCACCGACGGTCCGTACCCTCGGTTGTCGATCGTCCGGGACCTCTCCCCCACGGACACCGCCTACCTCGGGCCGTTCACCTCCCGGCGGGCCGCCGAGCTGGCCGCCGCCGGCTTCCACGACGCGGTGCCGCTGCGCCAGTGCACGCACCGGCTCTCGCTGCGCACCATCACGCCGGCCTGCGCGCTGGCCGAGCTGGGCCGCTGCCCGGCACCCTGCGAGCACAAGATCACCCCCGAGGAGTACGACGACAGAGCCGCCGGGCCGTTCCGCACCGCCACCGCCAGCGACCCGCAGCCGGTGGTGGACGCGCTGCTGGCCCGGATCGACGTGCTCGCCGCCGACCAACGCTACGAGGAGGCAGCAGTGGTGCGGTCCCGGCTGGCCGCGGTGCTGCGCGCCACCGTGCGGATGCAGCGGCTGGCGGCGCTGACGTCGATCGTCGAGCTGGCCGCCGCCCGACCGGCCGCCCGGGGCGGCTGGGAGCTGGCCCTGGTCCGGCACGGTCGGCTGGCCGGCGCCGGGGTGTCGCCGCCCGGAGTCCACCCGCGACCCACGCTTAACGCCATCCGGGCCACCGCCGAGACCGTGTCGGGTGGGCACGGTCCGGTGCCGTCGGCCACGGCGGAGGAATCCGAGCGCATCCTGTCCTGGTTGGAGCGGCCGGAGACCCGGCTGGTCGAGATGTCGTCCGGTTGGTCGTCCCCCGCGGGCGGGGCGGGCCGCTTCCGTGACCTGCTGGCGAAGGCCGAGAGCGGGGGGTCGCACCAACTCTCGACCGAACGCTCATGACCAACTGACCGATCGGACTACGTCGACTCCCTTAGGCTGTTAGAGAAGTGCAGTCCTGCCCGTTTCGTGGGCCTGCTTCCGATCGCCCCGTCCGGCGGTCGCGGAGCCGGGGTGAGGAGGTGTCCCTCGTGGACGTCGACGCCGGACACGGCGCCGCCCTGGGGGGCGCCCTGCCGACCCAGTCGGGTGAGCTGCCCCTGACCCGCCGACTGCGGTCGTTGCTCACCTGGCCGACCACCGACTCCGACCCGGTCACGCACCTGGTCCGCACCCATCGGGGCATCCACTCCGGCACCGACCCCGCCGTGCTGCGCCGGGCGTACACGATCGCGGAGAACATGCACCGGGGTCAGTTCCGCAAGAGCGGCGAACCGTACATCACCCACCCGCTCGCGGTGGCGCAGATCTGCGCCGAGCTGGGCATGGACACCACGACCCTGGTGGCGGCGCTGCTGCACGACACCGTCGAGGACACCCGCTACACGCTCCAGGCGCTGTCGGAGGACTTCGGCGGCGAGGTGGCCCACCTGGTCGACGGGGTGACGAAGTTCGACAAGGCGTTCTACGGCAAGGCCGCCGAGGCGGAGACGGTCCGCAAGATGATCGTCGCGGCCGCCAAGGACGTCCGGGTGTTGATCATCAAGCTGGCCGACCGGCTGCACAACATGCGTACGCTCGGTGTGCGCTCCGCGGCGTCGCGGGAACGGATCGCCCGCAAGACCCAGGAGGTGCTGGTCCCGCTCTGTGACCGGCTGGGCATCCAGACCCTCAAGCGCGAGCTGGACGACGTGGTGCTGCTGCACCTGGAGCCCGACGAGCACGCCCGGCTGGCCCGGCACGTGCACGATCGGCCCGGCTGGGACTCGTACCTCGACTCGGTGGTGACACGGACCCGGGCGGCGCTGCGCCGCAGCCGGGTCGACGCCGAGGTGAGCCCGCGCCCGCGGCACCTCTACTCAATCTGGAAGGACACCATCGCCGGCGGCCACACCGCCCCGTTCGACCTTCCCCGCATCTCGGTGGTGGTCGACGGGCCCGCCACCGACTGTTACGCCGCCCTGGGCGCGATCCACGGCACCTGGCGGCCGGTCCCGGGCCGTTTCAAGGACTTCATCGCCTCACCGAAGAACAACCTCTACCGCTCGCTGCACACGAGCGTCTGCGGCCCGCAGGACCGCACGGTGGAGGTGCTGATCCGCACGGAGGAGATGCACCGCGCGGCCGAGTACGGAATCGCCGCCGACTTCCGCTTCCCACGCTCCGGCGGCGGCAGCGCGGCGGCCAGGGCCGAGCAGTTGGACTGGCTGCGCCGCGTGCTCGACTGGGAACCGGACGCCGCCGACCCGGCGCAGTTCTACGAGTCGCTGCGCTGTGACCTCGCCGAAGGCCAGATCCAGGTCTTCTCCGACGGGCGTCAGGTCGTGCTGCCGGCTGGCGCCACACCTGTCGATCTGGCGTACGAGCTGGGCAGCCAGCGGGGCGACCACTGCCTCGCCGCCCGGATCAACGGCCGGCTGGCGCCGCTGAGCTCGGAGCTGGACGAGGGCGACGTGGTGGAGATCTTCACCGAGAACGACGGCGACAACGGCTTCGAGGCCGGCGTGGCGCCACGCGGCCCGCGCAGGGAGTGGTTGGGCTTCGTCAAGTCGCCGCACGCGCAGATGCAGATCAACAGGTGGTTCGCCGAGCACACCGAACCGGGCATCACGATCAGCGACAAGGTCCGCCTCGGCCGGGCCACCATCGGGCTCGCCCTGCGCCAGCACAACCGCGGCCTCGCCAGCGACCTGCCGCTGCTGCGGCTCTCCGAGGAGCTGGGCTATCCCGACCTGGAGACCCTGCTCGTCGCGGTCTTCGACCGGGTGATCGAACCGGACACCGTGGTACGCCAGCTCATCGACCTGGTCGACCATCGACAGTGACCGGCCGGCCCCAGCGCGTCCGAGGGACATTCGTGACCACTAACCTGGGGTCATGATCCCCCGTTCCCGCGCCACCGGTCGGGCCATCTTCTACCAGGCCTTCTACCGGCTGCCGCTGCCGGTGCGCCGTCGCCTGGTCAAGCTGGCCGTGCCCAAGTACATCGTCGGGGCGGTCACCCTGGTCCGGGACGCCGAGGCGACGGGCGCGGGCCGGCTACTGATGTTGCGCCAACCCCCCGGCAAGGGCTGGTCGCTGCCCGCCGGCCTGCTCAACCGGGCCGAGCCGCCCGTCGTGGGCGCGGCCCGCGAACTGTTCGAGGAGTCCGGCATCCGGCTGCCACCGTCCCGGCTGCGCCCGGCCGCGCCGAACGCGATCGTGCACGCCAAGGGCTGGGTGGACATGGTCTTCGAGACGGAGGTGCCGGCGTCCACCACCGACCTGGCGGTCGACGGCGCGGAGGTCTTCGAGGCCGCCTGGCATCCGCTGGACGACCTGCCCAAGCTCACCTGGCCGACGGCCCGGCTGCTCGCCTACTACGACATCGGGCCGCTGGCCGGGCAGTTCCCGCCCCCGATCCCCGACGACCTGCCATGACCGACCCGGCTGCCATGACCGGTCCGGCTTCCGTGCCGGCCGAGCTGTGCGCGGTCGTGCTCGCCGCGGGTGAGGGCACCCGGCTGCGTCCGCTCACCGCGCGGGTGCCCAAGGCGCTCTGCCCGGTCGGCAACGTGCCACTGCTGGATCGGGCGCTGGCCCGCCTCGCCGGCCTCGGCCTGAGCGGTCCCGCACGCGTCGCCGTGAACGCCTGCTACCTCGCCGACCAGGTGGTCGACCACGTCGGCGGCCGCGCCCACCTGTCGGTGGAGCCCGGCGACCCGCTCGGCACCGCCGGTGGGGTGGCCAACCTGCGGGACTGGATCGACGGTCGGCCGGTGCTGGTCGGCAACGCCGACGCGTACCTGGCCGACGCCGCCACTCCCCCGGGCCCCGACCTGGCCGCGCTGCTGGACGGCTGGGACGGCCACTCGGTACGCCTGCTCGGGCAGCCCGCCGTCGACCCGACGGCCCCCGGCACCTTCGCCGGGCACTGCTTCACCGGGTTCTCGCTGCTGCCGTGGCGGCTGGTCCGTGACCTGCCGGTGGTCTTCTCCGACCTGGTACGTGCGGTGTGGCGGCCGGCCGAGGCGGCCGGCGCGCTGGAGGTGGTGCCCTACCCGGGCACCTTCTACGACACCGGCACTCCCGCCGACTACCTGGCGGCCAACCTGCACGCCGCGGGCGGCGGTGCTCTCGTCGACCCCTCCGCGACAGTGACCGGGCGCTGCGTGGAGTCGGTGGTAGGCGCGGGCGCGCGGGTCGACGGCGAGGTGCGCCGCACGGTGGTGTGGCCGGGCGCGACGGTGCGCGACGGCGAACGGCTGCACGACGTGATCCGGTTCGGCGACGGCTGCACGGTCCAGGCCGCCGCGCACGGCTGAGCCGACCCGGTACACCCTCTCCCGGTCGAGGCGGAGACATCTAGCATGGGCGACGACGCCGACGAACGGAGAATTGCCCCGTGATCACCGCGATCGTGCTGATCGACTGCGCCACCGACGCGATTCCCGAGGTGGCGGAGACCCTGGCCAATGTCACAGGCGTCAGCGAGGTCTACTCGGTGGCCGGGCACGTGGACCTCATCGCCATCGTCCGGGTCCGCGAGTTCGACCAGATCGCCCAGGTCATCGCGGGCAGCATCTCGAAGGTGCCGGGTGTGCTGAACACGGAGTCGCACATCGCTTTCCGGGCGTACTCCCAGCTCGACCTTGAGGAGACGTTCGCGATCGGCCTCGCCGACGCCGACTGACCCGCGAGGCCGCGTGGGAGGGCCGCCGCCGGACGCGGCGCGGCCGGTCCACCCCTGCGGGTGGACCGGCCGTCTGCTGCCGCTACGTCAGCTCTCGCTGGGAGCGGGCCGCTCGGTGGTGCCGAGGCCCGGTTCCGGGGACTCGGTGATGCCGCCACTCGGAGCGGGCGACTCGGTGGTGCCACCCGGAGCCGGCGACGAGGTACCCGGGCTGGGCGTACCGCTGGCGCTGGTCTGCGGGACCGGGACACCCAACTGGTTGGCGAGCTGGACCAGCTCGTCGTAGTGCGCCTGAAGCGTCGGCAGGGCGTTCTGGGCCAACTGGACCACCGACTGCTCGGAGCCCTGCGAGATCTCCGTCTGGGTGGCCTGGATGGCCTGGACGTGACCGGCCAGCTCACTGGTCACCCAGAGCCTGTCGAACTCCGCGCCGTTGACGTTGTTCAGCTTGTCGATGACGGCCTGCTGATCGGCGCTGGGCTCGTTCGGCAACTCGACGTTGAGCTGGGACGCCGTCTGCTGCACCGTCTGGTCAAGCTGGGTGTGGTCGGTCTTGAACATCGCACCCAGGTCCTTGACCCCCTGGTTCTGGCCCTTCTGCTGAGCCAGGTCACCGGCGGTGATCTCGAACAGGTTCACCTGGTGCACCGCCTGCAGATACTGGGTGTCCTGCGTCGACGGCTGTGCCGCGGCCTGCGCGGCCACAGCCGGCGCGACACCTACCAGCACCAGCGCGGCCAACAGGCCGAGGCGTTTGAGACCCAACATGCTTCCCCCCCTAGAGACGTTGGACCGCACGGATACCCGGCTCACGGGGGTTATTCCTGCGATCGCCCGGCGCGCGGGGTCGACCGGTCCCGCCGTGGCCGTCCGACTCCTGCTCGGATGGGCGACGGACACCGACAACGACGTGGCGCCCGCCGGAAGTCCGGCGGGCGCCACGTGACGGTGCGGTCGGGGTCAGTGACGGCTCTCGCCGCTACCGATCTCCGCGCGCTCGGGCCGGGGCTCGACCGGCGGGTGACCCGGCGAGACCGGCGCCTCGACCGGCTTCTCGATCGGGTAGAAGAAGCCCCGGACCGCCGGGCCGAGAGCCCCGAGCCGGTTCATCTTCTTCGGCACGACCCAGCCGACGTAGTCCAGCTCACCGTGGCCGTCCGCGTGCCCGTTCGCCGCGCTGAGCGGCTGGTGCACCTCGACGAACCGGCCGTCCGGCAGGCGCCGGATGATGCCGGTCTCCACTCCGTGCGCGAGCACCTCCCGGTCGTGCTGCTGCAGACCCAGGCAGAGCCGGTAGGTGACGTAGTACGCCAGCGGCGGGACCACCAGCAGGCCGACACGGCCCGCCCAGGTCATCGCGTTCAGGCTGATCTGGAACTTGTCGGCGATCACGTCGTTGGCGCCCGAGAGCGTCAACACGACGTAGAAGGCGACGGCCATGGCGCCGACGGCCGTACGGGCCGGAACGTCACGGGGCCGCTGGAGCAGGTTGTGGCTCTTGCGGTCCTTGAGGTGCCGGGCCTCCAGGAACGGGTACATCGTCGACAGGCCGACCAGGATGCCGGGCAGCACGACAGTGGGCCAGAACAGCGGCGGGATGACGTACCCGTCGCCGATCGGGATGTTGAGCTGCCACGCCGGCATGAGTCGGGTCGAGCCGTCGAGGAACATGACGTACCAGTCGGGCTGGCTGGCGGCCGAGACCACCCACGCCTCGTACGGGCCGAACAGCCAGATCGGGTTGATCTGGAACAGACCGCCCAGCAGCGCGATGACGCCGAAGACGACCATGAAGAAGCCGCCCTGCTTCAGCGCGTAGCGGGGGAACATCCGCTCGCCGACCACGTTGCCGTTGGTCCGGCCGGGGCCGGGCCACTGGGTGTGCTTCTGCTTGAAGACCAGGCCCAGGTGGGCGCTGATCAACGCAAGCAGCAGACCCGGGATCAGCAGGACGTGGGCGATGAAGAACCGGCTGATGATGATCGTGCCGGGGAACTCGCCACCGAAGATCGACGACGTGAGCCAGGAGCCGATCACCGGGATGGACAGCATGATCGCCGAGGCGATCCGCAGACCGGTGCCGGACAGGCCGTCGTCGGGCAACGAGTAGCCGGTGAAGCCGGCCAGGAAGCCGACCCAGAACAGCAGCGAACCGATGATCCAGTTGGTCTCGCGCGGCTTGCGGAAGGCGCCGGTGAAGAACACCCGCAGCATGTGCACGACGATCGCGGCCATGAACAGCAGCGCCGCCCAGTGGTGCATCTGCCGCATCACCAGGCCACCGCGGACGTCGAACGACAGGTCCAGGCTGGAGGCGTACGCGGCGGACATCGGCGTGCCCTGCAACGGGGCGTAGCTGCCGTCGTAGACCACCTCGGTCATCGCCGGCTCGTAGAAGAAGGTGAGGAACACACCGGTCAGGAGCAGCACGATGAACGAGAACAGCGCGATCTCGCCCAGCAGGAACGACCAGTGGTCCGGGAAGACCTTGTTCAGCAGCTTGCGCAGCGGAGTGGCAACCTGGAAGCGGTCGTCCACCCCCACCGCGGCCTTGCCCGGCGTGGCTGCCAGGTCAAACTTTCGACGCTTCATGGCCGCTCCCAGAAATCAGGCCCGACGGTCTCGGTGTAGTCGGACTTCGCCACGAAGAAGCCCTCGGAGTCCACCTCGATCGGCAGCTGCGGCAGCCGCCGGCTGGCGGGGCCGAAGACGGGCCGGGCGTTGTCGGTGATCAGGAACTGGGACTGGTGGCACGGGCAGAGCAGCCGGTTGGTCTGCTGCTCGAACAGGCTCGCGGGGCAGCCGGCGTGCGTGCAGATCTTGGAGAACGCCGCGTAGTTGCCCCACATGTAGTCGCCGTGGCCCACCCGCTCGTTGGCCCGGCGCGACTCCTGCGCGTCCGAGTCGCGCAGGTGGATCAGCAGCGTCGGCGAGTCGGCGTGCCTGTTGCTCACACCGTGCTCGATGCCCGGGAAGACAGTCAGCTGGCCACCGGTGCTGATGTCCGCCGGGCGCACCGGGCGGCCGTCCTCGCGGACGAGGCGGATCCGCTGGCCGCCCTCGGCGGTGGCGAACCCGGTGGTGAACATCTGGTTGTTCTTGTGCGGCTGCGAGATCAGACCGCCGACCAGCGGCGCCGCCGCGACCGCGGCGACCGGCGCGAGGCCGGCCAGCAGCGAGATGCCGAGCAGCGGACGACGCTTCACACCCAGCTCGTCGGCCATGTAGAGCATGGTCTGGCCGGTGATGGTGCGACCGTCGGCGTCCACCGCGCCCTCGTGCCGGTCCTGGATCGAGACCTCCTTGGGCAGCAACTTCTTGCCCCAGGTCAGGATGCCGAAGCCGACGGCGAGCAGCGCCACGCCGAGGGTGAACCCGAGCAGCGGGGTGTAGAACTTGTCGCCGCCGCGGCCCGGCTCGTACTTCCACGGCCACCAGATGTAGATGGCCAGGAAGGCGGTCGCCGCCAGGCCGGTGATCAGGAAGAACCCGGCCACCACGCGGGTCAGCCGACGCTCGGCCTTCGTGCCGGGCAGCACCTGCGGCTCGTAGTGCACGATCTCGATGTCGTCCCGACGCGCGCCCTCACGGACGATGTCGAACCGGGTCAGCCCGGGGTCGTTCACGTCGAGCGGCTCCCGGCCCTGCGGGGCCTGGTGCTCGGTGTGCGTGCTCATGCCGTCACCTCGCTACGGGTGGCGCCGAGCGGCACCACGGCACTGAATCTGACGATCCGCTCGGTCACGACTTACCCGCAATCCACAGGCTAGCGAACACGAGCGCCACGATGCCAACCAGGAAGATCGCCAGGCCCTCGGTGGACGGCCCGTACCGACCGAGGTTGAACCCGCCCGGGTCCTGGTCGGTCTTCAGCGTCTCCTGGATGTAGGCGATGATGTCGGCCTTCTGCTCCGGCGTGATCTGGTTGTCGCCGAACACCGGCATGTTCTGCGGGCCGCTCAGCATCGCCGCGTAGATCTGCCGGTCCGTCGCCGGGTGCAGGCTCGGGGCGAACTTGCCCGACGAGAGCGCGCCACCGCCGCCACCGAAGGCGTGGCACTGGGAGCAGTTGATCCGGAACAGCTCGCCACCGGCCGCGACGTTGCCGTCCTCGTGGAGATTGTCCTCGGTGCCCGGAACGACCGGACCGCCACCCAGCTCCTGGATGTACTGGCCGAGCTGGCGGACCTGCTCGTCGGTGAAGACCGGCGGCTTGCGGTGCGCCTGGGCCTCCTGGCGGGCCAGCGGCATACGGCCCGAGCTGACCTGGAACTCGACCGAGGCCGCGCCGACGCCGATCAGGCTCGGCCCGCGACCCTCGACGCCCTGGGCGTTGCGGCCGTGGCAGGTCACACAGCTCACGTCGAACAGCGCCTTGCCCTCGGCTGCGGCGCCGGTCAGCGGCGGATTGTCCTGCGCCTGCGCACCGGGGGCGAAGACGGTGTATGCGCCGCCGGCGATCATCAGCGCGGCGAACAGCCGGACCGCGGCGCCCAGCCGGCGGCGGCCCCTGCTGCGCGCGGCGGGCCGCCCGCGCAACCGCGCGAGCAGGCCGCGTCGGCGGTCGTTGTCAGAAGTCATGAGCTGTGTCCTTAACCGGTTGGACCTTGTCTCAGGGGACGGAGCAGCGGCGCGGTTCGTGACGCGCCAAGATCACTGAAGCCAGTAGATCATGGCGTACAGCCCGATCCACACGACGTCGACGAAGTGCCAGTAGTACGACACGACGATCGCCGAGGTCGCCTGCGCCGGCGTGAACCGGCCCATGGTCGTGCGGACCATGAAGATGATGAAGGCGATCAGACCGCCGGTCACGTGCAGGCCGTGGAAGCCGGTCGTCAGGTAGAACATCGAGCCGTACCCGTCGCCGTTGATCTTGACGCCGTCCTCCACCAGGTGGCGGTACTCGTTCACCTGGCCGAGCACGAAGATCAGACCCATCACGAAGGTGACGGTGAACCAGCGGCGCAGCGCGTGCACGTCACCCTTCTCCGCCGCGAAGACGCCGAGCTGGCAGGTCACCGAGGACAGCACGAGGATCACCGTGAAGGTGGTCGCGTACGGGATGTTCAGCGACTCGGTGTGCTTCTCCCACTGCTCCGGCGCAGCCGCGCGGATCGAGAAGTACATCGCGAAGAGCGCCGCGAAGAACATGAGTTCGCTGGAGAGCCACACGATCGTCCCGACGCTGACCATGTTGGGTCGCGTCAGAGAGTGGATCCGGCTCTTGTCAATGGCTGGGGCCGCAGTCACGCCGTCATTATTGCCCCTGACCGGGGCCGGCGATCAGCGGGGTGGCAAACCTGCGCCTTCCGTGGCCCGACCAACGAGGTCCGGTTCGCCTGGCCTAGCCTGAAAAGCGTGCTGCACGTCGATCCGATCCTCGCCGCCACCTCGGCCGTCCCCGCCGATGTGCTCGCCAGCGCCACCGCTGGCCCCTCGAGCCTGCCACCGTTCAGCGTCGACCGGGTGCTGACCGAGGCCCGGCTGGACAGCTGGCTGGCGCTCGGCCTGGTGCTCGCCGCCGGCCTCTACCTCTACGGGGTGTACCGGCTACGTCTGCGGGGCGACGCCTGGCCCCTCGCGCGTACCGTCTTCTTCCTCGGCCCCGGCCTCGGCGGTATCGCGCTGGTCACCGTCTCCGGGATCGAGACCTACGACACCGCGTTGCTGTCGGTGCACATGGTCCAGCACATGGTGCTCTCCATGGTGTCGCCCATCTTCCTGGCGCTCGGCGCGCCGATGACGCTCGCCCTGCGGACCCTGCCGGTCGGGCCGCGAAAGCGCCTCCTGGCGATCGTGCACAGCCGCGTCGCCCGGGTCTACAGCTTCCCGCTGGTGGCGTTCGCCATCTTCGTGGTCAACCCGTTCGCGCTGTACTTCAGCGATCTGTACCGCTTCACCCTGGAACACGCCTGGGCGCACGAGCTGGTGCACGCGCACTTCATCATGACCGGCTGCGTGTTCTTCTGGCCGCTGCTCGGCCTCGACCCGCTCCCGGGCCGCTGGCCGTATCCGGCGCGGGCACTGCTGATGCTGCTCTCCGTGCCGTTCCACACCGTGCTCGGGCTCACCATCATGCAGAGCACCACCCTCTTCGGCGGCGACTGGTACCCGTCGCTCCACCTGAGCTGGGCCGACCCCAAGGCCGACCAGGTGGTCGCCGGCGGCATCCTCTGGGCCGGCGGCGAGTTCGTCAGTGTGACCATGCTCGCGGTGCTTGTCGTGCAGTGGGTGAAGCAGTCCGAGCGGGAGGCCCGCCGGGTCGACCGCGAGCTGGACCGCCAGGAGGCCCGCGAGCGCGCCGCCGACGCCGCGACGACCTGAGCTGGGCAGACGGTACGCCGCCGGCCGCGCGTCGGGCGGGATGTCGGCTACGTCACGTCGACCGGTACGATCGGCGGGCAGCTACGAGGTGGGAGCCTGTCAGCCATGAGCGATCGTCTGTGCACCGTCCTGCTCTACAGCGACGACCCGCAGGTCCGTGACCGGATGCGGCTCGCTGTCGGCACCCGGCCCGCCCCCGGGCTGCAGATCGAGTTCGTCGACGCGTCGACGTACGCCGAGACCATCCGGCTTGTCGACGACTACGAGATCGACCTGCTGGTGCTCGACGGCGAGGCGAGCCCGGGCGGCGGCATCGGCATCGCCCGCCAGATCAAGGACGATCGGGACGACGCCCCGCCCACCTGCCTGGTGATCGCCCGCGCCGCGGACCGATGGCTCGCCGCGTACGCCGAGGTCGACGCGACGCTTGTGCACCCGCTCGACCCGGTGACCACCGGCAGCACGGTGGCCGAGCTGCTGCGGACGCACGCACCCGCCTGACGTCCCCCGCTCTCCGGCACCGACGCGGCGCCGGACCAGCCGGCGCCGGTTCCAGCCCACCCGCACTTCGTACGCTCGGGAGGCCCGCCATGGGCGATCGGACCTGGCCGCACCTGCTCAACTCGCTGCTGCGCGGCGAGGAGCTGTCCACCGCCGACACCGCCTGGGCGATGGGCGAGATCATGGCCGGCTCGGCGGGCCCGGCGCAGGTCGCCGGCTTCGCCGTGGCCCTACGCGCCAAGGGCGAGACCTCGGCCGAGCTGGCCGGCCTGGTGGAGACGATGTTGAGCCGGGCCGTTCCGGTCGACCTCCCCGACGAGCTGCGCTCGACCGCCCTGGACGTGGTGGGCACCGGCGGTGACCTCGCCCACACGGTCAACATCTCCACCATGGCCGCGCTTGTCGTGGCGGGCGCGGGCGCCCGGGTCGTCAAGCACGGCAACCGGGCCGCGTCCTCCCTGTGCGGCACCGCCGACCTGCTGGAGTTCCTCGGCGTCCCGCTCGACCTCGACCCGGACGCCATCGTGCGCTGCGTCACCGAGGCCGGCATCGGGTTCTGCTTCGCCGCCCGGTTCCACCCGGGGATGCGGCACACCGGGCCGGTCCGGCGGGAGCTGGGCGTTCCCACCGTGTTCAACTTCCTCGGCCCGCTGACCAACCCGGCCCGCCCCCGCGCCGGCGCCGTCGGCTGCTTCGACGCACGGATGGCGTCGGTGATGGCCGGCGTGTTCGCCGCCCGGGGCGACTCGGTGCTGGTGATGCGCGGCGAGGACGGGCTGGACGAGTTCACCACCGCCGCACCGACCCGGGTGTGGGCGGCGCAGGGCGGCACCGTACGCGAGGCTGTGCTGGACGCGGTCGACCTCGGGGTGCCCCGGTCCACCCTCGGCGACCTGCGGGGCGGTGACGCCGCGTACAACGCCGGCGTGGCCCGCCGCCTGCTGGCCGGTGAGACCGGTCCGGTCCGCGACGCGGTGCTTGTCAACGCGGCTGCGGCGCTGGCGACGCAGGGCCCGCTGGACGGCGATCTGACCGAGGCGCTGCGTGCCGGCCTGGACCGCGCCGCCGAATCCATCGACTCGGGCGCGGCGGCGGCCACCCTGGACCGTTGGATCGAGACCGCGACCACCGCCGAGACCGCCGCCACCGCCTGACCGCGCCGCCGGGCGCGTGACCAACGCCGGGCGTGCCCGGGTGATCGACGCGGGCGCAGCAGCGCGGGGCGGGCCCGCGTGATCGACTCGGCTTCCTGGAATCGGCGGTGTCCCGCCGGTCGCGACACCCCGGTTTCCCTGATGTCGAGTGGATCACGCCCGGGCCGGGGTGGATCACGCCCTGGCCGGGGTGGATCACGCCCGGGCCGGGGTGGATCACGCCCGGGCCGGGGGTGCCCGGCCGGTGGCCGCGGAGATTTGTCGGACCCGCGTGGGAAACTACAGGCGAGTCATTCTCCGCTTCCGTTGTGCGCCGCTGTCGCATTTCGGGGGCGGGTCGCCCGGAGTGAGAGGAGACGCCCGTGTCGCATCACGAGCTTTACTGCGACGTCTGTGAGGGCGTGGCACCGTTCGAGGCGCCGCCCTGCGTCGACGGCCACGGCAACGACTGTCCCGAGCTGATCTGCACCGGTTGCGGCGCCGCCGTGGTCATCGCCACGTACACCGTCGGCGTCACCCGGCTGGCCGACCGCCGACGTCGCGTGCCCACCCACCGCCACGCCGCCTGACCCGTCGGTCGACCCCGACCGGGCCGCCGACCTGGCCTTAATCACGGCACCGCCGGCACCGAGCCGATCACGGCGCGGCCGGGGGCCCTCGACTACGGCACCGCCGACGTCAGACCGATCACCGCGAGCCACGACGAAGGCCCGCTCCCCCGGTCGGGGTGCGGGCCTTCGTCACGCCTGTCGGTCGCGGGCGACCGGGTGGATCAGTGCTCGGCGGTGCGCCGGGTGCCTGTGTAGTACTCGAACAGCAGGCCACAGGCGGCGAAGACGACCGACAGCAGGCCGAGGCCGATCAGCCAGAACTGCCAGAACACCATGCCCAGCGCGGCGATCGCGGCGGCCAGCGCCAGACCGAACGGCCAGTAGCTGCCCGGGCTGAAGAAGCCGACCTCACCGGCGCCGTCGGCGATCTCCGCGTCCGGTCGGTCCTCCGGACGCAGATCGATACGACGGGAGACGAACCAGAAGAAGCCACCGCACATCGAGCAGAGCAGGAACGACAGCAGCAGGGCCACGGTGCCCACCCACTCGACGTTGCCGGACTCCCCGTGGGTCCAGGCACCGTAGAGAATGGTGGCGCCGAAGAGGAACCCGGCGATGATCAGGAAGATACGCCACTCGGTCTTCATGCGGCTGCCTCAGCTTCCCGTGCCGGCCGGAGCGCTGTCCGGGTTGAAGTTGCTGTTCGTCCGCCGGGTGTCGAACGGCTGCGTGGTCTGCGCGTACGGCTGCTCGCCGATCTCGGTCAACGCGTCCTGCGTCGACTTGCCGCTCTGCTTGGCCGCGAGGAACTGGTCGTACTTCTCCGGCGAGACCACCCGCAGCTCGAAGTTCATGAACGCGTGGTAGCTGCCGCACAGCTCGGCGCAGCGGCCGACGTACGCACCCTCGGCGTCCAGGCGGGACACCTCGAAGACGTTGCGGATCTTGCCCGGCATGACGTCCCGCTTGAACAGCAGCTCCGGCACCCAGAACGAGTGGATGACATCGCGGCTGGTCTCCTCGAACCGGATGGACCGGTTGGTCGGCAGCACGAGCACCGGGATGACCTCACTGGTGCCCAGCGTCGACGCGGTGGTGCGGGCCTCCGTGCCCTGACCGTCGCGGTAGTTGAACTGCCAGTTCCACTTGAAGGCGACGACCTCGACCGTGACGTCCGGGTTCTTCGACAGCTTGTCGACGTCGGTCTGCACGATCGCCGTGTAGTAGAAGAGCACGGAGACGATCAGGATCGGCGCGATGGTGTAGAGGAACTCCATCGGCAGGTTGTAGCGGGTCTGCACCGGCAGCGCGTTGCCGCGCTTGCGGTACCGCACGACGCACCAGAAGATCAGGCCCCACACGAAGACGCCGACCGCGAGCGCGGCGACGCACGAGGCGATCCACAGGTCGTACATGCGGTGCGACTCCGCCGAGATGCCGCCCTGCGGCCAACCGAAGCCGTCGAACGTCTTGCCCACGTCACAGCCCGTGAGCAGAACCAGCAGAGCCACGCCCCCGAGACCGAGCCCGGCCAACCGACCAGCACCGCGTCCCCGGCGTCCACCGACTCCTGAGGCAGCACCGTGCCGTACGGCCGACGGCCGTACCTCCGAACTCCTTGCGACCACCTGGTCCTGCCTCCCTAGCGCGCCGCGGTGCGTCGTTCCTCAGCACCGGCGGCAAAGGCGTCACCGACGGTCGCAGATTACTCGACCATGAGGGACTCGGCCGTGGTGGGGTCACTGTCCGCCCCCATCGGGGGGATCCTGGGCATAACGTCGCGATAGCGTCTGATCCGTGAGCGCGAGGAGTGAGCCGGGGTTGCGAGCCCCGCAACCGCGAACAAAGGCAGGTCCGTGAGCGCGAGGAGTGAGCCGGTGTTGCGAGCCCCGCAACCGCGAACAAAGGCAGGTCCGTGAGCGCCTCTTCGGTCTACCTGGACGCGGCAACGGCCGCGCCTCTGCATCCGGTCGCCCGGCAGGCGCTGCTGGCCGCCCTGGAGGACGGCTGGGCCGACCCGGGGAAGCTCTACGGCCAGGCGCGCCGCGCCCGGCAACTGCTCGACGCCGCCCGCGAGGCCGCCGCGCAGACGCTCGGCGTCCGCGCCGACGAGCTGTCCTTCACCAGCAGCGGTACGACGGCAGCCCACGGCGCGGTGCTCGGCGGCCTGGCGGGACGGCACCGGGCCGGGGCGACGCTTGTGCACTCGGCGATCGAGCATTCCGCAGTCCTGCACGCCGCCGAGCGGCACGTCGCGGCCGGCGGCGTCGCCCACTCGGTGCCTGTCGACCGGGTGGGCCGGCTGGATCTGGCCGCCTGGTCGACGGCCGTCCGCGCGCCCGGGGTCGCGCTGGCCGCGCTGATCACTGCGAGTCACGAGGTGGGCACCGTGCAGCCGGTAGCCGAGGCGGCGGCCGTCTGCGCGGATGTCGGGGTGCCGCTCTACGTCGACGCGGCGCAGTCGGTCGGGCGGGTACCCCTGCCGGCCGGCTGGGCGCTGCTCAGCGCGAGCGCCCACAAGTGGGGTGGCCCGCCCGGGGTGGGGCTGTTGGCGGTCCGCAAGGGCACCCGCTGGGAGTCGCCCTGGCCGGCCGACGAGCGGGAGGGTGGGCGTACCCCCGGGTCTCTGAACCTGCCCGCGGTGGTGGCGGCTGCGGCGAGCCTGCGGGCGGCGGCGGCCGACGCGGCCGCCGAGGCGACCCGGCTGGACCCGCTGGTGGACCGGATCCGGACGCGGGTCGCGGCCGAGGTGCCCGACGTGGAGGTGGTCGGCGACCCGGTGCTGCGCCTGCCGCACCTGGTGACCTTCTCCTGCCTGTACGTCGACGGCGAGACGCTGCTGCACGCGCTGGACCGGCGGGGGTTCGCGGTGTCGTCCGGCTCGTCCTGCACGTCGTCCACACTGCGGCCGTCACACGTGTTGGAGGCGATGGGGGTGCTCTCGCACGGCAATGTCCGGGTCAGCCTGCATCGGGACACGACCGAGTCCGACGTCGAGCGGTTCCTCGCCGAGCTGCCTGGGATCGTCGCCGGGCTGCGCGCCGACGCCGGGGTGGTGGGGCTGTGACGATGCCGGACGAGGTGCTCGACTGCCGGGGGCAACGCTGTCCGCTGCCGGTGATCGCGGCGGCCCGCCGGATGCCGCAGGTGCCGGTCGGCACCGTGGTCCGGGTGCTGGCCGACGACCCGGCCGCCGCGGTGGACATTCCCGCCTGGTGCCGAATGCGCGGCCAGGAGTTCCTCGCGGCGATCACCGGCCCGGACGGTCCCGCCTACGACATCCGCCGCACCCACTGACCCGGGTTACGGCAGGAGGTGCGGGCGGATCTCCTCGGCGGCCGTGTCGCCGTAGGACTCGGCGAGGCGCTTGACGAACAGGTCGCGGCGGACGTCGTACTCCTGGGTGCCGACCGTCTCCAGGACGAGCGTGGCAAGCAGCGAGCCGACCTGGGCGGCGCGCTCCAGGCCGACGCCCCAGGAGAGCGCCGTGAAGAAGCCGGCCCGGAAGCCGTCGCCCACACCGGTCGGGTCGACGGCCCGGATCTCCCGCGCGATCGGCACGTGGATCGGGTCGATGCCCCGGCCGGCGATCTCCACCCCGTCCTTGCCCAGCGTGGTGACGCGCACCTTGACCAGGTCCAGAAGCTGGTCGTCGCTGAGCTTCGCCTTGCTCTGCAGCAGCGACTTCTCGTAGTCGTTCGTCATCAGGTACTCGGCGCCTTCGATCAGCGCCACCACGTCCTCGCCGGGCATCCGGGCGAGCTGCTGGGAGGGGTCGGCGGCGAAGGCGTACCCACGGGTGCGGCATTCGGCCGAGTGCCGCAGCATCGCCTCCGGGTCATTGGCGCTGACAAGCACCAGGTCCAGACCGCCGAGCCGGTCGGCGACCGGGGCGAGCTCGATGTTGCGGGCCTCGCTCATCGCCCCCGCGTAGAACGACGCGATCTGGCACATGTCGGTGTCTGTGGTGCAGACGAACCGGGCCGTGTGCGCCACCTCACTGATGTGCACGGAGTCGCAGTCCACACCGTGCCGCTCCAGCCAGGAGCGGTAGTCGGCGAAGTCGGCCCCCACCGCCCCGAGCAGCACCGGGCGCAGCCCGAGCTGGCCCATGCCGAAGGAAATGTTCGCCGCGACCCCGCCACGGCGGAGCACCAGGTCGTCCACCAGGAAGGAGAGGGAAACCTTGTGCAGCTGATCGGCGATGAGCTGGTCGGCGAAGCGACCCGGGAAACTCATCAGGTGATCGGTGGCGATCGAGCCGGTCACGGCGATCTTCATGTCAACCCTCGGGGTCGGGAGCAGGGCGCGGTCAGCCTACCGGCCCGGCAACCGTGACGTGACCGGTCGGTCGGGCAATGGCAACCGACCGGCCATGCCCGCCGGGGGACCGCTCCCACCGACACGAAAACGGCGGGGCCGCCCCGAAGGACGGCCCCGCCGTGCTGGTGCGTGGGTGACTCAGTTGAACGAGTCGCCGCAGGCGCAGGAGTTGCCTGCGTTGGGGTTGTCGATGGTGAAGCCCTGGGCGTCGATCCGGTCGGCGAAGTCGATCGTCGCGCCGGACAGGTAGGGGGCGCTCATCCGGTCGACGACGACCTCGACGCCACCGAAGTCGGTGACGACGTCACCGTCGAGCGAACGCTCGTCGAAGAAGAGCTGGTACCGCAGGCCGGAGCAGCCACCCGGCTGCACCGCGACGCGGAGCCGCAGGTCGTCGCGGCCCTCCTGCTCGATCAGGGCCTTGACCTTCTGCGCCGCGACGTCGGTGAGGACGACGGAAGTAGGGGCCTGGGCCTCGGTCGACTCGGTCTGCGCTGGCGTGGTCACGTGGAAGTCTCCCTGCGCGGTTTTGGGTCCGGACGCACTGGCCAACGCCGCGCGCCGTCCAGTGATTCCCGGTTGTGGTCCGGTTCCGATCGTACGCCGCCCCGGCCGCGCCCACCCGCGTGGCGTGATCGCCGCCGCAGGTAGGCCCCGGTCACGCGCCGTCGGACGCCTCAGCGGCTCCACTGCCGGGCCAGTCGGGCGCCCAGCTCGCGCAGCCCGTCCGCCGGCCGGCTCAGCGCCGCGTCGAGCCCGCCGGCCTGCTCCCCACCGAAGTGCTCGACAAGGCTGTACGCGTCGGTCACCCCCGCCGAGGCGGCCTCCCGTCGGCCGGTGCTGACCTGGCCGGCCACCACCACGCAGGGCACCCCCCTGTCCCGGGCGGCCCCGGCCACCCCGGCGACGACCTTGCCGCGCAGCGACTGGTGGTCGAAGGACCCCTCCCCCGTGATCACCAGGTCGGCGGTGTCGAGCGCGGCCTCCAGCCGGGTGGCCCGGGTGACGAGACCGATGCCCGACTCGCAGGCGCCGCCGAGCGCGAGGACTGCCGCGCCGAGGCCGCCGGCGGCCCCACCGCCGGGTAGCGCGCCGAGCCCCGCCGGGCAGCCGGGAAGATCCCGCTCCAGCACCGCCGCGAAGCGCTCCAGAGCCGCGTCGAGCAGCAGCACGTCGGCACGGTCGGCGCCCTTCTGCGGGCCGAACACGTTGCTCGCCCCGTGCAGGCCGAGCAGCGGGTTGTCCACGTCGGTGGCGGCGACCAGCCGGGCGCCGCGCAGCCGGGGAGCGCCGTCGAGGGCGTCGACCACTGCCAACGCCGCCCCGCCGTACGGCAGCGCCGCGCCTGTTGCGTCGAGCGCTGTCGCGCCCAGCGCGGTGAGCATGCCGGCGCCACAGTCGTTGGTGGCGGAGCCGCCCAGCCCGATCACCACCGTCCGGGCACCGCTCTCCACCGCGGCGGCCACCAGCAGACCCAGCCCGTACGACGTGGTGACCTTCGGATCCCGCTCGGCGGCGGCCAGCAGGTGCAGCCCGCACGCCTGCGCGCTCTCCAGGTAGGCGGTCGTGCCGTCGGTGGTGAGGAGTATCTCACCGGCCGCCGGCCGGCCCAGCGGATCGACGGTCGACACCGGCACCCGCCGACCGCCGAGCGCGTCGGCGAGCACGTCCACGAAGCCCGGCCCGCCGTCGGCGAGCGGCCGGATCAGCAGGTCGTCACCGTCGGCGACGCTGCGCCATCCGTCCGCGACCGCGGCGGCGACCTCCGGTGCGGGCAGGGTGCCGGCGAACTTGTCCGGGCAGAGCAGCACGCGCATGCCGAGCAGTGTGGCAGCCCACACCGAGCGGAGCTGCGGCGCGCTCGCGCTGTGGGACCATGGGCTACGTGACTTCGACCTGGGTGGAACCCTCCAACACGGCGACGGCTCTGCTGCTGCTCGGCCGGGGCAGCGACCCCGACACCGAGCGCGGCGTCGAGTGTCCGGGCGACCTGCCGGCGCCCAGCGACCCGGATCTGGTGGCCCGGGCCACGGCGGCGAAGGCGAAGCTGGGCAGCAAGGTCTTCGTGCTGGGGCACCACTACCAGCGCGACGAGGTGATCCAGTTCGCGGACGTGACAGGCGACTCGTTCAAGCTGGCCCGCGAGGCCGCGGCCCGCCCGGACGCCGAGTACATCGTCTTCTGCGGCGTGCACTTCATGGCCGAGAGCGCGGACATCCTCACCACAGACGCCCAGCGGGTGATCCTCCCTGACCTGGCGGCCGGCTGCTCGATGGCGGACATGGCCGTCCTGGGCCAGGTCGAGACCGCCTGGGACACGCTCACCGAGCTGGGCATCGCCGGCGAGACCGTGCCGGTGACGTACATGAACTCGTCGGCCGACATCAAGGGCTTCGTCGGCCGCAACGGCGGCGTGGTCTGCACCTCGTCCAACGCCAAGCGCGCCCTGGACTGGGCGTTCGAGCAGGGCTCGAAGGTGCTCTTCCTGCCGGACCAGCACCTGGGCCGCAACACGGCGGTGCTGGAGATGGGCCTGTCGCTTGACGACTGCGTCCTCTACGACCCGCACAAGCCCGGTGGCGGGCTCACGCCGGAGCAGCTGCGCGACGCCAAGATGATCCTGTGGCGGGGGCACTGCTCGGTGCACGGCCGGTTCACCCTCGACAGCGTCAACGACGTCCGCGAGCGGGTGCCCGGGGTCAACGTGCTTGTCCACCCGGAGTGCCGGCACGAGGTGGTCACCGCTGCCGACTACGTGGGCTCCACCGAATACATCATCAAGGCCGTCGAGGCCGCTCCGGCCGGTTCGGCGTGGGCGCTGGGCACCGAGCTGAACCTGGTCCGCCGGCTCGCGCTGGCCCACCCGGACAAGCAGATCATGTTCCTCGACAAGGCCGTCTGCTACTGCTCGACCATGAACCGGATCGACCTGCCGCACCTGGTCTGGGCCCTGGAGGAGCTGGTCGCGGGCCGGGTCGTCAACCAGATCACGGTGGACGCCGACACCGCGCACCACGCCCGGGTGGCGCTGGACCAGATGCTCGCCCTGCCCGGCGCGTGATCACGATCCGTGACGCTCCTGGCACACAAAAGTGCCGGATCACCGATTAATGCCACACACGCCCGTGTGACCGAGTCCATCTTCGTCACCGAGGGCTATGCTGCCGGGGCGAGGACGCAAGCGGGCCGTTTCGATATGGCCGCATCCGGGGTAGCGACAGAGTTCACGCTCCCCACCATCAACACAGCAGCACCGAAGCGCTGGAGGTTGCGTTGACCGACGACGTCCTGGTCGTGCACGGAGGGACTCCGCTCGAAGGGCGGATCCGCGTGCGCGGCGCGAAGAACCTGGTTTCGAAGGCGATGGTCGCCGCACTGCTGGGCGACAGCCCGAGCCGGCTGTTCGACGTGCCGAAGATCCGCGACGTCGAGGTGGTCCGGGGTCTGCTCGGTCTGCACGGCGTCAAGGTGACCGACGGCGCCGAGGACGGCGAGCTCGTCTTCGACCCGGCGAACGTGGAGAGCGCCAGCACCGACCAGATCAATGTGCACGCCGGTTCGAGCCGGATCCCGATCCTGTTCTGCGGGCCGCTGCTGCACCGGCTCGGGCACGCGTTCATCCCGGATCTGGGCGGCTGCCACATCGGCCCGCGCCCGATCGACTTCCACCTGCAGGCACTGCGGGAGTTCGGCGCCACCGTCGACAAGCGGCCTGAGGGCCTGCACCTGTCCGCGCCGAACGGGCTGCACGGCACCAAGTTCGCCCTGCCGTACCCGAGCGTCGGCGCCACCGAGCAGGTGCTGCTGACCGCGGTGATGGCCGAGGGCGTCACCGAGCTGCGCAACGCCGCGGTGGAGCCGGAGATCATCGACCTGATCTGCATCCTGCAGAAGATGGGCGCGATCATCAAGGTCCACACCGACCGGGTGATCGAGATCCAGGGCGTGCCGAAGCTGCATGGGTACACTCACCGGCCGATCCCGGACCGGATCGAGGCCGCCAGCTGGGCCGCGGCCGCGCTGGCCACCCGTGGCCACGTCGAGGTGCTCGGCGCGCAGCAGGCCGACATGATGACCTTCCTGAACATCTTCCGGTCCGTCGGCGGCGAGTACGAGGTCACCGACACCCGGCCGCCGAAGCTTGGCGACCCGGGCCAGGAGGGCGGCATCCGCTTCTGGCACCCCGGCGGCGAGCTGAACGCGGTGGCGCTGGAGACGGACGTCCACCCCGGCTTCATGACCGACTGGCAGCAGCCGCTGGTCGTGGCGCTGACCCAGGCCCGCGGCCTGTCGATCGTGCACGAGACGGTCTACGAGCAGCGGCTGGGCTACACCGAGGCGCTGAACTCGATGGGCGCCAACATCCAGGTCTACCGGGACTGCCTCGGCGGCACCCCGTGCCGCTTCGGCCGGCGCAACTTCAAGCACTCGGCCGTGATCGCCGGGCCGAGCAAGCTGCACGCCGCCGACCTGGTCATCCCCGACCTTCGGGCCGGTTTCAGCCACCTGATCGCGGCGCTCGCGGCCGAGGGCACCTCCCGGGTGTACGGCGTCGACCTGATCAACCGGGGCTACGAGGACTTCGAGGCGAAGCTCGCCGACCTCGGCGCGCACGCCGAGCGCCCGTAACCCGTCTCACCATCGTTCGGCTCCGACGGCTCCAGATCGCGCGCTGCGGTCTGGAGCCGTCGGCCGCTGTACCGCGATGTGCGGCGTGCGCGAACCGTTGGCTACCCTTGCCGCGTGCCGTCGCTCTTTCGCCGCAAGTCCACCGACCTCGTCGACGAGGCCGTCTCCTCGGTGACCCCCGAGGAGACCGCTGACCGTCCCCGGGGTTACACCCCGGCCAAGGGTCGGGAGACGCCGAAGCGACCCACAGTCGGCCGTCGCCCGGCCGGGCCCACCCGCCCCCTCACCAAGGAGGAGGAGCGGGAGCGGCGGCGCCAACTGCGTACCGAGGCCGCTGCCGAGTTCCGCCGCGAGGGTGGCCCCCGCGACCGGGGCCCGGAGCGGCTGCTGGCGCGCAACGTGGTCGACTCCCGTCGTACCGTCGGCACCTGGTTCTTCGGCGGCGCGTTGATCGTGCTGATCGGCTCGAACGCGGCGATGCCGCCGGTGGTCCGGCTGATCTCCAACGTGCTCTGGGGCGCGCTGGCCCTGGGTGTGGTCGTCGACTCGCTGCTCATCTGCCGCAAGATCGGCAAGCTGGTCCGGGAACGCTTCCCGAAGTCCGACCAGCGGATGGGTTCGCTCTACCTCTACGCCGTGATGCGGTCGATCACCTTCCGGCGGATGCGCGCTCCGGCCCCGCAGGTGAAGCTCGGCGACAAGGTCTGACCCCGGCCTCCCGAGCGTGGCGGCTCCGGCCGCGTTGGGGGCAAAGCACAGCGGGAAGCGTCCGGGCAGCGACTGTTCGTTGTACCGTGCGCGTAGTTCATCACGGTGAACAGGTCGCCCGTTGTTCGTCACCGCGAACGTTGATCCAATGGAGCGAACACGCATGCCTGGAGAACCGGCTGCCCCGTTGGCCAACATCGCCGCCGCCCTGCGCCGCGAACGGGAGCGCGTCGGTGTCTCGCTGAGCGAGCTGGCTCGTCGGGCGGGGGTGGCCGAGTCGACGCTCTCCCACCTGGAATCGGGGACGGGCAACCCGAGCGTCGAGACTCTCTGGGCGCTCGGCGTGGCGCTGGGCGTACCGTTCAGCAGGCTCGTGGAGCCGGCCGACATCGACATCCGGGTGATCCGCGCCGGGGAGGGGCCCCGGGTTCGTTCCGAGCAGGCCGACTTCACCGGGACGCTGCTCAGCGCCGGCACGGCGCACCTGCGGCGGGACGTGTACCTGATCGAGTTGGAGCCGGGCGCGGTCCGGGAGGCGGACGGGCACACCCCCCGCAGCATCGAGCACGTGGTGGTGGCCGCCGGACGGCTGCGCCTCGGCCCCGAGGGGGGCACCGTGGATCTCGGTCCGGGTGACTACGCGACGTTTCCCGGCGACACACCGCACCGGTACGAGGCGCTGGTCCCCGGCACCTTCGCCGTCCTCGTCATGGAGCATCCCTGACCCGAGGCTCCGGCCCGTCGCGGTGTCGGGTGGGGTATCGTCGAAGATCAGATTGGGTTATCGACCTAAATGTCCGGAACCATCGGATAACGTTTGCACCCGTGGGCGGTGCCACAGTGGCGGTGAACGAGCCCGCGCCGTTACCCTCCATCCGCAGCCACGCCCTGCCGGAACGGGCGACCCGACCGGCACGCGAGGCCCCAGCGCGACAATGTGCAACGAGGTGACAACGCCGTGAGCGAGCGGACGCGAGCCGGCCACCGGGGCGTGGCAGGCGGCGACCGGACGCCCATCGGTCAGCGGGGTACGACCGCGGACACCGCACCGTCGACGGGGAGCGGCCACGCGGCCGGGTGTGGCGACGGGCTCGGCGGATGAACGGCCGCTACACCGACCGGTGGCGGGACCCGAACGAGCCGTCCTGGGTGGTCGAGCCGACCACCGAGTGGCACCCCCAGTTCCCCGGCCAGCGCTACCCCGGCGACATCGGCGTCACCCACCAGCCCCCACCGCCGCCGCGCGGACGAGCGAGCGTCGTCGGTCGTACCGAGGTGCCGCCGCTCGCGCCCACCCGACCGGACGGCACCTACCTCGGGCGCTCCTGGGCCGACGAGCCTTCGGCCGACCCGGCCCGCGACGGCCGTTGGGGAGCGGACGACGAGTTGGCGTCCCACGGCCGTTGGGGGGCGGACGGCGGACCCGCCGAGACCTCGGCCTACGGCTGGCCACACGGCGACGAGCGCCCGGTCGACATGGCGCACCACGGGCGGCCCGAGACCCCGCACTACGACCATGAGCCGTACCGCCGCCCGCTCCCGGAGCCGCCCCGACGGGAGGAGCGCCGCTCTCCCGAGTCGGACCCGAGGACCGCCTGGTCCGAGCGGCGCCCCGGCGACGACCGGGGACCGGCCCGGGAGGCCGCCTGGCACCGCGAGCAGCCCACTTCCGAGCGGTACGACGGCCGCACGTCCCGACACGAGCCGGCCGACCGGGACCGGGCGTACCCGGAATCACCGCCCGTCTCTCCCGCACCGCGCGGTGATTCCGGCTGGGTGCCCGAGCCGGACGAGACGCCGCGCCGACGCGGCACGTCGGAGCGGCCGGCCGCCACTCACGAGCGGCACCCCGGCGACGGGTACGGCGCACGACCGGTCAGGGGCCACGACGGCCGCACGACCGACGGCTGGGCCGCCGAGGGGGCCGGCCAGTGGGCGCCCGTGGACAGTCGCTCCCGCTACCGGGCGGACGGCCACGCCGAACGCCTACCCGACGACGCCCGCCGCTCGGAACGGCTCCCCGACGACGCCCGCCGCTCGGAGCGGGGCGTTGCCGACGGTCGGTCCCGCGTGGAGGCTGGCCCCGGTGCGCCCACCGACCGTCAGCGCCGGCCGGACGAGGCATTCGGCCCACCGTCGACGTCCGAGGGCGGACGGCGGCGACGCCCCGAACCGGAGGCACCGGAGCAGCCTCGCCGTGACGACGAGCGCCGCCGCCCCGATGTCGAGCCGCGCCGACACCAACCCCGCGAGGCGGCAGCCCGCACCGAGGCGTACCCGGACCGTCGCCCGCGCGAGACAGCCCGGCCGGAGCCCTACCGCGAAGAGCCCTACCGCGAGCCCCGGTCACAGCCTGACCCCCGGTCGGCTGGCGGCCTACCCTGGCCGGCGCCCGGACCGGTACACCCGGACCGCACCCGCGAGCCGGGCTACCGACCCGAGCCGCACCGCGCCGAGCCGGGCGTGCCGTCGCGGCCGGCCGCCCGACCCGAACGGCCACCGGCTGAGCCACCCCGACACGACGAGCGGACCGCGCGTCCCGCCGCGACGACATCGCCCACCTCGGACCGGGCCACTCCCGTCTCCCCGGCCGCGCCGGGCGCCGGCCGGGCGGCGCCGATCCCGCCCACCCCCGTCTCCCCGGCCGCGCCGGGCGCCGGCCGGGCGGCTCCGGTTCGACCGATGTCGCCGGAGCGACAGGTGTCGCCCGCAGCACCCGGGCGAGACCGGCCGGTGTCCGCCGCACCTGTCTCCCCCGCCCCGTCGGACCAGGGGCGACAGCCGTCCACATCATCCGCTCGCCCGGAGTACGAGCGGCCGGTGTCGGCCGCACCGGTCTCCCCCGCGGAGGTCCCCGTCTCCGGTCCACCGGCCGCCCGGCTGCGGCTGGAGTTCCTGCCCGCCCCGGTGGATCCCCCGGCGTCGGACGAGCGGCCGGAGCCGCCGCAGCGGCCCGAGCACCGCACACCCACCGAACCGGCTTCGACTGTCGACGCCCGGTCCGCGCCACCGCGCTATCCCGGGCCGGATGTCGGCAACGGCTCGCCCGACCGGCGGCGGGACGACGAACCGGCGGCCGAGCAGCGGCACCCGGCGGCCTCGGGCACTTCTGTCCCGCAGGGCCGGCCCACGCACCCCACGCCCGCTACGCGCCCCGCACCGACTCCGGACGACCGCCCGCCGGTCGCGCCGCCGCCGGCCTGGCAGCGGCCGGAACAGCCCGCCATCCCCGGGACGCCGACGTCCTCGGCGCCCGCGCCGGAACCCGAGCCGGCGCTTCCGATCGCCCCGGGTGTGCCGCGTCGCTACGTGCCCCCGGCGCCCTCGGAGGCGCCCGTACCCAGCGCTCCGGAGGCAGCGGAGGCGTCGGCGCGGGGGCCGGAAGCCTGGTTCAGCCCCGCCGCCCAGCCGACCGAGTCCGACCAGGACGAGACGCCAGCCGACCGGCTGCCGACCGAAGGCACCGCGACCACCACCGCCGCCGGGACGCCCGAGAACTGGACGCCCGGCGACGGCTCGGCCGACTCGCCGCCACACGCCGAGGACGAGCACGACAGTCCGGTGGCGTCCAGCCAACCGGTCGGCGACCCCCCAACCGACCGGCGACCCGACCCGGCCGTCGAAACCGCCGGGACACCGGTCTCCGGACCACCCGCCGAACCGGCCTCCCCGCCACCGATCCGGCCAGTGTCAGCACCGCCTGTCTCCGCGCCGCCGGTCTCGGCACCGCCCCACTCGGCGTGGCCCGTCTCGGCGCCACCAGTCTCGGCGCCACCAGTCTCGGCGCCACCAGTCTCGGCGCCACCCGTCTCCGCGCGGACCGACTCGGCCTGGCCCGTCTCGGCACCACCCGCCTTCGCACCACCCGCCTTCGCACCACCGATCTCGGCACCACCGGCCTCCGCCACGCCTGTGGAGGTGGCAAACGGTGAGCGTCGTCCCGTCGTCGACGACCTCGTCACCCACGCGGAGGCCGCCGCCGAGATGACCCCGACCGACGAATCGGAGCAGGTCTCCGGTGCTCCACGCGTCTGGTTGGACGACCTGGTCGACGACGCCGCGCCAACCGTCGAGCCGGCATCGGCCGAGATCCACCGTCCGCTCGGTGACGAGCCGCACGCCGAGACGCCGGGGCACCACAGCGGACTCGCCCCCGACGACGTCCACGAGGTCAGTGGCCCGACCAGCGCGCCGACCGCCGACACATCCACCGACGCGTCGCGGGACGGCCTCCCCGACGACGAGCCGTCGGACCGACCGATGTCGGCGCCGCCCGCGTCGAGTAGCGAGTACCCGCCGACCGCCAGTCCGGACACGGATGCCGGCCTGGCCGATTCCGGCCCGGCGACCGAGGCGACGGGCACGCCGCCAGAGCCCGCAGCGGAACGGCCCACCGCGGCGGCGCCCGTCTCCGCGCCATCCGCCACACAGACACCCGCCCCCGCGGCGCCCGTCTCCGCGCCACCCGCCACACAGACACCCGTCTCCGGGCCGCCCGCCACGTCCCCGGCGGCCGCCCCCGCCGTACCGCTCGCTGCCATTCCCGCGCCGCGCAGCGGATCGTCGGACCAGGACGCGCCGGTGTCGGCACCGCCCGCCACGGCATCCCAGACGCCTCGTCCCTCGCTGGCCGATCAGGGCGACCCGGAGCAGGTGCTGGCCGCGTACCGCTGGCGGCTGGACCCGGTCACCCTGCGCGAGGAGTTGACGGAGCCGGACGCCATGCGGGCCATCCGGCGGCGGCTGACCGAGAAGCTGGGCTCGGCAGTCGACAACCGGGCTCGGGCGCGGCTGCTCAGCCTGCGCGCGGTCGCCTCGCGGATCCTCGGCGAACTCGACGACGCGTTGGCCGACGGACGGCTCGCCCTCACCTACGCGGAGGCCACCGGTGAGCTGCGCCGGACCGCGCTGGCCCAGGCCCGGCTGGCCCACGTCCTGCGCTGGCGGGGCGACTACGCCGAGGCCGACCAGCTCTTCGCCGAGGCGAACTCGATCGAGCTGCCCGATCGGCTGCGGGCCGCCCTGCACGAGCACGCCGGGCGGTGCTGCTATGACCAGGGCCGGCTGATGGAGGCCTGTCACCACTTCGAGCGGGCACTCGACCTGCGCGGGGCCGGCGACGCCGAGTTGCTGGACCGGGTCCGGGTGGCGCTCGACGCGGTGACCGCGCGGGCTTCGGCGGAGGGCTTCGGGCCGTACCCCCGGGGTCGGGACGAGGTGCTCGACCGTGACCGACCCCCGCAGCCGGACCGGGACGGACCGCTGTGGGGTTACACCGACCAGGCCGGCGAGCTGGTCATTCCCGCCCGGTACGCCGAGGCGCAGCCGTTCCACGACGGGCTGGCCTGGGTCCGGCGGCCGGACACCGACCGGTGGTCGTTGATCAACCTGCTGGGTACGACTGTGATCCCGCCCTCGTACCGGGCGGTCCGCCCGTTCAGCGACGGCCTGGCCTGGGTGGTCACCGACGGCGGGTGGACGGCGATCGACCCGACCGGCGCGGTGCAGGTGCCGCCCAACTTCGCCGATGTACGGCCGTTCCGCCGAGGGCTGGCCGCGGTGAAGCGTGAGGGGTGGGGGGCGGTCGACCGGACGGGGCGGATCGTTGTGCCGACCCGCTACCACGGCTTCGTCACCGAGCTGACCGAGGGAGGGCCTGTCGACGGCTTCACCGACGAGGGTCTCGTGGTCGTCGACGTGGCCGGCCGGCGCGGTGTGGTGGACCGCACCGGCGCGGTGCTGGTGCCGCCGTCGTACCCGACGGTGGTCATCCACCCGGTGGCGTTCCTCGTGACCAGCGGCGGCGGTCGGTGGGGCGCGCTGGACCGGCGGGGAGAGCCGCTGATCGACCCGGTGCACCTCGATCGCGCGGCGGTGTTGGAGGAGATCGACAGGCTGTTGACCGACGCCAACCCGGTGCTCTGAGTCGCCGCTCGGCGATCGTGATCCACCGGAGTTAGGGTCGTGGCATGGAATTCCGACACCTGGGCCGTTCCGGCCTGATGGTCAGCGAGATCTCGTACGGCAACTGGATCACCCACGGTTCACAGGTCGAGGAGGACGCCGCGAACGCCTGCGTCCGGGCCGCCCTCGACGCGGGGATCACCACCTTCGACACCGCCGACGTGTACGCCGGCACCCGGGCCGAGGACGTGCTCGGCCGGGCGCTGCAGAACGAGCGTCGCGAGGGCCTGGAGATCTTCACCAAGGTCTACTGGCCCACCGGGCCGGGTCGCAACGACCGCGGCCTGTCCCGCAAGCACATCATGGAGTCGATCAACGGCTCCCTGCGCCGGCTGCGCACCGACTACGTGGACCTCTACCAGGCCCACCGGTACGACTACAGCACGCCGCTGGAGGAGACGATGGAGGCGTTCGCCGACGTCGTGCACTCCGGCAAGGCGCACTACATCGGCGTCTCCGAGTGGACCGCCGAGCAGCTGCGGGCCGCCCACCCGCTCGCCCGTGAGCTGCACGTCCCGCTGGTCTCCAACCAGCCGCAGTATTCGATGCTGTGGCGGGTCATCGAGACCGAGGTCGTGCCGGCCAGCGAGGAGCTGGGCATCGGCCAGATCGTCTGGTCGCCGATGGCCCAGGGCGTGCTCTCCGGCAAGTACCTGCCGGGTCAGCCGCCGCCGGCCGGTTCCCGCGCCACCGACGAGAAGTCGGGCGCGAACTTCATCTCCCGGTTCATGAACGACGACGTGCTGACCCGGGTGCAGCAGCTCAAGCCGCTCGCTGAGCAGGCCGGGCTGAGCATGGCCCAGCTGGCCGTGGCGTGGGTCCTGCAGAACCCGAACGTGTCGTCGGCGATCATCGGCGCGTCCCGCCCCGAGCAGGTGCACGACAACGTGAAGGCGGCCGGGGTGAAGCTCGACGCCGAGCTGCTCAAGGCCATCGACGAGATCGTCGAGCCGGTCACCGAGCGGGACCCGGCGAAGACCGAGTCCCCCGCCGAGCGTCCCTGACGCGGCTCCGGTCCGGCCGGCGCGAGGGGTCTCGCGTCGGCCGGACCGGACAGCTCAGCCTGGTCAGCTCCGCCAGAAGCGGATCAGGTCCAGGCCTGCGGCGTACAGCCACGACGGCAGGCCGAGCAGGTCACCGACGGCGAAGACCGCGTCGAAGAACCAGCCGCCGATGCGCGGGTTCCACAGCAGCGCGAAGAGCAGAAGAAAGCCGTACGGGGCGAACAGGTCGTACATCCTGCGCCACTGCGGGTTGAGCCACGGCTGGATCATGTTGCCGCCGTCCAGGCCGGGCACCGGCAGCAGATTGAGCACGCTGGCGGTGAGCTGGAGGAACGCCAGCAGCGCCACCCCGGCCCAGAACTCCACCGGGCCGCCCGAGGACGTGCCGAGTCGCACCGCCGCCACGAGCAGCAACGTGAACAGCACGTTCGTCGCCGGGCCGGCGAGGCTGACCAGGGTGTGCCGCAGCCGCCCCGGAATGGCGTGCCGGTCCACCCACACCGCGCCGCCGGGCAGGCCGATGCCGCCGAGCAGCACCACCACCACCGGCAACACGATCGACAGCAGCGGGTGGGTGTACTTGAACGGGTTGAGCGTCAGGTAACCGCGGTGGGCGATGTCCCGGTCGCCGGCGCGGTAGGCGACCACCGCGTGGGCGTACTCGTGCAGGCAGAGCGACACCAGCCAGCCGGAGACCACGAACAGGAACACGTCGAAGCGGACGCTGCCGTAGCCGTTCCAGGCCAGCACCCCGCTGACCGCGAAGAGCGCGACCAGGCCGAGGAAGACCGGGCTGGGCCGGAACGCCGCCTTGGGCACGCCGAGCACCAGCCCGTCGGCACCCGGCCGGTCGTACGCCATCACTCGGCCGTGGGCAGCAGGCTCATCCGGTACTCCACCCGGTCGTCCTCGACGAGTGCGACCGAGGTGACGCCGGACGCCGCGAGCTCACGCCAGGTCTGACCGATCCAGGATTCGGCGTCGGCCTGGCTGCCGAACGACTCCGCCGGGCCCTCGACCGTCTGACCGTCCGTGCCCTCGTACCGCCAGCTCCACGCCATGCCGCGTCTCCCCTCGCCGCTGAAGTCCCCGTGGGACGAACCCCCGCCAGCGTAGTCGGCCCGGCGCGCAACGGCCGCTCGCTCGCCCCCGCGGCAACCCACGGGTTGATCAACTCACGTCACGCCGGGCTTTTACAGCCTGCTCGGGACGGCACAGTTCGTCGCTGACGGGAACTGTCCACGATTGCCAGCGATCGCGGGGAAGCGGACGCTTGACCGCAAGGGACGCGGATCGGACTCCCGATCTCCGTCGGGGCTGGGGCGACGTGCCCAACCCCGAAGGATGCGAACTAAGGTACGGACATGTCCGTTGACGGGTGGAACACGGTCCTGGTGCTCGGCGGTATCCGGTCCGGCAAGTCCGAGTTCGCCGAGTCCCTGGTGGCCGACGCGCCGGTGGTCCGTTACGTCGCCACGGCACCCGAGGGCGACCCGGAGGACACCGAGTGGGCGAGCCGGCTGGCGACGCACCGCTCCCGACGACCGGGCAGCTGGACCACCGAGGAGACCGCCGGAGAGCCGCGCCGGCTGGCGGACGTGCTGGAGTCCGCCGAGCCCAACGAGACACTCCTCGTGGACGACCTGGGCGGCTGGGTGACTGTGCTGCTTGACCCGGAGCACCAGCCCGCCGACGACGTGGCGACGATCGCCGAGCTGGCCGAGGCGATCCGCACCTGCTCGGCGCGGGTGGTGGTGGTGAGCCCGGAGGTGGGGCTGTCGCTGGTGCCCACCACCCCGCTGGGCCGGGCGTTCACCGACGCGCTCGGCGCGGCCAACCGCGCGGTCGCCGACGCCTGCGACGCCGTGGTGCTTGTGGTCGCCGGTCAGCCGGCCTGGCTGAAGCCCACCGCCGCCCTCGCCGCCGCCCCGACCGTGAGCGCGTCGGCGCGGTCCGTGCCGCCGAGCACGAGCCAGGCCACCGCCCAGGACGCCAGCCGGACCGACGCGAGCCGGGCAGGCACGCACCGGGCCGGCACGAGCCTGCTCGACGGCGAGCCCACGCCCGAGGTGCAGCTCCCCGACGTGCTGACCCACACCCCGCCTGTCGCTCCGAACCAGGAGCCCGGCAACCCCTGGGCCGCGCCGACCATGGCGCTGCCGATGGTGGCCACCGGGCTGGTCATCCAGCCCGGCATGGAGCTGCCGATGCCCGACGACTACGCCGGACCGCAGGCGGTGGATCGGCTGGCCACGTTGGACGTACCGGGTGCCGGGCTGGGTGTTCTGGACCGGGTGGTCGGCTTCGCCGCCGCCACCCAGGGCACCTCGACGCCTGTCGCCTGGGGTTCGGTGCGGGTGCTGCTGCTCAACGGCGACCACGCCGGTGGCGCGTCGGCCGGCACCGTCGCGGGCGAGTCGGCACGTCGGGCCGCCCAGGCGCGCGCCGGGCGGGGCGCGCTGGCCCGGTTGGCCGCCGAGAGCGGCGCGAGCCTGCAGGTGGTGGACACCCCCGTCTCCGCGCCGATGGAGACCCAGCCGGCGCTCGCCGGCGAGCAGGTCGAGTCGGCGCTGCGCTACGGGTGGCGGCTGGCCGAGCAGGCGGCCGACGCGGGCGTACAACTGCTGGTGCTGGGGGCGTGCGGCGCCGGCACCGAGGCGGCAGCGGCGGCGGTGCTGGCGGCCACGGCCGGTGCGGAACCACCGGCGGTGCTGGGCCGGGTGATCACCGATTCCGGTGAGATCGACGACGCGGCCTGGATGGTCCGCTGCGCGGCGGTACGCGACGCGCTGCACCGCACCCGCCGCTCGCCGCGCGCCGCGAAGGACGTGCTTGCCGAACTGGGCGGCGGCGATGTGGCGGTGGCCACCGGCGTGCTGCTCGGCGCGACGGCCCGCCGGGTGCCGGTGCTGCTGGACGGGCCGGTCGGGCTGGCCGCCGGGATGGTCAGCCGTGACCTCGCCGGGCAGGCCCGGCACTGGTGCCTGCTGGCCGACCACGGCGGGCACCCCGCGGTGCGGCTGGCCGCCGACGTGCTCGGCCTCACGCCCCTGCTCGACCTGCGCCTGGACCTCGGCGAGGGCGCCAACGCGCTTGTCGCGCTGCCGCTGCTGCGCTCGGTGCTGGCGCTGGCCGCCGCGCTGCCGGTCCACCCGTCGCTGGCCGGCGACGCGGACCGGGCCGACGAGCCGCAGACCGACCCGGAGTACGCCGAGCCCGACGACAGCGAACCCGACTACGCCCGGCCGGCCTACACCGGGCCCGACTACACCGACCCGGAGTTCACCGAGCCGGAGCCGGCCGGACCGGGCCCCACCCGCACGGAGACGGACGAACAGCCGGCGTCGGGCTGGCGTGCCGGCTGAGTCGCGGTTCGTCGCCGGCGCCCGGCTGGCGATCACCACCTTCAGCACGTTGCCGGTACGCGCCGGCCGGATCGACCGCCCGGTGGC
This sequence comes from Micromonospora sp. DT43, assembly GCF_049841645.1. Classification (NCBI taxonomy): domain Bacteria; kingdom Bacillati; phylum Actinomycetota; class Actinomycetes; order Micromonosporales; family Micromonosporaceae; genus Micromonospora; species Micromonospora sp. DT43. Next base: position 439,750 of record NZ_JBNCKR010000001.1, on the reverse strand, counting down.
GGGTACCGCGATGGCGCTCGCCCCGGCCGTCGGAGCGCTGCTGGGCGCGCTGCTGGGTGGCGTCCTGCTGCTGACCGGCACGCTCGCTCCCCCGCTCGTCGCCGCCGGCGTGACAGTGGGCGCCGCCGCCCTGCTGACCCGAGGGCTGCACCTCGACGGGCTGGCCGACACGGTGGACGCGCTCGGGTCGTACCGGCGGGGCGCTGCGGCCCTGGAGATCATGAAGAAGCCGGACGTCGGGCCGTTCGGCGTCGTCGCCCTGGTGGTTGTCGTCCTGGTGCAGGCGGCGGCGCTCGCCGAGCTGGCAGGTCGGTCCTGGCCCGCCTGCCTGGCGGCGGTGGTCGCGGCCACCGCGGCCGGCCGGCTGGGCGTGACGGTGGCGTGCCGGCGGGGCGTGCCCGCGGCCCGGCCGGACGGGCTCGGGGCGATGGTGGCCGGCACGGTCGGCCCGGTGGCCGTGACCGTCGGGGCGGTCGCCGTCGCGCTGCTGGCGGTGCCCGCGGTGCCGGGCCGCCCGTGGCAGGGGCCGCTCGCCGTCGCCGCCGCGCTCGCCGTCGCGGTGGCGCTGCTGACCCACGTGGTACGCCGCCTCGGCGGGATCACCGGCGACGTGCTCGGCGCGACAGTCGAGGTGGTCACCACGCTCGTCTACCTGGGTGTGGTGCTGTCCGCCTGAAGCCGGCGCGGCGGGCCAGGTAGCGTTCGGCTCGACAGCACCGGCGCGGCCACCGGGGGAACCCACATGCTCATCACTGACGACTTCCTGCCCGTACCGGTGCCGGAGTCGCTCAGCGCGACCTACCTGGTGCCGATGGCGGGGCTGCCGAAGGTCAGCGCGAAGACGGCGGTGGCGGCGCTCACCGGCCGGCTGGCCGAGCCGGTGCACGGGCTCGCCCGGCAGATGCTGGACAGCCCGCTGATGAGCGTGGACACCCGGCCGATCAGCGAGTTTCCCGCGCTGCCACCGGATCTGCTCACCGCGTTCGGCGCCACCGAGGCACAGTTGGCCCGGCTGGCCGCGGCGACACACCTGGTGGTGGTGCAGGCCGAGTACCGGCCCGGCTGGCCGCCGGCGCACGAGTGGGCGGCCCGGGCGGTGGCGGCTGCGGTGGCCGAGTCCGCCGACGGCGACGTGGTGGACGTCTTCGGTCTGCAGTTCCTCGACCCGGCGACCGCCCTGCGTTCGCTCCCCGACGAGCAGGGCCGGATCCGGCTCGTCGACTGGGTGCTGGTGCCGTACTCCTCGGACACCGAGGGGCTGTGGTTCACCACGAAGGGTCTGCGGCGCTTCGGTCTGCTGGAGTTGCAGACCCAGGGGGTGCCAGACCATCTGACCCGTGCCTGGGGCGCGGTGATGACCGGGGCGGCGCGACGACTGCTGCGGGACTGGACCGACGGGCTCACCGGCGAGGAGGTGCCGGCGTTCGTGCAACTGCCGGTGCTGGCCACGGTGACCGGGCACGACATCGCGGTGGCGTACGGCAATCCGGAGCAGCACGGCGCGACGGCCCCGGTGCTGCTGCGCCTGGAGCTGGACCCGGCGACCGACCCGGACGCCGACTCGTTCCTGAGCCTGCGTCCGCCGGCCGGGCATCCCGGTCCGGACGGGCGCTACTACGCCGCCGCCTGCGCGACGCTGTTCTCCGGCATACAGCCGGACGTGCGCTACGCCCGCTCCGGTGACGCGATGAGCCGTGCGGTCGCCACCGCCCGCGCCGCCCTGGACGACGCGCGGGCGCGCTTCGTCGCCGGCCAGCTGCCGGTGGAGTCGCAGTTGGTGGTCAAGTACGGCCTGCCGGGCGACGACGGCCCGGAGTACGTCTGGGCGGGCGTGACCACGTGGGAGACCCCGGAGCGGATCGTCGGCGTCAGCGCCAGCGACGCCAACACCGACCCCAGCGTACGAATCGGCGCCCCCGTGGTGGTGGAGGCGACCGACGTCGTCGACTGGGCCGTCCTGAACGCCACGGGCGTCATCGAAGGCGGCTGGACCCAGGCAGTCCTGGATTCCGGCGAACCCCCAACCCCAACCCCCTAACCCCAACCCCCAGGCCCAGCCCCACCCAGCCCAGCCCCGCCCCGCCCGCCCGCCCGCCCGCCCGGTTGATCATGGGGTTAGCGGGGGGTTTGATCTACCAGCACCCCGTCAACCTCATGATCAACGCCGGAAAAAGGGGGTGGGGGCGGGAAGGCGGGAGGGCGGGGCCGGGTGGGGGGTTAGTGGGTTGAGGGGGTTACGAAGGGGGGTTTTGTCACAGTCAGGGGGGCTCGGCGGCCTCGGATGTCGATCTCGACCTGGTCGCCGTCGGCCAGTTGGGCGTCGGTGTCCAGCAGGGCCAGGGCGATGCCCTGCTTGCGGGTCGGGGAGAAGGTGCCGCTGGTCACCGTGCCGACCTGCTTGTCGCCCACGTGCAGAGTCATGCCGGGGCGGGGGATGGCGCGGTCGACGGCCACCAGACCGCGAAGCGTACGACGGGGGCCGGCGGCCTTCTCGGCGAGAAGCGCGTCACGGCCCCAGAAGGCCGGCTTGTCCCAGCCGACCGCCCAGCCCGAACGGGCCTGCACCGGCGTGATGTCCAGCGAGAGGTCCTGCCCGTGCAGCGGGTAGCCCATCTCGGTACGCAGGGTGTCCCGGGCGGCCAGCCCGCAGGCGCGCAGGTCGAACGCCTCGCCGGCGGTGAAGAGCGCGTCCCACACGGCCACCGCGTGCTCCGCAGGCACGACCAGCTCGTAGCCCAGCTCGCCGGTGTAGCCGGTCCGGCAGACGGTCAGCTCCACGTCGACGGAACGGACGGCGAGGCCAGCGGCGGAACCGGCGGCGGAACCAGCGGCGGGGTCGGCAGCGAGGCCGGCGGAACCGGCAGCCGGGCCGGCGGTGAGGCTGGCGGCGTCGAAGCTCATGTAGCCGTGCTCGGTGGGCAGGCCAAGGGCGGCGAGCAGTTCGCCCGAGCGGGGGCCCTGCACGGCCAGCACCGCGTACGCCTCGTGCTCGTCGGTGACGGTGATCCGGTCCGGGGCGGCGGCGCGCAGCCGGCGCACCACCTCGGCGGTGTTCGCGGCGTTCGGGATGAGGAAGACATGATCGTCGGCGTACAGGTAGGCGATGATGTCGTCCACCACGCCGCCGGTGGCGTCGTCGCAGCACAGCGTGTACTGAGCTCGGCCGGGTCCGATGCGGCGCAGGTCGTTGCTGAGGCAGGAGTTGACGAACTCGGCCGCGCCGGGGCCTGTCACCCGGGCCTTGCCGAGGTGGGACACGTCGAAGACCCCCACCGCCGTACGCACCGCGGTGTGCTCCTTGAGCACCCCGCCGCCGGCGTACTCCAGCGGCATCTCCCAGCCCCCGAAGGGGGCGAACTTGGCGCCGGCGGCGGTGTGCCGCTCGTGCAGCGGGGAACGACGCAGCCGGGTCGCGGCGGCGTCGGAGGTCACGTCGGTCATGGGTGGCAACTTACCGGGGTAACCCCCGCTGGTTAGCATCGGCGGGACCCCGTTGGCGTGATCGACGGGACAGCCCTGACGTCCGGCGGGTAGGTTCCGCCGGAGACCTTCACCGCTGGTACGCGACGTCGCGACCGGCCCGGCCCGCCCGGAGTAGCTTCAGTGACATCACCCCGCACCACCACCCTGAGCCTGGTCGACACCGACCCGGCCGAGCTCGCCGTCGACGCGATCGTGATCGGCGTGCACAGCCAGACCGGAGAGCAGGCCGCCACCAGCGGCCTCGCCGGCACCCTGTTGCTCGCCAGCGGCGCGGAGAGCATCGCCGTCGCCTTCGACGGCAAGCTGACCGAGACCCTCGCGCTGCTCGGCGCGACCGGTGGGCCGGGTGAGGTCGTCAAGCTGGCCACGCTGGGCACCGTCACCGCCCCGCTTGTCGTCGCGGTCGGGCTCGGCCCGGAGCCGACGGGTGCCGCCCCGGCGCCGGAGACGCTGCGTCGCGCTGCCGGCGCGGCGGTCCGGGCCTTGGCCGGCGCCCCGCGAGTGGCGCTGAGCATGCCGCTGCCCGACGACGCGGACGCGCCGGCCGCGCTGCGCGCGGTAGCCGAGGGCGCGCTGCTCGGCGGGTACCGGTTCGCCGGCTACAAGACCCGGCCGCAGCCGACCCGGCGGGAACCGGTGGCCGAGGTGCTGATCGCCGTTCCGGATGCCGCCGACGCGGGCGCCCAGGCCGAGATCACCCGCGCGCAGGCTGTCGCCGGCGCGGTCCGGCTCAGCCGGGACTGGGTGAACACCGCCCCGAACGAGCTGCGGCCCCCGTCGTTCGCCGACGCCGTGGCCGCCGCCGCCCGGGACGCGGGCCTCGGTGTCGAGGTGCTGGACGAGGCGGCGCTTGCCGCGGGCGGGTACGGCGGCATCATCGCGGTCGGGCAGGGCTCGGAGGCCCCGCCGCGACTGGTGAAGCTCACCTACACCCCGTCCGACGGCGGCAACGGCAAGCGGGTCGCGCTCGTCGGCAAGGGGATCACCTTCGACACCGGTGGCATCTCGATCAAGCCGGCGGCAGGCATGTGGGAGATGAAGTCCGACATGGCGGGCGCCGCCGCGGTGGGCGCGGCCATGCTGGCGATCGCCGCGCTGAAGCCGGCGGTGGCGGTCAGCGGGTACCTGCCGATGGCCGAGAACATGCCGTCGGGCGCCAGCTACCGGCCCGGCGACGTGATCAGCATGTACAGCGGCAAGAAGGTGGAGGTGCTCAACACCGACGCCGAGGGCCGGATGGTCCTGGCCGACGCCATCGCCCGCGCCTGCGAGGACGGCACCGACTACCTGTTCGAGACCTCCACCCTGACCGGCGGCCAGGTGATCGCGCTGGGCAAGCGGGTGGCGGGCGTGATGGGCACCCCCGAGCTGTGCGAGCGGGTCCGTACGGTCGGCGACGCGGTCGGCGAGCCGGCCTGGCCGATGCCGCTGCCGGACGACGTCCGTAAGGGCATGGACTCCGACGTGGCGGACATCTCGCAGATCAACGCGGGGATGGACCGCGCCGGGCACATGCTGCAGGGCGGCGTGTTCCTGCGCGAGTTCGTGGCCGACGACGTGGCGTGGGCGCACATCGACATCGCCGGGCCGGGCTACCACTCGGGTGAGCCGACCGGCTACTGGACCAAGGGCGGCACCGGCGTGCCGGTCCGCACCCTGGTGCAGCTCGTCGAGGACGTCGCCGCCAACGGCTGACGGACGTACGACCGAGGGGCCCCCTACCCGGGGGCCCCTCGGCGTTGCTCAGTACCGCTCGGGTCGGCGCTTGCGGCGCTCGTTGAAGTCGCGCATCCGCTGCGGGTAGCCCATCAGCCGGACGTCGTACACCGGGATGCCCATCCGGTACGCGAAGCGCCGCGCGCCGTCCGGGCCGTCGATGCGGCGGCGGGTCCACTCACCGTCGTCGGCGATCAGGATGACAGTGGTCTCGGTGACCGTCGTCCGGGGCTCGATGAACGCCTCGACGCCGCGCCGACTGCGGATGAAGGTCTCGAGATGGTCGAGATCGCCGCGATCGGCCGCGCGGTCGTGGCTCAGCACACGCGCCTGCTTCCGGCGCCGGAACAACCCCACCGAACGTCTCCCCCGCCTCACGTCATCGACAACGGTGCCAAGGGTACGTGTCGATGACGTGTCGTTGGGCACCTCACTACGCACCCTGTGCCCGGTGGTGACAAGATGACCGAGGTGGGGTGTGTCCGTGTTACACCTCGTGACCCCCGATGCAGCGACGCGACCTGGGAGTTGGACGTGAGCGAGCCGAACGAAGCGACCTTCGACATCGTCATCCTCGGAGGTGGCAGCGGCGGCTACGCGACCGCGCTGCGCGCCGTCCAGCTGGGCCTGAAGGTCGCGCTGGTCGAGAAGGGCAAGCTCGGCGGCACCTGCCTGCACAACGGCTGCATCCCGACCAAGGCCCTGCTGCACGCAGCCGAGATCGCCGACCAGGCCCGCGAGTCGGAGCAGTTCGGCGTGAAGGCCGAGCTGATCGGCATCGACATGGCCGGGGTCAACGCGTACAAGGACGGTGTCATCTCCCGCCTGTACAAGGGCCTGCAGGGCATGTTGAAGGGCAACAAGGCGATCACCATCGTCGAGGGCCACGGCAAGCTGGTCGGCAAGAACGTGGTCGAGGTGGACGGCAAGCGCTACACCGGCCGCAACATCGTCCTGGCCTCCGGCTCGTACGCGAAGAGCCTGCCCGGCCTGGAGGTCGACGGCGAGCGGATCATCACCAGCGACCACGCCCTCACGATGGACCGGGTGCCGTCGTCGGTGATCGTGCTCGGTGGCGGCGTGATCGGCGTCGAGTTCGCCAGCGTGTGGAAGTCCTTCGGTGTGGACGTGACGATCGTCGAGGCGCTGCCCCGGCTGGTCGCCGCCGAGGACGAGGAGTCGTCGAAGGCGCTGGAGCGGGCGTTCCGCAAGCGTAAGATCAACTTCAAGGTCGGCAAGCCGTTCGAGAAGGTCGAGAAGACCGAGAACGGCGTCAAGCTGACCATCTCCGGCGGCGAGACCGTCGAGGCGGAGCTGCTGCTGGTCGCCGTCGGTCGCGGCCCGAACACCGCAAACCTCGGGTACGAGGAGCAGGGCGTCAAGATGGACCGCGGCTACGTGCTGACCGACGAGCGGCTGCGCACCAGCGTGCCGAACGTCTACGCCGTCGGCGACATCGTGCCCGGCCTCCAGCTCGCGCACCGGGGCTTCCAGCAGGGCATCTTCGTCGCCGAGGAGATCGCCGGGCAGACCCCGGCCGTCATCGACGAGGTCGGCATCCCGCGCGTCACCTACTGCGATCCGGAGCTCGCGTCGGTGGGCCTCACCGAGGCGAAGGCCAAGGAGCAGTACGGCGCCGACAAGGTCCAGGCGTACAACTACCCGCTCGGCGGCAACGGCAAGAGCCAGATCCTCAAGACCACGGGCTTCGTGAAGCTGGTCCGGGTCGAGGACGGCCCCGTCGTCGGCGTGCACATGGTCGGCGCCCGGGTGGGTGAGCTGATCGGCGAGGCGCAGCTCATCTACAACTGGGAGGCGTACCCGGCCGAGGTCGCCCAGCTCGTGCACGCCCACCCGACCCAGAACGAGGCCCTGGGCGAGGCGCACCTGGCCCTCGCCGGCAAGCCGCTGCACGCGCACGCCTGATCACCCAAACCGCGGCGTCCGGCGACGGGCGAAGATCCCCCAAGGGGAATGAAGGAGTCTGGAGAACATGCCGGTATCGGTCACCATGCCCCGGCTCGGCGAGAGCGTCACCGAGGGCACCGTCACGCGCTGGCTCAAGCAGGAGGGCGACACGGTCGAGGTCGACGAGCCCCTGCTTGAGGTCTCGACCGACAAGGTCGACACCGAGATCCCGTCGCCCGCGGCGGGCGTGCTGAGTCGGATCGTGGTCGGCGAGGACGAGACCGCCGAGGTCGGCAGCGAGCTGGCCGTCATCGCCGGTGAGGGCGAGTCGACAGGTGGCGGCGAGGCCGCTCCGCAGGAGCAGGCCCCCGCCGAGTCGGTGGAGCCGGCCGCCGAGCCGACGGCCGCCGCCGAGGGCACCGCCGACGAGGTGGCGCAGGATGAGGCCCCGGCCGAGACGCCGGCTCCGGCCGCCGCGTCGTCGGGCGAGGGCACCGCGGTGAAGATGCCGGCCCTGGGTGAGAGCGTCACCGAGGGTACGGTCACCCGCTGGCTCAAGCAGGTCGGCGACACCATCGAGGTGGACGAGCCGCTGCTGGAGGTCTCCACCGACAAGGTGGACACGGAGATCCCGTCGCCGGTCGCCGGCACGGTCCTGGAGATCAAGGTCGCCGAGGACGAGACCGCCGACGTCGGCGCCGACCTGGCGATCATCGGTGTCGCCGGTGGCGCCCCCGCCCAGGCGAAGCCCGAGCCGAAGCCCGAGCCGAAGGCGGAGGCCGCGCCAGCGCCGAAGGCCGAGCCGAAGCCGGCGCCGAAGGTCGAGGAGCCCACCCCGGGCATGTCGTACAACGAGCCGGCCGCGGAGACCGAGAGTTCGGCGCAGCCGGCGAAGACCGAGCAGGCTTCGCAGCCGGCCGCGCCGCAGCGCCCGTCCGCCCCGGCGCAGGGTGGCGGCGAGGAGGCCGCCGGGTACGTCACTCCGCTGGTCCGCAAGCTGGCCAGTGAGCACGGTGTCGACCTGGGCTCGCTCAACGGCACCGGCGTGGGTGGCCGGATCCGCAAGCAGGACGTCCTCGACGCGGCCGAGAAGGCCAAGGCCGCCAAGGCCGCGCCGGCTCCGGCAGCACAGCCGGCCGCCGCGCCGTCGGCCGCTGCGGCGAAGCCCGCCGCGAAGCCGCAGCCGAGCAGCAAGCGGGGCACCACCGAGAAGCTGCCGCGCATCCGGGCGACCATCGCCAAGCGGATGCAGCAGTCGCTGCACGAGACGGCGCAGTTGACCACCGTCGTCGAGGTCGACGTCACCAAGGTTGCCAAGCTGCGGGTCCAGGCCAAGGAGTCGTTCCAGGCCAAGCACGGCGTGAAGCTGTCCTTCCTGCCGTTCTTCGCGCTCGCCGCCATCGAGGCGCTGCAGACGCACCCGATCATCCAGGCCAGCATGGACCTGGAAGGTGGCACGATCACCTACCCGGCCGCCGAGCACCTGGGCGTCGCCGTGGACACTGAGCGCGGACTGCTCGTGCCGGTCATCCACAACGCCGGTGACCTCAACATGGGCGGCATCGCCAAGCGGATCGCCGACCTGGCCGAGCGCAGCCGGGCCAACAAGATCACCCCGGACGAGATGGCCGGGGCGACCTTCACGCTCACCAACACGGGCAGCCGGGGCGCTCTGTTCGACACCCCGATCGTGCCGTCGCCGCAGTCGGCGATGCTCGGCACGGGTGCCGTGGTCAAGCGGCCGGTCGTGGTCAACGACCCGGACCTGGGCGAGGTCATCGCGGTCCGGTCGATGGTCTACCTGGCGATGTCCTACGACCACCGGCTGATCGACGGCGCCGACGCGGCCCGCTTCCTGACCGCGGTCAAGGAGCGGCTGGAGGGCGGCAACTTCGAGTCGGAGCTGGGCCTGGCCTGATCCGTTCGCAACGCCGTGAGGGCGCCCCGGTCGTCGACCGGGGCGCCCTCACGTTTTCGGTCCTCAGCTCTTGAGCAGCGCGGTCGAGACCTTCCAGAGCCGCTCGGCGGCCTCCGGGTCCAGTGCGTAGCCGGCCACGCCCGTTCGCCCGCCGGGCTGGGCCGGAGCGGCCTCCTGACAGTCCTCGAAATAGCGCCCGCCCACACCGTCGAGCAGCGGCGAGGCCGCGACCAGCACCGAGGTGGCGGCACCCTGCTCCACGGTCTTCCAGGCCGCCGCGTTTCCCGCGCGCAGCCGGTCCAACTCCTCCTCGCTGACGTAGCGCTGGAGGTTGGTCCGGATCGCCCCGGGCATCAGCGAGTTGGTGAAGATGCCGTCATCGGCCCAGAGCCGAGACGCCTGCACGGCGAAGAGCACGTTTGCCGTCTTCGACTGCCCGTACGCCTGCCACGGCTCGTACTCCCGCTTGTCGTACTGGATGTCGTCGAAGACCACGGGCGAGCGCAGGTGGGCGGCGGAGCTGACCGAGACGATCCGGGCCCCGTCGGCGGCGGCGAGCGCCGGGCGTAGCCCGGTGGCGAGCGCGAAGTGCCCGAGGTGGTTGGTGGCGAACTGCATCTCCCAGCCCTGTGGTGTCCGGCTCAGGGGCGCGGCCATGATGCCGGCGTTGTTGACCAGGATGTGCAGCGGGCCGTCCCAGTTGGCGACGAAGTCGGCGACGGACCCCTGGTCGGCGAGGTCGAGCGGCGCGACCATGACCCGGTCGTTGCCGGTGCTGGCCGTGATGTCGTCGGCGGCCTGCTGGCCGGCGTCCGGGTTGCGGACGGCCAGGGTGACCTCCGCGCCGGCACTGGCCAGGGCACGGGCGGTCTCCACGCCGATGCCGGACGACCCGCCGGTGACGATGGCCCGCCGCCGGACGAGGTCCACGCCCCGGATCACGTCCATGGCCGTGGAGGTATGGGCGAACGAGGTGGTGATCGGGTTGTTCGTCGTCATGATCCATCCTTGTCCAGGGCGGCTCGGACCGACCGGCCCGCTGCCGGAGGCCGTGGTTCCGGTGTTTCCCGAGCCGGCCCGGAGGTAACTCCGGACACCGTCGCCATCCCTGTTCGGGCCTCCGAGCAGGCCGGACGCTGCCAGAGTGGGACCGTGGGCGGCTACCGGCGGGGTGGACAGCTGGGACCGGCCGTCCCGATTGCTCCCGGTGCCCGGGTGGACAAGTTCGAGGTCTTCTTCGACCTGGTCTTCGTCTTTTCGTTCTTCATCATCACCCGGGCGACCGCCGCCAACATCTCCGGCCGGCAACTGCTGCACGCCGCCCTGGTGCTCGCCGTGCTCTGGTGGATCTGGGTGGTGCACAGCCTGGTCGCCACCCGGGTCCGGCTCGGTGAGGGCTACGTCCCGGTGCTGATGGTGGTTTCGATGGCCGCCCTGTTCTCGTTCGCGCTGGCGCTGCCGCAGGCATTCAGCGACCCGCAGTCCGGCGCCGCCGGCCCGATGCTGGTGGCCATCAGCTACGTCGTGGTCCGCGGCATCCACTGGATCCTCTATCAGCACGTGGTGCGGGACAGCCCGCAGGAGCGGCGGCAACTGCGGCGCTTCGCCCCGGAGCTGGCGGTGAGCATCGTGCTGCTGCTGGCCGCCGCGCTGCTCCCGACCCTGATCGACGACCCCGGCCGGGCCGCGCTGGTCCGCGACGGCCTGTGGATCACCGTGGTGGTGGTGCAGTACGCCACCGGCTTCATCGTCGGCACCTGGGGCTGGGGGGTGACAAGCGCCGAGCACTGGACTGAACGCTACGACCTCATCCTGATCATCGCGCTGGGCGAGTCCATCATCTCCACCGGAGTGGGCGGCAACCTGCTCGGCAAGCCGGTGACCTGGCCGGCGGTGGCTGCCGCGGCGCTCGGCATCGTGGTCACGGCCGCCCTGTGGTGGGCGCACTTCGACTTCATCGGGCCGGCCGCCCGGATCGCCCTGCACGCGGCGGAGGGTGGCCCGCGGGTGGCCATGGCCCGCGACGCGTACGCGTACCTCTACCTGCCGATGATCGCCGGGGTGATCCTCTTCTCCATCGGCAATGAGGAAATCCTGCACAAGATCACTGACCCGGCCGGTGGGATCGCCGAGAAGGCGGACGGACCGGCCGTGCCGATGCTCTTCGGCGGGTTGATCTGCTACTTCGCCGTCAACATGTTGTTCCAGTTGCGCACCCTGCACACCGTCAGCTGGACCCGCGTCGGCGTGATCGTGGTGCTCACGGCGGCCCTCCCGGTCGGCCAGCACCTGCCGGCGGTTGGCGCGCTCACCCTCGCGACAGTGATCTGCGTGGCACTGGTGGCCGTGGAGGTGATGGTGATGTCGGAATCCCGGCACGCGTTGCGGGCCGCGGTCTTTCAGGAGCGGACCAGCCACGAGGCCCACGAGGCCGCCTGGCGGGCGCGCTGGCACGACGTCCGGGAGACCGACGAGCCGACCACGCCGTGATCGGTTCGGGACAGACCCCGGCGCAGCGTCGCGGTGCACCCGGCACGAAGGCCGCCGTGGGCATGAAGTTGCCCGGGCACGTCACCGGTTGACGGTTGGGCCGGAGCGGGTGGCGGTGGCCTGCTCGGTCTCGGGCGCCGGGCCGGGCAGCCGCTCGTAGAAGCGGATCTTCTCCCGGAGGTGCTCGTACTGGCGGCTGAGCAGGAGCATCTGCTCCTCGACCCGAGCCGCGTGCTGTTCCAGCAGCTCACGGCGCTCGTCGACGGTGTGCTCACCCTCGCGGGCCAGAGCCGCGTACCGGCACATCTGGGCGATCGGCATCCCGGTGTCGCGCAGGCAGCGGAACAGCACCAGCCAGCTCAGGTCGTCGTCGGTGAAGACACGCTGGCCGCCTGCCGTGCGGCAGACGTCGGCCAGCAGGCCGATCTTCTCGTAGTACCGCAGCGTGTCCAGACTGAAGCCGCTGCGCCGAGCGGCCTCCGCGGGGGCGTAACCGGTCATGCCCGCCGATGGTAGCCACCCCTTGACCTGGAGCGCACTCCAGGTTGGAGGCTGGTCCGCATGACGACGACACGAACGCTGGGACGCAGCGGCATCGAGGTGAGCGCGATCGGGATGGGGTGCTGGGCGATCGGCGGCCCGCTCTGGGGTGACGACGGTCAGCCGTTCGGTTGGGGAGAGGTGGACGACGACGAGTCGATCCGTACCATCCAGCAGGCTCTCGATCTCGGGGTGACCCTGTTCGACACGGCGAACAACTACGGCGCCGGGCACAGCGAGCGCATTCTCGGTCGGGCCCTGGCGGGTCGCCGGGCCGAGGCGGTGATCGCCACCAAGTTCGGCAACGTCAGCGACGAGGCCACCCGGCGGTGGCTGGGCACCGACGCCAGCCCGACGTTCGCCGTACGCAGCCTGGAGGACTCGCTGCGGCGGCTCGGCACCGACCACGTGGACCTCTACCAACTGCACATCAACGAACTGCCGGTGCCCGCCGCGCTCGACCTGGTCGGCACCCTTGAGGACCTGGTCGACCAGGGCAAGATCCGGGCGTACGGCTGGAGCACCGACAATCCGGACTCGGCGGAGGCGTTCGCGGCGGCCGGCCCGCGCTGCGCCGTCATCCAGCACGACGAGTCGGTGCTGAGCGACAACGCGGCGGTCCTCGCCGTCTGCGACCGCCACGACCTGGCCAGCCTCAACCGGGGGCCACTGGCGATGGGGCTGCTCACCGGGTCGACGCGGGCGCTCGGTGCGGACGACGTGCGCGGTCGCGCCCCGGAGTGGTTGCAGTGGTTCACCGAGGGCCGGCCCACACCCCGCTGGGCGGCACGGGTCGAGCAGGTCCGCGCGGCGCTCACCGCGGACGGCCGGACCCTCGCGCAGGGCGCGCTGGGCTGGCTGCTGACCCGCAGCCCGCGTACGGTGCCGATTCCCGGCCTCCGCACGGTGGCCCAGGCCCGGGAGAACCTGGCAACCCTGGCCCTGGGCCCGCTACCCCCGGAGGCGTACGCCGAGGTGGAGCGCCTCCTCACCGACCTGCGCCCCGTGCCAGCGGCCTGACCGACCCCACCCACCTCGCCGATCGCGCCCCGTGCTGTGTGGGCAGAACGGCGACACGTTGTGCGGGATCGGCGAGGAGTGGGGCCGGACGCGTCCGGAGGTGGCGTTTTCGACGAAGATAAGGGCATGCGGATCCTTCTGGCCGGCGCGTCCGGCTTTCTCGGCACCCGACTTGGCGACCGGCTCTCCGTCGACGGGCACGAGGTCACCCGGCTCGTTCGTCGGGCACCGCGCGACCCGCGGGAGCGGCAGTGGGACCCGGCGGCCGGCCAGCTCGACCCGGCCGCGGTCGCCGGGTCGGACGCCGTCATCAACCTGGCCGGCGCTGGCGTCGGCGACAAGCGCTGGAACGACGACTACCGGCGGCTCATCCGCACCAGCCGGGTGGACAGCAGCAGCACGCTCGCGACGACGATCGCCGGGCTACCGGCCGCCGACCGTCCCCGAGCCCTGCTCAACTCGTCGGCCGTCGGCTGGTACGGCAACACCGGCGACCGGGTAGTCGAGGAGGACGCGCCCGCCGGCGAGGGTTTCCTGGCCGACGTCTGCCGGGTCTGGGAGGCCGCGACCCGTCCGGCCGAGGACGCCGGCGTACGCGTGGTGCGACTGCGCACCGGCCTGCCCCTGCACCGCGACGGTGGTCTGCTCAAGCCGCAACTGTTGCCGTTCAAGCTGGGCATCGCCGGGCGGTTGGGCAGTGGCCGGCAGTGGCTGCCGTGGATCTCGATGGCCGACTGGCTGGATGCGACAGTCTTCCTGCTGACCCGCGACGACATCGCCGGGCCGGTCAACGTGGTGGGTCCGCATCCCGTGACCAACGCCGAGTTCACCCGGGAGCTGGCCCGTCAACTGCACCGGCCGGCGATCATCCCGATCCCCGCCCTGGCCCTGAAGGTGGCGCTCGGCGGCTTCGCCCACGAGGCCCTGACCAGCACCCGAGTCCACCCCGCAGTCCTAGAAAGGGCCAACTACCGATACCACCACCCCACCCTCCCGGAGGCCCTCCAAGCGGCCCTGCACGCATAGACCCGCGTTGATCATGAAGTTATTGCCACTCACCTCGGCGTGTCGTGGCAATAACTTCATGATCACCGGGGCGGTGGTGGGGTGGGGGTTAGCAGCCGATCACCCAGTTGTTGGGGGCGGTCTGCTTGAGGGTGCTGGTGTAGAAGGTGTTGTAGAGACCCATCCGCTGGTTGGAGCCGTTGGCGTAGGCGTAGCCGCCGGACTGGTAGGCGCGGCCGGCCGCGACGTGCGCGTAGTTGCTGGCCGTGACGCAGGTCGGTGGCGCGGTCGGGGTGGGGGTCGGGGTCGGGCTGGCCGTGGGGGTCGGCGTGGTGGTGGGGGTGGCCGTCGGGGTGGGGGTGCTGCCGCCGCCGTTCAGGCCGAAGAAGAGCGCGTCACGGTACGTCGAGCAGATGGTGTCCAGGAAGTACGCGGCAGCGGTGCCGCACTGGTCCGCCGCCGAGCCCGGGTCGACAGGGGTGCCGTGGCCCATCCCGGAGACGCGGTAGAGGCGTACCTCGTCGTTGCCGTACACCTCGAGGTTGGTGTTGCCGGGCAGCGACGACGTGCTCGTCGGGGTCTGCGAGATCCCCCGCACGTTTGTCCACTGGTCGCGGGACTCGGTGCCGTTGAGCGGCGTGACAGTGGTGTCCGACGTGCCGTGCCAGATGGCCACCCGGGGTCGCGGGCCGGTGTAGCCGGAGTACGCGCCACGGACCAGGTCGCCCCAGGCCGCCGGGGTCTTGTCGGTGCCCGGGTTCATGCAGCTGAACGCGTTGACCATGCTGGTGGCGCAGCGGTACGGGATGCCCGCGATGATCGATCCGGCGGCGAAGACGTCCGGGTAGGTGGCGAGCATGACGGCGCTCATGGCCCCGCCTGCGGAGAGACCGCTGACGAAGACCCGGGAGCCGTCGACAGCGAAGTTCGCCTTGGCGTGGTCCACCATCTGCTTGATCGAGAGTGCCTCGCCCTGACCCCGGGCGGTGTCGCCGTTCTCGAAGAAGTTGAAGCAGGAGTTGGCGTTGTTGCCGGAGGGCTGCTGGGCGACGATCAGGGCGAACTTCCACTGGTCGGCGTACTTCTGCCAGCCGGAGTTCGCGAAGTAGCCGGAGGCGTTCTGGACGCAGCCGTGCAGCAGCACCACGGCCGGGGAGTTGGCCGGCAGGTTGTCCGGCCGGTAGGCGTACATGGCGAGGTTGCCCGGGTTGGAGCCGAACCCGCTGACCTGGGTGAGCGTGGCGGCCTGGGCGGGTGCGGCGAGGGCGAGCGCGCCCGCCGCGGCGAGGACGAGCCCGGCGACCGCACCGATCAGGCGGTTGAGGGTGGATGGGGAGCGGCGCACGGCGGCCTCCTCGGAGGGGCAGACTGTGAACTGGGTCACGGTCGAGTTGCCGAGACGTTACGACGACGTGTCGCCGCTATGACATGGGGCACAGTCACACATTCACGGCAGCCGTTGTGTACGACGAACCGCGCCCGTCGCGAGGCCAGCGGAGCCGACAACAACCGCCGGTCTGACCGGCTCGTCCAGGTCCGGTTGGTAACGTCCGCTGCGTGCCCTCCTCCCCGTCGCTGGCCACCGGGCCCGCACCAGCGTCGCCACCCCGTGCCCGTCAGGACCGCCGGGCCGACCTGATCGTCGTGCTGGTGGCGCTCGCGCTCGCCGTCTGGGTGACCAGCGGCCTGTGGCGGGACCCGAACGTACGCACGATCACCGTCAACTCCAGCGACCAGGCGCTCTTCGAGTGGCTGCTGGCCTTCGGCGGGCACGCGGTCACCCACGGCGAGAACCCCTTCTTCACGTACCTGATCAATGTCCCGGACGGCGTGAACCTCGCGGTCAACACCTCGATCACCGTGTACGCGGTGGTCTTCGCCCCGCTCACGTACCTCATCGGGCCACCGGCGACGTTCCTGGTGATCCTCACCCTGAACCTGCTCGCCACCGCGCTGGCCTGGTACTGGCTGCTGTCCCGGCACCTGGTGCGCAGCCGCCTCGCCGCCGGCGTGGGCGCCCTGTTCATCGCCTACTCCCCCGGCATGGTCTCGCACGCCAACGCCCACCTGAACTGGACCGCCGGCTGGCTGGTGCCGCTGCTGATCTGGCGGCTGTTCGCGCTGCGCCGCCCCGGGCACTGGCTGCGCGACGGGGTGATCCTGGGGGTGCTGGTGGCGGTGGCCTTCTCGATCGCCGCCGAGGGCCTGTTCTTCGCCGCCCTCGCGCTCGGCGTGTTCGTCGCCGTCTGGGCGCTGCACCCGGCCCACCGCGCCGAGGCCCGAGCAGCCCTGCCCACCTTCGTGCGCGGGCTCGGCGTGACAGCTGTGGTCGCCGGCGTGCTGCTGTCGTACCCGCTGTGGCTGCACTTCGCCGGGCCACAGCGGTTCCACGGCACCGGCTTCGACCCGGTGATCCACTCCGAGGACATCGCCGCCTTCGCCGCCTTCCCGCGCCGCTCCCTGGCCGGGGAGGTCGGACTGGGCACCGCGCTGGCGCCGAACCCCACCGAGGAGAACTCGTTCTTCGGGATTCCCCTGCTCCTGCTCACACTGGTCTGCTTCGTCGCGCTCTGGCGACGCGCCGACCCCGGCCGCCGGGCCGTCCTCTGGGCGCTGGGCGTCGTCGCGGTGATCTTCACGGTGCTGTCCTTCGGGCCGGTGGCGAAGATCGACGGACGACGTACGGACCTGCCCATGCCGTTCGACGTGCTCGGGCAGCTGCCGGTGGTGAACGCCGCGCTGCCCGCCCGACTGGCCCTTGTGGTGGCGCCGGTGATCGGGGTTCTGCTGGCGTACACCCTCGATCAGTTGCGGACCGCGCCGCCCCGGCACCGTTCGACGGAGCTGGCCTGGTCGCTGGGGTTCGCGGTGGCCCTGCTGCCCCTGCTGCCCACCCCGCTGCTGACCCGCGAGCGGGAGCCCATCCCGCACTTCATCACGGCCGGCACCTGGCGCGAGTACGTCTCGCCGGACGGGGTGCTGACGCCGGTGCCGCTGACCGTGGACATCTACCCGGACGGGCAGCGCTGGCAGGCGTACGCGTTGTCGCACCGGCAGGGCGAGTTCGCGATCCCCGGCGGCTTCTTCCTCGGCCCCGGCGGCCCGGACGGGCGGGGCCGGATCGGCCCGGTGCCGCGCACCCTGAGCGCGCTCATGGACCAGGCCGGCCGCACGGGGCTGGTGCCGATCGTCACCGACGGCACGATCCGGGAGGTCCAGTCGGACCTGCGGCACTGGCGGATCGAGACGGTGGTCCTCGCCGACCAGGTGCACGGCGCGAAGTTCGGTGTCGACGAGGCGGCTGTCCGGCGTACCGCCACCGCCCTGTTCGGTGAGCCGCAACGGATCGACGACGTGTGGCTCTGGCGCATCCCGCCGGCCTGACCGGCCCCGGTGAGGTGGCTCACGAGGGAACTGAGCCCTCGGCGGGACTAGGCTGGACGCCGTGACGACGACGACCTCCGGCCTGACGGCCGTCCGTGCCGGCCTGCTCGACTACCAGGCCGCCTGGGACGAGCAGCGACGCCTGCACGAGTCGGTGGTGGCCGGCGAGCGCGGCGACACCGTGCTGCTGCTGGAGCACCCGAGCGTCTACACCGCGGGCAAGCGCACCGAGCCCTGGGATCGGCCCGTGGACGGCACCCCTGTCGTCGACGTGGACCGCGGCGGCAAGATCACCTGGCACGGGCCGGGGCAGCTCGTCGGCTACCCGATCCTGCGGCTGCCCGACCCGGTGGACGTGGTCGCGTACGTCCGCCGCACCGAGGAGCTGCTCATCGACGTGTGCGCCGAGTTCGGGCTGGCCGCCGGCCGGGTCGAGGGGCGCAGCGGAGTCTGGGTGCCCGAGGACGACCGGGGGCCGGCCCGCAAGGTGGCCGCCATCGGCATCCGGGTGGCCCGGGGCGTCACCCTGCACGGCTTCTCGATCAACTGCGACTGCGACCTGACGTACTTCGACCGGATCGTGCCGTGCGGCATCCGCGACGCGGGCGTCACCTCGCTCACCGCCGAGCTGGGCCGCCCGATCACCGTCGCCGACGTGCTCCCGGTGGTCGAGCGCCGGCTGTCCACCCTCGTCGAGGTCTGACTGCGGCACCGGCCGACGTGACATGACGGACGCGGTACGACCGCCGAGCGGTACCGCCGTCACGGCCCTCGAGTGCATCCGATGCGGCACCCAGCATCCGGTCGGCGACTATGCACTGGGGTGCCTCTCCTGCGCGGCAGACGGCCACGGCTCGAACCTGTTCTGCAGGTACCCCGCCGAGGCGGTCCGACAGGACCAACTGCTGCCGTACCCGGTGGTTCCGGATCTGGGCCAGGGGCGCACCCCGCTGTTCCCGCTGCCCTGGCTCGACGGGGTGCTCGTCAAGAACGAGGCGGCCAATCCGACCGGATCCCACAAGGACCGGTTCGCGGCGATGGCGGTGACCCACGCGAAGGCGTCGGGCTACGAGCGCGTCGTCGTCGGATCGTCAGGTAACGCCGGGCTGGCCACCGCCGCCTTCGCCGCCGCCGTCGGCCTGCGGGCCGTGGTGGCAGGCTTCACCTGGCTGCCCGAATCGCTCGCGGCGCCGCTGCGCGGGCTCGGAGCGGACCTGCGCACCTTCGACACCGACGAGGAACGCGTCAGGTACGTCAGGGAGGCGGCCGACCGTCCCGACACGCTTGCCGTCTCCAACGTCGCCGACATCGTCATCGGCAGTAGCTGCTTCGGGATCGAGGGCTACAAGTCCATCGCCTGGGAGATCGCAGCCGCCGTTCCCGCCGGGGTGGACCACGTGGTGATCCCGTCGAGCCGTGGCGATCTGGCGTGGGGCATCCACCTCGGGTTCACCCAGTGGTCCGCCCTGACGGGCGGGCCCGTGCCACGCCTCCACCTGGTCGAACCATTCCCCCGGTTGTCAGCCGTGCTCGCCGGTCGGGACATCACCGCGCGCTTTCCCGACAGCGCCGGAAGCCTCCACTCGATCGCCGGGGACAGCACGACAGTCCAGGCCCACGCCGCGGTGACCCGCAGCGCGGGCAGCGCCGTGGTGGTGCGGGAAGACGTGGCATCGAGCTGGTACGAGCGGGCGAGCCGACACGGGCACACCTGGGAGATCAGCAGTTGCACCGTCTTGGCCGCCTACGACCTCCTCCGGCGAGGCGAGGTCATCCCGGCTGGCGACCGGACCGTCCTCATCACGACCTCCCACCTGTTCAAGGGGCTGTGACAGCGCGCCAAGGGATACGGCCGGCGAGAATTTCCGCACCGGGTGTCCCCTGGGACGTCTGATCGATCGTCCCTATGGTGGAGTCGGCGAGCAGCGCCGGCTCGACACCTGCGGCCGGCACCCACTGCCGGCCCGGACGCGAGGAGCGGACATGCCCACCTACATCGCGCTTACCTACACGGCGGACGTCGACTGGAGCAGCCCCGAGCAGGCCGACGAGATGGCGGAGTACCGGGAGTTCGGCGCGGCTGCCCGCGCGGTGATCCGAGGCGGCAACGCCCTCTACCCGACGGCCACCGCGACCACCGTACGGGTCACCGGCGGCAGGGGCGGTGACGTGCTCACCACCGACGGCCCGTACGCCGAGACCAAGGAGGCCCTCACCGGCTTCTACCTGCTGGAATGCGCGGACCTGGACGAGGCCGTGGCGACTGTCGCGCAGATGCCCGCAGCCTGGAACGGCGCGGTCGAGGTCCGCCCGATCATCCCGGTGTGACCCTATGTCGACCGGTGACGCGGACCCCGTTGCCGACACGGCGGCGCAGCGGGCCCGGGCCGCCGACGCGGCGGCTCAGCAGGCTCAGGCCGCCGACGCGGCGGCGCGGGTGATCCGGACCGAGCGGTCCCGGATTCTGGCCACGCTGATCCGCGTCACCGGCGACGTCGATCTGGCCGAGGACGCCACCCAGGACGCGGCCGTCCGCGCCCTGCAAGCCTGGCCGCGCGACGGCGTACCGGACAACCCGCGCGGCTGGCTGTTGGTCGTGGCACGGCGGCGGGCCGTCGACGTGATCCGCCGGGAGAGCCGCCGCGTCGGGAAGGAGGCCGAGGCCGTGGCGCTGCTCGATCCCGCACCGGACTCGCCGAAGGCCGTCCGGGACGACCTGCTCCGGCTGGTCTTCACCTGCTGCCATCCGGCGCTGTCGCTTGACGCGCAGGTGGCCCTGGCGCTGCGTACCCTCGGCGGGCTGACCACCGCCGAGGTCGCCCGCGCGCTGGTGGTGCCCGAGGTGACGATGACCAAGCGCCTCACCCGGGCGAAGCAGAAGATCACCCGCGCCGGCATCCCGTACCGGATACCGGCGGCCGAGGAGCTGCCCGGCCGGCTGGCCGGGGTCGCCGCCACCGTCTACCTGATCTTCAACGAGGGGTACGCGGCCGGCGCCGGCGACGACCTGATCCGGGTCGGGCTGGCGGACGAGGGCCTCCGGCTGGCGCGGCTGCTGGTCGAGCTGATGCCGGACGAGCCGACAGTGCTCGGCCTGCTGGCCCTGGTCCTGTTGCAGGACTCCCGCCGCTCGGCCCGGGTCGGCGTCGACTGTCGACCGCTGCTCCTGGCCGAGCAGGACCGGTCGCGCTGGGACCGGGCCGCGATCGGCGCGGGGGTCGAGCTGGTCGGGCGCGGGCTGCGCCGCACCCCCGACCACCCCGACCGGTACGTCGTCCAGGCCGCCATCGCGGCCTGCCACGCCCTCGCCCCGTCGTACGACCGGACGCCATGGGACGCGGTGATCTCCTGGTACGACGTGCTGCTCACCGTGCACGACACTCCGGTCGTACGGCTCAACCGGGCGGCGGCTGTCGCCGAACGCGACGGTCCCGCCGCCGGGCTGGCGCTCGTCGACACGGTCGTCGGGTTGGCCGGCTACCCGTGGTTCCACGCCACCCGGGGCGAGCTGTTGTACCGCCTCGGCCGGGCCGACGAGGCAGCCACGGCGTACCGGGCGGCGCTCGCGCTCGACCTCAACGGCCCGCAGGCGGCCCGGCTGCGCGACCGCCTCGCCGAGTGTTGACAGCGATCAACGGGCCGGCGTCGTACGACGCCGGCCCGTGTCGTCCTACGGGGTCAGGCGGTGCAGGTCGCGCGGGAACGCGGTGACCTCCCGGACGTTCGCCGCGCCGACCAGACGGGCGACGAACCGTTCCAGGCCGATGGCGAAGCCACCGTGCGGCGGCATGCCGTGTCGGAACGCGTCCAGATAACCGGCGTACGGCTCGACCGGCTCACCCCGGGCGGCGAGCGCCGCCAGGTAGTCGGCGTGCCGGTGCAGCCGCTGCCCGCCGGTGACCAGCTCAACACCGCGAAAGAGCAGGTCAAAGCCATTCGAGTACGCGGGCCGCGCCGGGTCGGGGTGGGTGTAGAACGGCCGTTTCGCCATCGGGTAGCCGGTGACGAAGAGGAAGTCGGAGTCGTGTTCGCGGCGGGCCCACTCGCCAAGCGCCCGTTCGTGGGCGGGTGCGAGGTCCGGCTCGTCGGCGGGGGCCCCGGCGATCGTCAACGCCTCGCTGAAGTGCACCGCCGGGATCTCCGCCGGCACCTGCGGCGGCGTGACGCCGAGCGTCGCCAGGGCACCACCGGCCCGCTCACCCACCGTGCCCAGCATCCCGGCCACTGTGTCGCGCAGCACCCGCATCACGTCGGAGTGGTCGGCGACGAAGCCCAGCTCCGCGTCGAGCGACGTGTACTGCGCCAGGTGCCGGACGGTGTCGTGCGGCTCGGCCCGGAAGACCGGCCCCACCTCGTAGACCCGTTCGAAGACGCCGACCATCAACTGCTTGTAGAACTGCGGCGACTGCGCCAGGTACGCGGGCCTGCCGAACCAGTCAAGCGCGAAGACGTTCGCCCCGCTCTCGGTGGACGAGCTGACCACCTTCGGCGTGTGGATCTCCACGAAGTCCCGGGCGTCGAGGGCGGCCCGGAACCCGGCCACCGCCGCCGCCGAGACGCGCAGCGCGGCGGATCTCCTCGGGTGGCGCAGGGCGGTCGGGGCGTTGTCGAGCTGGGTGGGCAGGCTCGCGGTGAGCGCCGGCCGATACAGGTCGAACGGCGGCGGCACGGCGATCGGGCCGAGGGGACGTACCGTCGGGTCGGTCAGCTCGACCCCGGCGGGCGCGGTGCCGTTCGACGTGACCGTCGCGGTGACCTCGACGACCGTCTCCTCGGTGAGTTTCTCCAGCTCGGCGCGGACGGCCGGGTCGGTGACGACCACCTGGGCCAGGCCGGCGGCGTCCCGCACGATCAGGAACGCCACCGACTTGAGCAGGCGGCGGCGGTGTACCCAGCCGGCGATCCGCACGGTTTCACCGACGTGGGCGGGCAGGTGCTGGGACAGGGTTCGTTGCATGGCGCGTTGCTCCTCGGTCGATCGCGACGCCGCCACCGGGGCGGCGACGTCGCATCAGCCCCAGGCAGGTGTGGGCGAGCGGGAACCTCGCGGTGCCACCACACCTTCGTCCCCGCCGGAGCGGGGACCTCGTTCGTCGCCTGATGACCGGGGCCAACCGGGCGGGCTCTACTGGGCTTCTCAGCCGTTCTTCCCGCAGCTCGGGAGGGTCTTCGCGCACCCGTCGCCAGACCGCCTCTCAGCACCGGCGGCTCTCTGCACTGGCGGGTCGGGGCGCTACTCGGCTCCGTCGTCACTGTTGGCCGCGACGGTAACACCCGCACCCCATCCGTGTGACGCCAATTTTCGGCTCGCCGGTGTCCGGCGTCACAACGTTCGGGGCGTGACGCCGGTCGCCTGACGCACATAGATGGTGGCCGTCCGGCGTAGGCTCGTTTTCGTGACGATCGAGCACTCCGCACCGACGACCGGTCAGGCAGCGCGTACCGCAACGGCCGCCCCCGAGGGGCGTCGCCTGCTGCGGATCGAGGCGCGCAACGCCGAGACGCCGATCGAGCGCAAACCGCCGTGGATCAAGGTCAAGGCCAAGATGGGTCCGGAGTACACCCAGCTGCGCGGGCTCGTCACGCGCGAAGGGCTGCACACCGTGTGCCAGGAGGCCGGCTGCCCCAACATCTACGAGTGCTGGGAAGACCGCGAGGCCACCTTCCTCATCGGCGGCGACCAGTGCACGCGGCGCTGCGACTTCTGCCAGATCGACACCGGCAAGCCGGCCGAGTTCGACGCCGACGAGCCCCGCCGGGTCGCCGAGTCGGTCGTCTCGATGGGGCTGCGCTACGCCACCATCACCGGCGTCGCCCGCGACGACCTGCCCGACGGCGGTGCCTGGCTGTACGCCGAGACCGTCCGGCAGATCCACGCCCTGCAGCCCGGCTGCGGCGTCGAGCTGCTGATCCCCGACTTCAACGCCGTCCCCGAGCAGCTGGCCGAGGTCTTCGGCTCGCGCCCCGAGGTGCTGGCCCACAACGTGGAGACCGTGCCGCGCATCTTCAAGCGCATCCGGCCGGCGTTCCGCTACGACCGCTCGCTGGACGTGATCCGGCAGGCCCGCGCCGACGGCCTGGTCACCAAGAGCAACCTCATCCTGGGCATGGGCGAGGAGCGGGCCGAGGTCTCCCAGGCGCTGCGCGACCTGCACGAGGCGGGCTGCGAGCTGATCACCATCACGCAGTACCTGCGCCCCTCCCCCCGGCACCACCCGGTGACCCGCTGGGTCAAGCCGGAGGAGTTCGTGGAGCTGCGCGAGGAAGCCGAGGAGATCGGCTTCGCCGGGGTGATGAGCGGGCCGCTGGTGCGCTCGTCGTACCGGGCCGGCCGGCTCTACAAGCAGGCGCTCGACGCCCGCGCCGCCACGCCTGTCGTTCCGGCCGGCTGACCCGCCGCCAGCGCCACCTGGGCCCGGCGGCCACGTGAAGTGGCCTCGGGCCCGCTGGCGTCAGAGCCCGGCGGCGGGCTCGGTGAGCAGGCCGAGACGGCGAGCCAGCGCGGCGGCCTCCCCGCGGTTGGTCACGTCCAGCTTGGCGATGATCCGGGAGACGTGCACGCTTGCCGTCTTCGGGGAGATGAACAACCGCTCGGCGATCCGGCTGTTGCTGTGCCCCTCGGCGACCAGCCGCAGCACCTCCCGTTCCCGGGACGTCAGCAGATCCGCCCCGGCCCCGCCGGCGCCCGCCCCGCGCAGGCCGACTCTCCGCGCCAGGGTGGCAGCCGTCTCGGCCAGCGGCGTCGCGCCGAGCAGCCGGGCGATCTCCGCGGCCTCGGTGACCGCCGCCGACACCTCGTCGCGCTCGCCAGCAGCCGCGGCGGCCTCGGCCAACGCCAGCAACGCCCGGCCGAGCGGGTACGGCTGCCCGTCGGTGCGCCACGCCCGCACCGCCGCCCGCCACGCCGGCAACGCCTCGTCGTCGGCCGCCAGCAGCGCGCTGACCTGGGCGGCGTGCGCCCGCGCGGCCGGGTGCCGCGTCGGTAGGTCGGCCGCGAGCGCCGCGACGGCGGCGGCCAGCTCCCCATCACCCACCCGGGCAGCGGTACGCGCCCCGGCGCTCAGCACCGGCCAACCCTCGCGGGGCAGGTGCGGCAGACTGTCGTCGGCCACCGCGACGCGAGCCGCGCGTACGGCCTCGATCTTGTCGTCGGCGGCCAGCGCCGCCTCGATGCCCAGCTCGTGCAGGGGCAGTCGGTGGTTCGGCCACAGGTAGGGCCGGCCGAGGAAGGCCAACGCCCGGTCGACCATCTCGTCGGCGCCCGGGTGCGCCCGCGCCAGCCGCAGACCGGCGCTCAACTGCAGCCAGTGCAGCCCGGTGACGCCGGACAGGTCGATGCGGGCGGCCTCCGCGCAGACCTTCTCGGCCTCGTCCCACCGACCCAGCGCGATGAGCGCCTCCGCCCGGTTGGACAGCAGGTACGCCCCGGTCGAGCGGCCGATCCCCACCCGCCGCGCCTCGGTCAGCCCGGCCTCGGCCGCCTGCGCGGACTCGGCGTAGCGGCCCAGCTCGCAGAGCACGTCCGACTGGAGCACCTTGACCAGCACGAGGGCCGCCGTGTCCCCGGCTGCCTGGGCCACGGTCTCGGCCCTGCCCAACTCGGCCAGCCGTTCCCCCTGCTGCTGGTGGCAGAGCAGGGCGATCCGCGTGGGCAGCAGGACCAGCTCCTCGCCGAGCGCTTCGGCGTCCGTGCTCGCCTCGGCGGCCACCCGGGCCGCCTGCTCAGGATCGATCTTGACCAGGTGGGCGGCGACGTCGGCGAGCAGCCGGACACGTTCCACCCCGAAGGGCCCGCCGGCCGCCAGGCGGTACGCCTCGTCCAGCTCCCGCCTGCCGTCGCTCTTGCCGAGCAGGGCCATCAGTCGGCCCCGCTGGTCCAGCAGGCGGGCGGCGCGCAGCGGCTCGGCGTCGGCGTCCACCTCGGCCAGTCCGGCGCGGGTCAACGTGATGGCCCGGCTGAAGTCGCCGGCCGTCACCGCCGCGTCCAGGGTCTGCTCCAGCAACGCCAGGTGGTCCATGCCGAGCCGGTCGGCCGCGTCGGGCACCAGCTCCCACAGCTCCAACACCCGCTCCAGCAGTCGACGCTGCTCGGCGTAGGCGTACCTGTCGGCGGCGGCACAGGCAGCGACCCGCGCGGCGACCAGGGCACGGGGGTGGTCGTGCGCCGCGTGCCAGTGGTGGGCGATCTCGGCCGGGGCGCGGCCGGCGACGACCAGGTGCGGCTGGGCCTCGATCGCGGCGGCGAACCGCGCGTGCAGCCGGGCGTGCTCACCGGGCAGCAACTCGTCGTGCACGGCCTCGCGGACCAGCGCGTGCCGGAACTCGTAGTCGCCGTCGTGGTCGGCCACCACCAGTTGGGCGGCGACGGCGGCGCGCAACGCGTCCTCCAACTCGGCCTCGGGCAGGCCGGCGACCTCGGCGAGCAGACCGTGGGCGAAGCGGGTGCCGCCGGCCGCGGCGATCCGCAGCACCCGCTGGGCCTGCTCGGGCAACCGGTCCACCCGGGCCAGCAGCAGGTCACGCAGCGTCTCGGGCAGCGCCGCGCAGCCGAGCGGCGAGCCGGCGACGGCCAACTCCTCGATGAAGAAGGGGTTGCCCTGCGTACGGTCGTGGATGTCGTCGACGGCGCGGGGCGCCGGCTCGCCGCCGAGCAGGTCGGCGAGGATCGCGCCGGTGCCGTCGCGGTCCAGCCGACCCAGCTCGACCCGCTCGACACCGCGTGCCCGGTCCAGCTCGGCGAGGAACGGGCGCAGCGGATGGCCACGCTGCAACTCGTCGGTGCGGTAGGTGCAGACCAGCAGCAGCCGGCCCGGCCGCACGGCCCGGACCAGGAAACCGATCAGGTCGCGGGTGGAGCGGTCCGCCCAGTGCAGGTCCTCGATGATCAGCAGCAGTGGCCGGGCGTCGGCGAGCCGCTGGAACAGCTCGGCGACCAGGTCGAACAGGTAGCCGCGTGGGGCGTCGGTGAGTGGTCGTACGCTCGGCGCGGCCAGCCCCGCCGACACCCGGCCCAGCTCCGGCAGCAGGCGGGCGAACTCCGCCTCGTACCCGGCGAAGACCTCGGCGCCGTCGGCCCGCAGCACCGCGCGCAGGGCCGCGGCGAACGGCGCGAACGGCAGGCCCGCCTCGCCCAGCTCCAGGCACTGGCCGACAAGCACCCGGGCGCCCCCGGCGGTGGCTCCGGCCGCGAATTCCTCCAGCAGCCGGGTCTTGCCCACACCCGCCTCGCCACCGACCAGCACGGTGGCCGGCTCGCCCCGACCGGCCCGGCCCAGCGCTGCCCGCAGCGTCGCGGTCTCACGCTGGCGGCCGACGAGGACGGAACTGGCGGCGCGTACGGTCACGGCACCGAGCATGCCATGACCGGACGGACCACTCGCCCCACCGCTCGGCCGGCGCCGCGGCGACGGGGCGGCGGCCCCGGGCCCGGGCCGGCCGGTTGGCCTCTCGGGTCCGGGTCCGCCGGCTGACGGCCTGGACCCGGGCCCCCGTTCGTCGTGCCGGCCGACCGGCGGCTCGGATCCGGGCCCGCCGGGCGCGGT
Organism: Micromonospora sp. DT43; assembly: GCF_049841645.1. Lineage (NCBI taxonomy): Bacteria > Bacillati > Actinomycetota > Actinomycetes > Micromonosporales > Micromonosporaceae > Micromonospora > Micromonospora sp. DT43. Next base: position 412,744 of record NZ_JBNCKR010000001.1, on the reverse strand, counting down.
GGGTGCGACTGTCGAGGTCACCGGCGGTCGTCACCCGTGCGGTGGGCCGGCTGCCGGCGGCCGAGCCAGCTTCGACCGGCGCGGCGCGGCACCGACCGGGCCAGTCGTTCCGCCGCGGCCTCGGCACGCAGCTCAGCGGCGTGGGTACGGTGCAGGGAGAGCAGGAAATCTGCGTCGTTGCCGAACATGTCGGGCTCCTTCGTCGCGTCGTCGTCCTCTGCTGACGACTCTTCGCGCGAAGGCCCCGGCCCGGCATGGGCACACCGCCTCATCTTCCCCGGCCGCACCCTCCTTACCCGCCCGATCGGGGCGGGTAAGGCGACGTAAGGTACTCAGCCGGCCGGCACCCGGACGCGGATCAACCGGGCCGGCGGGGACCACTAGACTCTGCGGCATGGCAAAGCCCCAGGAGAAGGTCTCGTTCGGCCAGCGGCTGAAGCAGATCGGGATGGTGTTCTCGTTCACCGCCAAGCAGGATCGGTGGTTCGCACCGCTGGTCGCCGCAGCGGTGCTCATCCCGCTCGCGCTCACCGTGGTCGCGGTGATCCTCTGGAGCTGGATCTGGCTGCCGCTGGGCATCCTGTTCGCCCTGCTGGCGGTGCTGATCGTGCTGAACCTGCGGTCCAACGCGGCGATGATGAACGCCGCCGAGGGCCAACCCGGCGCGGCGGCGCAGATCATGGACAACATGCGCGGCGACTGGCGGGTCACCCCGGCCGTCAGCTCGACCACCCAGATGGACATGGTTCACCTGGTGATCGGCCGGCCGGGCGTGATCCTGCTGGCGGAGGGCAACCCGCAGCGGGTGCGTGGTCTGCTCGGGCAGGAGAAGCGCCGGCTGTCCAAGGTGATCGGCTCCGCCCCGCTGCACGACTACGTGATCGGCCAGGACGAGGGCGAGCTGCCCATCCGCAAACTGCGCACGACGCTGCTGCGGCTGCCCCGTTCGCTCAGCGGCAAGGACGTCAACGCGCTGGACAAGCGACTCAAGGCGCTCACCGCCCGTCCGCAGATGCCCAAGGGCGCGATCCCGAAGAACATGCGACCGCCGGGCGCCTTCCGCCAGTCGCGGGGCCGCTGACCCCAGGTGTACGCGGAAAGAGCCGGACCCACACGGGTCCGGCTCTTTCCCGTCCGCCGGGCCGGGGCAGAGGCCGAGCCCGGGGGCCAGGGCCGGAGGCGAGCGGGCCGGGGCTCAGCCTCGGGGGGCGTCGACGATGACCGAGTCGACGAGGCGGTCGTGCACGCCGCGACGGCGCTCGTCCATGATCAGCGCGGGGACGACGAGCGCCAGCAGCACGCCCCGGGCCAGCGCGCGGGGCAGACCGATCCGGCCGCCGTCGTGCCAGTTCACGCAGCGGACCTTGGTGATGTACATGCCCGGCGTCTGGGCGAACAGGCCGAGGAAGATGCCGTACTCCAGGATCAGCACCAGCACCGGCGCCCAGCCGTCGCGTACCGGATCGGCGAAGATGTTGGCCACCAGCAGGCAGAGCACCCAGTCGATGATCAGCGCGCCGAAGCGCCGACCGAGGCTCGGCGGGGTGAAGGTGGGGTCGGTGGCCGGCGCTGCCGGGACGTGCGGACTGGTCACAGCGATCAAGGGTATCCGCGACCGGATCGGGGCCTCGGAGTGCCGTCACCGCTGCGTGCCGATTCGGGCGAATGGCATCAACTGTCATTACACTGGAACAGCCGGTACGACGTTTGCGCAGCCTGAGTGCGTGGACAGGAGCGTCGCTGACGCTCCGCGAGGGACGTAACACGGCAGAAACACCGGAGACATGGCCGGGCAACCCCCCGGCCCTAGCGTCGCCAGAAGCCTAGCCACCCCGTGGACGTGCCAGGAGGATGTGTGTTCGCCAATCCCGAGGAACTGCTGCGATACCTCAAGAACGAGGACGTGAAGTTCGTCGACGTTCGTTTCTGTGACCTGCCCGGCGTGATGCAGCACTTCAACCTGCCGGTCGAGTCCGTCAACGACGACCTCTTCACCGACGGCCTCGCGTTCGACGGTTCGTCGATCCGCGGTTTCCAGGCGATCCACGAGTCGGACATGCTCCTGCTCCCGGACGTCGCCACCGCGTTCATCGACCCGTTCCGCGCGCAGAAGACGCTCGCGCTGAACTTCTTCATCCACGACCCGTTCACCCGCGAGGCCTACAGCCGCGACCCGCGCAACGTCGCGAAGAAGGCCGAGGCGTACCTGGCGGCCAGCGGCATCGCCGACACCGCCTACTTCGGCGCCGAGGCGGAGTTCTACATCTTCGACTCGATCCGCCACGAGACCTCGGCGCACCAGTCGTTCTACTACATCGACTCGGTCGAGGGCGCGTGGAACACCGGCCGCGAAGAGGCGGGCGGCAACCTCGGTTACAAGACCGCGTACAAGGGCGGCTACTTCCCGGTGCCGCCGGTCGACCACTACGCCGACCTGCGTGACTCGATCGTGCGCCGGCTCGTCGACACCGGCTTCAACGTGGAGCGCTCGCACCACGAGGTGGGCACCGCCGGCCAGTCCGAGATCAACTACCGGTTCTCCACCCTGCTGCACGCCGGTGACCAGCTTCAGCTCTTCAAGTACATCGTGAAGAACGAGGCCTGGGCCAACGGCAAGACCGCGACCTTCATGCCCAAGCCGCTCTTCGGCGACAACGGCTCCGGCATGCACACCCACCAGAGCCTCTGGCTCAACGGTGAGCCGCTGTTCTACGACGAGACCGGCTACGCGGGTCTGTCCGACATGGCCCGCTGGTACATCGGTGGTCTGCTGCACCACGCGCCGTCGCTGCTGGCCTTCACCAACCCGACGGTCAACTCGTACCGCCGCCTGGTGCCCGGTTACGAGGCGCCGGTCAACCTGGTCTACTCGCAGCGCAACCGCTCCGCCTGCACCCGCATCCCGGTGACCGGCAGCAACGCGAAGGCCAAGCGCGTCGAGTTCCGCGTTCCGGACCCGTCGGCAAACGTCTACCTGGCCTTCTCGGCCATGATGATGGCCGGTCTGGACGGCATCAAGAGCAAGATCGAGCCGCCGACGCCTATCGACAAGGACCTCTACGACCTCCCGCCGGAGGAGTGGGGCGACGTCAAGCAGGTGCCGGGCTCGCTGCCGGCCGTGCTCGACTCGCTGGAGGCCGACCACGACTACCTGCTCGACGGTGGTGTCTTCACTCCCGACCTGATCTCCACCTGGGTCGACTGGAAGCGCGCCAACGAGGTCGACCCGGTGCGTCTGCGCCCGACCCCGCACGAGTTCGCCATGTACTACGACTGCTGAGGCAGCCTTCGACTGCTGAGCAGTCACCGATCACCGGCCGGGCCGGCTCCGCGTACGCGGGGCCGGCCCGGCTGTTCTTCCGGCCCACCGCGCCGACATACCGGCCATCGACATATCTTCGCGTCCGTTATATTAGCCGGCATGGACACACCTCTGCGGGAACCCACGTTCCTCATCCTCACCGCACTCGCGGGTGAGCCGCTGCACGGCTACGGGCTGATCGGCGAGGTCACCGCCCTGTCCGACGGGCGGGTGACGCTCCGCCCGGGAACGCTCTACGGCGCGCTCGACCGGCTTGTCGACGCCGGCCTCGTCGAGGTCGACCGGGAGGAGGTGGTGGACGGGCGGCTGCGCCGCTACTACCGGCTCTCCGCCGCCGGTGACGCCACCCTGAGCGCCGAGACCGAGCGGCTCCGGCGCAACGTCGAGGCCGCCACCGCCCGACTGGCCGCACGGGCTCGCGCCGCCCGACCGGCCACCCCGCGCCTCGCCGGAGGGCTCGCATGACCGACCTGGAGCGCCGCTACCTGCGTTTGCTACGCGCGTACCCCGCCGAGTACCGGCGTTCCCGCGGCGCCGAGATCGTCGGCACCTACCTGGACCTGGCCGCGCCGAATCGCCGCTGGCCCTCCCTCGCGGACGCCGCGGACCTCCTGGGCGGTGGGCTCCGCCAGCGGGTGCGCGCCACCGGAGCAACAGACCTGATGCCTGGCGTACGCCTCGCGGCGGCCGTGGCCCTGCTCACCGCCACGGCCCTCGCCGGCGTGTGGGTGGTGCTGGAGTTGCGCCCCGCACCGCCGGGCTTCGGTGAGCCGTCGGTCGGGCCGTTCGTCTCGCTCGGCATGGTGACGTGGGTCGGCTGGCTGCTCGCCGCGGCGGCGCAGGCGCTGACACCCGGCCGGTGGCGCCGGCGCGCGGTCGCGGTGGCACTTCTCCTCACGGTCGCACTCGTGCCCGCTGCCGCACTCACCGGCCTGCCGCGCCCGCCGCTGTTCGTGCTGGTTCCCCAGGTCGGGCTGGGGCTGGTGGCGCTCGGCGCGTCCCGTGAGTGGTCGGGGTGGCTACGGGTGACGCCCCTGGTCGCCGCCGTCACCGGCCTGGCGTTCGCGGCGACCTCGAGTTCGAGCAGTTTCGCCTGGTCCTACCGCGCGCCGAGTGGAGTCCTGACGTTGCAGAGCGCCGCCATGGTGGTGCTCGCGGTGGCGGTGCTGTTCGGCGCGGGACTGGCGCTGCGCGGCGACCTCCGGGGCGGCTGGGCGCTCCTGATCCTGCTCACCCCATTGGGTCTGCTGGCGCTGCACCCGCTGGCGGAAGCGCTGGACGGCGTGCCCTCGGCGTTCCTCCCGAGTTGGAGGGCGCTCGCCGCGACGGCGGTCCTGGTCGTCCTGGTCAGTCCCGCCCTGCTGCCGGTGGCACTTGCCGTACGCGCGCGACTGGCCTCGCCCTCCAAACCCGGACCGACCTGGAACGCCCCCCGCTGACCGCCCGCGCCCGCACGCCCCCCTGCTCCTCCGCCTCAAGATCGAGCTCGATCCCGGATGTAGTGGCCTCGGCGCCACGACGAGGCCACTACAACCATGTTCGAGCGGGATCTTGAGCATCGTTCGGGCGCTTCTGTCGGCGCCACACCGGCAGGATGAGCGCGGCCAGGAGGAGGGCGGTCATCGCCACCGCACCGAGGGCCTTGGTGAAGCGGGCCAGGTTGGTGCCGTCGGGCAGGGCCAGGAAGGCCGCCGCCGCAGCGGGCAGCACGAACCACCTCGTACGAGTGGCGGTGAGCGCGAGCAGCGCCAGCGGCCAGGTCGCGTACCACGGGTGGAAGACCGGGGACAGGGCCACCGTGGCGGCCAGGGCCAGGCCGGCGCCGTGCAGCGTGACCCGGGCGCGGACCGAGGCCGGATCACCCGGGGCCAGCAGTGCCCGCCAGGCCCTGCACCACAGGACCACCACGACGGCCGCGAGCAGCAGCAGCGCCACCGCGCGGGCCACCGGCACCGCCTGCGGATCCCGCCCGACAAGCGCGCCGGCATAGTCCACCACCAGGCCGACGGCGGTGGGCGGTGACGTCCACTGCTCGGAGTCTCCGCTGCGGGTAAGCCCGCCCACCCAGCCGAACCCGAGACCGGACAGCGCCGAGGTGACCAGCAGCGCGGCCAGCAGCCCCCCGGCCAGCCAGCCGCCGTCGCGCAGCAGCGCCCGTACGGTGTGCCGGCCGTGCACCGCGGCCAGCGCGGCGAACGGCGTCACCACCACGGCGGTGGCCTTCACCGTGACCGCCAGGCCGACCAGCGCGCCCGCCACGAGCAGCGCCGCCGGTCGGCCCGGCCGGCGGATCACCAGCAGCAGCGCACACAGCAGCAGACCGAGCAGTACGGCGTCGTTGTGCGCCCCGCCCACCAGGTGCACGCCGATCACCGGGGCGGCCAACGCCAACCAGGCCGCCCGCCGAGTCGGCACGCCTGTCGCCCGCGCCAGGCCGGGCAGGCATAACGCGGCCAGCAGCAGGCCCGCCACGGCGATCACCCGCAGCGCCACGATCGTGCCGGTGAGCCCACCACCCACACCCACGGCGAGCGCCGCGAGCAGCACGAAAACCGGCCCGTACGGAGCGGGCGTGTCCCGCCAGATCGGCGCCACCGCGTCCACCCACGGGCAGCCGGCCGCCGCCACCGGAACCGCGTACGGGTCGACGCCGTGCGCGTACGTCCAGCCCTGACAGGCGTACGAGTAGACGTCCCGGCTGCCCAACGGCGGCGCGACAAGCAGCGGGAGAACCCACAGCCCGGCGGTGACGTACGCCCACCGGCCCGACGGCGCACCGGCGCGCAGTGACCACCAGGCCCCGACCAGCAGCGCCGTGCCGATGAGCCAACAGGTAAGCGTGGCCGGGCCGTTCGGGGCTCGCCAGATCGACACAGGCGTCGCGCCCAGCGGGGCGTCGGGCAGCGCCCCACCGAGATACCCGGCGACGGTGAGCAGGGCCGCGCCGGCCAGTCCCGCGTACCGGGCACCCGAGGCCGCCAACGACACGGAGGGCGGCGACGGCGGCGGGCCGGGAGCGGTCACCGGCGCACCTTCCCTCAGTCGGCGGCGACCGGTTGGCGGGCCGCCCGAGCCGACCGTACCAACCGGATGACCAGCACGATCACCAACAGCGTCATCAGCGGCGCCCCGACCGTCTTGGTGAACCGGGGCAGCCCGGTGCCGTCCGGCAGCACCAGGAACGAGGCGACGAGCGCGACGACCGTGAACCATCCGGTACGCCTGGCGGTGGCCGCGAGCACCGCCAGGGGCCAGATCCAGTACCAGGGATGGAACAGCGGCGCGAGGGCGACAGTGGCGGCCAACGCCACCCCGGCGTGAAACAGCGGCTCCCGGGTGCGGGCCCGCCACCACAGCCAGACCAGCAGCAGCGCCAGCACCGCCACGCCGATCCCCCGGGTGACCGGCAGCGCGTCGAGGTGCGCGCCGAACGGCGCCGCCAGGTAGCCGACGGTCTGGCCGACCGCCGTCGACGGCGACGTCCAGGCGATCACGTCACTGCCGCTGGCCAGCCCGGCGACCCAGCCGAAGTCCAGTCCGGCGGCGACTGTCACTCCGGCCACGACGGCGACCGCGCCGCCGACCACCCAGCCGCCGTGTCGGATCAACGCGCGCACCGAGTACCCGCCGACGATCGCGGCCAGCGCCGCGAACGGCACCACGACAAGCGCCGTCACCTTGATCGCGGCGGCCAGGCCGAGCAGCGCGCCACCGGCGAGCAGCGGCCCGGGGCGGCCGGGCCGGGAGGCGATCACCGCCAGCCCGGCGACCAGCAGACCGACCATCAGGGCGTCGTTGTGCGCGCCGCCCACCAGGTGCACGGCGACGAGCGGGCAGGCGAGCGTCAACCAGACGGCCCGACCGGCCGGTACGCCGGCTCGCCGGGCCAGCACCGGCAGGCTGACCGCCGTCAGCGCCACCCCCGCCACGGCGATCAGCCGGAACACCACGATCGCGCCGGTCAGCGAGCCGGTGGCCTTGACCACCGCGCCGGAGAGCACCACGAACAGCGGCCCGTACGGTGCCGGGGTGTCGCGCCAGATGTAGGAGATGGTGTCCAGCCAGGGGCAGGGCAGCGCCGATACGCCCTGCTCGTACGGGTTGATCCCGGCGGCGTAGCTGGCGCCCTGGCAGGCGTACGCGTAGACGTCGCGGCTGGCCAGCGGCGGCGCGATGAGCACCGGCAACAGCCAGAGCCCGACGGTGACAAGCGCCCAGCGGGTCGACGGCACGGTGTCGCGCAGCGACCACCAGGCGTACGCCAGCAGCGCGGTGCCGACCAGCCACGCGGTGAGGACCAGCGGTCCGTTCGGGCCCTGCCAGATGCTGACCGGGGTGGAGCGCAGGGGTGACCCGGGCAGGGCGCCGCCGAGGAACGCGGCGACGGCGAGCAACGCCGAGCCCGCCAGTCCGGTCCAGCGCGCGAGGTGGTGAGGCACGCCGGACATGCTGCCAGTACGGTTGTCGCGGTACGGAGGTGGGCATGCGGCGCAGTCGGGTGGTGGCGGTGGCCACCGGTTCCGCAGTCGTGCTCGGCGCGCTCTGGCTGGCCCTGCCCCTGATGGGCTCGGACCTCGCCGCGCAGGTCGCCCGAGCGGACTTCTTCGCCGCCCACGGCCCGGCCCCGATCGATCTGCGCTGGTACGGCGGGGTGCAGCAGTTCGGCTACAGCCTGGTGTCCCAGCCGGTGATGGCAGTGCTCGGTGTGCGGGTGACAGGCGCGTTGGCGCTCGTGGCGTCGGCCGCCGCGCTTGCCGCGCTGCTGGTCCGCAGCCCGGTGCCCCGACCGCTGCTGGGCAGTCTGGTCGGCGTCGTCACGCTTGCCGGAAACCTGGTCTCCGGCCGGGTGACGTACGCCCTGGGGGTGGCGTTCGGGTTGGCCGCACTGCTCGCGCTCACGCTCGACCGCCCGATGAGGGTGCCGCGGCTCGGATTCGCCGCGGCCTGTGCGCTGCTGGCCTCGGCGACGAGCCCGGTGGCCGGTCTCTTCGTCGGCCTGGCGGGTGTGGCGCTGCTGCTCACCCGCCGCTACGCCGACGGTCTGGCGCTCGGTGTCGCGGCGGCCGTGCCCCTCGCCACGACGGCGTTGCTCTTCGGCGACGGCGGCTGGATGAACATCAGCCGCACCGACACGCTGCGCGCGGTGGTGACCAGCCTGGTGGTGGCGGCGCTGGTGGCGTACCGGCCGGTGCGGTTCGGTGCGCTCCTCGGCGCCGCCGGGGTGCTCGCCGCCGCCCTCGTGCACACACCCGTGGGGTTGAACGCGACACGGCTGGCGACGATGTTCGCGCTGCCGGTCCTCGCTGCCGCCGCCCGGCCGCCGGCCTGGCTCTCCGCCCGCCTGACCCGCCGGGACGCCGACCACCCCGCGCCGCCCCACGCAGCCCCGCCCGGCGCCGTCGCGACCAGTACCGCGACGCCGGGGCGGTCGCGGCGTGCCCGGCTGCTGGGCGCGGTGGCCCTGACCGCGTTGCTGGTGGCCGTCTGCGGGTGGCAGCCGCCGGTGGTCTCCGCCGATCTGCGCGGCATCGGCGACCCGACCAGCGCCGCCGGCTACCACGCGCCGCTGCGCGCGTTCCTGGCCGGGCAGCGGCTCACCGGGCGGGTCGAGGTGCCGCCGACGCGCAACTACTGGGAGGCGGCCCGCCTCGGCGACGTCCCGCTCGCCCGGGGCTGGCTGCGGCAGGCCGACATCGACCGGAACCCGCTGTTCTTCACCACGGTTCCCGGCGCGGCGGGCACCGGCGTGCCGCTGACCCCGGCCAGCTACCGGGAGTGGCTGGCGGAGAACGCCGTGCAGTACGTGGCGGTGCCGGACGCCCCGCTGTCCTGGGTGGGACGGGCCGAGGCGGAGCTGGTCGAGGGCGGCCTGCCGTACCTGACGCCCGCCTGGTCCGGCCCGCACTGGCGCGTCTGGGCGGTGGCCGACCCGACGCCGCTGGTCGCCGCGCCCGCCGAACTGGTCCACGCCGACGGCGCGGCGGTGACCTTCCGGGCACCGACCGCCGGCCCGGTCGCGGTCCGCATCCGCCACAGCCGTTGGCTGGCCGCGTCCGGTGACGCCACCGTCTCCGCCGACGGCGACTGGACCACAGTCACCGTCCCCCATGCCGGCGAGTACACGGTCGGCAGCTGAGGGCCGCTACGCCTCCAGCACCCGCTGGGCGGCGGCGCGGGAGCGCCTGCCGGTGCGCAGGTACTCGTCGAGGAACTCCCCCGGGTCGTCGCGGCCGAGCAGCCGGACCACCCCGGCCAGCTCCACCCCGTGTCGGGGCAGCTGGTCACCGGCCCGGCCCCGGACCAGCATCAGCGCGTTGCGGACCTGCGCGGCAAGGGACCAGCCGACGGCCATCTCCGCGGCGTCCGCCGGGTCGATCAGGCCGGCCCGCTCGGCCGCCGTGAGGGCATCGAGGGTACGCGTGCCGCGCAGCTCCGGGATCGCGCCGGCGTGCCGGAGCTGGACGAGCTGGACCGCCCACTCCACGTCGGCCAGCCCGCCCCGGCCCAGCTTGGTGTGGGTGGCCGGGTCCGCGCCGCGCGGCAGCCGCTCGGTCTCCACCCGTGCCTTGATCCGGCGGATCTCCACGACCTGCTCGCGGGTCAGCCCGTCCGCCGGGTAGCGCACCGGCTCGATCATCGCCTCGAACTCGGCGCCCAGGTCGGCGTCGCCGCAGACGAACCGGGCGCGCAGCAGCGCCTGCGCCTCCCACACCCGCGACCAGCGGGCGTAGTACTGCGCGTACGCGGCGAGGCTGCGCACCAGCGGACCCTGCCGGCCCTCCGGACGCAGGTCGGCGTCGACGCCGAGCGGTGGGTCGGGGGCGGGTACCCCGAGCAGTCGGCGCAGTTCTTCGGCGATCGCGTGCGCGGCGGCGCTGGCGGCGCTCTCGCTGCTGTCGGCGGGCGGGTCGTAGACGAACAGCACGTCGGCGTCGGAGAGGTAGTTCGACTCGTACCCGCCCAGCCGGCCCATCCCGATCACCGCGAACCGCAGCCCCTCCGGGGCCGGCTGGCTGGCCCGGGCGGCGCGCAGCGCGGCGGCGAGGGTGGCGTCGGTGACGTCGGAGAGCGCCGTACCGACCTCGGTGATGTCGGCCAGGCCGACGGCCGGCCGCGTCGTGCCGTCCGGCCGGGTCGGGGTGGGGGCGAGCGCGCCCGCGCGGCAGAGCAGGTCGGCGCACGCCACCCGGACCAGTTCCCGGCGGCGCAGCGCCCGCACCGCGCGGGTCGCCTCGACCGGGTCGGTGTGTCGGGCCGCCGCCGCCAGGAAGCCCTCCCGGAGGATCTCGCGGGGGCGCGGCGCCAGCTCGTTCTCCTCGGCCAGCAGCCGCAGCGCCTCGGGGTCGCGGGCGAGCAGGTCGGCTACGTACCGGGAGAGGGCCAGGACCCGGGCCAGCCGCCGGGCGACGGGACCGCCGTCGCGCAGCAGCCGCAGATACCAGGGGGTGCTGCCCAGCTTGTCGGAGACCTTGCGGTAGTTGAGCAGCCCTCGGTCCGGCTCCGGCGCGTCGGCGAACTCGCTCAGCAGCACCGGCAGCAGGGTCCGCTGGATGGCCGCCGTGCGGCTCACCCCGCCGGTGAGCGCCTGGAGGTGACGCAGCGCCCCGGCCGGGTCGGCGAAGCCGAGGATCTCCAACCGGTGCCGGGCCGCCTCCGGGGTGAGTCGCAGCCCGTCGGCAGGCACCCGGGCCACCGACTCCAGCAGCGGCCGGTAGAGCAGCTTGGCGTGCAGCCGGCGTACCTCGGTGGCGTGGGTGACCCACTCGGCCCGGAAGCTCTCCACGGCGCTGCGACCCGGCGTGGCAGTGAAACCCAGCGCGGCGGCCAGCCAACGCAGCGCGGACGGCTCGGTGGGCACGGTGTGCGTACGCCGCAGGCCCTGCAACTGGAGCCGGTGCTCGACGCTGCGCAGGAAGCGGTAGCCGCGCAGCAGCGACTCGCCGTCGGCGCGGCCGACGTAGCCGCCGGCGACAAGCGCGCGCAGCGCCGGGATCGTGCCCGGGGCCCGCAGCGTCTCGTCGCCGCGGCCGTGCACGAGTTGCAGGAGCTGGACCGCGAACTCGATGTCGCGTAGCCCGCCGGGACCGCGCTTGATCTCGCGCTCCAACTCCTTCGGCGGGACGTTGTCGATGATCCGGCGGCGCATGGCGCGGACGTCCTCGACCGCCTCGGGTCGTTCGGCGGCCCGCCACACCAGCGGAGCGAGCTGGTCGATCCACTCCTGGGCCAGCGGCAGGTCCCCGGCGGCCGGACGGGCCTTGAGCAGCGCCTGGAACTCCCAGGTGCGCGCCCACCGCCGGTAGTAGGCCAGGTGGCTGGCAAGGGTGCGCACCAGCGGCCCCCGGTTGCCCTCGGGCCGCAGCGCGGCGTCCACCGGCCAGGCGACAAGCCCGCAGATGTTGATCAGCCGGGCGGCCACTGCTGTCGCGGCGGGCAGGTCGGCATCCTCGGCCGCCACGAAGATCACGTCGACGTCGGAGACGTAGTTCAACTCGCCGCCGCCGCACTTGCCCATCGCCACCACGGCCAGCCGGGGTCGCTCGGTGCCCTCCGCCAGCTCGTCGACGGCGATCTCGTACGCCGCGGCAAGCGTCGCGTCGGCAAGCGCCGACAGCGCCGCCATGGTCTGCTCCAGGGCCCGGCCGCCGGTGAGGTCGGCCGCCGCGATCCGCAGCAACGCCAGCCGGTACGCGGCCCGCAGCACCGCCACCGGGTTGCCGTCGCCGGCCGGTTCCAGGCGACCCTCGGCGATCGGCGCGAGCCCGTCCGCGGCGGTGCGCAGCGCCAGACAGTGCTCCGGGTTCGCCACCAGGTGGTCACCGAGCGCCGACGACGCCCCCAGGACGGCGATCAGCCGACGCCGCAGCCCGGGGTCGGCGTGCAGCTCGGCGATCAGCGGCGAGCCGGCCGTCGCGCCGCCGGTCGTGCTGGCCGCGGTGCCAGCGGTCGCGCCGCCGGTCGCGCCAGCGGTCGCGCCGCCCCCGGCTGCGGTGCCGCCGGCGAGGGCTCGGCGCTCGGCCTCGACGACGCGGTGCAGTTGGCGGAGCGCCAGATCCGGGTCGGCGGCCCGGGACAGCGCGGCGAGCAGCTCCGCAGCCGTCTCGTCGGCCGGCTCCTGTTCGACAGGCTGCCAGAGGCCCAGCCCGTCCGGGCCGAGCAGGTCGGCGGCGCGGGCTCCCCCGTCGCCGTCGGCGACGCCGAAGCCGTAGCGGGCGAGCCGGCCCGGTGCCCTCGTCGGCCGACTCATCAGTGCCCGAGCAGCGGCAGGCCGCGCCGCATCGTGCTGTCGTCCAGCTCACCGAGGGCCAGTGCCGCGAACCGTGCGGCGAACGGCTGCCAGACCTCCTCGACGTCGACCATCACCGCGTCGCAGGCCGCCACGACCAGCTCCGGGTCGTAGCCCAGCTCGGCCAGCTGAGCCGAGTCGGTGGCCCAGTCGGCGATCATCGCGGTGTCGCACTCGATGTGGAACTGTAGCCCCCAGGCCCGGTCGCCGAGCCGGAACGCCTGGTGCGGGTAGCGGGTGGAGGCCGCCAGCAGGGTGGCACCCCGGGGCAGCTCGGTGATCTCGTCGGAGTGCCACTGGAGCACGTCCGGGATCAGCGGCACGTACCGGAACAGGGGGTCGCCCTCGGCGGCGTCCCGCCGACCGACCACGCCGGGGCCAATCTCCGGCCCCGACGGGCTCCGCTCGACCAGCCCGGCGTGCGCGGTGGCGAGCAACTGCGCACCCAGGCAGACGGCCAGGGTGGGCACCCGGTACCGGACCGCCTTGCGCAGCAACCCCTCCACGGCCGGGAACCACTGCGCGCCGGGCGAACCGTCCGGCAGCGGGTATGCCTGCTGGTCGCCGCCGAGCACCACAAGCGCCGCGTACCCCTCCAGGTCGGCGGGGAGTTCGTCACCGGCATGCGGGCGGACCACCCGCAGCTCCAGCCCAGCCTCGATCAGCCACTCGCCCAGCCGGCGTGCGTCGTCCGTCGGGTCGTTCTCGATCACCAGCGCGGTTGCCACGCGTCGAGGCTAGCCGGTACGTCCCACAGCGCCACGCCCCGCCACTCGCACGCTCCCACACGTACGCCGGCGTTCGCGGCCGGACCGTGCGTCGGCGTCGACGGCCGGCGTTCGGGGCTCGTTAGGCTCTGCGGTTGTGATCAGCGAGGATTCCGCAGTCGTCCGCCCGCCCGTCCTGCGCCCCGGGGACACGGTGCTGCTGGTGTCGCCGTCCGGGCCGACCTCGCCGGAGCGCGTCGCGCGGGGCATGGAGTTGCTCACCGGGTGGGGCCTGCGGCCGGTGCCGGCGTCGAACGCGTACGCCCGGCACGGCTACCTCGCCGGCACCGACGACCTGCGGGCCGCCGACCTGAACGCGGCGTTCGCCGATCCGCAGGTGCGCGGGGTGATCTGCACCCGGGGCGGGTACGGCGCCCAGCGGATCGTGGACGCCATCGACATGGCCACCGTCCGCCGCGACCCGAAGGTGGTCGCCGGCTTCTCGGACATCACCGCGTTGCAACTCGCCCTGTGGCGGGGCGCCCGGCTGGCCGGCGTGCACGGCCCGGGGGCCGCCTGGCGGGACGAGCGGACGTCGCTGCGCTCCGCCGAGTCCCTGCACGCGGCGCTGATGACCACCGAACCGGTGACCGTCGAGGCGGTGCCCACCGAGGAGACCTTCGGCGTACGTGTGCCGGGCCGCGCCACCGGCACCCTGCTGGGCGGCAACCTGTGCCTGATCGCGGCGTCGATCGGCACGCCGGACCTGCCCGACCTGACCGGTACGGTGCTGTTGATCGAGGACGTGCAGGAGCCCCCGTACAAGGTCGACCGGATGCTCACCCACCTGCGCCGGGCCGGCACTCTGGACGGACTGGCCGGAGTGGCGGTCGGGCAGTTCACCGACTGCGGTGACGGCTGGGACACCACGATCGTCGACGTGCTCGGCGAACGCCTCGGCGACCTGGGCGTACCGGTCCTCGGCGGCCTCCCCATCGGCCACGGCCCCGACCAGCTCACCGTCCCGGTGGGCACCGAGGCAACCCTCGACACCGACACCGGAACCTTGACTGTCTCCCCCGCCGTCCAGTAACCCCCGCCCCCTTTCCTCCGGTGGTCTGGAGGTTTGGGTCATCTTCGGGCCGGATCGTGCACGAACCTCCTGATCACCAGGGTCAGGCGGTGGGGTTAGGGGTCAGGTGGGCCACCGCGCCGATCTCCAGTGCCGCCCAGACTCCGTCGGGGGTTGTTGCGATGCCGTGGGGTTCCGCCCCGGGGGTGGGCAGGTCGTAGCTCTCGATCCGGCCGGTGGCATCGAGGTGGCCGATCCGGTTGGCGCCCCACTCGGTGAACCACGCGCCGCCCGCCGGATCGGCCACGATGGCGTGCGGACGAGCCGCCCGGTCCGGCAGCGGGAACTCGACGATCTCCCCCTCCGGGTCGATCCGGCCGAGTTGACCGGCCGCGATCTCCACGAACCAGACGGACCCGTCCGCGCCGAGGGTGATGCCGACCGGTCCGGCGTCCGGGGTGGGCAAGGGGTGCAGCGTCACCCGGCCGGCGAGGTCGATTCGGCCTATCGCGTTCGCCCGGTTGAGGGTGAACCAGAGGGCATCGTCCGCGCCAGCGGTGATCATCGAGGCGAACCCGCCGGTCACGGGCAGCGCAAATCCGGTGACCGTACCGTCGGTGTCCACCCGGCCGATCGTGTCGGAGGTCATCCCGGCGTACCAGAGCGCGCCGTCGGGCCCGGCCGCGATGCCGCCCGGCCCGGTGCCGGCCGGCAGGGCGATCGCGCGCTGCTCGCCGTCGACGGTGAGTCGACCGATCCGGTCGTCCCCGGAGCGGGTGAACCAGAGCGCGCCGTCCGACCCCGTCGTAATGATCAACGGTCGGCCGCCGGCCGGCTCCAACGGGTAGGTCCGAACGTCGCCGTCGGGCCCCAGGCGGGCGATCCCGCCGGCATGGACCAGCGTCAGCCACAACGCCCCGTCGGGCCCAACCGTGATTCCGTACGGGCCGGCGTCCGGCCCCACGAGCGCAATCTCCCGAATCTCGACGGTCATCTCGCGGTACGTCCCTTCGTTGGCGACCACCAACCCTGACGGCCCGACCCACGACGACACAACCGATTTCACCGGGCACCGGCCTCGATTGCCAGCTCGCTGACAGGATCGCCACGGGTCGCGCCCAGGATCGCCGGTCACTGTCGGTGGCGATATTGCCGCATCACCGACCTTCTGGAGGACTGCATGTCCCGCACCATCCGTAGGAAGCACCTGCTGGCCGGCCTGGCCACCGCGGGCGTCCTCGGCGTGGGGATCGCCGCCCCGACGATCGCGTTCGCCGCGGACACTCCGACGCCCGCCCCGAACGCCAGCACCGCCCCCGCCCCCGTTCCCGGAGCGAAGGCCGACCGGCAGGGTGAGTTCGCCGAGGCGCTCGCCAAGGAGTTGGGTGTCCCCACCGACAAGGTGACCGCCGCACTGGAGAAGGTCCGCGAGCAGCATCGGCCCGCCGATCGTCCGGCACGCCCGTCAGCCGAGGACCGGCAGGCCGCACTCAAGGAGCGCCTGGACCAGGCGGTCAAGGACGGCAAGCTCACCCAGGAGCAGGCCGATGCCATCACCAAGGCCGTCGAGGCCGGCGTCTTCCCCGGCGCCGGCGGCCACCGCGGTCCCGGCATCCACCACGGCGAAGGTGCGCCCGGCAACTAATCCAGCGGGCCCGACCCCGACCCGCTTGATCCACTCGACTTCCGTGAAGTCGCGGTGTCCCACGCACCCGGACACCGCGACATCATGGAATCCGAGTCGATCATCGGCCGGGACCGGGCCAGACCAAGCCGGGACCGGGCCGGACCCAGCCCAGGGGTCAGCCCTGTCCGGGTGGGGGTGCGAACACGCCCAGGTGGTTACCGGCCGGGTCGAGCAGGTGCGCCAACGTGAGCCCGCTCGGGGCGGTTCGCGCCGGCACCAACACCCTGCCGCCGGCTGCCTCGGCTCGCCGGCAGGTCTCCGCCACATCGGCGACCTCGGCGTAGAACACCGCGTAGTTCGGGGACGTCCCGTCGGTCGCTCGGATCGCCCCGCCGATCCCGGTATCGCCGCCGGCCCCGGTCACGCGGTAGGACCCGCCACTACCCCCGCCCTGCTCCTCGAAGGTCCAGCCGAACAGCTCGCCGTAGAAGCGTTCCGCCTCGTCCGGCCGGTCGGTGCCGATCTCGAACCAGGTGATGGGCGTCGTGGACACGTGCTGCCTCCAGAGTTGCCGGGACGGCGATTCGCCGTCGTCTGGAGCAGTTTCGGGGCCGTCCGCGACAGCGTCCTGTCGGTGTTTCCGGATCACCCGGCGGAGGTCGGCGCGATCCTGACCT
The DNA here is from genome assembly GCF_049841645.1 of Micromonospora sp. DT43. Taxonomy (NCBI): domain Bacteria; kingdom Bacillati; phylum Actinomycetota; class Actinomycetes; order Micromonosporales; family Micromonosporaceae; genus Micromonospora; species Micromonospora sp. DT43. The sequence continues at coordinate 396,053 of NZ_JBNCKR010000001.1, read as the reverse complement.
GACTCAGACGAGGCTCAGCGGGCGGACGCGTTCATGGGGGATGTCGAGATCAGTCAGGCGCAGCTCCCGGACCACCACCTCGGGCAGCGCCCGGACGTCGGCGATCCGGTCGGTACGGAAGCAGCGCAGCTCGTCGCGCAGCCGGCACCAGGCCAGCAGATACCAGTGTCGGGGGTTGCCGAGGTAGCCCAGCGGCTCGACGTCGCGCACCGAGTCGATGCCGGCGCGGTCGGCGTACCGGATGCGCAGCACCCGCCGCGCGGTGACCGCGTCGGCGACGGTGGCCGGGACGGGCGTGGCCGGCCCGTCGCCGATCAGGTGTACCCGGCCGGCGAGGCGGTGCGCTTCGGCGGCGTCGGCGGCCGGCAGCACCGCCACCAGCTTGCGCAGCGCGCTGGCGCCCGGCCCGGCGAACGGGGTCCCGGCGAGCCGGTGCAGCGCGACGGCCATCGCCACCGCCTCGGCCGCGGTCAGGTTGACCGGCGGCAGCGTGCGGCTGCGGTCCAGGATGTAGCCGCCGGTGCGCCCGGGCTCGGCCCAGATCGGCACGCCCGCCTCCTGGAGCGCGCCGATGTCCCGCTCGATGGTCCGGCTGCTCACCTCGAAGTGGGCGGCCAGCCAACGGGCGCTGCGCGGCCGGGGTGACATCGCCCGCAGCTCCTCGACCAGGGCGTAGAGCCGGTCCGTGCGGTTCATGCCCCGCACGCTACGGCCGGGGTACGACGCCCCGCAGCGACCGGTTCAGCGACCGGCCTCAGGCGATGCAGGCGCAGACGATCAGTGCCGCGCCGAAGTGCGTGGCGGCGCTGACCCGGGCGGCCGGGTGCGGCTCGGGCGAGCAGATGACCTCACCGAGCTTGCCGGGGGTGAGCAGGTCGAGCACGAAGAAGGCCAGCGCCATGATGGCCAGCCCGACCAGCCCGAAGACCACGGTGGAGGCCAAGCCCCGGCCGAAGTCGCTGTAGCTGGTCAGGATCGCCGTGAAGACGATTCCGGCGATGCCGAGCTGGTTGGCGGCGAGCAGCAACCCCGCGTTGGCGTTGCGCTCGACCCAGATCAGCTCCCGCAACCGCCCCGGGGTGAGCAGGTCGACAAGCCCGAACCCGGCCGCCATGAGCCCGACGCCCACGACACCGAACACGACGCTCTGCCAGGCACCGCTGAGCAGATCCTCCAGCACCGACTGCCTCCCGACTCTCCGCCCGGAGGGGTACCGGCGCGGTGATCGAGACGATAGCGGCAGCGCGCCACCGCGTCAGCCCCGCGACTACAGCGCCAGGTAACGCTGCCGCTCGTACGGGGTGACCTCGCGGCGGTACTGCTCCCACTCGGCCCGCTTGTTGCGCAGGAAGAAGTCGAAGACGTGCTCGCCGAGCACCTCGGCGACCAGTTCGGATTCGGCCATCACGTCGATCGCCTCGGCCAGGTTCTCCGGGAGAGCCTCGTACCCCATGGCGCGGCGCTCGGCGCTGCTCAGCGACCAGACGTCGTCCTCGGCGCCCGGCGGCAGCTCGTAGCCCTCCTCGATGCCCTTCAGGCCGGCGCCGAGCAGCACCGCGAAGGCGAGGTACGGGTTGGTCGCCGAGTCCAGCGAACGGACCTCCACCCGGGCCGAGTTCGGCTTGCCGTACGCCGGGACGCGGACCAGCGCGGATCGGTTCAGGTGACCCCAGCAGACGTACGCCGGGCTCTCGGTGATCCGGTCCGGCAGGGCCTGCGGGAAGAGCCGCTTGTACGAGTTGACCCACTGGTTGGTGACCGCCGTGTACTCCCGGGCGTGCACCAGCAGGCCGGCGATGAAGGACTTCGCCACCTTGGAGAGCTTCATCGGGTCGCCGCCGTCATGGAAGGCGTTGCGCTCGCCCTCGAACAGCGACAGGTGGGTGTGCATGCCGCTGCCCGGCTGGTCGGTGAACGGCTTCGGCATGAAGCTGGCCTGCACGCCTGTGGAGAGCGCGACCTCCTTCACCACGTGCCGGAAGGTCATGATGTTGTCGGCGGTGGTCAGCGCGTCGGCGTAGCGCAGGTCGATCTCCTGCTGGCCGGGCGCGACCTCGTGGTGGCTGAACTCCACCGAGATGCCGATCCGCTCCAGGGCCAGCACGCCCTGGCGGCGGAAGTCGCGGGCCACCGCGTGGGTGGTGTGCTCGAAGTAGCCGCCGGTGTCCACCGGGGTGGGTACCGAGCCGTCCTGCGGGCCGTTCTCCAGCAGGAAGAACTCGATCTCGGGGTGGGTGTAGAAGGTGAAGCCCTTCTCGGCCGCCTTGGACAGCGCGCGGCGCAGCACGTGCCGCGGGTCGGCCCAGGAGGGGCCGCCGTCGGGCAGCAGGATGTCGCAGAACATCCGGGCGCTCTCGCCGCTGACCCCGCCCTCGAACGGGAAGACCTGGAAGGTGGTCGGGTCGGGCATGGCCACCATGTCCGATTCGAAGACCCGGGCGAAGCCCTCGATGGCCGAGCCGTCGAAGCCGATGCCCTCCTCGAAGGCCGCTTCCAGCTCCGCGGGCGCCACCGAGACACTCTTGAGCGTGCCCAGCACGTCCGTGAACCACAGCCGGACGAACCGGATGTCCCGCTCTTCCAGCGTACGGAGGACGAACTCCTGCTGACGGTCCACTTCCCCAACCCCTCGCGACAACTCTTTTGTCCGCCTTGGTCGGGCTGTACCCGACCTGACCGCCCAGTGTTCCCGGGCCTGGTTACGCAGACGTTACGCGAACCGCCGCCGCCCGTCCCCTCGTGTCCCGCCCGCCGAGCGGTACCGATCGGGTCGGACCCTCGCGCGGTGCCCGAGCGTGGCCGCCATCTCGTCCGACGGTGCGGATTGCTCCGGCCGTGCTGGGGCAAGATGAGGGCATGCCCACCCTGCGTCTCGCCCTGTCCCAGGTCAACCCGAGCGTCGGCGACATTGCCGGCAATGCCGACCTGGTCCGCAGCTGGACCCGCCAGGCCGCCGACGCCGGCGCCCAGCTCGTGCTCTTCCCGGAGATGATGCTTACCGGCTACCCGGTCGAGGATCTGGTCTTCCGACGTTCCTTCGTCGCCGCGTCCCAGGCCGCTGTCCAGCGGCTCGCCGCCGACCTGGCCGAGGACGGTCTCGGTGACCTGCCGGTCGTGGTCGGCTACCTGGACGCCGACGGGCCGCCGCAGGTGAGCGGGGACGCCGAGCCCGGCCGGGGTGCCCGCAACGCCGCCGCGCTGCTGCACCGGGGCGAGGTGGTCGCCCGCTACTTCAAGCACCACCTGCCCAACTACGGCGTCTTCGACGAGGACCGCTACTTCGTCTCCGGCGACCAGCTGACAGTGGCGCGGATCGGCGGGGTGGACGTCGCGCTGACCATCTGCGAGGACCTGTGGCAGGCCGGCGGGCCGTTCGCCGCCGCCCGGCAGGCAGGCGTCGGCCTGGTGGTCAACATCAACGGCTCGCCGTACGAGCTGAACAAGGACGACATCCGGCTGCCGCTGGTGCGCCGCCGGGCCGCCGAGGCGGGCGCCGCCATCGCGTACGTCAACATGATCGGCGGGCAGGACGAGCTGGTCTTCGAGGGCGACTCGATGATCGTCACCTCCGACGGTGAGCTGCTCACCCGCGCCCCGCAGTTCGTCGAGCACCTGCTCGTGCACGACATCGAGCTGCCGGCCGCGACCACGGCCCCGGGCAGCCGCAACGTCGCGGACGGCATGCGGGTGGCGCACCACACGCTGGACGTGATTCCACCCGCGCCGTCCGGCCCGGCCGTCGCCGGTGGGCTGATCGAGCCGGTGGCCGACGAGGCCGAGGTGTGGCACGCGCTGGTGCTGGGCCTGCGCGACTACGTCAACAAGAACCGGTTCGCGTCGGTGGTGCTCGGCCTCTCCGGCGGCATCGACTCGGCGGTGGTGGCCGCCATCGCCGTCGACGCGCTCGGCCCGGACCGGGTGGTCGGGGTGTCGCTGCCCAGCCAGCACTCCTCCGAGCACTCCCGTGAGGACGCCGCCGACCTGGCCAAGCGCACCGGGCTGGACTACCGCGTCGAGCCGATCCAGCCGATGGTGGACGCCTTCCTGGCCAACCTGTCGCTGTCCGGGATCGCCGTGGAGAACCTCCAGGCCCGCGTACGCGGTGTGATCCTGATGGCGCTGTCGAACCAGGAGGGCCACCTGGTGCTCACCACAGGCAACAAGAGCGAGCTAGCGGTCGGCTACTCCACCCTGTACGGCGACTCGGTGGGCGGCTTCAACCCGATCAAGGACGTCTGGAAGACGCTTGTGTGGCGGCTGGCGAAGTGGCGCAACGCGGACGCGGCCCGCCGCGGCGATACCGCCCCGATCCCGGAGAACTCGATCGGCAAGCCGCCGAGCGCCGAGCTGAGCCCGGGCCAGCTCGACAGCGACTCCCTGCCCGACTACGACGTGCTGGATCCGATCCTGATCGGCTACGTCGACGGCGACCTGGGCCGCGACGGGCTTGTCGAGTCGGGCCACGACCCGGCCGTCGTCGACAAGGTGCTGCGGCTGGTGGATACCGCCGAGTACAAGCGACGCCAGTCGGCGCCCGGCGCGAAGATCTCCATGAAGGCGTTCGGCCGCGACCGCCGCCTGCCGATCACCAACCGGTGGCGCGAGAACGGCTGAGGCCCGTACACCCGGGCCGGGTCACCGAACCCGGCCCGGCGCGGCGGTCGTGAGTGACATCTTCCACTGCGCCCTGCCGTCACCCGGTCTTCCGGTGCGACGATCGCGACGGAACCCGGGGACCGCGCAGGCGGCCTCGAGGAAGGAGACAGTCATGACCGAGTCCACTCCGAACGAGGTGACCGCGCTGTACGGCGGACCGGCCACCCGTCGGATCCGTACCCGCGACCTGATCGCCGCCAAGGAACGCGGCGAGCGGTGGCCGATGCTCACCTCGTACGACCAGTACACGGCGGGAATCTTCGACCGGGCCGGCGTGCCGGTGCTGCTTGTCGGCGACTCGGCCGCGAACAACGTGTTCGGCTACGAGACCACCCTGCCGGTCACCACCGACGACCTGCTTCCGCTGGTACGGGCCGTGGTGCGCTCGACCCGGCAGGCCCTCGTCGTCGGTGATCTGCCCTTCGGCTCGTACGAGGAGGGGCCGACCCAGGCGCTGCGCACCGCCGTCCGGTTCATGAAGGAGGGTGGCTGCCACGCGGTGAAGCTGGAGGGTGGCCGCCGCAACGCCGCGCAGATCGCCGCGATCGTCGGGGCCGGCATCCCGGTGATGGCGCATATCGGCTTCACCCCGCAGAGCGAGCACACCCTGGGCGGCTACCGCGTGCAGGGCCGGGGCGACACGGCCGACGAGGTGCTGGCCGACGCGCGGGCGGTGGCCGAGGCGGGCGCGTTCGCGGTGGTGCTGGAGATGGTGCCGGGTGAGGTGGCCAAGCAGATCACCCACGAACTGGCGATCCCCACTGTCGGCATCGGCGCGGGCCCGGACACCGATGCCCAGGTGCTGGTCTGGCAGGACATGGCCGGCCTGCGTACCGGCAGGGCCCCGCGCTTCGTGAAGCGCTACGCCGACCTGGCCGACGTCCTCACCGACGCGACGCGCCGCTTCGCCGAAGAGGTCCGCGGCGGCGAGTTCCCGGCAGCCGAGCACACCTTCTAGCACAGCCAGTCTGATCGACTCGGCTTCGCTGAAATCGGGGTATCCCTGGCACCGGGACACCCCGATTTCAGCGAACCCGAATGGATCACGCCGTTCGTCGGCCCGGGGGCCTCGTCAGAGGTCGGTGACGCGGATGCCCGCGTGCGCCTTGTAGCGCTTGTTGATGGCGATCAGATTCGCGGTGAACGCCTCGATCTGGTGGGCGTTGCGCAGCCGGCCGGCGTAGATGCCGCGCATCCCGGGGATCCGGGCGGCCAGCGCTCCGACGATGTCGACGAGCTCCCGGTCCTCGGTGCAGATCAGCACGTCGAGGTCGATCCGGTCGACCTCGGGGTCGGCCAGCAGCGGGGCGCTGACGTGGTTGAACGCGGCGCAGACGCGGGAGTCGGGCAGCAGCGCGGCGGCCTGCTGGACGGCGCTTCCCTCGGCGACGGTGAGGGCGTACGGGCCCTGCTTGTCGAAGCCCAGGGGGTTGACGCAGTCGACGACTATCGTTCCGGCGAGCGGCTCGGCCAGGGCGGCGACGGTGGCGGCGTGCCCGTCCCACGGCACCGCGATGATCACGACGTCGCTGCGGCGGGCCACCTCGTCGTTGGCCGCGCCGGTGACGCTGACGTCGGCAGGCATCCGGGGCAGCGCGGCGATCTCGGCGGCCGACTCGGCGGCCCGCTCCGCCGAGCGGGACCCGATCAGCACCGTCTGCCCGGCCCGGGCTAGGCGATAGGCGAGGCCACGGCCCTGGTCGCCGGTGCCGCCGATGATGCCGACCGTCAGCCCGGACACGTCGGGCAGGGTGCTCGCGTCGTATGCCATGGGCTCATCCTCGCAAACCGCCCGGTGGGTCAGCAGCGCCGGCCGCTGTGACAATCCCCGCTACGTGCCGGACCGCCGAACCGGCCCGGCCGGAACAGCCGGCTCAGGCCAGCTCGAACAGCACCGTGCGGGCCGCCGGATCGGCGGTGACCAGGCGGACCCGGACCCGTTCGCCGAGCGGCAGCGCACCGAGGCAGCGGCCGCGTACCGGTGGGGCGTCCAGGGCCACCGTTCCGCCGGGCGGGCGGGGCCGGGACTTGCCGTTGGGCGGGGCGTCGACGTCGAGTACCGCCGCGTCGAAGGTCTCCCCCACCCGGTGCTCCAGCAGCACCGCCTCGGTCAGTTCGACGGCGCCGCGGCTGGCGGCCGAGGCGGTCCGGTCGGTGCTGGCCATCACCTCGGGCAGCCGGGGCAGCGCCGCGCGGGCCCAGTCGGGCACCTCCCGGCCCGCGTGCAGGGCCAGGCAGACCTCGGTGGCGTACCTGTCGGCCAGGCGTCGCAACGGCGCCGTGACATGGGCGTACGCGGCGGCCACACCGCCGTGCTCGGGCTGCTCCGGGGCAGTGCCGTCGAAGGCGGTGTACGCGGCGCCGCGCATCAGCTCGGCCGCCTGGTCGACGAACGCGGCGGAACGCGGCTGCGCGGCGTCCAGGCCGGCGATCACCTCACCGGGGCCCACGCCGTCCGGCCAGTGCACGCCCAACGGAGCGGCGGCCGCCCGCAGGCGTTGCACCGCCTCCGGCTTCGGTGCCGGCATCGTGCGCAGCAGGCCCACTCGGCCGGCCAGCATGATGTCGGCGGCGGCCATCCCGGTCAGCAGTGAGATCTGCGCGTTGTGCTCCTCCATCGGTACCGGCCCGCGCAGGACCAGCCGCCAGCCGTCACCGTCGGGCTCCACGTCCTGCTCGGGCAGCGGCAGGTTGATGGCGCCACGGCGCAGGCCCCGGGCGGTCAGTCGGTCGCCGATCTCGGGCAGCAGCGCGATCGGCTCGGGCAACTGGCCGGCCTCGGCCGCCGCCTGCACTCCGGTGTAGTCGAGTTTGGCCCGGCTGCGCACCAGAGCGCGCTCCAGCTCGACGGCCACGGTGCCGCCGTCGGCGTCCAGGTCGATGGTCCACACCACGGCGGCCCGGTCGTCGTCGGGCAGCAGACTTGCCGCGCCCTCGCTGAGCGTCAGCGGGTGCAGCGGCACGTTGCCGTCGGGCAGGTAGACCGTCTCCCCCCTGCGCCAGGTCTCCTCCTCGAGCGCGCCGCCCGGCGTGACGTGCGCGGCGACGTCCGCGATGGCGTACCGCACCCGGTAGCCGCCACCCGGCCGGCGGGCGAGGTGCATCGCCTGGTCCAGGTCACGTGAGCTGGCCGGGTCGAGCGTCACGAACGGGATGTCGGTGCGGTCGACCGAGGGCCGGGGCGGCGCGGCAGCCGCCGCGTCGGCCTCCCGTTGGGCGGCAGCCGGGAAACCCTCGGGCAGGCCGAGTTCGCGGCGCAGCGCGCCGAAGTCGATGCGGGGCGCGAGTACGCGTCGGATGACCACGGGTCAATCCTGACAGCGCCGCCGGTGATCCGCTTCCGGTGACCGGCCGAGATCTCCGTCGCCCGCCGACGAACCGCTCCGCGCCGCGTGCGGACCCGCCATCTCGCACCGCCGTGGCGCTCTGCCGCGCTGGACACGGCAGACCCGTGGAACGAACCGGTGCCGCGCCGAGGCGCCTGCGCTCAGCCGGTCGCCTTTCGGGCGGTGCTGCGCGTACCCCGGGGGGTGGTGGCTCGTGCGGCGACCGGGCGGCCGGGTGACTTGCGGGCGGTCACCTTGCGGGCCGGGGCCTTGGCTGCGGTGGTCTTCTTCGCCGGGGCCTTCTTCGCCGCCGCCTTGCGGGCGGTGATCGCCGAGGTGCCTGTCGCCTTCGCGGCCGGGGCCTTCTTCGCCGGGGCGTTGCGGGCGCCGCCGCTCGGGCGGGTGGAAGCGGTCTTCTTCGCAGCCGCCTTCTTGGCAGGGGCCTTCTTCGCCGCGGTCTTCTTCGCCGGGGCCTTCTTGGCGGCCGTCTTCTTCACGGTGGACGCCTTGGTCGCGACCTTGCGCGCGGGCGCCTTCGCGGCTGCGGTGGTCCGCTTCGCCGCCGACGCCGTGGTCTTCTTCGCGGCGCCTGTCGTCTTCTTGGCGGCGCTTGTCCTCTTCTTCGCCGTACCCGTCGTCCTGCTCGCGGCGGTGGTGCTCTTGCGCGTCGTGGACGCCGGGGTCCGCTTCGCGGCGGTGGTCGTCTTGCGGGTGGCGGTCGAGGTCTTGGCCGGGGCCTTCTTGGCCGCCGCGCTGGTCCTGGTCGTGGTCTTCTTCGCCGCCGCGCTCTTCGCCGCGGCGGTCCTGGTGGGGGCGGCCTTGCTCGCGGTCGTCTTGGTCGCGGCCTTCTTCGCCGGGGCCTTCTTCGCCGCCGTGGTGGTCTTCCTGGCCGGGGCACGGCCCGCGCCGCCGGCTGCCTTCCGCGCCGGCGCCTTCGCGGCACCCGTGGTGGACTTGCGCACGGGGGTGGTCCGGCTGGCCGACGTGTTGCGCTCCGCCGCTGCGGTCTTCTTCGCGGTGGTGCGTCGGGCGGCCGGACGGGTGGTGGCCTGCTGTGCTTCGGCCATCGTGGTTCCTCCTCGGGGACGTGCTCTCGCGTGCGTCCTCGCGGAGCACGAACTACCGCGACGCGGGCCGTCCCGCGCCGTCTACCTGTCCTCCCCGGCCCAACGAGCGTCCTCGGCCTCCCACGCTTCGTTGCGCTCCTGCACCTGCTGCAGGGCGTTCTCCGCGTCGGCCGCCGAGTTGTACGGGCCGAGAACGTGCTTCGCCGGACACACGTTGGCGTCCGTCTCGACCCGGTGGTGCCGGGTGCACCAGTAGAACTGCCCATTACGTCCGCTGTCGTTCATGGGAATCACTGTGCACCGGGAACGGGCGGACCGCCACCGGATCACGCAAGTCGCCGAACCCTCTCCACAGTAGAGACGCTCACCGCACTCCGGGCGAAAACACCGAAAAAAGCGCGGATGGGGCATTGGGCCCCGACGGCGCGAGCCGCCGGGGCGGCCATGGCCGCCCACCGGCGGCCTATGATCGCCCGATGTCGGTACCGGATTACGTCGTGCGGATGCGTAAGCACATCGGTCATGACCTGCTGTGGCTGCCCAGCGTCAGCGCGGTGATCCGCAACGATGCCGGCGAGCTGCTGCTCGGCCAACGCGCCGACGACGGGCGGTGGTCGATCATCAGCGGCTTCGTCGAGTCGGGCGAGCAGCCGGCCGCCGCGCTGCTGCGGGAGGTGCGGGAGGAGACGGGCCTGGACGTGGCGCCCGTCCGGCTGTCCAGTGCCGTCTCGCACCCGCACACCTACCCCAACGGGGACCGGTGCGAAATCCTCAACCTGGGCTTCCTCTGCCGGGTGGTGTCCGGCACCGCCCGGGTCAACGACGACGAGTCGGTGGCCGTGCGGTGGTTTCCGCTGGACCGGCTGCCCGAGTTGACCCCACACGACCTGCTGGTCATCGCCTACGCGCTGCGCGACAACCCGTCGGCCGGCTACCTGCCGCCCGGCACGAACTGGGACGACGTCCCCACCTGAGCCGCGCCCGTCAGGCCGCGACCCGCTCGACGGGGATCCACAGTTCGGCGTCCGCCGTGGTCCCGTCCGCGGACACCCGCACCCGGGAGATCTCCGGTCCGGGTCGGCTGCGGTACGGGTTGGACGGGAACCACTGGGTGAAGACGTCCCGCCACAGGTACTGGACGGCCTGCGGGAACGCGCCGGAGGTGGTGAACACCGCCCATGTTCCGGCCGCCACCGGAAGCGCGTCCAGGTCCTCCGGTGGCGTGACGCCGGTGACCACCCCGTGCCAGTAGTCCAACTCGCTGCCCTCGGCCCGACCGTCGGCGAGGTTGTCGCTGACGTTGACGATCCCGGTCGGCTCCTGATCGGAGAGCGCCTCGATCCGGGCGGTCGTCTCCTGGTCGATGCTCCGGATGAACGCGACGATCGCCGGGTTCATCCCCTCGTGCACCAGCGGGACCCGGGCCTTGCGTCCCACCAGCGCGAACGCGTCCTTGGTGACGATTCGGTACTCCATGCTGCCACTCCCTTCCACTGTGAGTCGGAAGGACATCCGGGGCTGGGCGCGCAGCACTGCCCCCGTACGCCGAGCTTCTCCCGGCCCCACGCCGTGTACGGCGTGGAACGCCCGGGCGAACGCCTCGGCCGATCCGTAGCCGTACCGCACGGCGACGTCGAGCAGTGTCCGCTCACCCGCGAGCACGTCCGCGCCGGCGACGGTGAGCCGACGACGACGGATGTACTCCGACAGTCCGATGCCGGCCAGCGCGGAGAACAGTCGCCGGAAGTGGTACTCCGACGTCAGCGCGATCCGCGCCAGGTCGGCCACCTCGATCTGCTCGTCGAGGTGCCGCTCGATGTGCGCCATGGCCTCGTTGAGCCGCTCCAGCACCCGGGCCTCCTTCCCTCTTACGAGCAGCAACGCTAGGCGGCAGGCCCCGGCCTCCACCCGACTTCCGATGCCCGCAACGGTCGGGTGGGGCTGCAGTAGTTCAGCGCGTCGGCTGCTGCATGATCCAGGTGGGGACGGGCTCGGCCAGGTAGCCCATTTCCTCCCAGCCGGCGCGGCGGTACAGCTCGACGTTGCCCGGGTTGCTGGTCTCCAGGATCGCCGGCAGGCCCTCGGCGGCCGCCTGGGCCAGCCCGGCCCGCATGACGACACGGCCCCAACCGCGCCCGGCGCTGTCCGGGTGGGTGCCCAGGACGCCGAGATACCAGAACGGGTACGTCGGCAGGGCGGCGTGCACGACCTCGTCGTAGCCCCGCACGCGGGCCAGCACGTCGGCGGGGTAGTCGGGGTCGGCGTCCGTCGACGCGTGCCCGGCGTCCGGCGGCTCCCAGACGGCGACGGACGCACCCCCGCCGATCATCCAGATCGACGACCTGTGCACCCGCTTGTCGAACAGGTTGCCAAAGAAGGTGGCGGCGTAACGCGGATAGGTCGCGTCGTCGGGAAACAGGTGCCGCAGGATGGGATCCTTGACGAACGCGGCGACCAGAGTGCCGACCACCGCATCGCGGTCCGTTGGCGTTGCGAGAGTGATCTCAGGCGTTGTCACAGCGGTCGACACTATCGCGGACGGTAGGGCGCTGACTCACCCGAAAGTGAAGGCGTACGCCGCTGCGCCCGGCTCGTCGAACGTGATGTCCAGGGTCCGCTCCCGGACCGCACCCTGTTGGCGGACGAGCTGGTAGAGCCGTCCGTCCTCCAGGACACCGTTGCCGTCGGCGTCGACGTCGACGCCGTGGGACGGCCCGGGAGCCTCGCCGTCGAGCAGCACGCGGAACGGGACCGACCGTCCCACCACAGGGGCCAGCACGAGATGCGCGTCGCGTGCGTGGAAGCGGACGGCGATGCCGCCACCGGCCCCGTCGAGCGCGACGTTCTCCGACCCGATCGTCCACTCCCCCGCCAGGGCCCACTGGTTGAGCGCCAGGCTCCCGGGGAGGTCGTAGGCGCGGCGTTCGTCGAGCGCCGCACCGTTCGACGACGCGAAGTGGTCGCCGCGACTGAACCCGAGGTACGTCTCGGGCGTCCGCAGACTGTCCCAGTCGGCCGCCGCCTCCGGGCCGACCCCGTTGACGGGTACGGGGTCGCGCTCGATGCCGAGCAGGTGCTGAAGGGTGCGCTCGGACTGCTCGTAGCGCCCCTCACCGAAGTGCTCGTCGCGGATGACGCCGTCGGTGTCCGCTACGTACAGCGCAGGCCAGTACTGGTTGGCGAAGGCACTCCAGATCGCGTAGTCGTTGTCGACGGCGACCGGGTAGTCGATCGAGCGGGCCGCGACCGCCCGGCGTACCCAGTCGACCTCGTGCTCGAAGGTGAACTCCGGCGTGTGCACCCCGACGACGACGAGGCCGTCGTCGCGGTAGGCCTGCGACCAGGCGCGGACGTACGGCTCCTGACGCAGCCAGTTGATGCAGGTGAGCGTCCAGAAGTTCACGAGCACGACGCGTCCGCGCAGCTCGGCGGGGTCGAGCGGCTCGGAGTTGAGCCACTCGACCGCACCGTTCAGCGGAGGCAGGTGCACGGCCATCTAGCGCAGTGACCGGAAAGCGGTCCGCAGTTCCTCGGAGAAGATCTTCGGCTGCTCCCAGGCCGCGAAGTGCCCGCCCACGTCGAGCTTGTTGAAGTAGATGAGGTTCGGGTACGCCTGCTCGGCCCAACTCTGCGGCGCCTCGTACAGCTCGTCGGGGAAGACGCTCACGGCGACCGGGACGTTCACGCCCTTGGCGGCGAAGAACGACAGCTTGTTCTCCGCGTACAGCCGGGACGCGGAGATCGCGGTGTTCGTCAACCAGTAGAGCGAGATGTTGTCCAGGATGTCGTCACGGGTGAGGCCCGCCTGGGCGCCGTCGAAGACCTGCGCGATGAGGGCCAGGCTCTTCGCGTCGTGGTCGAGCAGGAAGGACGCCAGCCCGACCGGCGAATCCGCCAGGCCGGTAAGCGTCTGCGGACGCGTCGCCATCATGAGGGCGTACGCGACGTGCTTCCAGACGTAGTTGACCTCCTCGGCGGCACGCATCTCGTCGGCGGACAGACCGGAGGGCAGTGAGCCCATGGCGTTGTTCGCGCCTGTGGTGTCGCCCTGGAACAACAGGTCGATCTCGGTGGGGACAGCGCCGGGCATGTTGGTGTGGATGCCGAGCAGTTCCGGGGGTGCCTGGATGCCCATCTGGTCCACGATGACCGCGCCCCAGTCGCCGCCCTGGGCGACGAATCGCGAGTAGCCGAGACGCTTCATCAACTCGGTCCACGCGGTCGCGATCTTCTGCGGGTTCCAGCCCGCCACCGTCGGCTTGCCCGAGAAACCGTGACCGGGCAGCGACGGGATCACCAGGTGGAAGGCGTCCGAGGCGCTGCCGCCGTGGGCGGTGGGGTCGGTGAGCGGCTCGATGATCTTCAACTGCTCGATCACCGAACCGGGCCACCCGTGGGTGACGATGAGCGGCAGCGCGTCGTCGTGCTTCGAGCGCACGTGGATGAAGTGGATGTCCACCCCGTCGATCGTGGTCATGAACTGCGGTAGCGCGTTCAGCCGCGATTCGACCTTGCGCCAGTCGTACTCCTTCTCCCAATAGCGGGCGACGGCCTGGATCGTCGCGAGGGGCACGCCCTGCGACTGGTCGTCGACGATTTCCTTGTCCGGCCAGCGGGCGGCCGCGATTCGCCCTTTCAGGTCGTCGAGGTCCGCCTGGGGGATTTCCACCGTGAACGGCCGGATCTCCCTGGTGCCGGGACGTGCCTTCGTCTTGACAGCCATGCGTGCTTCCTCTCTGTCGAAAGTTCATGCCTCGCGAGGGGAATCATGGGTGAGGGCACTGCCCGAGCTTGTGCGCCAATTCGGAATGGGCACGCCGCCGCCATATCTCGGAGCGTAGAACGCCACGCCTCGACCTCGTGGCGATACGGCACTGTCCATCCGTCGGCGGAGCCGCTTGATCCTCTCGGCTTCCTTGAAACCGGTCCATCCCGGGGGACACGACACCCCGCCTTCCTTGAAGCCGAGTGGATCAAGCACCGGGCTGCGACGGACTGCGACCTACCCGGTGCGGTAGGTGACAGTCCGCTCGACGGCTTTGCGCTGCCGCGGCGGAGTGCGGCAACATCAGCCGCTGTGACGGCAGCACCAGGCACGGATCCGGAGAACGCCACCCCCGCCGGCAACAGCGGCACGCCCCGGTTGAGTCGCCGGGTCAGGCACTGGCTGGCAGGTGCCGGGATCGCCGCCCTGGCCGCCGTACTCGGGATCACCCTCGCCGTACGCGGAGGCGCCGCCCCGGCCTGCGCCGCTCCGCCCACGGGCAGCTCCGTCCACAAGGGAACAGCGAGTTTCTACGACGCGGGCCGCTCGGGTGGCACCTGCTCCTTCCCGAGCCCACCCGCGGACCGGCTCTACGTGGCACTCGGCTCGTCGCAGTACGCCGGAGCTGCGGCCTGCGGCAGCTACCTGGACGTCAGCGGCCCGAAGGGCACCGTCCGGGTCATGGTCATGGACCAGTGCGGCGGGTGCGGAACCCGCAAGATCGACCTCTCCGACGAGGCGTTCGCCCGGATCGCCGACCGGTCGCAGGGCATCGCCCGTGTGACGTACCGGGCGGTGGTGAACCCGCCGCTCGACGGAGGGCTCACCTTCCGGATGAAGGGCGGCGCGTCGAAGTACTGGTTCGCCGTGCAGGTCGGCAACCACGGCAACCCGCTCCGCACGGTCGAGGCGAAGGGGTCGAGCGGCGGCTTCCGCAAGGCGACCCGCCAGGCGGACAACTACTGGACCATCGAGGACGGGATCGGCGCCGGGCCGTACAGCATCCGGGTCACCGACGTGTACGGACGCCAGGCGATCGCCACCAGCATCCGGATGGTCACGAAGCAGGTGCAGCGCAGCACGGCCACCCTCGCCTCTCCGACGCCGAGCAGTTCCCCGTCGGCCTCGCCGAGCCCCACCATCGCGCCCTCACCGACCCCTGCGGAGTCGACCGCGCCGACGGCGACAGTCGAAGCCCTCGCCGGTGCCGCCGCACTCGACAGCCCTCGCTGCTGAGGAGTTACACGTTGGTGGATGTCCGACGTCGTTCAGCGGGATGAGTCGGCCGGCGCGAGGATGATCCGTCGAGTCTCCTCGAGATGCCGGACAACGCTGTACGTGCCGGTCACGCCCAGTGCCGGGGCTTCGTCGTCCCATTCCAGAGCTGACCAGCAGTCCCCGAACCTCACCACGTATTCCCTGTTCGAAGGGAAGACGTGGGTCACGATCGCGGCGACCACCGAGCCGATCGGAAACCGTGCCTTGATGGCCACCCACCGCTCGTGGCTCAGGTCGACGAGCAGACCTATCGAGCCGGGTCGCGGTATGAGAACCACCCGACCCGTGACGTGGTCACCCACCGGGAAGCGACGGCGGGCCGCAGCGAGCTGATCCGGCTCCACCATCGTCCCTCTCCTACGCTGCCCGTGATTCATGCCGACGATAAGCGAGACCCGCTGCCGGCTTCCTCGGTCCGATCGCCCAGACCGCTAGACGAGTAGGTCCTGACTCAAGACGGGGCTGGGGTTGCGGCGAAGGGCGCTGGTCATCCGCTGTGGCTGCCCGCCGTGTCGATGTGCTGGTGAGCGGTATACCTCAGAGGTATGAATATGACTCTGAGGTATACCGCTCACGACCACGACCGCCCCTACGGAGGTGACCGACGGTCACCGCCAGCCGCCGTCTGCGCCCACTGCCCAGCCAGGGTCAGGAATTACTCGTCAGGGCATTCCCGCGTAACGGAGCGGCAGCGGAGGTCGCGGCCGGCGCCAGACGACGTAGGCCATGATGACGGCGACGGTCAGAATCACCACCGCGATGATGAGGATGTGCCAGGGCGATCGGTCGCCGACCTCGCGCACTCCCAGACAGGGATGGCTCTCGCCGTAGGTGACGCGGATGCGCTCGCCGATGGTCACGGCTCGGTTCGCAGCGACCGACGAGTGAAAGCTCTCCTTAGACACCTCACCACGGGCGGTGCTGAACTGAACCGTCAGGATGGTTCGGGTCCCGCGGCCCTCGACGTCCAGCACCTCGGCCGATGCCTCCGCTCTCCGCTGCTCGTCCGCGATCGACCAGCCGACAAGTGCCACGCCGGTCATCGCGAAGACGAGATAGAACGCCGAGAACGCTCGTAGGAAGGTTCGGCTCGGCCGTCGACGGGTCATGATCGGGACTTTAGAAGAGCGCAGCAACGCGGGATTCTGAGTTGCGTCGGGGCAGGTAGCAGGCTGAGTATCCGCGTGTGGATGCCGTGGTGCAGTGGGTTCGGACGTCGTGGACCAGGCGTTCGCGTGGAGGGATCGAGGCAACTCGGCGTAACGCGGCACCTGTGTCGTTCATCCTCCCGGCACAGGCGGTGCCGCTCACCCATGAGGTCGACATGGCGGAGGCCGATGGTTTCGAGCCTCGCGAGGCCGTCGCGGCACCTGGGCCGTACCGGAGCGAGGCGCGCCTCCGGGTGGTGGACGGTCAGCTTCAGGTCGAACTGGTCGCCGCTTCCTGGGGCGTGCCGCGCCGTCACCGCCGGCCGCCCACAGTACGACTGGTCCGCGGCGAATGGCTGCGCTGGCAGATCAACTATCGCTTCACCGGGATGAATGGTGGCGCCACGCTGTACCGGTTGGACACTCTCAGCCTGGCGCACGGAGCGGTCCCGGCCGACACCTTCCTCGGCGACCCGCCTCGCTTCATCGATGAACGTGCACAGATCTGGTAGCTACCCGCGTGGGCTCGCCGCGCTCATCCTCCCGCGCCACGGCCGTGAGCCTGTGCGCCAAAGAGAGATGGGACACCCTCCGACGCCCGTTGACATACGTTTCGGGCGAGTGACAGCGTTGTCATCGACTCATTTCCTCCATATGAGACGAGGAGCGCATCTTGCTCTATCGGAACTCACCACGCCGCCGCGCGACGGCAGCCGCCGCGGCAGGCATTCTCGTCACCGGGCTGGCACTCGCTCCGTCCGCGCCGGCCCAGGCCAGCCACCACCGAGCGCAGGACGACGCCGTACGGTCGGGCGACGCCCGTTTCGAGGTGCTGTCCCCGACCCTGATCCGCACCGAATACCAGAAGGACGGCAGGTTCACCGACGCCGCCACGTTCAACGCCATCGGGCGCGACGACTTCCCCCGTACGCGTTCCACGAAGCACGTCGAGCACGGCTGGCTCACCATCGACACCGGCGCGATGACGCTGCGGTACAAGGTCGGCTCGGGCGCGTTCACCGCCGACAACCTCACCGTGCGGCTCACGACCGGCAAGCAGATCGTGCAGGGCCAGCCCTGGGCCGGCCACACCGCTCCGGCCTGCGCGTTCGGCGCGCTCTGCGAGGCCGAATCGCTCCAGCTCAACGGTCCCGGCGTGGCCACCGACCACCAGGGATTCACCGGACGCGGCTTCACGGCCGGCTTCGCCTCGTCCGGCGACTCGGTCACGTTCGCGCTCGACGCGCCGGAGGGCGGCACGAAGCAGCTCGCCGTCCGCTACGCCAACAGCACGGGCGGCGACGGCCAGAACGTGGCCCGCACCCTGACGGTCCAGGTCGACGGCGACGCCGGCCACACGCTGACGCTGCCGCCCACCGCGAACTGGGACACCTGGGGCCTGGCCACCGTGCCTGTCGACCTCACCGCCGGGAAGCACGAGATCAGCGTGGTACGGGGTCCCAACGACTCCGGCAACGTGAACGTCGACAGCCTCGCGGTGGTCAACCCTGGTGATCCGTTCCCGGCGCCGACCCCGCCCCAGCCGCAGCCCCTGCGGTTCGGCACGCTGGCGGAGGCCGAGACCGGCGCGCTGACCGGCGGCGCGAGGCCCGCGAACGACCACAACGGCGCATCCGGTACGGGATTCCTGGCCGGCCTGGAGAGCACCAGCTCCGCCGACGCGCTCACCGTGACGGATGTCCCGTCAGCGGGTGAGTACCAGGTGCAGATCCGCTACGCCAACGGCCAGGCCGGCGCCCAGCCGAGCCAGGCGCGCACCATGTCCGTCACTGCGGGAACGGTGGCGCCGGTCACGGCGACCCTCCCGCCGACCAGCGGATGGGACTACTGGAACACCGTTTCCGTTCCGGTCCACCTCGACCGCGGCACCAACACCGTGACGCTGGGCTGCCCCACCGACGCCAGTTGCAACGTCAACGTCGACACGGTCGCCGTCACGAGCACTGGCTCCCCGCTGCTCGCCCCGCACGCGCCGCTCGGCGGCTACCGCCGGGGCCTGGACGGCGTGACCGGTTCCGCGCTCACCGCTCCGGGCCTGCTCTATCAGGACGGCTGGTACCTGCTCGACGACTCGGCCTCGGCCCTGAGCACCACCAAGCCCCGGCCGGCTCCCGAGCAGGACGGCTACGTCCTCGCGTACGGGCAGGACTTCACCCGTGCCCTGAAGGACCTGGCGACCCTGACCGGGCCGACGAAGCTGCTGCCGAAGTGGGCGTACGGGGTGTGGTACTCCGAGTACTACGACCGCACCGCCACCGAGTTCCAGGACCTGGTGTCCCGGGCCAAGGCGGAGGGCGTACCCATGGATGTTCTTGTCCTCGACACCGACATCAAGGCGCCGGACAAGTGGAACGGCTGGAGCATCGACCCCACCCGGATCCCCGACCCCAAGGCGTTCTTCGACTGGGCGAGGAAGCAGGGCCTGCACACAGGCATCAACATCCACCCGAGCATCCTCGGCTCGGACCCGAAGTTCGCGCAGGCGCAGGCCACCGCGAAGGGCAAGCTCCAGCGCGTCGGCTGCAACGGCGGTGCCGACTGCTACGCGTTCGACTTCGGCGACCCGGACCAGCTCAAGGCGTACCTGCAGCTGCACGATGGGATGATCCCGAAGGGCAGCAAGGGCCCCGACTTCTGGTGGCTGGACTGGTGCTGCGACAACACGAAGTCCTCGCTCGACGGGGTGACCGCCGACGCGTGGATCAACAAGCAGTACGCCGACAAGACCGGCTTCGCCTTCTCCCGGGCGTACGGCTCGTTGCAGGCCGGCGGCTACGGCAGCCCGACGCCGGTGGTGACCGGCCCGTGGGCCGACAAGCGCACCACGCTGCACTTCACCGGCGACACCACCTCCGACTGGTCGACCCTGCAGATGGAGGTCGGCTACACGCCTGGCGAGTCGGCCGCGACCGGGCTGGCCGCGGTCAGCCACGACATCGGCGGGCACACCGGCGGCCTCCAGGAGCCGGGCACCGAGCCGGGCAGCACCAAACTGCCCGACGACCTGTACGCCCGCTGGGTGCAGTTCGGCACGTTCCAGCCGATCGACCGGCTGCACTCCAACCACAGCGACAGGCTGCCCTGGCAGTACGGCCCGGCGGCGAACGCGTCGGCCAAGAAGTTCCTGAACCTGCGGGAGAAGCTGCTGCCGTACACCTACGCCGCCGCCAAGGAGGCCACCCGCACGGGTACGCCAATCGTCCGCTCGATGTACCTGGCGTACCCGAATGAGCAGGCCGCGTACGCCACCGCCGGTTCCCAGTACCTCTACGGCCCGGACTACCTGGTCGCGCCGGTGACGACGCCGGGCACCACCGCCACGACGTCGGTGTGGTTCCCGCCGGGCAACAGCTGGACGGACATCTTCACCGGGAAGACGTACCGGGGCGGCACCACGCAGAACATCACCACCACGCTTGACACCATGCCGGTGTTCAAGAAGCACTAAAGCCTCTTTGCAGGGATCAAGATGCCGGCCGGGTGGGGTAACCCACCCGGCCGGCGGCGCGGGAGGCGGTGGTGTCAGCCGAAGAGGGCGGCGGAGATGTCGGCGTAGAAGAGGGCCGGGTCGCGGGAGAGCGAGGCCTTGACGTTGGCGGTAGGACTGTCGGCGATTACTTCGAGCTTGCCCGCCTCCAGGCCGTCCAGGGCGATGGCGACCACCTCGCGGGGCGGGAGTTTAGGGATGTCGTAGGCGGCCATCATGTCGGTGTCGGCTATCGCCAGGGCGAGGGCGGTAACCTGGGTTTTCTGGTCGGCCAACTCAAGTCTGATGCCATTGGTGAGAGACCATTCGGCGGCTTTGGAGGCGGCGTAGCCATTGCTGGCAGGGGCGAAGGCGTACCAGCTCAGCGCTGAGATGACGTTGAGAATGGCACCCCCGCCGAGCCTGGGAGCGAAGGCGCGGGTGACGTTGAGGGTGCCCCAGAAGTTGGTGTCGAACTCGCGACGGATGTTTTCCGTGGAGGGGCCGAGCAGGGGTGCGTTCGTCGAGATGCCGGCGTTGTTGATGAGGATGTCAAGGTCGCCCACCTCGGCTGCGGCGGCCTCGATGGACGTCGGGTCGGTGATGTCCAGGTGGAGGGGGACCACGCCGGGGATGTCGATGCTCTCAGGCCGGCGGGCGGTGGCGTAGACGGTGGTGGCACCGCGGGCGAGGAGCCCCTCGGCGAAGGCCTTGCCGAGTCCACGGTTGGCACCTGTTACGAGGGCTTTCGTACCGTTGATCTGCATGCCCCCACGCTAAAACCTCACGTTAACGTCAGGGGCAAACATTTGCGAGGTGGGTCACTGTGCGGATCGGGACGCGGGCCCCTCGGTGATCGGCGATCGCGCGAGCACCGATCCGCGTACGCCGAGCACGGTGCGGCAGACCACGGACGACTGCCGGCAGGACCGCCGGCATGATGACTCCTGCCGGGCGTCCTGCCTGTCTCCCGGCAGCGGACGTTGCTTGACTCAGCGGCATGACATCAATACGGAAAGCGATCGCCAGTACGGTGATCGTCGGGGCACTGGTCGGCGCGACAGCGCTCACCGGTCCCACCTCCGCGTACGCGGAGTCCGGCCAACCGGGGGCCGCCGGGGCCGCCAAGTCCCTCCTCGACATCATCCCGGCACGGACCCTGGACCAGATGGTCGCCCAGGCCCCACTGGTCGACGTGGCCAATGTCATCCGCACCGCGGTGGAACGCGCGCCGGCACGCGGCTATGCCGGTATCGGCCTGGTCGACGACCACGTCACCCTGTGGTGGAAGGGTGCGCCGCCCGCCGACATCGCCGCAGTCGTCACCGCCGCCCGCCGCACCGCGCCGGTCGAGGTGGCCAACGCCACCTACTCCCGCGCCGAACTGCGCAAGGCCGCCGCCAGACTCACCCCGGTGGTGGAAGCCGACCCGGCGGACGCCAGCCACTCGGTCAGGCTGCGCACGGATGGTACCGGCATCGAGATCGCCGTTGACCACACCCCGGCCAAGCTGCCGAAGCTACCGGTCACCGGCGTCCGTACCAGCTTCGTCGAACGCGACCGCATGGTCGCACGGTCACGGGCCAACGACTCCGCGCCGTTCGACGGCGGGGCGGGCATCGGGTTCACCACGCCCGGGTGTACCGCAGGCTTCGGCGTCCGCAACGCGGACACCAACGCCGGTTACATCCTGACCGCCGAACACTGCGGAGCCGTCGGCTCGCCCTGGCACGTCGGCTGGAACAAGACCACCGGCACCGGCACCCTGGTCGGCTACGCGGTCGCCAGCAATGACAACCACGACACGATGATCATCTCAACGCCGACACCCGGCGGCCACCTCTACGTCGGCGGTCAGCAGGACGAGGTCCGAACCCAGGTGATCGGCTGGACCGAGGTCTTCCCCGGCCAACTGCTGTGCCAGTCCGGGTACACCTCCGCGGGTGCGATCGGCGGTCCGGTCTGCAACCTGCGGGTCGACTACCACTACGACGACATCGAGGACCTCGTCGAGGCCACCCAGCTCGACGGCCAGGAGTCCGCACGGGGCGGCGACAGCGGCGGCCCGGTCTACGCCGTCAACGCCAACGGCACCGTGCTCGCCGCCGGCACCACCACCCGATCGGCCGGTCGGGGCTTCGGGTTCCAGGACTTCGCCACCGCCCGCGACGACTACGGCAACCTCGTACCGGCGACGAAGATCGCCAGTACCTGCCGGGTCTCCTTCGTCGTCACCAACTCGTGGGTCACCGGCTACAGCGCCAGCGTCACCGTCTACAACGACGGCCCGGCCGCCAACGGCTGGTCGGTGGGCTTCACCTTCCCGGGTGGACAACTCGTCCAGGGCCACTGGAACGGCGTCTTCCAGCAGGCCGGCTCGGCGGTGACCGTCACCAACGAGAACTACAACGCCACCATCCCGACCGGCGGCGCCGTCAACTTCGGCTTCACCGCGAGCGGCCCCCCCGCCACCTCGGCACCGTTCACCCTCAACGGCACCACCTGCAACTGACCCCTGTCCCTGCAACACCGGGCCCCGCCGCATCCTCGGCGGGGCCCGGTGTGTGCCTGGGATCAGGACTCGGCCAGTTCGCGTCGCAGGGTGGCGCGCAGGGTCCGCACCTCCGGCGCGTCCAGTTCGCCGCACCGGTCGAGCGCCCGCTGTCGCAGCAGGCGGGCGTCAGCAGCCTGGCCCGGAGCCGAGCCGGCAAGCGCCGCGAGCGCGGACAGGGTCTGCGCCTCCCACCAAGGGCAGGACAGCGCGGCATACAGGGCCAGCGCCGCCCGCAGCGCCTCGGCCGCCGCGTCGGCCTCGCCCAACGCCTGAAGCGCGAGCCCGTAGCGATGGATGGCGATGGCCTCGCTGAACGTCGCGCCGCACCTGTTGAACAGCCGCCGGGCGCGGGCGTACTCGTCAGCGGCGTTCCGCCAAAGACCCATCCCGGCCAGATCCGCACCGAGACTCATCATCGCGCCGGCCTGGGCCACCACCGCGCCGGTACGACTGAGACCGTTGCCCTGGACGTAGAACGCCAGCACGTCGCCGTGCAACTCGGCCGCTTCGGCGAACCGGCCGAGCGTTGCCAGCGCTGCGCCCAGCGCGCTCGCCGCGCTGTGCTCGCCGAGGGCGTACCCGATCTCGCGGAAGAGGCCCACGGCCCGGCGGCAGTGGTCGACGGCCGCCCCGCCGCGGCCGATCCGAATGAAGATCGCGGCGGTGTAGGTCAGCGCCCACGCCTCCTCGCGGCGGTCCCCGATCCGCTGGGCCAGTTCCAGCGCCCGGTCCAGCGCGGCCAGCCCGTCGGTGTTGCGGTCCCGGCAGAAGTACCGGGCCCAGCCCAGGAAGTTCAGCAGTACGGCCTCGTCGCGCGGGCTACCGGCGGCCCGGGCCGCGGCCACTCCCAGCGAGAAGATCTCGTCCCAGGAGTGCCGGTGGCTGTTGGCGTCCGAGTACCAGTGCAGAGCCCTGGTGACCGCGACCACGTCGGCGTGCCGACCGCGCCGGGCCGCGTCGCGCAAAGCCGCCAGCCAGTTGACGGACTCCCGATTCAACCAGTACGCCGCCGCCCGATCGTCGTCGAACGGGGAGTCGACCCGAGAGGCGACCGGTTCGAACATCAAGCCGGCCTGCCGCGTACGCCGCAGCAGCCAGCCGACCATCTGATCGTGCGCGCCCGTCCGGGATGCCTGTTGTTCCTCGGCGTCAAGGCGTTCCTGGGCGTAGAGCCGGAGCAGGTCGTGGAACTGGTACCGGTCCCCCATGGTCAGGAGGACACCGGCCTCGACCAACTCCTCCAGGGCCGCCGCCGCGGTGTCCTCGTCGGTGCCGGCCACGGCGGCGACCAGCGCGGGCTCGAAGTCGGGGCCGGGAATCAGCGAGGCCCGCCGGAACACTCGCGCGGTCATCGGGTCCAGTTGCCGGTAGGAGACCTCGAACGCGGATCGAACGCCCAGGTCTCCGGCGGTCAGAACGGTCAGCCGCTGACGCTGGTCGCGGAGCAGGTCCACCAGCCAACCGACCGACCATTGCGGTCGGCTGGCGAGGCGGTTGCCGGCGATCCGAACGGCCAGCGGCAGCCGGCCACAGAGTTTGACGAGTTGGTCGGCCGCGGCCAGCTCGGCGGCGATCCGGTCGGCGCCGACGATCGCCGCTAGCAGCAGTCGACCGGCTGCCGGGGCGAGCAGGTCGAGCGGCAGGCGGACCGCACCGGCAAGACCCGTCAGTGGACGCCGGCAGGTGACCAGCGCGAGGCATCCCCGCCCGGCGGGCAGCAGTGGGCGTACCTGTGCCTCGCTTGCCGCGTTGTCCAGGACCACCAGGAGCGGCCGGTCCCGAGTGAGGGTGCGGAACAGACCACCCCGCTCGGTCGGCGACACCGGCACCCGGCTGTCCGGCACCCCGAGCGACCGCAGCAATCCGGCCAGCGCCTCGGCCGGGTCGACCGGGTCGTCCGGCGAGGCGCCCTGCAGGTCGACGAAGAGTTGTCCGCCGGCGAAGGCCGGGCTGAGTCGATGTCCAGCGGCGACGGCGAGGCTGGTCTTGCCGATCCCGGGCGGTCCGTGCAGCACCACCACCGAGGCGGTGTCCGGCCGTCCTGCGGTGACGTCGGCGGCCAGCGCCGAGAGCCGTTCCAGGATCTCCGCCCGGCCGGCCAGGTCCGGTACGGCGGCGGGCAGTTCCCCGGGTACGACAAACGCCGAACGGTCATGCGGCACCTCCGCGACGCGGTCGTCCGGCACCGCCACGCGGTCGTCCGGCTGCCGCTCGACCCGGGCCAGGGCGACGAAACGATCGCGATCCTCCCCGGCCAACCGCAGGGCGTCGGCGAGCAGTACCACCGTCCGTCGTTGCGGGCTACGCACCCGGCCGCGCTCCATCTCCCGGATTCCGCGGACACTGGAACCGGCCGCCTCGGCAAGCTCCTCCTGGGTCAGCCGCCGCTCCAAGCGGAGGGTCCTGAGGAGGTCTCCGAAGTGGTCACGCCGTACCTGACTCTTGGGCATGCTCCCCCACCACCAAGCGCCCGCAGTGACGTAACGTACGTCGATGCTCGCATGTGCGTGACGAGTTACGAGCCACTGTGCACCGAGTGTGAGTATCGCCATGGCGGGCGGTGAGCCACCGACATCTGCCGGGGACAACGCCCCATCGGCCAGAGAAACCAGGTCCACCGAGGCCGTACGGAAGCCGGCGGGTTGGCCTGATCGCGTGGTCGGGGCTTCCGGCTGCCGCGCCAGTCCAACCCCCGGGCTTGGTTTGTCACGGCACGTCGATGGACACCGTTCGCCCGCGACGACGTCGGTGTGGTTCCCGCCGGGCAACAGCTGGACCGACATCTTCACCGGGAAGACGTACCGGGGCGGCACCACGCAGAACATCACCACCACACTTGACACCATGCCGGTGTTCAAGAAGCACTGACGTACTGGCTCGACACCGGCCGGGTGGGCTACCCCACCCGGCCGGTGCGTTCGCTGCTACCGGTGCGACCGTCGCGCCAGCGACAACCAACCGAGGAACCGGGCGTGCAGCGCGGGCACGTCCGGGCACAGCCCCAGGCCGTACGCGTCGTCGATCGCCTCCTGCATCGACGCGGCGAGGTAGAACGCCAGGGCTATCGAGTGGCCGTAGAACTCGGTCGCGAGGGCGAGCTGAGCCGGGTTGCACGGCCAGGGCGCGGCGCAGTTGCGGCACCGCCACGCCGGGCGCATCGGCAGGTGCGGGCGAGGGCGGGCGGTCATCCGACCCGCGCCGAATCCCGGTGGCGTTTGGCTGACCTGGTCGGTTTGCCGGGCGGGGCCTGCAAGCGCAGGCCCGCACGCCTCACGTACAACTCGCGCCGCGCCACCGCGTCGCCCGCCGCGTTCAGTTGGTAGCCCTCAATCCAGACCCATCCGTCGTACGTGTGCCGCTCGGGCAGCTCGCGGATGACGCGCACGAAGATCGGGCGGAGGAACTGCACGCTCGCCGCCGTGGTCAAGAGGATCACGTCGCCGGCCTTCAGCGTCCCCATCACCGCGACCCCCTGGGGTACGCGAAAGCGCGGCTCGCGCCCGGGGAAGGGAGTGATCGTCCGGGCTGCCACGGGTCGTGGGGATGATCGGTGCCTCCTGAGGTGGGCGCGGCCGGCTGGCGGGATTTGGCTCGGGCGTCGACGGGCACGGTCTCTCCCCTTTGGTGCTGTTGGGAAGGGGCCGCTCCCGTGAGTGCTCGCCCGTCGGGAGCGGCCCCGCTACGAACGCGACCGCCGGGTCTCGTGGTCCCTACCAGCCGCGCCGCCTGGTGACACTCTGCTGTGGAGACCACTACGCTCGTAAGACGTTCCAGGTGTCCGGGCCGGAGCTGGCAGAACAGCCGCCGGACGTGTGGCACCTCGGGTAGTCGATCTCCGATTTGAGGAGCCTTGAATGGCTGACGTGCCGAGCCCTCTCGCGGACTTCATCGTGAGCGAGATCCGCCGCGCTCGTGGAGCCTCCGGGATGACGCAAGAGTCATTCGGCCGGGCAGCGGGCTTCAGCGCCTCGCACGTCAGCGCCGTGGAGAGCGGCACCCGAGCGCTGACGATGGACTTCATCAAGGGAACTGACCGGGCGCTGAAGAACGGCGGGCTCTTCGAGCGCCTGGCGACGAAGTTCGGCACCCCGTCGTGGTTCCTGCCCTGGCTAGATGCCGAGCGCGAGGCGACACAGCTTCGCTACTTCGAGCCGAATCTGATCCCCGGCCTGCTACAGGTTGAGCACTATGCCCGCACGGTCCTGCGGACGGACGAAAGCCTTACTGACGAAGAGGTCGAGCAGCGTGTGCAGGTGCGCATGAGCCGGCAGGCGATCCTGACCGGCGAGCACCGGCCACAGTTCGTCGCCGTGCTGGACGAAGCCGCGATACGGCGCACGGGTGACGGTCTGGGCGGAATCATGGCCCAGCAGGTCGCCCACCTGGTCGCGATGGCCGAACTCCCCCACGTGCACGTCCACGTCATCCCGGTCGGCAGTGGCCTACACATCGGGTTGTCCGGGCCGTTCGCGCTGGCTCGGTCGAGCGAGGGCATGTGGGTTGGGCACCTCGAAAACCAGCTTGGCGGGGACGTCATCGACAAGGACGATGAGGTAGCTACGCTTCAGGCAAGGTGGGAGAGCGTCCGAAACGAGGCTCTACCGCGCCGGCAGTCCATCGACCTGCTGAAGGAAGTTGAGAGCCATCATGGACCTCAGTAACGCCCGGTGGCGCAAGTCCACCCGCAGCGGCGCGAGCGGCGGGAACTGCGTCGAGGTGGCGGGCAACCTGCCCGGTGTCGTTGCCGTCCGCGACTCGAAGGACGCCGCTGGACCGGCATTGACCTTCGCCCCCGCTGCCTGGGTCGCGTTCGTCGCCCAGATCGCCGAACGGCCGTAACCAGACGCACCGCATTCAGCGGCTGGCACGTGGACAACGAATCAGACTGCCGCGAACCAACTATCCTTCCCTTGGCGAACAACCAAACAGCGGCCGCACAGTAGCGCCAACGCGGACGCCTTGGGCCCGAGCAGCGCTCGGGCATGGCAGTCGCATTCGTGTCCCCGGATCCAAGCGGCCCTCCGCTGCCGGGGGCAACAGGGTGGCGAGCCACCGACGGCCGCCGAGACATTGTGACAAATGGCGAAGCCCAGGCCAATGACCTGGGCTTCCGTGCTGAGCCGCCTGACGGAATCGAACCGTCGACCTACGCATTACGAGTCGGCCTCAGGGCGCTGGTCTGCCACTCGACGCCCGGCTAGACCCGATGCCTACGTCCGCGATCGTCCGCTACAGTTCGCCGACTTGGCTGCTCTCTTGGCTGCTCGGAGGCAGTCCTCATCCGGCGTCTCGTGCCGACCTGAACAGCTCAGCCATCTCGGGAGTCAGCCAATACACCGCTGTGAGACCGTCGGGATAGCGCCAGTCCCATAGCCACTCGCGTCTAGCCTCGATGCAGTGTCGGCCAGGCCAGCCGAGTAGTCCTGCAACTGCGTTCTTGCCCGACATGTCCAGCAGTTCCGCTAGCTCATCACCCCCAAACTCCCGGCCCGGCGAATCAATCAGGATAGAAAACAGCGCCTTCGCACTGTCACTGAACTTGCCCCAGACCTTCTTTGCCAGCTCGGCGTCTGACGGCCCCCATGGCTCAAGCCCCTCTTTTCCCCCCTTGGCGGCCGACCCTCCCGAGACCTCCTCGGCCAGCCAGCGGCTGTGCATTGCGTAGAAGTCTGCCAGCCGATCGGCCGGCACCTTGACCGTTACGTCTAGCATTAGTTCCCCCAACCCTCGACTCTGCCCTCCAAAGTAGAGGGCCGGTAGACCGAAAGCATAGAAGAACCGAAGATCCCTCGCAAGGGGCTAGTGAGGGGCTGCTGACCTAGGTCAACCCCGGTCATTCCCGCCTCTCCGTCGGTGACAACGAGCGACGACCTTCTAGATTCGTCTGCCGATGGCGGCTGGGCTCTTCCACCTGTACGTCCTGGTCCACAAGTTCGCTGCCGAATGAGGCCAGCGCCGACCGCGCGCACGCTGTCGCTATCGCCCATCGGGCGTCGGCGTTCCGACCGGTTGGAACATATGCGTGCGCGGGCAGCCTTACGCAGGGCAGCGGCAGGGTGACTCTCGTTGTATCTTCGGCGTCATGGGTGGGGTCCGGAAGTCTGGTAGCCGTATCAGTCGGCGACAGGTCAGCGAGGATGAACGCGCTGCGGCAGCGGAGGCTTACCGCACGTCGGTCTCTCGCTTGCAGCACACTGCTAACCGCAACATGCGGCAGACCGTCGCGTACGCCACGGTCTTCGTTGCGGTCATGGCTACCTGGATGATCTTCATAGGCCAGCCCACGCCGACGACCTTCCCGTGGTACGCGATCGCCATCCTCAGTGGCGCATTCGGCCTGTCCACCTACGTCGTCCGGGAGCCGCGTCCACGGCTCTACGTACTCGCCGCCGCCGTCGTCCTCGCCGTGGTCGGCGTGACCGGCATCTTCCTCACGGACTAGGCGACGCCGATGACGCTGTCCGTCGAGCCGCAAGCCCTGGTCGGCTTCGCCCGCCAGGTCGACCGCGCCGCCGTCGACGTCTGGGAAATTCGCAACTACCTCGACCGCTACGCCGACGTCGCGACCGGAGGTGAGCAAATTGAGATTGCCAAAGCCGCGCACGAGCAGGCGGTCGAGGTCATCAACGCCACCCTCAACCGACTCGCCTGCCTGCTAGAGAACTCTGCCCCCGAGCTGCAGGCCGCCGCCGGCTACTACCGCACCACCGACCTGGCCAACGCCGACCGCCTTGACCGGGCACTGCCGCCAGCAGGCGACCGGTGCATCACCGCCCTTGAACTGGAACTAGCGAACAACCCCTGCGCTCCGGAGAACTTCGTCGACGTCCGCGACGTCCGCGGCCACCTCGACACCCCGGGCGACCCAGCCAAACCCGCGAACTCGCTGGGCTGGATGGACTACATCAGCCCAGCGAACTGGGTTAACGAAGTGTTCAACCACGTCTTCGGTTTCGACCCCATCGGCAGAATCCAAAGCCAAGTCTCCGGAGACTGGGAAGCCGTGGCCAAGATGGCACCCGTCGTCGACAACATCGGCGGCGCCCTGCACGACCTGGCCTACAACGTCCAAGCCGGCACCACCACCCTGCATCCCGTCTGGCAGGGCGTCGCCGGCGACGGAGCCTTCCGCTACTTCACGACCACCGCCAACGCCACCGCCGACCTCCACACCCCCCTCGCCGCCATCAGCAAGGCATACCGAGAGATGGCCGACGCCGTCTGGTCCGCCGGAGAAGCCATCGGTGGCGTCGTCAAAAGCCTGATCGACGGCGCCATCATCATGGGTGCCGCCGCCGCCGCCGGCACCGTCACCTCCGCCAGCGGGGTCGGCGCGATCGTCGGCTACGGCGTCGCCGCCGCCGAGGTCGCCAACATGTTCCGACTCTGGGGCGAAGCAACCAAACTCTGCCAGCAAATCTCCGCCGCCATCCTCGCCTTCCGCGCCATTCTTACCCGCGAACTCAGCAGCCTCGACACTGTGGCTCTCCCCGCACTCCCCGACGGCGGACGCTACGACCACCCCCTCGCCGACGCGACGGCATGAGCACGTGGACGGCCTAGACGACATCGCCGGTGGCGACGACGAACGGAGCCACGCCCTCCGCCGAATCCTGGACCGCCTCGCCCACAGCGATAACCCTCTGCTCCGCGAGATGGCCGCCGCAGTCCAAGACGGCGAACTCACTCTGCGCCAGGCAGCCACCAGCCCGATCTACGGCACCGAGCTAACAGCCCCCTTCCAGACCTTCTGGAACGCCTACCAAAAGATGACCCCGGAAGAACGCAACGGCCTCGCCTCCGGCTCCCAACTGCCAGACTGACGCCTCGCTTACAAGCTCTGTGCACCTTGTCCGTGCTCGTTCGGTGCCGGCTGCCCGCTCGGAGCTTCATCCGTGTCCGCACTCCTTGGGGTGCTGGCGTCCGACGCGGTTGCTGTCATCGTTGCTGTCGTTCGGGGCGGGGGCGCTCTGATGCCTCGGCCTCGACTGCTCGACCTGTTCTGCGGCGCGGGCGGTGCCGCCATGGGTTATCACGTGGCAGGGTTCGAGGTCGTCGGCGTGGACATCCGGCCGCAGCCTCGCTACCCGTTCAAGTTCGTGCACGGTGACGCTCTCACGATCCCACTCAACGGCTTTGACGCCGTTCATGCGTCCCCGCCTTGCCACGACCACAGCGCTCTCGTTAGTCGGGTGGGCGGTGACGGAACGGGCTGGATACTCGATGCGATGCTCCGCCAGCTCGCTCGCGCCGAACTTCCGTGGGTGGTCGAGAACGTTGAGGCCACCCGTCAGAAGCCCGGATCTCTCGTCTTGTGCGGCAGCGAGTTCGGCCTACGCGCCGGCGAAGACCTCCAAGAGATGGCCCGTGACGTCCTGGCCGACCACACCGACCTCCGACAGATCGCCGCCAGCGACGCCTACGGCGGCATGGGGATGCGGCGCGGAGTGTGCGGGGCTGCCCGCTCCAAGGTCAAGGGCGCTTCGCGTCGCTGCGCGACGGCCCTGCGGGCCACCCTTGACCTCGGAGCCTCTGCGACCCCTAGGGCCGGCGTTGCCGGCAGGCCAGGGGCCTGCCCATGGGTGCATGCGCCCCACCCCCACCCCGACCTCAACGGCTTCTGCACGAGCCTCAGGCAGCATGGGATCCCGCGCCGAGCGGCTTAACGCTGAGGATCACCGATAGGTGGATATGTTGCCAGAGCCTGGACTCGCGTAGTCAGGAGAGGGCGCAGCCTGCCAGACAGCAAGTCGGCATCCGCCTCTGACAGTCGAACCAACGGCCGCCTTAGAAAGAGTGCCCACGCCTCAGGCTTGGGAAAGGCGTCGAGATCAGGGACCAAGGGCTGAAGTTCTAGCCCAGAGGGGTAGGGCACCAGACCGTCGATCCGGAGCGAACACCTGGAATGGAACGTCCTGTCAGCGATCTCAATGACGTCGGCAACCTTCTCTGCTGCGGAGGTGGCCGTGGCGATACCGATGATACGGCCGCGATCGCGTACAGGGTTGTGCCATGCCCCACGTGTGGCATAGAGGAAGAGCCGGTCCCCGGCCGCAAGTTCAGCCACCTCGGCTCGCGGTGTCACCGGAAAGGCCATCGCCTCAGTTCTGAGCACCCAGGCGATTGCCCTGCGCTCCCCAAGGACTACCAAGTAGCTACGGGTCATCCGACCACGTCACTCGTCCGCGATGGCTTCTCTTCAAGGGCGGTTGCCACGACCCCGAATTCAACCAAAGCCGCTGTAAGGTCTTCAACAATCCCTTGGGCAATTACCTCTGGTGCAGGAAGATTGTCTGTATCCTCTAAAGAGTTGTCCCGCAACCATGTGACGTTCAGGTTGACCTTGTCACGGTTAATCAATTCCTCGTACGTGAAGGACCTGAAACGTTCGTTTTCCTCGCGCTCCGTACGCGGCTTGGCGGGTGCAAAGCACGCTAGAAAGTCGTCCAAATGTCTACGGCGGATAGGATTCTGCTTGAGCGTAAAATGCAGATTGGTTCGAAGATCATAGATCCAAAGGCGTTCGGTCCAAGGGTGTTCCGACGCGGGCTTCTTGTCAAAAAATAGGACGTTAGCCTTGACTCCGGGCTTGTAAAAGATCCCTGTGGGTAGGCGCAGCATGGTATGGAGGTCAAAATCGTTTAGCAAGCGACGTCGCAGCTTTTCCCCTGCTCCGCCCTCGAACAAAACGTTGTCGGGAAGCACCACTGCAGCACGTCCGTTGATGTCAAGAATTGTCGCAATATGTTGCAGGAAATTGAGCTGCTTGTTGGCAGTCGTTACGACGAAATCTTGACGTTCGATCTCTCGATCGTCCGAGGCTTCCTGACCATCAGCGCCGACCATCGTCAGCGACGATTTGCGCCCGAAGGGTGGGTTCGACAAGACCACCGAGTAGCGTTTCCCGGGATCGGCCAGCAAAGCGTCCTTGACGTCGATCAGGCTATCACCCGTCGGTGTACCGATGCCGTGGAGCAGTAGGTTCATTGCGGCGAGGCGTGCCGTCCCTGGCACCAATTCGACACCGTGAACCAGCTCGTCCCGCAGGTGGCTGCGCTCGCTCGGCGTAAGTGTCTCGGCGCGCTGAGACGCATACTCGTGAGCTATTAGCAAGAAGCCGGCGGTCCCAGCAGCTGGATCAACGACGGTATCCCGAACGGTTGGCTGCATGCAGTCGACGATCGCCTGAATCAGCGGACGGGGGGTGAAGTATTGTCCCGCGCCTGACTTGATGTCCTCGGCACCCTTGGACAGAAGCTCCTCGTAGGCGCCGCCCTTAACGTCGATGCCCGTAGCCGACCAGTTCTCCTTATCGATAAGATCGACGATTAGTCTCTTTAGCTTGGCTGGGTCTTGGATCCTATTCTGCGCCTTGCGGAAGATCGTACCCAGCGTGCCCGGCTGCTTGGCAAGCTCTTCCAAAATGTGACGATACGTCACTTCCAACTCGTCGCCATCGGCATCGAGGAGCCGCTGCCAAGAACAGTGTGACGGCACGATGCGCTCACGCATAAACGAACGCGTCTCGCGTTCGTGCGCCATCTTCAAGAATAGAAGATAGGTCAGCTGCTCGGTGTATTCGATCGTTCCGACGCCGTCGTCGCGCAGCACATGGCAGTATGACCACAGCTTATCTATCAAGCGCCGGCCGTCAGACACGAGCAACCTCCTCAGCAATTTCTAGATCAGTCGTCTGTCCGGTCAGTTGACCGGAGAAAGCAGCAGTGAGGAGAGCTCTTCGGAGAGCTGCAGACCGCCGTGCAGATATTTCCAGCGCGTCGGAGAGTCCTACTGCTGTTACCCTTATGCGTTCTATTCGTGAGCACGCCTGCATCTGATCGTCGAGCTTCGGTGCTGGCAGAACGATCGCTTCCAGTTGCCTTTGATTGACCTTGTAAATCCCGGCTGTGGTTCGTGCCACCGCTTCAATCTGCCGTCGCACTAGGGGGGAGTTCCAGACTGCCGACAAGAACTGAGGCAGCATCTGACCGGGATCGATGCGCACCCTGATCAGCGTGTCAGGATAGGCGACGGCAAAGGGCTTATCCAGCACTAGAGCACCCCGCGCTACGAGCCGTAGGCTGCCGTTGCCTCGTGAAACCAAGAAATCCCCGTGTTCCACGAGAAACGGCCGCGCCTCGTCGGCGGACCACGCCCCCTCCTTGTGTTCCTTAAGATCCACCCCGTCGGCCTTCAAGGCAGTTAGGCGAAGAACGGGGAAGCCGCCCTCTCTTGTGGGAACAGACCTGCCGTTCGACAGGGGTTCGCCGAGCAACTGCTTGAGGGTCTTCTGCTGGGCCGAGGTGATCAACTGCTCCGAGAGTAGCGCCGAGGACACTAGCTTACGCGCTCGGCTGACCGAGTCAGCCACGTAGCCGTCTGCCGCATCGAGGCGCGTAAAGTGGTCCTCCAGAATCTCGACGATCCGCCGCTGTTCTCGCAGCTCGGGGTACGCCACAGGCAATTCTCGGATATCGGTACCAGTGATGCCTGACTGCCCGGCGGTTGTCTTGATCCGCGGTTCAAGGAACCGACGAACACGGCCAGATTCAGCCTGCAATGCCAGAAATCGGCTGTCGATCACGTCGTACCGCGGTACGACTCGTATGAGCTTGTCCGGGTGGATGATCGGTCCCTCGTGGGTAGGAACCGGGGCGCATCTGCCGACTAGTCGCCTGGATCCGTTATAGCGCGTGAAAAGTAGGTCGCCGGGACGGAGTGAGTACTTGGCGATTGCGGCTGGTTCGAGTTCTGGGACATAGCGAATGTCGGCCAAGTCGAGGCGTCCGTTGCGGACAGCGGAGATACGCAGAATAGGGACGCCAATTGGCTCATCGACTGGCCGTCGCGCGAAGAGGCCATTCCGCACTAAGGTGGACACATCGCCAAGCGGCGACTGCTTCCAGCCGGCGGGTACATCCTCATTCGTCATGCTGTAAGGGCGGAGTTGAGCTGGTTGAGTACGGTAGATGCCTTCGCACCGAGGTCCCGGACGGCACCGTCTATCCCGCCGCGCTCCGTGAAGGGGGCGTTCTCTAGGTCGTCAGGTCTGATGCCTGCCGACACAGCGATTACCTCAACCATCCGGTCTAGCCACCATCTCTCTGCATCACTGAAGATCGCCCCAGCCTGTTGCTGCTGGAGCAGCCATGCAGCGTACCGCTCGCGGACCTGGTCGCCGTAGGGCACCAGCCGATCATCGTCGCCAACGGCGAACCGGATCAGCGACACGAGGTCTGTAAGGGTATGCCGGTCGCTGTGCCTGACACGACCGGCGTCGAGGGCTTCGTAGGCGGACCAGAGTAGGTCGGGCGTCCAGTTGTGCGGCGGCCGGTTGATGCGGTCAGCCAGTTCCTGGATGTCCGTGAACGAGATGGGCCGGTCGCGCGCCTCTGTGAGTAGCTGGATTGCAGTAATCTCGTTACGGTGCTCGTCGAGGTACTCCCGCCAGGACTCGACGATCGAGCGGGCACGAGAGGTGTCCACCACCCCGTAGGCGTCGACGAGTGTATCTACGCTGACCTCGTCGATCACCCGATCGTGGGCCTGACGGAGCTCCAGGATCCGCTGCCGTAGCTGAGGGTTGGCAGCCAGCGGTCTTACTGCGGCGTCCAGCAGCCCCTGAATGGCCGCCGCCGGGTCGGGGGCGAGGGCGGTCGCCTTCGCCTGGATGTCAGGATCGACCGCGTCGACCAGGCCCCGGACGATGTCCCGGACGGGTGTGCCTGCGACCTGGTCGAGTTCGGCCTGCTCAGCCGGCGTGAGTTGAAGTTCCAGCGCCGCGAGGCGGGAGGCGAGGGTCGCGACTTCCGCCTCGGTGAGGGTGAGGGCAGCGGCCTTGTCAAGCAATTGCTTGAGGGAGACGCCCTTCTCCCGGTTGAGCGGCGGGTCGACGAAGTCGTGCTCGGTGACGCCGACCGCATCGATGATGACGAACCGGGTCTTTTCTGTCGCATCGGGGGTGACCGCCTGGAAGTCGGCGGCGGCGATGGTCCGGGCCCCGCGGCCCTTCATCTGTTCGAAGTACGACGCCGAGCGCACGTCGCGCATGAAAAAGATGCACTCAAGCGGCTTGACGTCTGTGCCGGTGGCGATCATGTCTACGGTCACGGCGATGCGCAGGCTGGCAGAGGTCCGGAACGCCTGCAGTTGGCCCTTGGGATCCCTGGCGCTATAGGTGATCTTTGCGGCGAAGTCGTTGCCCTTCCCGAACACCTCCCGCACCGTGGTGACGACCTCCTCGGCGTGGGCGTCATCTTTGCAGAAGATCAGCGTCTTCGGCACCGTCGTGCGGCCGGGAAAGATCTCGATGGGCAGCTTGTCTCGGAAGGTCTCCAGCACAAGCCTGATCTGTGACTTCGCGGTGACAGCACGGTCCAGCTGTTTGCTGGTGTACTCCAGGTCCTCGTCAAGCTCTTCGAGGCGCTGCACGCGGGTGCGCCGATCAACCTTGGGGACGACGGTGCCGGCCTCGATGCGGGAGCCCTGCTCGCTGATTTGAGTCTTAATCCGGTACAGGTCGAAGTCGACGTTGACGCGATCGGCGACCGACTGCGGGTAGGTGTACTCGGAGACAAGGTTCTGCCGGAAGAAGCCGAAGGTCTGCTTGCCGGGGGTGGCGGTCAGGCCCACGATGTGGGAGTCGAAATACTCCAGCACACCCCGCCACACACCATAGATGGATCGGTGCGCCTCGTCGACGATCACCAGATCGAACGCCTCGGGCGGCAGCTCCCGGTTGTAGGTGACGGCCACCGGTGCGTCGGGTACATAGTCGTCCAAGCCGGGGTCGTCACCCTCGGGTGCCGTGTCGCCGGCCAGCACCCGATACACCCTCTGAATCGTAGAGATCACGACGCTGGAGCTTCGGAGCATTCCCGCACTTGTCAGCTTGTCGACGTTGTACAACTCGGTGAACCGGCGCCCGTCATCAGGGGTGCGGTAGTTCTGGAACTCGGCCAGCGTCTGATCGGCCAGGTTGTTGCGGTCGACCAGGAACAGGATCCGAGCGAATCCACCATGCTTGAGCAGGCGGTAAGCCTCCGTGACGGCGGTGTAGGTCTTGCCAGCGCCGGTGGCCATCTGCACCAGCGACCGGTCGAACCGCTGCTCGCCAAGTGACCGTTCAACACCCCGAATCGCGGTTATCTGGGCGGGTCGCAGTGGAGCGGTGTCCAGCGGCGGCAGGTGCCGCACCTTGGCGCGCCATGTCGGCCGCTTCGGATCTGTCTCAGCATCCCGGAGGATACGGGCCAGCGTGCCGGGCTGAGGAAATGCGAAGATGCGGCGGGCCCGCGGTTGCGGATCAAAGCCGTTGGTGAAATGAGTCTCGGCACCACTCGCCTCGAATACGAACGGCAACCGCCCGTCCACGGTCAGAGCCTTGAGCCGCACCTCCGCTCGTAGACCCTCGGCGTACTTGGCAGACTGCCATTCCACCCCCGACAGCGGGGTGCCCTCGGGCTTAGCCTCGATGACGCCGACAGCCTTTTGATCTATATAGAGCAGGTAGTCAGCCCGGCCATGGCCCTTGGCCATCACCACCTCGCGAACCGCGACGCCCTGGCCGGCGAACAGGTTCATCGCCTTGCGGTCCTGAATGGCCCAGCCAGCACCCGTCAGCTGGCGGTCGATGAACAGGCGCGCACGCTGCTCAGCCGCCAGACGTTGGTTCCCCGCGATCCCGTCCATGTGCTGGAGAGTTTAAGGCGGAGGGCAAAGATCCGGAACATACGCGGAATGACCAAGATTCTGGCCGAGAGTCCCATTGACGTTTTCCCAGCTCGCGTCGCGGTCAGTGGTCGGCTCGCCACTGGTTTCCTAAACCGTCTGCGGCATCAGCATTGACGGCAGCGGAGACAGCAACGGACGGGGACGAGGGCGGCTACCAGCAGGTCGACCACGGACAGCCGCCCGAGGCCTCGGGCGCGAGCGAACCTCGCCGGATGAATCGCCCGAGTCACCGGTCACGGCCTTCCGCCCCACGAATCGGTCGCGGATCGGTCGCGGATCGGTCTCTGCTGCCGAATTTCTCTGTTTTGGATCAAGGCACCGCGCTGCGCGCGGTGCGGGGCGGCAAGCCCGGCCGGCGGCAAGCCGCCCCGGCCGCCTACGGCGCCGGGGCGGTGAGCCACCGACAGCCGCCGGGAGACCGCCCCCAAACGGGAGTAGGAGCCAGCTCTAAGTCAGGCCGTGACGGAAGCCTGCGGGGCCACTCTGCGCGGGTGCCCGGGGCTTCCGCCTGCCGCGCCAGTCCAACCCCAGGACTGGCTTGCCACCGGGTCACCGGGGGTGGAAGCACCTCAGGAGGCACCCAGCCCGATCGTGCTCCGCAGCCGTACCCTCGGGATCGTCGAGGAGGTTGCCTGGTGACCATTTCGTGGAGTGCTACGTCTCCGACGTCAGGGAAGTTCGCTTCGGTGGAGCGGTCGGACTTCGCTGGCCTCATCGAGCGGTTCGACGAACTGCGTGCCCAGGGGCGCGGCTACCTCGAAGTACGGGGCAGCGCCGTGTTCCCTGTGCTGACGCTCGGGTTCGCGGGTTCTGCGGCGGTCGTCCATCTGATGACGGACGAGGACGCCATGTCCCTCCTGGCCGCCGATGAGCCTGGGGACGCAGATGCGGAAGTCGTGGTGCTGGAAGACCAGGTCGACTTCACCGCGGACTTCGTTCTCAACCTCGAACGCGCCTGGCAGGTTGTCCAAGAGTTCGTCCGCACGGGTGATCGTCGTCGGGCAGGAGAGTGGCGCGAGCTGTAGTGATGGCTATGGCGGATTGCTCCCGCGCGTTGCCGCAGCGGCCAAGCCGGCACGAGGCTTGCTGAGCCGGCGCTCAGGGCGTCTCCAGGGCGTCAGGGCATCGTCAGGGCGTCAAACGCCGGCCAAAGTTGACCAACGACGACCATCGACGCCCCAACATAGAACCAGCTCAGAGCCATGATCACGGCTCTGAGCTGGTGGGCGACGGACGAGTCGACCTGTACGCCGGATTCTGTGCGCGGCGCGTACCCCGAAGGGTCTGCGCCGGCGGCGGCCATCCATCTCGGCCTGCCGTTGCCGGCAGGCTCCAGCGGCCTACCCGCAGACATCGGGCGGGCAGCCCTCAAGCGTCTGCGCCGGGTCGTCAGCTTGCGGTGACGGCCCTTGCTTGGCCTTGCTCCGGGTGGGGTTTACCGAGCCACCCCGGTCACCCGGGGTGCTGGTGGGCTCTTACCCCACCGTTTCACCCTTACCGTCCCCGTTGGGGTCGGCGGTCTGTTTTCTGTGGCACTGTCCCGCGGGTCGCCCCGGGTTGCCGTTAACAACCACCCTGCCCTGTGGAGTCCGGACGTTCCTCGGCGGCGGGCCGGAGCCCGCCGACGCGACCGCCCGGTCGACTCGTCCGTCGCGCTCCCATCCTAACGACGTGCGTGCCGCCGGTATTGCCGCCCCGCCCGAGCAAGATCGCGCAGCTCAAGGGGGCGGTCCGACGGATGCGCCCCGGGAGGCGGGCGCTAGCCTCGTGGGGCTATGGATCTCTCCCACGCCGCGCTGCTGCTCGCCGCCGGTCTCGCCGCTGGCACGGTAAACGCGGTGGCCGGTGGCGGTTCACTGATCACCTTCCCGGCGCTGATCGCGATCGGCCTGCCGCCGGTGCCGGCGAACGTGAGCAACTCCGTCGCCGTGTTCCCCGGGTACGTGGCGAGCGTGGCGGGCAGCCGGCAGGACCTGCCGCGCCCCCGGGCGCTTGCCACGCTGGTGCCCACCACCATCGTGGGCACGATCGTCGGGGCGCTGCTGTTGCTGGCCACTCCGGCCCGCGCGTTCGAGCTGGTCGTACCCTTTCTGGTCCTCGGCGCGACAGCGGTCCTGGCCTTCCAGGATCCGCTGCGCCGGCTGGTCGGCCACCCCCGCGACCTGTCGCCGCGGCAGCGGACGGTCGCGGTGCAGACGATGGTCGCGCTCGGCTCGGTGTACGGCGGGTACTTCGGCGCGGCGCTCGGGGTGATGCTTGTCGCCGGCCTGGCTCTGGTGCTGGACGCGACGCTGGCGCGGGTGAGCGCCATCAAGAATCTGCTCTCCGCGATCGTGGGGCTCACGACGCTCGTGGTGTTCGCCTTGTTCGGCCCGTTGAACTGGGCGGCCGTCGCGGTGGTCGCGCCGGCCACCCTGATCGGGGGGTACGCGGGCGCCCGGCTGGTCCGTCGGCTGCCGCCGGTGGTGCTCAAGACGCTGATCGTGGTGTTCGGTACGACAATCGGCCTCTACCTGCTCTATCGCGCCCTGAGCTGAGCCGCCCGACGCCAAGATCCTCACGGCTTACCGGGAAACCGCTGTGTCAGCGCGCATTGAAGCAGCGGCTTCCCGGTAAAGCGTGTGGATCTTGAGACGGTCCCGCGTCAGTAGGCCTCGCCTACCGGTTCTTCGGCCGTGTGTTCAGTGTCGGCGGCGGCACGGTTCCAGCGGGACCACAGGACTCGCTCGCCGTAGCCGGCGGCCATCACGTGCGCGAACGCCAGGTAGACAAGCACACCGACGGCGAGCACCCCGAAGCCGACCCAGAAGGGCAGCGCCAGCGAGCGCTCGGCGAGCTTGCCGGAGATGATCGGCGCGGGCGCGGCGGCGCCCCAGCGGACCAGGTTGAACGCGCCGGTGGCGAGCCGGCGGTCGCTGGAGCCGAGGCCGAGCGCCAGGTCGGTGAGGTTGGCGTTGGCCAGGCCCATGCAGAGGCCGGCGAGCACAAGCACCACGAGCGCCTCGGCGGTGCTGGTGGAGGTGGCGAAGAGGACCATGCAGACCAGCAGGCCGGCGATGGCCACGCCGACGGTCTGCACCGCGCCGATCCGGTGGGCCAGGCGGTGGCCGATCACCAGGATGCCGGTGGCAAGACCGAGACCCCAGCCGGTGAACGCGAGCCCCAGCGGGACGACGTCGAGGCCGAGGAAGAGCGGCGTGTAGCCGAGCACGACGAAGAACACGAAGTTGTACGCGGCGGTCACCACGCAGAGGGCGATGAACGCCGGTTTGCGGTAGGTGGCGAAGATCTGGCCGACGCGTACCGGGGCCTGCCGGTTGGTGGGTTCGCGCAGCTTGCGGGCTGCCACGCCGAGGGCGAGGACCATGAACACGCCGCAGACGAAGAACGGCAGCCGCCAGGAGACCTGGCCGAGCAGGCCGCCGATCAGCGGGCCGACGGCGAAGCCGAGGCCGAGGGCTGTCTCGAAGAGGCCGACGACCCATTCCCTGTCGATGGCCAGGTTGACGAGCACCACCATGGCGGTGGCGAAGAACATCGCGTTGCCCAGCCCCCAGACGCCGCGCAGCACGGACAGCTGCACGATGTTGTCGCTGAACGAGGCGAGGATGGCGGCCAGCCCGACCACCGAGACACCGGCGATCAGCACCGGCTTGAACCCGAACCGGCCGCTGGCGAGCGTCGCCGGGATCATGCCGAGGGCCATGACCGCGATGTACGCGGTGAACAGCAGCTCGACCTGCCAGGCGGTGACCCCGATCGCCTCGCCGATGGCCGGCAGGATCGGGTCGACGACGGCGATGCCGGCGATGGCGAGGAAGGCAACCAGTGTGGTGGCGTAGATGGCACTGCGGTTCGGTTCGGAACTCCGATCCACTCCGACTCCCCAAGTAGCTGTATCGTACAGGTATTTATTCTGTATCATACAGCTATGAGCGACGACCACGAGAGCACCCTCGGCCACATCGAGACCGAGGTGGCCCTGCTGATGCGCTTCGGCGAGGCCACCCGGCGGGCCACCGGCACCGACGAGCACCGGGTGCTGGACCGGGCGGCGTACGTCATCCTGCGGCACCTGGACTCCGCCGGCCCGCAGAACGTCTCCGCCCTCGCCGCGCGGCTCAACCTGGACGGCTCGACGGTGACCCGGCAGGTCTCCGCCCTGCAACGCGACGGCCTGATCGTCCGCGCCCCCGACCCGACGGACGGCCGCGGCACGGTCATCTCCCCCACCTCGGCCGGGCTACAGCGGATGGCAGCCGTGCAGGCCGCCCGCACCCGGCTCTACGGCGACATGCTCGCCGACTGGAGCGCCGAGGACCGGTCCACCCTGGCGACCCTGCTGGGCCGCCTCAACCACGCCCTGGTCAACCGCAACCGCCACCGCTGACAGCGCCGCCGCAGGCCGAGCCGTCGCAGGCCGCGCCGCCGCAGGCTTGATTCGTTTGCGACATCAGCTCCATAGCGCTGGAACCAGGCCCGGCCTGCCCGGCGGCAGCGCGCCCAACCACCCGACCACCACCGACGCGGCCCGCCCAGGCCACACCGACGCGGCCCGCCCAGGCCACCGACCACGTCGGCGGCCGGGCGGGCCGGAGGTCAGGCGACCGGTTCGCGGGCCGAGTCGGCGTCGCGCTCGACGCCCGGGGTGACGCGGGGGTCGCCCTCGTCGGCGAAATAGTCGTCGGGCGTGGTGCCGTCGACGCCCTCGGACGCCTTGGCGGCCCGCAGGATCAGCGTCAGCAGGGCGGCGACCGCCAGGTTGACAAGCACCGCCACGATGCCCACGTAGATCGTCTTGGGCGTGTCGAAGCCGAACTTCTCCAACGGGAACGCGGACCCGCCGAAGTGCTTCTTCGTCGGGCTGGCCACCTGGTAGAGCATCCACATGCCGAGCCCCATGCCGGCGACCCAGCCGGCGATGAGGGCGGTCCGGTGGAACCAGCGGGTGTAGAGGCCCAGCGCCACGGCCGGCAGCGTCTGGAGGATGATCACGCCGCCGATGAGCTGGAGGTCGATCGAGAACTGCGGGTCGAGGAACACGATGCAGGCCACGGCCCCGACCTTGACCACCAGCGAGGTGATCTTCGAGACGTTCGCCTCCTGCGCCGGGCTGGCGTCCCGCTTCAGGTACTCCTTGTAGATGTTGCGGGTGAACAGGTTCGCCGCCGCGATCGACATGATCGCCGCCGGCACCAGCGCGCCGATGCCGATCGCCGCGTACGCGACACCGGCGAACCAGTCCGGGAACTGCTTGTCGAACAGCAGCGGCACGATCGTGTTGTTGTCGACGCTGCCCGCCGACGCCCCCGGCAGCGGCTTCACCCCGGCCGCGATTGCCATGTAGCCGAGCAGCGCGATCAGACCGAGCAGCAGGCTGTACGCCGGCAGCGCGGACATGTTGCGCTTGATCACGTCGCGGTTCCGGCTGGCCAGCACGCCTGTGATGCTGTGCGGGTAGAGGAACAGCGCCAGGGCCGAGCCGAACGCCAACGTGACGTACTGCAACTGGTTGTTGCCGTTGAGCAGGATGCCGTCGTTCGGGTTCGGTGACGCCTGGAACTTCGCGTCCGCGGCGTCGAAGATGTCACCCCAACCGCCGAGCTTGTACGGCAGGTAGATGACCGTCACCAGAATGACGACGTAGATCAGGCTGTCCTTGACGAACGCGATGAGCGCCGGTGCGCGCAGGCCCGACTGGTAGGTGTACGCGGCCAGGATGGCGAACGCGATGATGATCGGCAGGTGCCGGGCCAGGGTGCTCTCCCCCGTGACGCCCATCGTCTTGAGGACCGCCTCGATGCCCACCAGTTGCAGCGCGATGTAGGGCATCGTGGCCACGATGCCGGTGATCGCGATCAGCAGCGCCAGCACCGGCGAGTCGAAC
This sequence comes from Micromonospora sp. DT43, assembly GCF_049841645.1. Classification (NCBI taxonomy): domain Bacteria; kingdom Bacillati; phylum Actinomycetota; class Actinomycetes; order Micromonosporales; family Micromonosporaceae; genus Micromonospora; species Micromonospora sp. DT43. The sequence continues at coordinate 353,152 of NZ_JBNCKR010000001.1, read as the reverse complement.
CGGGTACGGACGAAGTCGGCCGGGGTGACGAAGCCGTGCCGGTGCGAGACCGACCAGAGCCTGATCAGCACCAGGAAGACCAGCGGGTAGACGACGATCGTGTACGGCACGGCGAAGAACCCGGCCGCCCCGGCCCCGAACATCAGCGCCGGCACCGCCACGAAGGTGTACGCGGTGTAGAGGTCACCGCCGATCAGGAACCAGGTGATCCAGCCGCCGAAGCTGCGCCCGCCCAGGCCCCACTCGTCGAGGTGCGCCATGTCCGTCGGCCGCCGCCAGCGCGCGGCCACGAAGCCCATCGCGCTGACCAGGAGGAACAGCAGGGAGAAGACGATGATCTCGGTGAGATGGTCGCGCCACATCACTGAACTCCCTTCGTTCGCGACTGCGGGGCTCGCAAACCCGGCTCACTCCTCGCGCTCACCGGGACCCCCGCTTCTTCGTCATCTGGTAGACAAGCGTCGTCGTGGAGACGCCGAGCAGGATCCAGGCCAGTTGCAGCCAGTAGTAGCGCGGGAACCCGAAGATCCGGGGCGCGTCACTGTTGAAGAACGCCGGGATCAGCGGCACCACGATGGGGAGAAAGAGCAACCAGTTCCAGGGACTGTGGTCCTTCGCCCGGGTCGGCGCCGTGGTGGGCGCCTCCGGTTCCGGTGCAGGCATCTGACACACCTCCGGGGAGTCGTGGCACGCGATGTGACGGCCGGAGGCTACGACTCTGTGACTGCCGTCACGATCAGCGCGTGGACGGCTCTGCGCCGAACGGCGCACCGGCTGCGCCGAACGGCGCGACCGGCCGGTCGACCAGATGGACCCGCGTGCGCCGGCTCAGAGGGCGGCGAGGTGCGCGGTGTCGTTGACAGTGCGTACCGCGATGCCGCCGTCGGGCCACATGTCGAGCACCGAGATGCCGGCCGCGTCCAGGAAGAGCCGGTGCAGGAAGGCGTCGCTGGCGGCGAGGGCGTCACGCAGCGCCAGCTTGATCGGCGAGACGTGCGAGACGACCACAACGGTCTCCCCGGGGTACGCCTTCGGCAGCGCGCCGACGACCCGGTGGACGCGTTCGGCCACCTGCGTGAACGACTCCCCACCGGGCGGGGCGATCCGCGGCGAGGCGAGCCAGGCGTCCATCTCCCCCGGCCACTGCTGGCGTACCTCGGCGAACGTGCGCCCCTCCCACTGGCCGAAGTCGCACTCGATCAGGTCGGCCTCGGTGCGCACCGGCACGTCACCGATCGCCCCGGCGATCGCGGCGGCGGTGGCCGTACACCGGGACAGTGGTGAGCTGAGCACGGCCGCGACGGACGGGGCCAGCGCGGCCACCCGGGCGGCTGTGGCGCGGGCCTGGGCCCGGCCGCGCTCGGAGAGCGGCACGTCGCCGCGGCCGGAGTAGCGGCCCTGCTCGGTGTACGCGGTCTCGCCGTGTCGCACGAGGATCAGGCGGGTGGCCGTGAAGCTCGGACGCGGCTCCCAGGAGGCCGGCGCGGTCGCCGGGTCGCTGCCCGTCGAGGCGCCCCCGGCCGGGGCGCTGGCCGAGGCCGGTGCGCCGTGGGAGGCCGGCGGCGGGGTGGGCCGGCCGGCGGCGGCGTCCATGGCGGCGTTGGCGAGCGCGTCGGCGTGCCGGTTCTGCTCGCGGGGGATCCAGGTGAAGCGGACCGCGTCGAAGCGGCCCACAAGCGTGGCCGCCTGGGCGGCGAGCGGACGCAGGCCGGGGTGCTTGATCTGCCACCGGCCGCACATCTGCTCGACCACCAGCTTGGAGTCCATCCGGACGTCCACCTCGGCGGCGTCCACGTCGGCGGCGGCCCGCAGACCGGCGATCAGGCCCTGGTACTCGGCGACGTTGTTGGTAGCCGTGCCCAGCGACTCGGAGCGCTCGGCGAGCACCTCGCCGGTCTCCGAGTCGCGCACCACCGCTCCGTAGCCGGCCGGCCCCGGATTGCCCCGGGACCCACCGTCGGCCTCGACGACGACCACGCGCGGCGCCACGACCTACAGGCCCGACTCGTTGGTACGGACCATGATCCGTCGGCAGTCCTCGCAGCGGACCACGTCGTCCGGGGCGGCCTTGCGGATGCGGGCCAGGTCGGCGCCGGAGAGGTCCAGCCGGCAGCCGCCGCAGCGGCCGGCGGTGAGCAGCGCCGCGCCCAGCCCGGTGTCCGCGCGGATCTTGTCGTAGAGGGTGACCAGCTCGGCGGGGAGGTCGGCCGCGAGCGGCTGCCGGGCGCCCCGCTTGAACTCCTCCTCCTTGGCGATCTCGGCGAGCGCGTCGTCGCGGCGCTGTTCGGTGGCGGCCCGCTTCTCCCGGGCGTCGGCCAACCGCTGCTCCACGCCGTCCAGCACGCCCTGCGCGGTCTCCCGCTGCTCCATCAGCTCCAGCTCGGCGTCCTCCAGGTCACCCTGACGCCTGTTGAGCGAGGCCAGCTCGTGCTGGAGCGCCTCCAGCTCGCGGGCCGGACCGGTGCCGGCGGCGAGCCGGTTCTGGTCCTTCTCCTTGCGGGCCCGCACCTGCTCGACGTCCTTCTCCAGGCGGGCGATGTCCCGGTCCAGGTCGTCGACCGCGACCTGGGCGCGAACCCGCTCGTCCTCCAGCGACGACAGCTCCCGGGCCAGCGCCTCCAGTTCGGCCCGCTCGGGCAGCGACCGGCGGCGGTGCGCGAGCTGGGCGAGGTTGGTGTCGATCGCCTGAAGGTCGAGCAGGCGGCGCTGGACCTGGGGGTCAGCCTTCACGGTCGGGCTCCTTGTCGTCCACAACGGGTGCGGCGGCGTGCACGGTCCACGGATCGGTGTCCAGGTCGGACACCAGCGTCTCGACGCCCGGCGCCTCTCGCAGGAGGGCGGCCAGGTCGTCCAGCCACGGTCGTTCGGTCGCCCAGTGGGCGGCGTCGATCAGGGCGGGACCATCGGCGGCGAGGTGCTCGCTGGCCGGATGGTGCCGCAGGTCGGAGGTGAGAAACGCGTCCACCCCGGCGGCGGTCGCGGCGCCGAGGAAGCTGTCCCCCGACCCGCCGCTGACGGCGAGGGTACGAACCATACGCCCGGGATCCCCCGCGGCGCGAACTCCCCAGGACGTGACGGGAAGCACGGCGGCGGCGTGCCGGGTCAGCTCGGCGAGTGTCATCGGACGGGGCAGCTCCCCGATCCGGCCGATGCCCCGGTCGTCGCCGTGGGCGGGCGAGCCGGTCGCCGGCCGCTGCAACGGGCGCAGCCCGGTCAGGCCGAACCGGGCGGCGAGGGCGTCGGAGACACCGGGGGACGCCACGTCGGCGTTGGTGTGCGCCACGTAGAGCGCCACCCCGGCCCGGATGAGCTGGTGGACGATCCGCCCCTTGACTGTCGTCGGGGCGACCGTCGAGACCCCCCGCAGCAGCAGCGGGTGATGCGCGACGATCATGTCGGCGTCGACGGCAAGCGCCTCGGCGACCGTCTCGGGCACCACGTCGACCACGCAGAGCACCCGCCGGACCGGGGCCGTCGGCTCGCCGAGCACCAGGCCGACGCGGTCCCACTCCTCGGCCCAGCTCGGCGGATAGCGCCGTTCCAACTCGGCGACCACGTCCGTCACCGTGGCTGTGGATGCGCTGATGCTCACGGCGGGCCAGCTTACCGGCGTGGGGAGCTTCGGGCGGCGACGCCCGGCCCGACCGCGCCGGTCGGTCGACCCGGCCGAGGCTGCCGCCGGACGCTCAGGCGGCCCGGTACGCGACGGTCCGCAGCGCGGCCAGCGGCATCTGCCAGGGGAACGCGTGCAGATGCTGCTCACCCGTCCCGGGCGGGTGCAGGGCGACCACATGGTCACCGAAGAGCACCGTGACGCCCCAGTCGGCCAGCCGGGCCACGCCGGCCCGGAACGCCGGGTGGGCGGCCATCGCGACATTCGTGTACGGGACCGCGACGATCGGAACGCCCTTGCCCTGTGCCTCGACGAGCAGCCCGAGAGCGAGCGTGTCGGCGATGCCTGCCGCCCACTTGTTCACCGTGTTCACTGTCGCCGGGCAGACGATCATGGCGTCGGCCGGCGGCAGCACGTCCGGGTCACCGGGGTTCTTGTAGTGCGTCCGCACCGGGTGGCCGGTCTGCCGCACCAGGGCCGACTGGTCGACGAATTTGGCGCCGTCCGGCGTGGTGATCACGCAGACGTCCCAGTCGTCCGACTGGGCCAGGTCGACCAGACGACCGACGTGGCGGGCCAGCGGCGAACCGCAGGCGATGACGTAGAGCACCGCACGGTGCTCGCTGGTGCGTGGCGCGCCGGTCATCAAGCCGGCTCCGCGCTCATACCCCTACTCCCATGTGCTCAGCCAACTCCGCTATCGGAGAAGGCGGCGCACCACGTGTGCGACGAAGGACGTCCGACATCACCTCGTGGGCGATCGGCCGGCAGCGAATCTCCGAGGGCGCCAGCCGATCGCCGCGCAGCAGCATCTCGCCGGCGTTCGCAACGTCGCCGATCTGGGCGTACCCCCGGGCGATGTCGAGCAGGTGGTGGGCGCGGCGCTCGGGCAGCAACGCGTCGAACGCGGGCTCCACGATGCGTACGTGCACCTCGACCGCGCGGCCCCCGTCCCCCAACTCGACGGCGGCGGCGGCGCGGTGCAGCTCGACGTTCGTCGGGCCGAACGAGGTCCAGTAGTGGTTGTGGTCGCCGCCGAGCAGCGTGGCGGCCTCCTGCGCACAGTTGATCAGGTCGTCGACGCTTGCCGAGTCGCCGATCCGGGACGCGGCCATCGCTCCCTGCAACAGCAGCATCCCGTAGACGGACAGCCGGGCCGGGGAGACCTCGTTGCTGCCGCCGGGCGCCAGCCGGTTGGCGATCTGGACGTTCAGCTCCAGCGCCGGCCTGGCCCGGCCCATGGCGACCAGGGCGTTGCAGACCCGGGTGGTGGCGATGCCGGCCAGCAGCGGGTCGTCGGCCCGCTGGGCCACCGCCATCGACCGGTCGGCTGCCAGCCAGGCCAGCTCGAACTCGCCGAGCTTGCGCAGCACCGACGAGGCGATCTGGTAGACCTGCCCGAGCAGGTGGGCCGCCTCCGGCGCCTGCGTTCCCCCGTAGGCGGCGTCGGCCGCCTGAGCGTCGCGCAGCAGCTTCGGCAGCGCCCGGGTGAGCATCCCGTAGCGGCCGTACTGGTAGGTGAGCCAGGCGTGGTTGACGGCCTTGCGCATGTCGTCAAGCGGAGGCGGGTACGGCACGGCGTCGAAGTAGGCGCTCATCGAGTCGTACCGCTCCAGGGCCGCCCGGATCTCCTGCACCTCGACCTGGTCGATGCAGTTCAGCCCGTCGGTACGCCGCTCCGGATCCCGGCCCATCAGCAGTTGCACATCCATCTGCAGGATGTCGGCGATCTCGTAGAGGACGGAGAACTTGTCCAGCCGGCGGACGCCCCGCTCGACCTTGTCCACCCAACTCTTCGACTTGCCCAGACGGTCGGCGAAGACCTGCTGCGACATCTTGCGTCGCCCCCGCCAGTAGGCCACTCGCCGCCCAATGGGTAGCTCGTCCATCTCCCCATCCCTCCCCTGCCGCCACCACTCATCGAGTGGCGGCGATGTCCGCGGGTGCGGCGATCAGTCGTCCGTCTTGAAGTTTTCGCTGGTCGCACAGCCTGTACGTCAGTCGGACAGCCAGTCCTCGTAACTTTCGTGCAAGTTGCACGAGCCGTTCGTCAACCTCAACGATCGTGGGTTACGGCAGTGACGGTGCTCGACATGCGACCTGGCGTTCGCCGGGCCCAACGAGGGGAGATGGCACACATGTGGGGGAACGTCGTACCGCGCGTCGCCGAACTGTCGCCGCTGGAACGCGTCCGGCTGCGCCGGGTCGCCATCCGGTACGCCGTACACGGCTGGGAGGTGACGCCCGGCGCCTGCCTCGCCCGCAGCAGGTTCGTGTGCGGTCGGGCCGGCTGCCCCACTGTGGGCTGCCACCCCGCCCTGGAGAACTGGGAGCTGGCCGCCACCACCGACCCGGCCCGGGTGGCCACCTGGTGGCGGACCCGTCCGCACGGCGTGCTGCTGCCCACCGGTCGGACCTTCGACGTGCTGGAAGTGCCGGCCCACCTCGGCCGACACGTGCTCGACGCCGTGCAGGTCCACCCGGCCGGCACCGGCGTCCGCGGACCCGTGCTTGTCACGCCCACCGGGCGGTGGATGTTCCTGGTCCGCCCCGGCGACCCGCTCCGACCGGAGTTGGAGCACTGCTTCCACGTCGTCCGGCACGGCCCCGGCTCGTGGATCCCGGCGCCACCCACCCGGCTGCCCGAGGGGACCGTCCGTTGGGCGGTGGCCCCGGAGCAGGCCCGCTGGCAGCTCCCCGACTCCTACCTGGTGCAGAACACGCTGATCGAGGCGCTGCTGGCCAGCGGGGTGACGCTCGCACCCGACCTGCTCCCCGGTCACCTGCCCCTGCCCCGCCGCGGCCGGTGACCGGTCCCCGGCCGAGCATTCGATCCGGTGACCGACAGCGTCGCCGGACGGCCGGCGCTCGTTGAGCAGGTGACGGCGCGAACGCGCGCCACGAACGGGGGAACGATGTCCACGCACGACAGGTCGCCGTATCCCGGCGGCACCGAACCGCCCCGTCGCAGCCACCCACGGCACCGCTGGGCGGGCACCCGCCCGGCCGGCTCGCGCCCCGGGCGGCCCCGCCCCACCGGCACCCGCCCCGCCGGCACCCATCGTCCGCTGCGTTAGACCGTCAGCGGAAGCGCTGTGGAGTGGAACTGGCGGGCGTCGTCGGTGACGACCGCGTGCGTGTGGTCACCGAGACGGTCCAGCCAGCCGATTCCGGCAGCCCCCATGGCCAGGGCGGCGGTGGCGTAGGCGTCGGCGACGCCGAGGTCGCTGCCGACCACCGTCACCGAGCGCAGCCCGCTGGCCGGTGCGCCCCGACGGGGGTCCAGCACGTGCCGGCCCCGCTCGTACACGCCGGAGGTGGCCACGGCCAGGTCGGTGCCGGCCAGCACCAGACACGTCGCCATCGCGTCCCAGGGGTGCCGGATGCCGATCCGCCACGGCTCGCCGGCCGGCGAGAAGCCGCGCACGCGTACGTCGCCGCCGGCGTTGACGCAGTGGTTGGTCGCTCCGGCGGCGAGCAGCCGGTCCGAGGCGACCTGCGCCGCCCAGCCCTTCACGAACCCGGACGGGTCGAACCGTCCCGTGGCGTACGCGTCGAAGAAGCCGTCCGTGGCGGCCCACAGGTCGGCGCACGCCTCCAGCACGAAGCGCAGGTCCGTAGACGCCTCGGAGAGCAGCACCTCGCCCCGGTCGAAGCGGCACACCTCGCTGTCGGCCCGGTACGTGCTGAACCGGGCGTCGACCTCGCGCATCCAGGCGAACACCTCGTCGGCCAGCTCGTGCAGCCGCGCGGGGGGCAGGTCGTCGGCGAGGTCCAGGGTGATCGCCGTACCCATGATCTGCTCGACCCGGCACAGCCCGGGTCGGATCATCGCCGCCGGCACGTCAGAACGCCTGCTCGATCGCGGCCCGCAGCGAGCTCTTGTAGGCGATGCTGGTCGCGGTGGCCTCGGAAACGGTGTTGAGGTTGGCGCTCTGCTTCTGCACCACCTCACCACCGGTGCCGTTGTACTTGTCCCGCACGGCGCCGCTGTGGATGTCGGACTCGCCGCCGCTCGGCAACGCCAGGGTGGTCGCCTCGATGATCCTGCTGCCGGAGACCACGATCTGCACCTGCACGTACCCGTAGCCGTCGGCCGTGTCCACAGGCGGGCCGGTGACCCGGCGGGTGGTCGACTGGGGCGCCTTGGTGGTGGTGCGCGGCGCGCTCGGGGCCTTCGCGGTGGTCTTCGTGCCCGACGGCCGCGCGGTGGTCCTGGTCGGCTTCGGCGACGACGACGGTGCGCCGGCCGTCCCCGACGGCTTCGGCGCCGCGCCCGTCGGGCCGACGGCCGGGTCGGCGCTCGGGTCGACGCCCTGCGGGGTGGGGTTGACCGGCTGTGCGGTCGGCAGGTTCTGGGCGACCTGGCTGGTGCCCGGCGAGCCCTTGAGCACCACCAGGGCGGCGGTGCTGGCGGCCAGACCGGTGATCGCGAACAACGCGCGACGCATGCGATGCCTTCCTACAGCTCGAAGGTGGCCAGGTGGATCTGTCGGCGGGGCACGCCGGCACGGCGCAGCGCGCGCACCGACTGCTCCACCAGCCCGGGCGGCCCGCACAGGTAGACGTCGCGCCGGGCCACGTCGGGCACCAGTTGGCGCAGCCCGTCCGGGCTCATGAGCTGGCGGGGGCCGGGGTCGTCGCGGGAGCCGATGACGTACCAGATCGACGTGTCGCGTTCCTCGGCCAGCCAGTCGAGTTCCCGGCTGAGCAGCACGTCGGCGGGCGTACGGGCCCGGTAGATCAGGGCGGCGCCCGGCGGCAGCTCCTCCAGCATCGCCCGGATGGGCGTGATGCCGCTGCCGCCGGCGATCAGCAGCGCCCGCTCGCACACCCGGTGCGCCGCGGTGAAGGTGCCCGACGGGCCGTGGGCCCAGACCCTGGTTCCCGGGTCGAGGTCGCGCAGGTCGGCGGTGTGCCGGCCGACGACCTTGACGGTGAGCCGCAGCCAGCGGCCGTTGGCGGCGGCGGAGACGGAGAACGGGTGCGACTGCCACCAGCTGCCGGGAGTGAGGAAGCGCCAGCGGAAGTACTGCCCGCCGAGCATCTCCAGCCGGCCCAGCCGCTCCCCGGTGAGGTAGATGGAGACCGTGTCCGGGCTCTCCGCGACCACGTCGGCGACCCGCAGCCGATGGCGCATGTTGAACGCCAGCGGCGCGATCACCCGGCCCCAGAGCAGGGCGGCGACCACCAGCAGGTACAGGGCGATCCAGCCGGTCCGCACCGGGCCCGGCCGGTAGAGCTGCCCGCCGTGGCTGAACTGGTGCCCGTAGCCGAGCAGCAGCACCAGGTAACTCGACCGGTGCAGCAGGTGCCACACCTCGTAGGGCAGCGCCCGGCGGATCGCCCGGATGCTGCTGAAGCCGACCACGAGCATGATGCCGGCGGCGACGAAGGCCGAGAGCATGTCCTCGTACTCGCCGAGCAGCGTGCCCACCTCGGCGAAGATCGAGTGGTTCCGCAGGTCGGCGTACCCGACGAGGATCAGCGACAGGTGCGACACCACGGCGACAAGCAGCGTGGCGCCGATGTCGCGGTGCCAGCGGGCGAGCTGCTCGCCGCCGATCCACCGTTCCAACACCGGCAGCCGACTCATCATGAGCACCTGCACGAGCAGCAGGTAGCCGGCGATCAGGCCGGTGATCCGGCCGGCCGCGGTGACGGTGGCCGCGGTGGTCGACAGCGAGCCGGCGGCCGTGCCCAACCACCAGGGCAGCACGCTGGCGACCAGCCCGACCAGGAGCAGCGCGGCCAGCAGCCGCCGGCCGCCGGGTCCGCGCCGGGCCGGGATCTGCGGGGGTACGGGTGCAGCCGACCGGCCGCCGTGCCGGGACGAGGTCCCGGTGCGGCGGCCGGCGGCGTGGGTGTGCGAATGCGTCACGCGTACAGCTTCATCGGCTTGTAGGCCCGATCGCTGCCGGGGAAGAGCATCTTCTCCACCTGCGCGTTGGTCAGGCCGAACCGACCCTGCGCCACCGAGCCGTACACGTTGAACATGTTGTTGTACTCCGGCACGTCGCCGGAGTCCAACTTGTCCAGGCCGTTCCAGGTGCCCAGCAGAGAGCTGGCCAGCTTCTTGCCGGAGAGCACGGTGACCACGCCGCCGTGCCCGTGGTCGGTGCCGCCCTTGTTGGAGCTGACCCGCCGGCCGAACTCGCTGGACACCATGATCGTCACGTCGGCGGCCTGCGGGCCGAGGTCGGTGAAGAAGGCGGCCATCGCGCTGGCCAGCTCGCCCAGTCGGCGGTGCAGCTGACCGCCCTCCTGGGTGCCCTGGTTCTCGTGGGTGTCGTAGCCACCCATGCCGACGGTGGCGACCCGGACGTTGGCGCCGCCCTTGATGAGCTGGGCGAGCTGCTGGAAGGCGTTGCCGACGCCCTCGTACTTGACACCCGCGGCGGGCTGGTACGGCTTGGCGGCGAGCCTCTGCGCCGTGGCCAGCGCACCCATGCCGTCCTGCACGGCCTCCTCGACCGGGTGGTTGATCCCGGTGAAGAGCCCCTTGATCGCCTTCTCGGTGGCGGCACGGAACTTGTCGTCGCCGTTGAGCCGCAGCGAGCCGACGCTGTTCAGCGACAGCGCGCCGTTGTTGCCGACAAGCGAGCGGGGCAGCGTGCTGCCGATGCCGACGCCACGGAAGGCGGTGCCCGTGCCGAGGTGGTCGACCAGGTTGTCCAGCCAGCCCCGGCCGCCGGTCTCGTGCGGCAGACCGCCCAGGTTGCAGGCGTCCGCGGCCTGGAAGTGGCTGCGGGACAGCCGCTCGTCCGAGACCGCCGGAATGAAGCCCAACTGACCGGCCTTGAGGTACTGCTCCAGCGGCTTGAACGCACTTGTCAGCTTGAAGCCGCGGGCCAGGGCCAGCGAGTCGTTGCCGAGCAGCAGCTCGGGCCGGCCCTTGGTCAGTGCCGGGTCGCTGTCCGGTGCGACGAGGCTCAGCCCGTCCAGCCCGCCGTAGAGGAAGACGTGGATCAGGGTGCCGGTCTTGGTCGCCGCGAACGACGCCGAGGTGGTGACGAACTGGGCGGTGGCCAGCGCGGTGGCGGTGGCCGCGGCACCGGCGACGAAGGTCCGCCGGGTGACGCCGCGACCGTCCTGCTGGGCCTCCTCCAGATCCTCCAGGGTCCGGTAGCGGTCGGCCTCGGCGGCCTGCTCGGCGGCGACGATGTCGGCCTCCGCGCGCAGCAGGGCCTCGGTCGGGTTGTCGGCCAGCCGCCCCAGGTCGGGGCATTCGGGGTGCAGGGGGAAAGAGTTGTACACAGTCTTCTCCATCGGGTGCCTCACCGGAGGTGGTGCTGGGGGGACGCGAGGATCGCCCGCGCGACGGCGGTGATGGCCCCGTTGAACGTGGCATCGACCTTGGTGGTCGCCGAGACGCCGGCGACGCCGAGGATCAGGTTCTTCTCCCGGGCGGTGAGCTTCTGGTGGACCAGCCGCTGGGCGAGCGCGTCCACGTACGCCCCGGCGGTGGCCGGCGGCTTGGCGACCAGCTTCTCCGGCGCCGTGTACGTGAAGGAGGTGCGGTAGCCGGCAATGATCTCGCCGGCCTCGTTCCAGCCGTTGACCATGGTGCCGGCCGAGGTCCACGCGACGTAGACGTCGGGGTAGCCGTCCGGGGTGGGCTGACCCATCGGGTACTGGCCCAGCTCGCGCAGCTTGTCGTGGATCTGCCGCAGGCCCCGGGCGAACGGGGTGCGCTTGTTGTCGCCGTTGTCGTTCTTCGCCGACGCCTCCGGTGAGACGCCCAGGATGCGGTAGGTAGCGACCAGGTACTCCATCGGCCGGCGCACCTTCTGGCCCACCGCCGCCCAGAACTCCGAGGAGCTGAACAGCGCCATCAGCACCGGCTTGATCATGCCGTTGTTGCTGGTGTAGATCTTGGCCAGCCGGTCCACGAGGGACTTCGGCGGGGTGTCCGAGACGAACCGGGTCGCGAGGCTCTGCGCCACGTACCTCGCGGTCGAGGGGTGCATCGCGATGTAGGTGATGTACTTGTCGATCGCCGCGTCCACGGCGGCGATCTCCTTGGCCGTCGGGTTGTTGACGTCCTTGATGCTGAACGTGTTGGCGTGGGTGAAGCTGAGGATCTTCACCTTGCCCATGTAGTGCTGGTTGACGCGCAGGACGTACTGGCCCTTGTCGTCGACGCCACGGCCGGTCTGCAGCATGGCGGCCTGCCGGACGTCGCCCTCCTTGTAGCCGCCGTCGACGCCCACCGAGTACAGCTCCAGGTTCTCCCGGGCGAGGTTCTCGTTGATGGCGTCCTTGCGGGAGTCCTTCTGGTTCAGGTAGATCAGCAGCGCGGGGTGCTTGTTCGCCGCGACGAGCATCTCGGGGTAGCTGCCCAGCGCGTGCTTGCGCACCACGTCCTTGTCGAACGAGGTGCGGTACACCTCGCCGCCGTCGAAGTCGGCGGCGACGTGCAGGAAGTCGTTCCAGAAGTCGACCATCACCTCGAACAGCTGGCGCTTCGACCAGATCTGCCGGGCCAGGGTGGCGTCGACGACCTCACGCTCCGGCTGGGCGCCCCGCTCGTTGAGCTGGTCCCGCTGGGTCCGCAGCTGCTGCACGGAGAGCGTCTGGGTGGGCAGCTCGGCGAGCTTCAGCTCGGCCTTGCTCGGCTCGATCTTGTCCGGGTCGAGCTGCCCGCGGATCCAGGCGTCGATGCCCTGCTTCTTGATGTCGGAGACGACGGCGGGGGTCGCGCCGAAGGTGGTCCGCCGGGCCAGGTGCAGGATCGGGTCCTTGGCCAGCACCGTCTTGACTGTCACCTTGGTCTCCGCGGCGGCCGCGGCCGGGCCGGAGAAGGTCCGGCCACCGCTTGGCGCGTTCTTCTTCAGCGCCTCGCCGGCCCGGGAGCCCATGTAGCTCTCGTTCTGCTCGGTGTAGGTACGCACCGTGCTGGGCTGCTGGCCGCTGGGACGCGCCGCGGTCCCGTCGGTGACCGTGCTGCCCGTCGCGTCGCCCGCGGCCGCCTCGTCACCGAAGAGGCTGCGGAACTGCGGCGTCATGGCCAGCGCGGCGCCACCGGCCACGACGGCGGCGGTGCCACCGAGCGCGACCATGGCCTTGCGCCGGCCGACCTTGCGGCCCGGCTCGTCGTCATCGTCCAGGGTGGGCAGTCCGGCGCCGGCCGGACGCGCCGGGGCCGGGCGGCCCAGACCCTCCGGGCCGACCCACTGCGGCCCACGCGGGGCGGGAGCGGGCTGTCCGGCGTGCGCGTACCCGTCGCCGTACTGCTCGCGCGGGTCGCCCTGGGCCGGGTAGCCGCCCTGGTAGGGGTGGGGCGAGTCGTATCCGTACGACGCGGTGGGGTCGCCGTAGCTGTCCGCGGTGTGGTGCTGGCGTCCGTCCCAGCCGCGGTCGTCCCGCGGTCGACGTGGTGGCACATTCTGGTCGGCCATGTACCAATCCCGATTTCTGATGAGCGCCGGAAGCTGCGACCGAGCGGGTGCGGCAGGTGCGGCGACTGTTGCCTGAGGGGGTTGCTACGGCAAGGTAACCAAGCGCTCAGGTGCCTTCAAGGTGGGCCGAACACGCCGGTGAGGGCACTTAAGACAGCCCTCACCACCGTGTACGAGGCCGGGCGGCGATCCGGGTCGGGCTCCGAGCTTCCCAGCAGGGCCGACGTGCGGCAGCCGGGTACGGATCGGACCGCGCCGCCGTACCCGACACGTTCCGCACCGTTCACCACCACAGGCAAACTTAAGGTTTGGCTAAGCCGTACGTGAGGTGTCCTCACGCTGGGGAAAAGTAGGAGGAGCGGGCGAGCGTGAGCCGCCGCAGCAGCGGGTATGCCGCCGAACCGCTGAACGCGTGAGGGGAAGGCAGCGCCATGCTCAGCAAAGAGGATCAGCGCAGGTTCGACCAGATCACCCGTCAGCTCCGGGAGAGTGACCCGGCTTTCTTCGCCCGGCTGGACCACCGGGTCCGAGCCCGCAGGGGCCGCTACCTGATGTTGTTGACCATCGTGCTGTGGGCGTCGCTGCCGGCGATGGCCGTGTTCGCCGGCCGGCTGGCCGGGGCGATCTGCGCGGTGGTGCTGGTGGCCAACGCGGCGATCATGTGGCGGTTCCGCCGCCGGTGGACGTGACAGCTCACCCCGGGCCGAAGGCTCGGTACGCGCGACGCAGCCGTTCCAGCAGGCCCGGCCCACCAATGGCCGGCGCCGGCGGGCCGAGCTGGCGCAGCAGGAGATCCGGACCGGTCGCCAGTCGGGGCGGCCGGTCGGGAAGCGGCACCGGTGCCGCCCAGAAGCGGTCCACCGCCTCCGCGAGGGGGGTGGCCGCCAGCCCGGCGAGCGCCCGGGCCGCACCAACCGGCGGCAGCACGTCCACGGCGTCCACAACCGACGCCGGTGCGTCCGGTGTGGACGGTCCGGGAGGCGTGGCCGCGCCGGTGGCCTCGGCTCGACGGGCGCGCAACCGGTCGAGCAGGTCGGCGCGGGAGCGGCCACGCCAGTGCAGCAGCTCGAACGGGTCCGCGTCGAACGCCTCGGCGAGCAGATAGAACGTGGCCGCGAGGTGCTTGCACGGCACCGCGAAGTCGGGGCAGTTGCAGCGCTGGGTCAGCTCGTCCACGGCGGCCGGGAACAGCGGAGCGCCCGCCGCCACGAACAGCTCCTCCAACTCGTCGGGCAGGTCCCCGGCGAGCAGGCGGGCGCTGAAGAACGCCTGCCCGGCAAGCTCGTCCTCGATCCGGGTCCAGAGCGCGGCCGGGAACGCCGCCAGCGCGATGGAGACCTCGTACGGCCGGGGCCGCGAGCCCTGCACCTGGGCGGTGACCCGGCCCGGCGCGATGTCGAGCCGGAGCACCTGACCGGCCCGCGCGTACGACCGGCCCCGGGTCAGCCGGGTGCCGAGCGCGAACGACTCCAGCACCTCCAGGAAGCGCCGGGACCACCAGGACCGGCCGATCGCGCCCCGGGCGCTGCGTGCCCGCAGCCCGCCGTCGACCTTGCGGGGACGGCCGTAGTCGGCGAAACGGTCGGTGCTCATCACTCCACCACCGCCCCGGCCTCCAGGGCGAACAGGTCCCGCAACTGACCCGTGGACAGCTCGGTGATCCACTGTTCGCCGGTGCCCACCACCCGCTGTGCGAGCGCGCGCTTGTCGGCGATCATCGCGGCGACCTTCTCCTCCACGGTGCCGGCACAGACGAACTTGCGGACCTGCACCCGCCGGCGCTGCCCGATCCGGAACGCCCGGTCGGTGGCCTGGTCCTCGACCGCCGGGTTCCACCACCGGTCCACGTGCACCACGTGGTTGGCGGCGGTCAGGGTGAGCCCGGTGCCACCTGCCTTGAGGGAGAGGACGAACAGCGGTGGCCCGTCCGCCGACTGGAAGCGCTGCACCAGGGCGTCCCGCTCGGCCTTGCCGAGGCCGCCGTGCAGGAACAGCACCTCCCGGCCGAACCGCGCCGACAGGTGACCGCGCAACATCGCGCCGAACTCCGCGTACTGGGTGAACAACAGCGCCCGCTCCCCCGCCGCCAGCACCTCCTCCAGGATCTCGGTGAGCCGGGAGAGCTTGCCGGAGCGGCCCTCCAGCGCCGAGCCGTCGCGCAGCAGCTGGGCCGGGTGGTTGCAGACCTGCTTGAGCCGGGTCATGGTGGCCAGCACCAGACCGCGTCGCTCGATGCCGTCGCTGGTCTCGATCCGGGCCAGCATGTCGTCGACGACCACCCGGTACAGCGCGGCCTGCTCTGCAGTGAGGTTGCAGAGCACCTCCATCTCCAGCTTCTCCGGCAGGTCCGAGATGATCGACGAGTCGGTCTTGAGCCGGCGCAGCACGAACGGGCCGGTGATCCGGCGCAGCCGCTCGGCGGCCTCGGCGTCGCCGTGGCGCTCGATCGGCTCGGCGAACCGCTTGCGGAACGTCGCGGCCGGCCCGAGCAGCCCCGGGTTGGCGAACTGCATGATCGACCACAGGTCGGCGAGGCGGTTCTCCACAGGCGTACCGGTCACCGCCACCCGCTGCCGGGCCGGCAGCGCGCGGACCGCCTCGGCCTGCCGGGTGGAGGCGTTCTTGATCGCCTGCGCCTCGTCCACCACCACCCGGTGCCAGTCGATGCCGGCCAGGTCCACGGCGTCGCGGGCGGCCACCGAGTAGGTGGTGAGGACCAGGTCCGCACCGTGCGCGGCGGTCGTGAACTCCGCCCCCCGCGCCCGCTCCGCCCCATGGTGTACGTGCACCCGCAGCCCCGGGGTGAACCGGGCCGCCTCCCGCTGCCAGTTGCCGACGAGTGACATCGGACAGACCAGCAGGGTCGGCCCGGCCTCCGGTGGGTCCCCGGCGAGCAGCGCCAGCAACTGCACCGTCTTGCCCAACCCCATGTCGTCGGCGAGCACCCCACCCAGGCCGAGCGACCGCAGGAACGCCAGCCACGCCAGACCGCGCCGCTGGTACGGCCGCAGCGTCCCCTGGAAGCCGGGCGGCGGGTCGAGCGGGGTGAGCCGGCGCTCGACAGCGCCGGCGAGCAGGTCGCCCAGCGCCCCGTCGGCGGTGACCTCCAGCACCGGCAACGCCTCGGTGTCGTCGCCGTCGGCGAGTCCGAGGCGCAACAGGTCGGCGACGCTCAACTCGCCCGTCGAGCGGAGCAGGCGCAGACCGGCCGCGAGCCGACCCGGGTTCAGCTCCACCCACCGACCGCGCAGTCGTACCAGCGGGGTCTTCAGCTCGGCCAGCGCCGCCAACTCGTCGGCGGACAGCGGCTGGTCGCCGAGCGCGATCTCCCAGCGGTAGTCGACGAGCGCGTCCAATCCGACGCCTGCCTCGGTACCGGCCACCGTGCCGGGCGCGGTCCGGCTGCGGGCGCGCAGCCGGGCGCCGAGCCGCGCCGACGGGCGCTGCCACCAGGAGGGCAGCAGCACCCCGAAGCCGGCGGCGTGCAGCACGGGCGCGCCCTCGCTGAGGAACCGGTGCGCGCCCTCGACGTCCAACTCCATCGCCTCGGGCGCGGCGGTGCGCAGCGCGGCGTCCAGGTCGGGCCAGAGCCGGCTGGCCCGCCCCAGCTCCGCGAGCAGGGTCTCCTGCGGGCTGGCCGTCCGGTCGGCGAGACCGTCGAGCGTGTGCGCCCGCCACACCTCCGCGGCGTCGATGTGCAGACCCGGCTCGTCGGCCGCCTGCAACCCGAACTCCAGCCGCCACCGCACGCCAACGAGCGGGGCCTCGTCGACGAGGCCGACCTCCGCCGGTCCGGCCGAGTCGCCCGGCAGCGGGCGGGTGGCCAGGATCGGTTCGGTGACCTCGTCGGGGGCCGGCTCCACCAGGCGGAAGCTGGCCCGGACAGCGCCGCCGGCCGCGTCCCGCTGCCAGTCGTCCAGCTCGGCGCGGAGGATGTCCAGCGCCGCCTGGTCGACAGTGAAGTCGCGGCGAGAACCGGCGAGCGCGGCCAGCCAGGCGGGTGCGGGCCCAGCGGGGCGCACTCCTCGGGCCAGGGTCGTGGTCGCGAGGGCCGCCCGGGCGGCGGCGTCGGTGAGCGCGTCGAGCGCGTCCGCGACCAGCACGGCAGCCGTCAGCTCGGACCCGTCGGACCCGGCGCTGCTCGGCGCGGTCGGAGTCGTGGCGGCACCCCGGACGGCGGGAACAGCAGGGGCTGCGGGCACAGCAGTGCTGGCAGTGGGTGCGGTGGTGGGCATTGCGGCGGCGCGGGCGGCGGGCGGTAGGGCCAGTGCCAGTGATCGCGCCCAGCCGGCGTCGGTGCCGGTCAGCAGCGGACGCCAGACCGCGCGCGCAGTCACCTGGTCCGCCGCCGGTCCGGCTGCGTGAACGTCGGCCGCCCCGGCGCCCGATACCGCAGCGACATCCGGCGAGGCGGCATCGTCGGCGTCGGCGTCGGCATCGGCGTCGGCGTCGGCTGGACCGGTGGTGTTGGTCGGCGTGCTGACGCCGGGGAGGACACGGCCCCGGGCCACCAGGTCGGCGGCGAAGTCGGCCAGCTCGGCGAGGTGGCGCAGGGTCGCCCCGGGCACGACCGGGAGGTCGTCCAGGGCGCGCAGCAGGAGCAGGGCGTCGTCTGGGGCGTACACCAGGGTGGGCACCCGCCACGCGGCCAGGGTGAGCCGGCCGCGGGCCGGGGGTGCGACGGTGGTCCGGATCAGTTCGGGTGAGTCGGTCGGCGCGCCCGCCCGGGTGGGCAGGGTGAGCAACGCGGTGGCCGGGCGGGCGGGGTCGGCGGCGTCGGCGAGGGCCGCGGCCAGCTCGGCGTGCCCGGCGGCGAAGGGGTGCGGGCGCTCCCGGGGCGGCCGGCCGGAGCGGGCCGACGCGGGCGGCGCGGCGCTGTCCTCGGCCCAGACCGCGAGGCCGCCGGTCGAGCTGTCGCCGGGCTTCCACAGCCCGTGGATGACCAGCACCTACTCCCCCTCGTCGCCGCCCGCGCCCAGGATAGGCGGCCCCGGGGCGGCCTCGGCGCACCCCTCGCGCGACCGTGCGGTTCCGGTCAACGCTGTGCGCTGTATGCCCGTTATATCCGCGACCGAAAGTGCAAGATCGGCGAGGGTACGCATGGGTTAGCGTCGACGCGTGGAGGATCTGCTTGTTGTCGGAGGGCTCGGGGTGGATGTGCGGGTCCGGGTGCCCGCGCTGCCACTGCCGGCCGCCGATTCGCACACCGTCGAGCCGATCGAGCTGCGGATCGGCAACACCGGCGCCGGGGTGGCTCTGGCTGCTCGGGCGCTCGGCCTGCGGGTACGGGTGGTCGACACCTTGGGCGCGGACCCGGCCGGCGATCTGGTCCGGGCGGCGCTGACCCGGGCCGGGGTGCCGGCGGTGCTGGCCCAGGACCGCAGCGGCACCCGAAGGTCGGTGAACCTGGTGGACCCGGGTGGCCGGCGCACCTCGCTGTACGACCCGCGCCCGTGGCGGGGCGACCCGCCGTTCTCGCCCAGCCAGATCGCCGAACTGGTCCGGGGCGTCCGGCACGTCCACCTGTCGATCATGGACTGGTCGGTGCCGTTGCTGCCCGCCGTGCGGGCCGCGCTCCCCGCGGGCGTGTCGCTCTCCACCGACCTGCACGACTGGGACGGCACCAACCCCTATCACCTGCCGTTCGCCGAGGTCGCCGACCTGGTCCTGGTCAGCGGGGTGCGGTTGGGCGAGCGGGCCACCGCGCTCGCCGGCACGCTGGCGCCCCGAGCCGTGGTGGTGACCCGGGGCGCGGACGGCGCCGAGCTGTACCCGGGCGACGGCACGCGGGTGCCGGTGCCCCCCGCCGCCGCGCCTGGGCCGGTGGTGGACAGCAACGGGGCCGGCGACGCGTTCGCGGCCGGGCTGATCGCCGGGCGGCTGCGGGGCGAGCCCCTGACGGCGGCGGCTCGGTGCGCGGCACGGGTCGCGGCGGCGGCCTGCTCCCACGACGGCATGGAGTATCCGCCGGGCCTGCTGCCAGCAGGTTGACGACGGGTGGTCGGGCTCAGAGCGCGCCTGTCGACCCGTCGGTCAGCTCGCGCAGGATGTCGGCGTGGCCGGCGTGCCGGGCCGTCTCCTCGATCAGGTGGACGAGGATCCAACGCACCGACACCTCACCGAGCTGCGGGTGCGGCACCACGTGGTCGAGGTCGAAGCGTGCGGCGACCGCCCGGGACCGGGCGCAGGCCCACTCGTACGCCTCGACGAGCCCGTCGACCGTGTCGCGCTCGTCGAGCGTGAAGCTCGCGAGCCCGTCCTCCTTCGAGGCCAGGTAGACGTCGCCGGGCTCGGGCGCCAGCAGCACCGGGAACCAGTTCCGCTCGACGAGCGTCAGGTGTTTGACCAGCCCGGCGAGCGTCGTCGCGGAGGGCACCAGCCGGCGGGTCGCCTCGGCGTCGGACAGGCCGCGCAGCTTGCGTAGCACCATGCCACGGTGGAAGTCGAGGAACGAGTCCAACACGGCGCGCTCGTCGCCGACGCGGGCGAGCACCGGGCCGAGCGTCGGATCGATTGTCTGCTCCGCCATTCGCCGACCCTAACGACGACGAGGGCCGCGCGCTGCCCCGCATCCCGCTGCGAGGCGCGCTCGCGACAGGCAGGATGGGCGCATGGCTTCATCCGTGCAGATTCTCCTCGTCGGCGGCGCGGCGGACGGGCAGACCGTGACCGTCGAGCTGGACACCAACGGCCGGCCGCCGCTCACCCACCACCACCTCGGGTCGGGTGGGCTGGCCGAGGCGCAGATCTACGAGTTGGAGTCCGCCCGCGAGGAGAGCCGCGAGTGGCGCTACCGCTGGACCGGCCCGGCGGTGTGATCGCGGGTCAGGCCCGGGTGAGGATCTGACTGCGCAGCCTGTCCAGCACGCCACGGGTGACCTCCGCGGTGCCCCGGGCCTGCTCGCAGACCTCGGCGACCCGGCGGGCGGTGGCCTCGGCGCGTTCCGCGCGTTCGTCCCACAGCCGGTCGACCTCGGCCAGCAGTGGCCCCTCCACCTCCCGCTCCACGCCGCGCAGCGCCGGCACACCGAGCCGCTGGGCCAGGTCGAAGACCTTGCCGGCGTACGGCAGCGGCAGGAACGGCGTGCCCACCATCGCCGCGAAGATCAGGAAGTGCAGGCGCATGCCGACGGCCAGGTCGAAGTGGCGCATCAGCCCGAGCACCTGCTCCGGCGAGTAGGTGCCGTGCAGGATTCGCCCCCGATCGGCGGCGACCATGTGCGACAGCACCCCGTGGGCGTGCCGGATGTCGTCGCGCTCCATCGGCACGAACAGCACGTACGCGTCGATGCGGTGCACCAGGAAGTCACCGATCTGGGCGAGCAGCCGGTGGTAGCCGTCGACGTCGAGGCGTTCGGCGGCCCGTCCCGGCTCCCGCACGCTGATCCCGACCAGCCTCTTACCGGCCGGCACCCCCTCCTCGGCGAGCAGGTGCGCCGGGAAGTCCGCCGGCTGCAACAGGAACGCCGGGTCGGCGGTGACAGTGATCGGGTTGAGCAGTCCCGCCTCTTCCAGGACCATCCGGGACTCCTGGTCACGGACGGTCACCTGGGTCGCGCCGGCGAGCGTCTCCCGGACCATGCCTGTGTCGACCGCGTCGCTGAGCGGTCCGACCCCCACTGCGTACGTGATGAGGGGCAGGCCGCGTTCCTGGGCGACCCGGACGACCCGCAGGTAGCGGCGGGCCTCCCGGTCGTAGAGAATCCCGCCGCCGCCCAGGATGAGCAGGTCCAGCTGGGCCAGCACCAACGCCGAGTCGGTACGGCTGACGCCCTCCCAGGGCACCGCCTCCACGTCGGGGTGGGCGGCCCGGGTGTGCTCCGGATTGCGGGAGAAGACGATGATCCGGGCGTTCGGCTCCTGCGTGCGTAGATCGGTGAGCAGACCGGTCAGGATCGCCTCGTCGCCGAGGTTCCGGCCGCCGTACGAGCCGAGCACACCGATGGTCAGTCCGGCGCCATGCGTCATCCGTCGCTCCTCCCCAGGTGCGGTCCGCCAGGGTTTCCCGCTGGTCGGGCGAACAGTCCTGGGCCGGGGCCGGGGTGCTCAGCCAGCCGGGTCGAGACGCTTGGCCATCTGTTGCGCGGTGACCTCGAAGCCCAGGCTCCGGTAGAGCCCGATCGCCACGGTGTTCGTGCCGAAGACGTTCAACCCCAGCTCGGGCACGCCGAGTTCGGCCAGTTCGGCCTCGATGAGCTGGATCATCCGCCGGGAGTGCCCACGCCCCCGATGCTCCGGATGCACCTCGATGTTCAGAATCCACGCCTGCGTCGGACCGCCCGCGGTACCCACCCCGGGCAGGCCCACCCAGATCCAGCCGACCTCGGTGTCGTCGACCCGCGCCAACCGCAGCAGCACTCCCTCGGTGGCCGCGCCCGCCGGCAGCCCTTCCCGCAGCTGCTGCGCCGACCGCTCCCGGGCCGCCTCCGGGGGCATGCCCCGGTGCGCGACCAGGACCTCGGCGTAGCCCACCTCCAGCGGTTCCCACAGCCGGGCCAGTTCCTCTTCGGTCATCGGCGTCAACGTCAGCTCCACCGGGGCCTCCCTTCGATCTCGGATCCAGCGGGTAGTGCAGCAGAACACCGCCGACGCCGCCACCGGGAAAT
This sequence comes from Micromonospora sp. DT43, assembly GCF_049841645.1. Taxonomy (NCBI): domain Bacteria; kingdom Bacillati; phylum Actinomycetota; class Actinomycetes; order Micromonosporales; family Micromonosporaceae; genus Micromonospora; species Micromonospora sp. DT43. The sequence continues at coordinate 331,532 of NZ_JBNCKR010000001.1, read as the reverse complement.
GGGTTGTTCGGCGGGGCGGGCCGGGCGCACCGTGGGTGGATGCAGCGGACAGCGACGCGAATCGGCTGGGGTGATCTGCCGGCGACGGTCCGGTCCGCGGTGGAGGGCATCCTCGGTGACCGGGTGGTCGAGGCGGTGTCCCAGCCGGGCGGCTTCTCCCCGGGCACCGCCGACCGGGTCCGCACTGCTACCGGCCGACGGGCCTTCGTGAAGGCAATCAGCCCGGCGCAGAACCCGGACAGCCCGGTCATGCACCGCGCCGAGGCCCGTACCTCCGGCGCGCTGCCGGCGACGGCGCCGACGCCCCGCCTGCTGGGCTGCCACGACGACGGCGAGTGGGTGGCGCTGGTCTTCTCCGACGTGGACGGACGGCACCCGACAACCCCGTGGCGGGCAGACGAGCTGACAGGCGTGCTGGACGCCCTGGAGGCGATGGCCGCCGCCCTCACCCCCAGCCCCGTCCCGCACGTGCCGGCCGCCGCCGAGCTGCTGGCCGGGGACTTCGCCGGCTGGCACCGGATCGCCGCCGACCCGCCGGAACGGCTGGACCCGTGGGCGCGGGCGCACCTGGACCAGCTGCGGGCCGCCGCCGACGAGGGCGTCGCCGCGCTGACCGGAGACACCCTCTGCCACCTGGACGTGCGGGCCGACAACCTGCTGCTCGACGCGGCCGGCACGGTGACAGTTGTCGACTGGCCGTGGGCCTGCCGGGGGCCGGCCTGGCTGGACACCGCGTTGCTGCTGGTGAACGTCCGGCTGCACGGCGGGCACGACACCGAGGCACTGCTGCGCCGGCTGCCGCTCACCGCCGGTGTCGACGCTGCCGCGCTCACCGGGGTGTACGCCGGGCTGGCCGGCTTCTTCGCCGACAGCGCCCGCCGCCCACCGCCCACCGGCATCCCCACCGTACGGGCGTTCCAGCAGGCCCAGGCCGACGCGCTGCTCCCCTGGCTGGCGCAGCGACTCGCCTGACCCCGCCGTCTCGGCAGGGCTGGCGGTCAGCGTGCCGCAGCCGCTGCCAACCCGTACGCCAGTTGCGTCAGGTCGACCAGCCGCAGGTCGCCGTCGAGTCCCTTGAGCGCTGCGGTCATCGCGCCCGCCGCGCGCCCGGCCCGCAACCCGACCTCGGCGTCCTCGACGACCAGGCAGCGCGCCGGTGACACGTCGAGCAGCGCGGCGGCGCGCAGGTAGCCCTCCGGGTCCGGCTTGCCCACGCGTACGTCCTCGACTGTGACAAGCACGGGCGCGGTGATGCCGGCGGCACCGAGGCGGGCCTGCGCCAACCGGGCGTCGGCGCTTGTCACCACCGCCCAGGGCAACCCCAACCGGGGCAGCGTCGACAGCAGCTCGTGGGCGCCCGGGGTGGCGGTCACGTCGGACAGGTCGTCGTACTGCAACGCCAGTTGCCGGGCTGCCGCCACGGCGACCGCCGCGTCGTCAAGCGCGGGAAGCAGCCGGCGGATCGTCTGGTCGGCGGGTCTGCCGTGCGCGATCGCGAGCGCCGCCGCCGGCTCGACGGCGTACTCGGACGCCCACCGCTCCCAGGCACGCTCGACGGCGGCATCGGAGTCGACAAGGGTGCCGTCCATGTCGAACAGCACCGCCTCGACGTCGGCAAGCTCCACGACCACGCTCCCCCCGTACGCTCCGTTGCGAGAATAGGCGTCACTGACCGCTGGCGGAAAACGGACCCTGCGCTGGGAACGAGCGGTCCGATGGCCGCCAGACTCGACGGCCAGCCGTCGACATGATCGTTTGCATGACGACGACACTTGACGGCAAGGCCGCCCTGGTGACCGGGGGCTCCCGCGGCATTGGGGCCGGTATCGCGCTGCGCCTCGCGCAGGACGGCGCCGACGTGGCGCTTACCTACCGGCAGGACGCCGAGCGGGCCGCGGCAGTGGTGAAGCAGATCGAGGCGCTGGGCCGGCGGGCCCTGATGATCCAGGCCGACAACGCCGACCCGCCGGCCGTGCGGGACGCCGTCGACCGGACGGCCGCCGAACTGGGCCGGCTGGACATCCTGGTCAACAACGCGGCGGTGTTCCTGGTCGGCGCAGTGGGCGATCTCGGCACGGCGGAGCTGGAGCAGACGATCGCCGTGAACGTGCGGGCGCCGTACCTCGCCGTACGGGCGGCGCTGCGGCACCTGGGCGACGGTGGACGGATCATCAGCATCGGCAGCAACGTCGGGGAACGGGCGGTCTTCCCCGGGCTGGCCCTGTACTCGATGAGCAAGACCGCCCTGGTCGGGTTGACCCGAGGGCTGGCCCGCGAGCTGGGCCCCCGAGGCATCACCGTCAATCTGGTCAACCCCGGCCCCACGGACACCGACGCCAACCCGGCCGACGGGCCGAACGCGGAGACCATCGCTGGATTCACCGCCCTCGGCCGCTACGCTCGCCCCGCCGACATAGCGGCCACCGTCGCGCACCTGGCCAGCCCCGAGGCAGGCTACGTGACCGGGGCGGTGGTAAACGTCGACGGAGGCTTCACGAGCTGAGAAACCCGGGCGGCGTCGGACGAGCCACCGCTCCTTGGCGTCACTCCTGGTTCAGCACCTGACGCACCGCGTCGACGAACGAGACCCGGCGATTCGTCCGTACCTCGATGGCCGCGAGCCAGCGCTCCCGATGCCTGTCGCGCAGCGGCACCGCCGCGTCGCCCGGCTCGTCGGCGAGCCGGCGCTGCTCGGCGTACTCCGTGGTGACGCTGGCCAGCACCGACCGGCCCGCCGCCGCGACGTCCGCCGGGCCTTCCAGCAACACCAGGTTGTACGCCTCGTCCACGGCGCGCAGCGCCGCGTACGTCTCGTCGTAGCCGGGCGTGGCAGTGTCCACGCCCGGCTCGACCCATAGTCGGTCCAACCGCCGGTACGCCGCGTCGCAGGCGCTGAGGAACCCGACGTACGCGTCGCGCCGCAGCTCGTCGCGGCGGGTCGCCCGCCGGTCGGCGCTGTCCTGGCGGGCGACGGTGAGCTGGTGGGCCAGTTGCCGGCGGGTGCTGAGCGCGCCGACCAACCCGGTCAGGACGGCGGCGGCCAACGTGGACAGTGACGTGATCAGCGCGACGGCGACGGTGTCCTGCACGCGCCCATCATGACGCTCGCGCAACACGAGCCATCGCCGGCACGTGTCTCCCCACACCGGCTGTCGAAAACGGGGTCACGTTGTGTGCGCGCGGTTGATACAGTCACGCCTTCCCCTTGATCAACAAAGGACGTCGCCATGACCGGGGCTGAACCTGCCGCAAGCCCGCCGCCGGACCCCACCCCGGCGTCAGATGCAACTCCAGATCCCGCTGCCGCACCTGAGACGTCGCCCGAGCTCGCGTCGACGCCGGACCAGGCGCCAATCACGGAGCTGCCACCGCAGCCGGGCTACCCGACCGGCCCGCCCGGGTGGGTTGCCGCCGAGCCGCCCACCAGCTCGAACCGCACCGCCATCGTCGCCGCCGTCGTCGGAGGCGTCGTGGTCGTCCTCCTGGCGCTGTGCCTCGGCCTGGTCAGCGGCTTCTTCCTGCTGCGCGACAGGGATACCACCGCGTCCGGCCCGGAGGCCACCGCGCCTGCGCGCCCCCCGACGAACGCCAGCCCCTCCCCCAGCCTCGCCGAGGAACCCGTCGTGCAGGGACCGCAGGCCAGCGCGTACCCGGCGGAGAAGATCGAGGACCTGAACCGGGTGTGCGACGAGGACATCTACTACCCCGAGTTGCCCAAGCGCGCCGGTAAGGCGCCGCACCCGGTCGTCCTGCTCCTGTCGGACACCCCTGGTCTGCGCCGCAAGGACGACAACTACTACTACGACCTGGGCCTGTCCAAGAAGGTCGAGCAGACGTGGTCCTCGGAGAACCCCCGGGTCGTGCAGATCGTCGCCTGCCTGGACCGGGTCAGCTCCGGTTCGACGATCCGGACCTGCAAGTTCGACGACCCGAAGCCGCAGAGCCTGCCCCTGGTGCGGACCAGTTGGCGTCTGCGGGTCTACGAGGCGGCGACCGGCCGCAAGCTGCTGGAGAAGAAAATGACCGGCGACGACCAGAAGTGCCCGTACGTCGTCCTGGTCGGCGCCGACAGGAAGATCTACGCCGAGGTCAGTGACCGGGCGGCGATCGCGGCACTACGCAACCTGGTGACCAAGTAGCCCCCGGTCAGCGCGGCGGGTCCTCACCGGTGAGGCCGTCCACCGACTCCCGGATCAGGTCGGCGTGCCCGACGTGGCGCGCGTACTCCTCGATGAGGTCGACGAGGACGCGGCGCAGGCTGGGCACCCGCCCGTCGGGCCACTCGCCCCGGGCCAACTGCTCCGGGCCGCCGTCGGCGAGCAGTTCGGCGACTGTGGCCCGGGAGCGGGCCACCGCCTCACGCCACAGCGTGTAAAGCTGCTCCGGGGTGTCCTCGGCTGCCGAACGCCAGTCCCAGCCGGGGTTGGCGTCCCAGTCGACGGCGTCCCACGGTGGCCCGGGTGAGCGCCCGGCCAGCTTCAACGAGAAGTAGAGGTCCTCGACCAGCGCCAGGTGCTTGAGCAGCCCGCCCAGGGTGATCGACGACGCACCGAGCGTCGCCCGCAGGCCGGCCGCGTCGAGCCCGCCGGTCTTCCAGGCCAGGGTGGCCCGCTGGCGGTCGAGGGAACCCAACAGGGTGGCGGTCTCGTCACCCGCGATCGGTGGTTCGGCGCGACCGTGCTCGTCCGCGGTGGTCATGGCGATCGAGGCTAGCGGGCCGACCCGGGGGCGGTCCAGATGGCCGACTCAGGGCTGCGTGTCGGGGAGTTCGTAGCCGGCTTCCTCGACTGCGGCGCGCACCTCGGCGATGTCCAGAGGCGCGTCGCTGGTCACCGTGACGGTGTCGAGTTCGACATCGACCGCCACGGCGGTGACGCCGGGGATCTGTTCGATCTCCTCGGTGACGAAGCGCTCGCAGTGCCCGCAGGCCATGCCGACCACGCGGTAGATGCCGACGGTCATGCCGGATCCTGCCCGCGGGTGGACGCCTGTGGCGGTGGCGGCGTCGAGCCGGCCCCGATGGGCACGGGGCGGGTGAGCATGTGCGCCCGGCGCAACCGACCGTCGTCGGCGAACTGCCCGAAGAAGTGCACCTCCACGCTGCCGTCCCGTTTGCGGTTGCGGAAGTGCAGGGTGTAGCGGGCGGCGATCCGGTCGCCGTCGGCCAGCGCCTCGTGCACCTCCCAGCGGGCGTCGGGTTGGTGCTTCTGCGCCGGCCGGGCGTGTGCGATGAGCTTGGCGCGGTCCATCCGGCTGCCATCGGCGATCTGCACGATGTCGGGCGTGTGATAGCGGTCGACGACCAGTGCGGTGTCCTCCTCCCCGCGGACCAGGTCGGCCATGAAGGAGGTGAAGAAGTCGGCGATGAACTGCCGGGGATCGGTGCCGTCGAGAGCGCGCATACCACCCACCGCCAATCCGTGATCCCGAGCTAAGTTTGACGAGCTGTAATATATCGACACCCGAGAACCTTGGCAAGGTGTAAAAGATGAGTGGTTCAGCGGAACGCAACCGTCGGGCCGACGCCCGCCGCAACAGCGGTGCGATCCTCGACGCGGCACTCCGGTTACTCGATGCGCAGCCCGACGCCAGCCTCGACGCCATCGCCAACGCCGCAGGGGTGACCCGGCAGACCGTCTACGCCCACTTCCCGTCCCGCGAGCACCTGCTGGCGGCAGTCGTCGACCGGATCACCGACGAGGCCGCCGCAGCGATGGACGCCGCCGAGCCGGACACCGGCTCGGCCGCCGACGCGCTGCTGCGCGTCCTGGAGGCCGGCAGTCGCACCGCGGCGCGCTATCCGGTCCTCGCCCAGCAGATCGCGTCGCTCCCGGTGAGCCCGCACACCGACCAGGAGCGCCACGCTCCGATCGCCGATCGGATCGGCCGGGTGATCCGGCGTGGTCAGGCCAGCGGTGAGTTCGACAAGAAGGTTCCGGCCGAGTGGCTCACCGCGGTGACCATCAAGATCGGGCACGCCGCAGGCGAGGAGGTGGAGGCCGGCCGGATGAGACCGGCCGAGGCCGCCGAGGCGCTGCGCACCGTCCTGCTCCGGGCGCTCCGACCCGGAAGCTGATCCGACCGACCGGCCGTGCGTGACGATACCGTCGGCCACTGAGCCGATGCCTGAGCAAGGACGGGAGCGACACCAGTGCCGAAAACCCCACAGCCGAGCCGTACGGCGGTGCTGGTCTGCCAGGGCCGCGCGGCGGCGGACGGACTGGTCGCTCCCGGCCGTTTCGCGGACCCGACGGCCGTGCGCCTGCTCCGCGCCGACGAGCGCGAGGCCGTCGAGTGGGTACGCGACGCCGCCGCCCCCGGGCCGTGGCGGCAACGGGTCGACTACGAGACGGTACGCGCCAACGCCGAGATGATCGTGCCCCGCACGGTCGCGATCGACGACGCCGTACGCGCCCACCCCAGCTCGCAGGTGGTGATCCTGGGGGCCGGGTTGGACGGTCGCGCCTGGCGGATGGCGGAACTCGCCGACGCGACGGTCTTCGAGGTCGACCAGCCGAGCAGCCAGCGCGACAAGCGGGAACGCGCCGAGGGCCTGCCCGGCGCTGGGCCGACGTTCGTCGCGGTGGACTTCGGCCGCGACCGGCTCGCCGAGGCGCTGGCAGCCGCCGGGCATCACCCCAGCGAGCCGACCACGTGGATCTGGGAAGGCGTCGTGCCGTATCTGACCAGGGCCGAGGTGTCTACGACGGTCGCCGCGATCGCCGCCTGCTCGGCGGCGCACAGCCGTCTCATCGTCAACTTCCAGTTGCCCGGGAAATCCCTGACGCTGGGCCGGCTCGTCGCACGGCTGCTGATGGCGTCCACCGGCCGGCGGAGCGTCTGGGCGAAGGAGCCATGGCGCTCGACCTGGACGCCCGACGCCATGGCCGCCCTGCTCGCCCGCCACGGCTTCACCGTCACCGGCGACCACGACCTGCTCGACACGGCGCGGGCGCTCGCCCTGCCGATCCGCCGTACCACGTCACTCGCCCACAGCCGGGTGATGGTCGCGGATCGCGCCTGACCCTGGCGGGGCTACGGCCTCAGCGCCGGGTGCGCTTTCGGCGTACGGCCCAGACACCACCCGCGACCGCCACCACCGTCGGCAGCAGACAACAGATGCTGAGGAGTACGAGGTGCCACGGCTTGATTGCGCCCATAGCCGCGAAGGCTAGCGGGCGTGGTCAAGTGACCCCTCGTTGTCGGCTCCCACGATGTGGCCCGACGCCCGGACAGCATCGATGAAACGGCGGAAGACAGCGTCCCGTTGCTCCGCCACCAGGTCGCCGCTGGCCTCGACCATCGCGATGAACCTGTGCAGGATCGGCCAGGACAGTTGACCTCCTCCGAGGCTGACGCGGGCTTGGTCCGCTGCTACCGGCGTGAACGGTCCGTCGTCACTCGTCGCGTCCGGAATGAGGATGGCGAGGTACGGGCCGGCGCCCGGATTGCCCGTCAAACCGGCGAGCTCGTACTGCCACGCGTCGTCCGGCAGGCTGTAGTACGAGTTGATCTCGTACAGCTTGCCGTCGTGGGACCAGATCTCCATTTCCGGATGCTCCCAGAGGCCGGACCGGGGGCTGCTCACCCCACCTCGTCGTCTGCGAAACCTTCATTGGCTCCCACGACGGCACTGGACGAGTAAGTCCGACCTCAAGACGGGGCTGGGGTTGCCGCGAAGCGCGACGGCCATCCGCTGTGGCTGCCCGCCGTGTCGATGTGCTGTTGAGCGGTATACCCCAGAGGTATGAATATGACTCTGCGGTATACCGCTCACCACCGCGTCCGCCCCCACGGAGGTGACCGACGGTCACCTCCGGCCGCCGACCGTCGGCTGCGCCCATCACCCAGCCAGGGTTGGGAATTATTCGTCCAGGGGGGATGCCGTCGCCACGACAACCACGACAGATGTACATTCATGAATGAATTGTTTCGGACGGTGGCGTCGTGGTCCCCAGTCGGTAATCAAGGTGTCACCCCGGCGTGAACCGGCACCGGTCAGCGGTGGGATGGCACCGGAGTCCGAGGGTGCCGCTCCGATGCCGGCGGCGGCCGCCGCCCGCCCATGGAAGGACGAACCTAGTGCGACGCAACAGACGGCTGCTATCCCTGGTGGCAGCGCTCACCCTGGTCGGAACGGCGATCGTGGCGGTCACCACCATGGCCGCCGCCCCGGCGCAGGCCGCGCCGGTCACGATCCCCAACGGCACGCAGTTCACCGACACCAGCGGCAACGTGCTGCACGCGCACGGCGGTGGGGTGCTCAAGGTCGGCGACTACTACTACTGGTTCGGTGAGAACCGCAACGCCAACAACACGTTCCGGGCGGTCTCCGTCTACCGCTCCACAAACCTGCGCGACTGGGAGTTCCGCAACAACGTGCTGACCCAGGCGTCGGCGGCGGAGCTGCAATCGGCGAACATCGAGCGGCCAAAGGTCGTCTACAACGCCAGCACCGGCCGGTACGTGATGTGGATGCACAAGGAGAACGGCAGCGACTACGGCGAGGCCAGGGCCGCAGTCGCCTCCTCGGCCACCGTGGACGGCACCTACACCTACCACGGCAGCTTCCGGCCGTTGGGCAACATGTCGCGAGACATCACGCTCTACAACGACGGCGGTACGGCCTACATGATCTCCGCCGGCGACGAGAACCGCGACCTGCTCATCTACCGCCTCACCGCCGACTACCTGACCGTGGCCACGCTTGTCGGCAACTTCTGGAACGACGGAAATCGTGAGGCACCGGCGCTGTTCAAGCGCGGTAGCACCTACTTCCTGCTCACCTCGGGCCTGACCGGTTGGAGCCCGAACCAGGCCAGGTACGCCACGGCGTCAAGCATTTCCGGTCCGTGGACCGGCATGACGAACGTCGCCGACTCGACCACCTTCCGCTCCCAGTCGGCCTTCGTGCTCCCCATCCAGGGCACGTCGACGACGAGCTACCTCTACCTCGGCGACCGCTGGGCCGGCGCCTGGGGCGGGCCGGCAAACGATTCCCAGTACGTGTGGTTGCCGATCGCCTTTCCCTCCGCCACGACCATGAGCCTGACCTGGTATCCCACCATCACCATCGACGCCGCCACGGGCACCGTCACCGGAGAGGCGTCGTCGTCGTCGTCCTACCGCATCACCAACCGCAACAGCGGCAAGGTGGTCGACGTGCTGGACAGGGCCGTCACCGACAACGCCGAAGTCAGACAATGGTCCTGGAACGGCGGCGCGAACCAGAAGTGGGAGTTCCACGACGCCGGTAGCGGCTACTTCCGGATCGTCAACCAGAACAGCGGCAAATGCCTCGACGTCGCCAACGCCTCCACCGCCAACAACGCCAACGTCGTCCAGTACACCTGCGGCGGGGGCACCAACCAGCAGTGGCAGTGGGTCGCCACCGGCGACTACTACCAGCTGCGCGCCCGACACAGCGGCAAGTGCCTGGACGTGGTGAGCAGCGGCACCGCAGACGGCACCGACATCACCCAGTACACCTGCGGAAGCGGCACCAACCAGCAGTGGACCCGCAGCCAGTCCTGACATGGCCCCCGTGCTTGTGCTGGCGGACCTGTTCGTCCCAGACCTCCTGGTCGTAGTCCGGGCCCGGTGGGATCCACTTGTGCGAGCCGTCGCTGTAGTGGAACTTCTCGTCGCCCGGCCGCAGGATGCTCATCGGGTCCAGCCGAGGAACCGGTAGTGCAGGTGGCTGGCGGGCACGTGGACCAGGTCCTGGGCGGCGTCGACGAGATGGGCGGCCAGGTAGAGAGCCAGCGACACCCGGTCGGGGTCGTATTCGGCTCGCAGCTCTCGGCACCGGGTCTGGCACGGCCACTCCTCAGCACAGCCGCCGCACGTCCAGGCCGGCTTGATCGGCTGGTGGGTGGTCACGACGGGCCGTCCTGGCTGGGCCAGTGGCCGCGGTTGATCGGAATGCGGTGGCGGCTTCGGCATGGCAGCTCGCGTCCGCAGCGGCACATGCGCCGCCACCCTGCCCGGCGTAGGAGTTTTCGTCGCGGAGTAGGCGGGGCTGTGAACTGCCGAGGCGGCCGCCGGCTCTGTGGCGTCGCTCCCCATCCCGGCCAGCTCCGAACGGACCGACCGCCACCGCTTACACCATGGCGGCGACCGCGAAGCTAACCGCGCCGTTGGCCCATCACCCTCGTCCGCATGCGCTGCCACCAGCCCACTAAGGACTACATCAACCGACGTGCCGCACCGGCAAGCTACTGTCGTCAGCGCAGCAATCCCTTGTGCCGGGGAGGCGTGGAGTGACAGAGCTTGAGGACACCTACCGCGGCCTTCTCCTGATTGATCCGCCGCTAGGCAGGCAGTGGCTGCTCGACCGCAAGCCTGCCTCGGTCAGTTCCGCGCATTGGTGGATCGCACTGATCGACTTAGCGACCTCCGATGTGCGCCGCCAGCACCGCGGATGGCCCAGCCATCGGACTCGTGCCGACATGCCACTAGCGGTCTTCCTGATCGACCTGGCATTAGAACACGGTTTCCCGATGGAGCTGGCAGTCGGACCGCTCGCGTCGCTCATCACCCTCACCCTTGATGCAGGTCAGCGAGTCCAGGATCTGCCCGCCAGCGCTCGACCGGACGCCGTCGCCCAGCGGGCTGTCGACAGCTTCGGCATGACTCGGGAACAAGCTGTTGCACGAGCAGCGAGCCTCCGCGCCACCCCGCTTATCGAGGATGATTTCGTTCAGCCAGGTGAAGCCTGGCAGGTGAGATGGCAAGCGCTCACAGTGACCGACGACTACCAGGGCTACCACCGGCTTCTCAACATCGGCCGTATCTTGACCGACCTTGCACCCCTCGTTGACTACATGACCGACGCCCACCTTGTCGCTGACGTCGAGGCATGGCTTCAGGTGCTAACCGAGCTAGACCCCGTCCCGGAGGTGATCACACCATCCGAACGAACGCTGGAGAAATAGGAGCGCCCACTTCGCCGGCAGCCGGCTGCTCGAGTTCCCTGGCACATGTCGCACTTCAACTGACGGAAGCCCGCGGGGTCTACTCGTATGCCCACCTCGACGCGATGCGTCGGGCGCTCGGCGAACGGCACTCGTAGACCTCGCTGCTGTCACCGCCCCAGGAGCTGACCTTCTCTGGGCGGTGACAGCTGCTGGTGAAGGGTGGGCGCGGCAGGTTTCGAACCTGCGACCCCCCGCTTGTAAGGCGGGTGCTCTCCCACTGAGCTACGCGCCCGGATCGCCCGTGTGCGGCGGGCCGGTGGCTGGCAAGCCTACCTGTTCGCCGCCGACCCGGCCGCACGCGTACCCCTATCCGGCGGTCGCGTCGGCGATCGCCTTGCGCCAGCCCTGCTGGTCGCGGGCCTCGCCGGGGCCGTTCAGCTCGGCGAAGCGGACGACGCCGGCCTTGTCGATGACGAAGGTGCCCCGGTTGGCGAAGCCGGCCGCGTCGTTGAAGACCCCGTACGCCTGGGCGACGCCGCCGTGCGGCCAGAAGTCGGCAAGCATCGGGAACTGGTAGCCCTCCCGCTCGGCCCAGATCTTGTGGCTGTAGGCCGAGTCGACGCTGACGGTGAGCACCTGGACGTCGTCGTTCACGTACTCGTCGAGGTTGTCGCGCACCTCGCTCAGCTCGCCCTGGCAGGTGCCGGTGAAGGCGAGTGGGTAGAAGACCAGCAGCACGGTGCGCCTGCCGCGGAAGTCCGACAACCGGACCTCCTGGTTGTTCTGGTCCTTCAGCACGAAGTCCGGCGCCTCGGCGCCAACCGCGATGGGCATGCGAACTCCTCGGGTCGAGTCGGGGAACGACGTCAGCCTGCCACACCCGGCGGCGCGGGCCGCCGGGGCGCGAGGGGAGCGGATGGGCTACTTCTTGGCCTTGGCTCCACGGCGCAGCACCAGGCGGGCGCCGCTCCAGTCCCGGCCGGCGTTGACGGTCGAGGTCTGCTGGAGGCCGGCGGTGGGCGCGGACTCCGCGACCTCACTCGGCTCGACGTGCCCGTCACGCCCCGCCTTCGGGGTGAGCAGCCACACGACCCCGTTGTCGGCCAGCGGGCCGAGGGCGTCGACGAGAAGCTCGAAGAGGTCACCGTCGCCATCGCGGTACCACACCAGAACGGCGTCGACCACCTCGTCGGTGTCCTCGTCGACCAGATCTCCACAGCGGTCGGTCAGGGCGTCCCGGAGATCCTGGTCGACGTCATCGTCGTACCCCATCTCCATGACGACCATCCCCGGTTCGATGCCGAACCGGTCCGCCAGGCTGCGTACCCCGTCGGCGGCCTGACCAGCGGTCGCGCTCACTGTCGCGTGCCTCCTCATCTCGTCCCTGCTCGCGGCGTCGGACCGACGCCGTCAGGCAAAGTCCACACAGTTGTGCCTCTGCGCGCAAGTGGCGCACCGGGTGCAACGGAATTTACCGTGCCAGCAGCGTACGGGCACCGTCGGTAATGGCTTCCGGGGAGACCAGTACGTGATGCGCTGCCGGGCCTAATGGTACAAACGAGTCAACTCCGGCCACCCGTCGCGCGGCACCCACATATCCGGCGTCGACAAGTGCGGCGATCACCCCCTCGCCGACCCCGCCCGACCGGCGTGTCTCGTCCACCACAAGCACCCGGCCGGTGGCCGAGGACTCCCTGATGATGTCGGCCACCGGCAGGGGCGCCAGCCAGCGCAGGTCCACCACGCGGGTGCCCACCCCCTCCTCGGCGAGGACTGCCGCGGCCCTCAGCGACATCCGCACCCCGTTACCGAAGGTGATGATGGTCAGGTCGTCGGACGAGCCGACCCGGTAGACCCGCGCGCGACCGATCGGCACGTGCCCGGCCACCCACGAGCCGGGCTCCGGGTAGCCGGCCAGCCACTCCCCGTCACCCTCCGTGTACAGGTCGCGCGTGTGGTAGAGCGCGATCGGCTCCAGAAAAACGACCACGCTGCCGTCCACCGCGGCGCTCGCCAGACAGGTCCGCAGCATGGGCGCGGCGTCGTCCGGCCGCGCCGGCACCGCGACCACCAGACCCGGCACATCCCGGAGTACGGCCACCGAATTGTCGTTGTGGAAGTGCCCCCCGAAACCCTCCTGGTACGCCAGCCCGGGCACCCGGACGACCATCGGGTTGCGGAAGGCGCCCCGCGAGAAGAACTGCATGGTGGCGGCCTCGCCGCGCAGTTGGTCCTCGGCGTTGTGCAGGTACGCCAGGTACTGGATCTCCGGCACCGGCAGCATCCCGGCCAACCCGGCGCCGAGGCCCAGCCCGAGCACCGACGTCTCGTCGAGCAGGGTGTCGAAGACCCGTGCCGCCCCGAACCGGTCCCGTAGGCCCTTCGTCACCCCGTACACGCCGCCCTTGGCTGCCACGTCTTCACCGAAGACGGCCATCTGGGGGTGGTCGAGCAGTCCGTCGGCGAGCGCCGCGTTGATGCTCTGCGCCAGGGTGAGCGGGCCGGCCAGCTCCGGCGGTTTACCCCCGAACGACTCCTCTCGCGCCGCCGAGCCCGCCCCGCTGGCCCGTGCCGCCGCGTCGGCCACCGCCCGCGCCACCCGCACCGGGCGGCGGGGCGCCAGCGCCGACACCACGTCGGCGGCGGAGGCCAGCTTCGGCTCGGCCAGCACCTCCTCGGCGATCCGGCGGACCTGCCAGCCGGTCTCGTCGTACCGGGCCAGCAGCTCGTCGACAGTCGCCACCCCTGCCTCGACGAGCAGTCGGGCGGTGGCGGCGACCGGATCGTCCTGGAGGTCCTCGGCCAGCTCGGCGGGGCTGCGGTACGCCGACTCCGCGTCCGCGCCGGCGTGACCCATCAGCCGGACCGTGCGCAGGTGCAGCACGGCGGGCCGCCGGTGCCGGCGTACCCAAGCGGCGGCCTCCCGCGCCACCTCGTACGCCCGCACCGGGTCGGCCCCGTCGGCGCTGAGGTAGCGGATGCCCGGCTTGGCGCGCAGGGTCGCCTCGACCCAGCCCTCCGGCGAGCGGACGCTGATCCCCAGCCCGTTGTCCTCGCAGACGAAGAGCACGGGGATGCGCAGCCCGGCGTGGTCGTACCAGCCGGCGGTGTTGAAGGCGGCGGTGGCGCTGGCGTGGTTGACCGACGCGTCGCCGAACGAGCAGACCACTATGGCGTCCGGCGGCCAGGGGGCGTGCGCCGCGCCGGCCCCGCTGCCGACCCGCACCCCGGCCCCGGCACGCCGCCCGACGGTGTCCAGCCGGCGCAGCCGCTCCACGGCCAGCCCCATCCCGACCGCGCGGGGCAGGTGCGAGGCGATCGTGGAGGTGGTCGGCACGATCGCCAGGTCGGCACGGCCGAACACCTTGTGCCGGCCGCCGGCGATCGGCTCCTCACTGGAGGCGACCATCCCGCGCAGCACGTCCCGGGCCGCCTGCGCGTACGCCGCGAAACCCCCGGCGGGTGGCGCGGACCCGGCCGGCTCGGCTTCGGCGGCCGACACCGGCTCGGCGGCGGACGCGGCGGCGTCGGCGGCGGACGACGCCGGGTCGGCTGCCACCTGGGCGGCCCGGACGCAGTAGAAGGCCCCGGAGCGGTAGTGCAGCAGCGCCGGGTCGGTCGGGCGCAGCGCGGCGGCGACCACCGCGTTGCCCTCGTGCCCGGCCGAGCCGATCGTGTAGAAGCCCTCCCCGAAGCTCCGCAGCCAGCGGCCGGCCAGGTCGAGCTGCCGGCTTGTCACCTGCGCGTCGAACAGGTCCAGCAGCTCGGCGCCGGTCAGCGGGGCGTCGTCGGTGACCGGGTCGGCGGGGTCACGCCGCCGCTGCGCGGCGGGGAGTGCCGCCAACGTCTCCCGGAAGCGGTCGTCGAGATCTTGCGGGGTGGTCACGTCGCACAGCATTACCGACGCAAGCCCTGGTCGCCCAGTGGGACACGGCAACGGCGCGCCGACTCACCGCCCGTCGCACTGCTCCGGGCGGCCGTCGTCGGACACCTTCCACACCAGGTCACGAAGGGTGCGCAGCTGCTCGTCGGTCAGACCGGCCAGGAGTCGGGAGTCGGACATCACCTCGGTCACACCGGCCCGTACGTCCCGGCCCGGACCGGTCACGACCAACGTCTTCTGCCGGCGGTCGGCCGGGTCGGTGCGGCGCTCGACCAGCCCGGCCTGCTCCAGCTTGTCGACAAGCGCCGTCACGTTCGACCTGTCGCAGCCCAACCGCTCGGCCAGGTCGCGGGCCGGCGACGGGCGGTCCGGGTCCAGCTCGTGCAGCGCCCGCGCGGCCGCCGGCGTGAGCCCCAGCTCGGCGAACGCGGAATCCTGCCGGTGCCGCAGCGCGGCGGTCACGTGAGCCATCCGGCGCACCACGTCGGCGGCCAGGTCAGCACGGTCGACTGGTCCATCTGCTCCGGAACCGACCTCCTGCGCCACGGCCACAATCGTACGCAGCAACCGGGCCGACCAGCTCAGCGACCAGGTTCAGTCACACCGGGCGGGTGGGCGGCGGACCAAGCGGAACTGACGGTCGGCGACGGGTCGGCAGGCGGTGCGGGACGAAGGCCACGGGCGCACCAGCCGGCGGCGGTCGGGGCGGCCAGCAGCAGAACGGCCGTCAGCGCGGCAGCGGCCGGGCTCCCCGGCAGTGCCAGTTGGAGGCCACCGATCACGGCCACCCCGAGCACCGCGGCGAGCAGGGTGCCGGTGGAGATCAGCGCGGAGAACGCCGCCGCCGCGCTGGCGGGCAGCGCCGTCGCGAGCCGGTCGACGAGTGGGCTGAAGCCGCCGGCGTGGGCGGCGCCACCGACGACCAGCAGCAGGCTGCCGGGCAGCCACGGCCAGCCGTGCCGGGTCAGTACCGCGACCACCAGCACCACGGCCGCCAGCACCGGCGGGCCGAGCAGCGGCAGCGCGTCGCGGAGCCGGCCGGGCAGCCGGGGCACCGCCAGCCCGCAGAGCGCGAACCCGCCGGCGTACGGCAGGAAGGCCAGGCCGGCGGAGAGCGCGGAGAAGCCGAGCCCGTCCTGCAACCGCACGGTGAGGGTGAACAGGAAGCCCGCGTAGCAGCCCATGACCAGGCAGGCGGCGAGCAGGCCGGCCGGTACGCCGGCTCGTGCCAGCACTGTCACGTCCAGCAGCGGCACGCCGCCGCGCCGGGTCAGGCGGCCCTCGTGGCGCAGGAAGAGCCCGAGCCCGACCGCGCCCGCCGCCACCCCGGTCGGCACCGCCCAGCCGGGCCAGTCCAGGTCCCGACCGAGCACCGCCGGCGCGACCAGGGCGAGCATCGCGGCGGACAGCAGCAGCACCCCCGGCAGGTCGAGCGCGGCGGGCCGGGCCGGCGGCACCGGCACGGCGGCCAGCACCCGCCGCCCGAGCACCAGCAGCACCGCGCCGACCGGCACGTTGACCAGGAACGCGGTCCGCCAGGCCAGCCCGCCGGCGTCCAGCGTCACCAGCAGCCCGCCGGCCACCTGCCCGGCCGCGACCCCGAGAGCCAAGATCATCGAGTACGCCCCGAGCGCCCGTCCCCGGGCCGCGCCCACGTACGTCGCCTGGATCAACGCGAGGACCTGCGGCACCATCAGCGCGGCGGTTGTGCCCTGCACGACCCGCGCGGCGACCAGCGCCACCGGTCCGGGGGCGAGACCGCAGGCCAGCGAGGCGACGGTGAACCCGGCCAGGCCGAGGAGGAAGATCCGGACCGGCCCGTACCGGGCTCCGAGGCGGGCACCGGTGACCACCAGCACCGCGAACGCCAGCGTGTAGCCGGCCAGCACCAGCTGGGCCAGCGCCGGCGGGCCGGCGAGGTCCGATCGGATCGTGGGGGCGGCGACCGCCGCGATCGAGGTGTCCATCGAGGCCATCGCCTGCCCGGCCAGCAGCACGACGAGCGGCGCACGGCGGCCCGGGGTGGTTGTGGTCGTCATGCCGGTCACCCTGCCGCCGTCGGGGCCACCCGTCTTGACGATCCTTGCGGCTCGGCGGGACGGTCTCCTGTCGGGGTGCCCGCCTACGCTGACGGACATGCGCAGCAGCCGCACGCTCGTGCGCGAGCCGGATTTCGCGGTCCACGCCGTGCGCTGCCGCGACGACCACACCGGCTGGTCGCGCCCGGAGCCGGCGACCGCGTACGCCATCGTGCTGGCCCGCCGCGGCGGCTTCCGTCGACTCGGTCGCGGCGGGGAGGAGTTCGTCGATCCGACGGTGGGCTACCTGACGGTGCCGGGCGAGGACGAACGGTTCGCCCACCCGGCGGGCGGCGACGACTGCACCTCGGTGCACGTCTCGCGTCGGCTGTGGCGGGAGCTGCTCGACGGCCGTCCGGCGCCGGCGGTGGTGCACCTGGACGCGCGGCTCGACCTCGCGCACCGTCTGCTGCTGCGGTCGGCGCGCCGGGGCGAGGCGGGCTTCGACGCCGCCGAGCGGCTGGTCCGGCTGGTCGGCGCGGCCACCGGCCCGGCCCCCGGCGCGCCGCAGCGGGACCGGCCGCTGGTGGAGGCCGCCCGCTCGGCGCTGCACGACGGCGGGCCGCACGCCGACGCGCTGCTGCCGCTGGCCCGCTCGCTCGGCGTCTCCCCGTACCGGTTGAGCCGGTCGTTTCAGGCGCTTGTCGGGGTGCCGCTGACCCGCTACCGCAACCGCCTGCGGGTGGGCCGTGCCCTGGACCGGTTGGCCGACGGCGCGCCCAGCCTGGCGGCGCTGGCGGCCGAGCTGGGCTTCGCCGACCAGGCGCACCTGACCCGGACGCTGCGCGCCCACCTCGACCACCCGCCCGGCGAGCTGCGCCGACTGCTCACCGAGGGCTGACCACCGGGCCGCATCGATCATGCTGAGTGGTGTTCCACTGCCGGCGACGAGCCGGGGCCCTCGTCGTCACCTCCCGGCCACCAACGCTCGCGAGGCTCCCCAGGTCACGAGAAATCGGAACCTGGGGAGGATTTCGTGTCGCTGTCCCGACGTACCATCCTGCTGTCCGGCGCCGCCCTCGGCGCCGCCGGCGCGGTCACCGGGCTGCCGGTGGCGGCCGGCGCGGCGGTGGCCCGACGGCCGCTGGCCTACCCGTTCACCCTCGGTGTGGCATCAGGGGACCCCGACAACGACGGGGTCGTGCTGTGGACCCGCCTGGCGCCGCAGCCGCTCGCGGAGGACGGTCTCGGCGGCATGCCGGACCGCGACGTGCCGGTGCACTGGGAGTTGGCCGCCGACGAGCGGTTCCGGCACGTGGTTCGTCGTGGCGTCGCGGTCGCCCGTGCCCGCTCGGCGCACAGCATCCACGTGGAACTGGCCGGCCTCCTGCCGGGCCGGGAGTACTTCTACAGGTTCCGCGCCGAGCGGCACATCTCGCCGGTCGGGCGCACCCGCACCGCTCCCGCGCCGTCGAGCATGCCCGCCGCTCTGGCGATGGGCTTCGCGTCCTGCTCGCAGTTCGAGCACGGCTACTTCACCGCCTACCGCCGGTTGGCAGAGACGGAGCCGGAGCTGATCCTGCACCTGGGTGACTACCAGTACGAGTACGCCCCGGACACGTACACCGTGCCGGGTGGCAACCCGCGTGACCACGAGGGGCCGGAGACCCGGACGCTGGCCAACTACCGGCAGCGGCACGCCCAGTACAAGACCGACGCCGACCTTCAGGCGGCGCACGCGGTGGCGCCCTGGGTGGTGGTGTTCGACGACCACGAGGTGGAGAACAACTGGGCCGACGAGGTGCCGGAGGCACCCGATCCGGAGTTCCCCGCGCGGCGGGCGGCGGCGTTCCAGGCGTACTACGAGAACATGCCGTTGCGCCGGACCTCGATTCCGCGCGGCATCGACATGCAGCTCTACCGGCGGGTGCGCTGGGGGCGGCTGGCCACGTTCCACATGCTCGACACCCGGCAGTACCGCGACGACCAGGCCTGTGGCGACGGCTACCAGAACTGCGCGGCAGCTTCCGATCCGGCCCGCTCGATCACCGGCGCGGAGCAGGAGGCGTGGCTGCTGGACGGCTTCCGCCGCTCCGACGCGCGGTGGGACATCCTGGGCCAGCAGGTCTTCTTCGCCCAGCGGGACAACAACGCCGGCCCGCTGACCGTCACCAGCATGGACGCCTGGGACGGCTACGTGGCCTCCCGGGACCGGATCACCCGAGGCTGGCTCGCCGCCGGGGTCCGCAACCCGGTGGTGCTGACCGGCGACGTGCACGCGCACTGGGCCAGCGACCTCAAGCTGGACTACGCCGACCCGACCTCGCGCACCGTCGGCACCGAGCTGGTCTGCTCCTCGATCACCTCGACGGGCGACGGCGCGGACTCGGCGTCCGGCTCGCACCCGTGGTTCGCGTTCAATCCGCACCTGCGCTTCCAGAACAACCTGCGGGGGTACGTGCGGACCACGATCACCCCGGGGCAGCTCAGCGCCGACTTCGACGTGCTGCCGTACGTCAGCCGACCGGACGCGCCCGCGTACACCAGGGCGTCGTTCGTGATCGAGGACCGCGTGCCCGGCCTGCACCAGACGGCGGACAACCCGGTCCCGTCGGCGGCCCGCAGCGCTGCGCCCTACGCGGACCCGGGCCAGCAGACCGTCCAGCAGGAAACCGTCCGTCCCTAACCCCCGCCGAACGCCTCAAGATCCGCGCATCATCAGGGAAAGTGCTGCCTCGGCACGCGCTGAGGCAGCACTTTCGGGGATGTTGAGCGGATCTTGAAGCGGGACACCGCCCAGGCGGCGGTCAGGCGGGGAGGAAGGAGAAGCGGACCTGACGGGTGGGGTTGTCGCCGTTGGTGTCGACCAGGCAGATGGACTGCCAGGTGCCCAGGGCCAGCCGTCCGTCGAGCACCGGCAGCGTCGCGTACGGCGGGACGAAGGCCGACAGCACGTGATCGCGGCCGTGGCCGGGCGAGCCGTGCCGGTGCCGCCAGCGGCCGTCGGTGGGCAGCAGCGCGTCGAGGGCGGTGAGCAGGTCGTCGTCGGAGCCCGAGCCGGTCTCGATGATCGCCAGGCCGGCGGTGGCGTGCGGCACGAAGACGTGCAGCAGGCCGTCTCCCTCGCCGGAGACGAAGCTCTGGGCCTCGGCGGTGATGTCCCGGACGGCCGGCCGGGACCCGGTCTGGACGGTGATCACGTCACTGCGCATACGTCGCATTCTGCCGCAGTGGCACGGGTGCCTCGGCACGTGGGGAAAGAAGGGCCGTCGCACTAAGTTACTGGCGGGTACCTGTGTTCAGCATCGCGTCCGGGGGACCTAGACGTGACGACGGGTGCCACCAGGGGGCAGGATGGCGCTAGAGACCTATCCCACACACAACCGAGGGAACGCCTGTGGCTACGGAACGCAAGCGCCCGGTGATCAGCGACGGCCTACCGAGCCAGCTTCCGGACATCGACCCTGAAGAGACAAGCGAATGGGTCGAGTCGCTTGACGGTGTCATCGACGAGCGCGGCGCCAAACGCGCCCGCTACGTCATGCTGCGCCTGCTGGAGCGGGCCCGCGAGCGCCAGGTCGGGGTTCCGCCCCTGACCACCACCGACTACATCAACACCATCCCCCCGGAGCAGGAACCCTGGTTCCCGGGTGACGAGCACGTCGAGCGGCGCATCCGGGCGTACGTCCGGTGGAACGCCGCGATGCTCGTGCACCGGGCGCAGCGCCCGGAGATCGGCGTCGGCGGGCACATCTCCACCTTCGCCAGCTCGGCGTCGCTCTACGAGGTGGGCTTCAACCACTTCTTCCGGGGCAAGAACCACCCGGGCGGTGGCGACCAGATCTACTACCAGGGTCACGCCTCGCCCGGCATGTACGCGCGGGCGTTCCTGGAGGGGCGGCTCAGCGAGCACCAGCTCGACGGGTTCCGCCAGGAGCTGTCGCACCCGGGCGGCGGGCTGCCGTCGTACCCGCACCCTCGGCTGATGTCGGACTTCTGGGAGTTCCCCACCGTCTCGATGGGCCTCGGCGGTCTGAACGCGATCTACCAGGCCCGGTTCAACAGGTACCTGCAGCACCGCGGCATCAAGGACACCTCGCAGCAGCACGTGTGGGCGTTCCTCGGCGACGGCGAGATGGACGAGCCCGAGACGCTTGGCGCGATCGGTGTGGCCGCCCGCGAGGAGCTGGACAACCTCACCTTCGTGATCAACTGCAACCTCCAGCGGCTGGACGGCCCGGTCCGGGGCAACGGCAAGGTCATGCAGGAGCTGGAGTCGTTCTTCCGGGGCGCCGGCTGGAATGTGATCAAGGTGGTCTGGGGCCGTGAGTGGGACCCGCTGCTCGCGGCGGACACCGACGGCGCGCTTGTCAACCTCATGAACACCACGACCGACGGTGACTACCAGACCTACAAGGCCGAGTCCGGCGCGTACGTGCGGGAGCACTTCTTCGGCCGGGACGCCCGGACCCGCAAGATGGTCGAGCCGCTGAGCGACGACGAGATCTGGAACCTCAAGCGGGGTGGGCACGACTACCGCAAGCTCTACGCGGCCTACAAGGCGGCCACCGAGCACACCGGTCAGCCGACTGTCATCCTGGCGAAGACGATCAAGGGCTGGACGCTCGGCTCGCACTTCGAGGGCCGCAACGCGACCCACCAGATGAAGAAGCTGACGCTTGAGGACTTGAAGACCTTCCGCGACCGCCTCTACCTGGACATCCCGGACAAGGCGCTGGAGGACAACCCCTACCTGCCGCCGTACTACCACCCGGGTGAGAAGTCCGAGGAGCTGGCGTACCTGAAGGAGCGCCGCGAGCAGCTCGGCGGTTACCTGCCGTCGCGGCGGACCAGCACCAAGCGGCTGGCCATCCCCGGTCCGGAGCGGTTCGCCGACGTCAAGCGCGGCTCGGGCAAGCAGAAGGTGGCCACCACGATGGCCTTCGTCCGCCTGCTCAAGGACATCATGAAGGACAAGGAGTTCGGCAAGCGCTGGGTGCCGATCATCCCGGACGAGGCCCGCACCTTCGGCCTCGACTCGATCTTCCCGACCGCGAAGATCTACTCCCCGCACGGGCAGCGCTACACCTCTGTCGACCGGGAGCTGTTCCTGTCGTACAAGGAGTCGACGACCGGGCAGATCCTGCACGAGGGCATCAACGAGGCCGGTTCGGTCGCCTCGTTCACCGCCGCGGGTTCGGCGTACGCCACCCACGACGAGCCGATGATCCCCATGTACATCTTCTACTCGATGTTCGGGTTCCAGCGGACCGCCGACGGGCTGTGGGCGGCGGCCGACCAGATGGCGCGGGGCTTCCTGCTCGGCGCCACCGCCGGCCGGACGACGCTCAACGGTGAGGGCCTCCAGCACGAGGACGGCCACTCGCTGCTGCTCGCCGCCACCAACCCGGCGGTGGTCGCGTACGACCCGGCGTTCTCCTTCGAGATCGCGCACATCATGGAAGCCGGCCTGCACCGGATGTACGGGGACGCGCAGGAGAACGTCTTCTACTACCTGACGGTCTACAACGAGCCGATCCTCCAGCCGGCCGAGCCGGCCGGGGTGGACGTGGAGGGCCTGCTCAAGGGCATCTACCGCTACTCCCCGGCACCGCAGGTCGACGGCCCGAAGGCAAACGTCCTCGCCTCCGGCACGGGCATGCAGTGGGCGCTCAAGGCCCAGCAGCTGCTCGCCCAGGACTGGGGGGTGGCCGCCGACGTCTGGTCGGTGACCTCCTGGACCGAGCTGCGTCGCGACGCGGTGGAGACCGAGGAGTACAACCTGCTCAACCCGGGCGCCGAGGCCAAGGTGCCGTACATCGCGCAGAAGCTGGCCGACGCGGACGGGCCGAAGGTCGCGGTCAGCGACTGGATGCGCGCCGTACCGGACCTGATCGCCCGCTGGGTACCCGGCGACTACACGTCGCTGGGCACCGACGGCTTCGGGATGTCGGACACCCGGCACGCGCTGCGCCGCCACTTCCACGTCGACGCCGAGTCGATCGTGGTGGCGACGCTGCGGCAGCTCGCCCGCAGCGGCGCGGTGCCGGCAAGCGTGCCGGCCGAGGCCGCCAAGAAGTACGCGATCGACGACGTCAACGCCGCGCCGGTCGGTGAGACCGGCGGGGACAGCTGACCCCAGAGGATCGAGAAAGGGCCCGGCGCACCCGCGCCGGGCCCTTTTTGGTGCACCCGCACCCTCGCTCCCCGGCCCGACCGACCGGGCGGACGGCGGGTGAGAGGGGAGCGGCGGCGCTCCGGGGCCCCTGGCGGAGGCCCGGGACCACCGCCGGGGCGGGTGACGTCGGGAGCGGAGCGCTCGTCAGCCGACGGCGGCCAGGTCGGTAAGCCGGGCGAGCGAGTCCTCCAGGTCGGCGCCGACCCGACGCAGGCCCAGCCGCAGCAGGGCCGCCTTGACCGGGCCGGCCGGCCAGCGGACCACGATGAGCCGCACGACCGTCCCGCCCTCCTCCTCGTCCTCGGTGAGTTGGACGTAGATCTCGGTGCGCGCCTCCGCACGGGCACCGGCACCCTTGGCCCGTTCTCGCCAGCCGATGAGTGTCGGCTCCTGATAGGCGATCACCTCGGCCTCATGCGCCGAGCCGCGCCCCGCCTGGACCAGTTGCCGTCGCCCGAAGCCCTCTCCGGAGAGCACTTCGGCCGCGCGAACCCCCGCCAGCCAGGCCGGTAACTGCTCAGCCCGCTGTACGACGTCCCAGACCACTTCCACCGGCGCCACCACGTGCGCACTGCGTTCCACGAGGATCATTTCCGTCTTTCCTCCAGTGAGGACATCCCACGATATCGGCACTCTATGCGCTAAATCGGACTTACACGGACGGGTTGGGAAAAAGACACGCCGATCAACCATTGCGGATTGCGCCAACCCGGCCTATGGCGCATTCATCGACAGCGCCCTAGAGTCCCGAACACGTTTCACGTTGACCGGGAGGGCGCATGTCGACCGCACCGATGCCCGAGTTCCCCGCCGGCTTCCGCTGGGGCGTCTCCACGTCCGCCCACCAGATCGAGGGCGCCGTCACCGCGGGCGGACGCGGACCGTCCATCTGGGACACCTTCGCGCGCTCCCCCGGCCGGATCAGCGACGGCAGCAGCGGCGAGATCGCGTGCGACCACTACCACCGACACCCCGAGGACGTGGCGCTGCTGGCCGGTCTGGGCGTCTCCGCGTACCGGTTCTCCATCGCCTGGCCCCGGGTGCAGCCCAGCGGCAGCGGCCCGGCCAACGCCACCGGCCTGGACTTCTACGACCGCCTGGTCGACGACCTGCTGGCCGCCGGCATCGACCCGGTGGCCACCCTGTACCACTGGGACCTGCCCCAGCCCCTCGAGGACACAGGCGGCTGGCTCAACCGCGACACCGCCGCCAGCTTCGCCGACTACGCCGAGCTCACCGCCGCCCGCCTCGGCGACCGGGTCAAGCTCTGGATCACCCTCAACGAGCCGTTCATCCACATGAGCCTCGGCTACGGGATGGGCGTGCACGCCCCCGGCCAGATGCTGCTCTTCGACGCCTTCGGAGTCGCCCACCACCAACTGCTCGGACACGGGCTCGCGGTCGCCGCGCTGCGCGGCCGAACGGCCAGCCCGGTGGCGATCGCCAACAACTACTCGCCGGTGCGGGTGCTCGGCGACAGCGACGCCGACCGAGCCGCGGGAGCCGCGTACGAGGCGCTGCACAACCGCCTCTTCACCGACCCGCTGCTCGGCCGCGGCTACCCGGAGATACCCGGCTTCGACCCGGGCGTCATCCACCCCGGCGACCTCGACACCATCGCCGCACCGATCGACGTGCTCGGGGTCAACTACTACAACCCCACGGGCGTACGGGCCGCCGAGGAGGGCTCGCCGCTGCCGTTCGACCTGGTGCCGCTGGACGGCTACCCGCGTACCGCCTTCGACTGGCCGGTCGCCCCCGACGGGCTGCGCGAACTGCTCGGTTGGCTCCGCGACACGTACGGCGACGCGCTGCCGCCCATCGAGATCACCGAGGGCGGCTGCGCGTACGACGACGTGCCGGACGCGCACGGGCAGGTGGCCGACCCGGACCGGATCGCGTACCTCGACGGGCACCTGCGGGCGCTCCGGGCCGCCATCGACGACGGGGTGGACGTGCGCGGGTACTTCGTCTGGTCGCTGCTGGACAACTGGGAGTGGGCCGAGGGGTTCACCAAGCGCTTCGGTCTGGTGCACGTCGACTACACCACCCAGCGGCGTACGCCGAAATCGTCGTACACCTGGCTGCGGGACGTGCTCGCGGCCAACGCGCCGGGGTCGGCGCGGTGACCACCCTCGACCCGACGCCGGCGTCGCTGCCGGCGGCGCTCGCCGAGCCGACCGTGCCGGTGCGGCGCGGCTGGATCGGTCTGGTCTTCGCGGCCAATCTCGGCGTGTGGATGGCGTTCTTCACCCCGATCCAGGTGCTGCTGCCGCAGCAGATCGAGCGGATCGCGCCCGGCGACAAGGAGACCATGCTGGCCGTGGTCACCGGCCTCGGCGCGTTGGCCGCGGTACTGGCCAACCCCCTGGCGGGCGCGCTGTCCGACCGGACCTGCCTGCGGATCCTCGGCCGGGAGTTCGGTCGTCGACACGTCTGGACCGCCGGCGGCGCGGTGCTCGGCGCGGCGGCGCTGGTGCTGCTCGCCCAGCAGCGGACCATCCTCGGGGTCGCCATCGGTTGGGTCGCCGCCCAGGTCTGCTTCAACGCGATGCTGGCCAGCCTCACCGCCGCCATCCCGGACCGGGTTCCGGTGGTGCAGCGCGGCGCGGTCTCCGGCTGGGTGGGCATCCCACAGGCGCTCGGGCTGGTGCTCGGCGCGGTGCTGGTCACCGCCGTCGTCACCGGCAACGCCGCCGGCTACGTGGCCATGGCGGTGGCCGTCCTGGCGCTGTCGCTGCCGTTCGCGCTGCTCACCCCCGACGATCGACTTCCGCGTGCGCACCGCCCGGCGCTGCGGGCGCGGGCGCTGTTCGCCTCGATGTGGATCAGCCCGCGCCAACACCCCGACTTCGCCTGGGCGTGGATCACCCGGTTCCTGGTCCAGCTCGGCAACGCGCTGGGCACCCTCTACCTGCTGTACTTCCTCACCGACGGGGTGCACCACCCCGACCCCGAGGGCGGCCTGCTGGTGCTGATCCTGCTCTACACGCTCGGCATGATGCTTACCGCAGTGGTCTCCGGGCGGCTGTCGGACCGCTCCGGGCGGCGCAAGGTGTACGTGATCGTCTCCGGCCTGATCATGGCGGTGGCGGCGCTGCTGCTCGCCGTCGCGCCGGTCTGGCCGATGGCGATCGTCGCCGCCCTGCTGCTCGGCGCCGGCTACGGCGTCTACCTCTCGGTGGACGCCGCCCTGATCACCCAGGTGCTGCCCCGGGCCACCGACCGCGCCAAGGACCTCGGCGTGATCAACATTGCCAACTCGGCGCCGCAGGTGCTCGGCCCGGCGCTCTCCGCCCCGCTCGTCGTCCACCTGGGCGGCTACCCGACGCTCTACGCGGTCACCGCCGTGGTCACCCTGGTGGGCAGCGCCCTGGTCGTCAAGATCCGCTCGGTCGCCTAGGGCGTGTGCGAATCCACTCGACCGTCACCGTAGGCTGGGGGCGTGACAGTACGTGTGCGCTTCGCCCCCTCACCGACCGGCATGTTCCACGTCGGTGGCGCCCGCTCGGCGCTGCAGAACTGGATCTACGCCAAGCAGCAGGGCGGGGTGTTCGTCCTGCGCATCGAGGACACCGACGCGGCGCGCAACAAGCCCGAGTGGACCGAGGGCATCCTCTCCGCGCTGGACTGGATCGGCATCTCCCGGGGCAGCTACGAGGGTCCGTACTTCCAGTCGGCGAACGCCGGTGAGCACCGGGCCGCCGCCACCAGGCTCTACGAGTCCGGCCGCGCCTACTACTGCGACTGCACCCGCGAGGACGTCCAGGCCCGCACCGGCTCGCAGTACCAGGGCTACGACGGCTACCACCGCGACCTCGGCCTCGGGCCGGGGCCGGGGCACGCGCTGCGCTTCCGTACGCCCGACGAGGGCTCCACCGTGGTGGTCGACCTGATCCGCGGCGAGCCCACCTTCGAGAACAAGCTCATCGAGGACTTCGTCATCGCCCGCGGCGACGGCTCACCTGTCTTCCTGCTCGCCAATGTCGTCGACGACATGACCATGGGGATCACCCACGTGATCCGGGCCGAGGAGCACCTGCCCAACACGCCCAAGCAGCAGCTGCTGTGGGACGCCCTCGGGGTCAAGCCGCCGGTCTGGGCGCACGTGCCCGTGGTGGTCAACGAGAAGCGGCAGAAGCTCTCCAAGCGCCGCGACAAGGTCGCCCTGGAGGCGTACCGCGACGAGGGCTACCTCGCCGGCGCGATGCGCAACTACCTCATGCTGCTCGGCTGGGCGCCCTCGGGCGACCGGGAGATCGTCGAGTGGTCGGTCATCGAGGACGAGTTCCGCCTGGAGGAGGTAAACCCCTCCCCCGCGTTCTTCGACGAGAAGAAGCTGCGCGCCTTCAACGGCGAGTACATTCGCGCGCTGCCGGTGTCCGAGTTCATCGACGCCTGCCAGCCGTGGCTGACCGGCACCGGCACCATCGCGCCGCCGCCGTGGCAGCCCGAGGAGTACGACGCCGACGCCTTCGCCGCCGTCGCGCCGCTGGCCCAGACCCGGCTCGCCGTGCTCAGCGAGATCGTGCCGAACGTCGACTTCCTGTTCCTTGCCTCGCCGCTGATCGACGAGGCGGCCTGGACCAAGACGATGAAGGACGGTTCGGCCGACCTGCTGGACGCCGCCATCGCGGCGTTCGAGGCCCTTCAGTCCTGGGACGCCGAGTCGCTGAAGTCGACGCTGGAGGCGGTCGGCGCCGAGCGCGGCCTCAAGCTCGGCAAGACGCAGGCGCCCGTCCGGGTCGCGGTCACCGGCCGCACCGTCGGCCTGCCGCTGTTCGAGTCGCTGGAGGTGCTCGGTCGCGAGCGCACCCTGACCCGTATGCGCGCGGCCCGGCTACGCCTGGTCTGACAACCCGACCGCCGCCGGCGTGGTGCCGCCGGACGAGTTGAGTCCCGACTCGTGACGGGGCTGGGGTTGCGGCGATCGCGTGATCAGCGCGCCCGGCTCCTGCGGCGCAACACCAGGCCTGCGGCGAGGGCGGCGAGCAGCACCAGACCGCCGAGCGCCCAGAGCCACCAGCGGCCGCCGGAGTCGGACTGCTTCAAGGGCGCTGGCACAACGGACGCCAGTGAGCTGCCCGTCGGCGCCGACGACAGCCCGCCGGCCGAGGGCGAGCCGGTCGGAGCGGCACCGCCGGCCGAGGGCGAGGCGGACGGGTCGGCGGCGGTGCCGGTGGTGAGGGTGAACCGCACCTCGCCCTTGATCGGGTGGCCGTCGTTGGAAGCGAGTTGGTAGCCGACGATGTAGAGCCCCGCCGCGCGGGGCGTGAACGGCACGCGCACCCGGCTGCCGTCGAAGGTCGGCCGCCCGCCGGCGACCACATTGTCCGGCCCGGTTATTGTGATCTTCGTCGTAGCGGGGGCCGGCTTGGCCAGGAACCGAAGCTCGACCCGGGCGGGCGCGGTGGCCACCCGGGCGCCGTCGCGCGGATTGCTGCCGGTCAGCGAGTTGTGCGCGGCTGCCGGTGTCGCCGGGGCCAGCAACGACACACCGACCGCCACGCCGAGCACCACTGGCACGACCCGCGCCAATCGTGTAACCCTGCCCCCCATGAACCCCTCCGTAAGGGTACGATCCGCCCGCTGATCAAAACAGCTCCTCATTAGTCGAGCAGAGATCGCAGATAGTTCCAAATACTGTTCCACTAGCTGCAATTCATCGACGTTCTGCGGAGTCTGTGAGAGTGGGCCCGACCGCCCGGTCGGTGTTGTCACCGGCCGACCGACCCGGACGTCACGACGAAGCCATCCATCGAACGGGGCGAGGAGGCGGGATGGTCCGACAGATGAAGCGCTGGGCCGCCGTGCTGGCGGGCACGCTGGCAGCGGCAGTGCTGGCGCTCGGCGCCGCCGGTCCGGCCAGCGCGGCGCCCAAGCCGGCACCGGCCGGTGTGGACATCACCGGCGAAGGGCTGACCGAGCCGCTGCGGCTCCGGTCGGACACCCAGCCCACGCACGTGGTGGCGGTCGTCGACCAGGTCAACTTCTTCGCTCGTACCGGCATGCCGACCGGGCCGAAGGCTGCCGACCTCGGTCCGAAGTACACGGTCGTGGTGCTCGCCGGCGAGACGCCGAAGCAGACGTACGACCTCTATCCCAGGGCGGCCGGTGGGCCGCGCGTCTACCGACCGGCCAAGCAGCCGGACGGTCGCAAGACCAGCGCCGGCTGGTTCCTCGGTCGGCTCAACATGTCCGAGACGCTGCGCACCGCCGGAGTGCCGCTGGAGCGGCAGTTCGACACGGTCAGCGGTGGCGTGGGCGGTGGCGAGCGGGTCCTCCCGGAGGACACGATGGACCCTGCCCGGGACATCGACGAGGCGCTCGGTGAGTTGCAGCGGCTGCTGCTGCTCAATGTCGCGGTGATGCTGACCATCACCGTCGGTCTCGCCGGAATCGCCCTGCTGATCCGCCGCCGGACCCGCTGACCTCAGGCGGCCAACCGGACCAGCCGTCGCGCGGTCAGCACCAGCCGTCCGGTCAGCACCAGCCGTGCGGTCGGCGCCAGCCGGCGCGGGGTCAGCACCAGCGGCGCGGCGGCCGCTCCCGGCGGGTGGCCCGCTGACGCGGCCGCACCGGACCGTGTCGATGCGCCCCGGCCCACCCGGGCAGCTCGCTGCGACAGCCGGTGACGTCGTCCGGCTCGGCGGGCGGCACCGGCTCGGTGGCCCGTTGGCGTGGCACGGCCACATCGTCGTCGGTCCGCTCGGACGGACGGCCGCCGGTCGACTCCGCCGGGTGTGCCGACGCCCCGCCGACCGGCCGGCGCGGCTTGCCAGCCGTCTGCGGGTCGTGGTGCCCCAGCCGACAGGGCTCGCCCTGGGCGCAGCCGTGCTCGGCCTCCCCGTGCGCCATCCCGGTCTCCTCACGCTCGCGCTCACGCGCGGGGGCGCTCCCCCCGACGTGCCCTGCCACCGTACTGGCCGGGACCGACGGCCCGTGCACGGCGTACCCCGGGGTCAGCGCTTCGGGCGGCGAGGAAACACGGTCTCCCAGACCGGGAAGGCGACCAGCCAGATCACGAGGGCGACGGTGAGCTTGTGGATCCAGCCCACCAGCCCGCGCGTCCGTTCGGCGTCGTCGACCCACAGGATGGCGGCGCCGAGCAGGCCGCAGGCGATGATCCAGCCGAGCAGTGCCTTGGCCCACTCACGCCACTCGTAGCGGGTGCGCGCCCAGCCGTAGCGGGGCGGCCGCACCGGCGGCGGGCCGCCCGCGAACCGGTGGGCGAAGCGCTGGTCCGCCCAGCGCACCATCGAGTGCCCGAAGGCCACCGAGAAGCCGAGATAGGCGGCGGCGAGACCGTGACCGACCCCGGCGGTCGCGCCACGGCGCAGGTCGATCACCGACGCGGCGAGCAGTGCCAGATCGACCAACGGCACGCAGAGCAGCAGCGCCGCGCCGAGTCGTGGCCGGCGCAGCGGATAGCGGGCCACCAGCCCGGCGCCGAGCAGCACCCAGAACGCGATCTCACAACCGATGATCACTGCGACGACCATGGCGACCTCCCCCGACGACGCCACAAGCGTCGCCGATGGGCGGGGCTCGGACCTCGACGCCGGAGAGGAGATCGTGGTCATCCCTTCGACGGACCAACCGTCCGGGGCGCGCTCGGCGTACCCCTTTCGGCGCATCTCGCCGCCGCAGGGCTCCTTCTCCGGTCGGAGTCGGAGGGCCGACGGTTGTGGTGGGATCGGGGCATGCGACCGCCACCGTGGCTCGGCTCCGGCACGGCCGGCCGGGACCTCACGCTCGCCGGCGCGTCGTTGATCGGCGGCCTGGTGCTGTACGGCCTGGGCATGCAGCCACAGATCATCCCGCACCCGGACGTGCCGCAGGCACTGTTCCTGGCACCCCTGCTGGCGGTGTGTGTGGCCGTCGGCCTGCGTCGGATCTCGCCACGCGCCAGCCTGGCGGTGGGGACCGGGGCGCTGGTGGTGGACACGGCGCTGGGCAACTCGCTGGGCACGGTAGTGGTCTACACGCAGGTGCTCTACGACGCCTGCGTGTACGGCCCGCCCCGGCTGTGGCGGTGGCTGCTGGGGATCACCGGAACACTGAGCGTGATCGGGACGGTGGCCGGTGTGCTCGGCTTCGGGCAGTGGCGCGGGGCCGCCGTCGGGGTGCCGGTGGTGCTCGCCGGGCTGCTGCCGGTACTGACCGGGATCAGCGTGCGGCAGTACCGCGACCAGGCTGCCGCCGAGCGGGCACGGGCCGAGCAGACCGCCCGGCTGGTCGAGCTGGACCGCCGGCAGGCGGTAAGCGCCGAACGGGCCCGGATGGCCCGGGAACTGCACGACGTGGTCGCCAACCACCTGAGCGCCGTGGCCATCCACGCCACCGCGGTGCTGTCCGTTCCCGGGTTGGAGCGGGGCCAGGTGGAGTCGGCGCTGCGGGTCATCCGGGAGAGCAGTGTGCAGGGCCTGGCCGAGATGCGGCAGATGATCGAGCTGCTGCGCGAGCCCAGCGCTGGCGACCGGAGCACGGCGGGCACCCTCGACGCGACGCCGGAGACGGTGGCGGCGCGGCTCGTCGAGGCTGATGGTCTGGTCGAGCGGATCCGGGCCGCCGGCCTCGCGGTACGGGTGCACACCGACGGCACACCGGGTCCTCTGCCGGTGTCGGTGGACCTCGCCGCGTACCGGATCGTGCAGGAGTCGCTTACCAACGCGCTCAAGCACGGCACGGGCGAGGCGGAGCTGACGATCACGTACCGGCCGGCCGAGGTGGTGCTGACGGTGGAGAATCCGGTGCGGTCGGACGGGTCGGGGCTGCCGGGCGCCGGTGCCGGGCTGATCGGGATGCGGGAGCGCGCGGCGCTGCTGGCCGGCCGGTTCAGCGCCGGGCCGCACGACGGCCGCTGGCAGGTCCGGGCCGCGCTGCCCACCGGGGAGGGCGCGTGAGCGGGCCGGCACGGGAGCAGGGCGCGGCGACGGCGGTACGGGTGGTGCTCGCGGACGACCAACCGGCGGTACGGGCGGGGTTGGCCCTGATCCTGGGCGGCTCGCCGGGCATCGAGGTGGTCGGCGAGGCGTCCGACGGCGACGAGGCGGTCCGGCTGTGCCGGGAGGCGCGCCCCGACGTGGCGGTGCTGGACGTGCGGATGCCACGCCTCGACGGGATCGCCGCGACCAGGGCGATCGTCGCCGACCGGCTCGCCGACGTACTGGTGCTGACGACCTTCGACCTGGACGAGTACGTCTTCGGCGCGCTGCGCGCCGGGGCGTCCGGGTTCCTGCTCAAGGACACCGACGCGGCCGGACTGGTCGCGGCGGTGCACACCGTGGCGCGCGGCGAGGGGTTCATCGCCCCCACGGTGACCCGTCGTCTGATCGCCGCCTTCGCGGCCACCGCGCCCGGCGCGTCGGCGGCCACCCGGGCCGCGCTGGCCACGCTGACCCCCCGCGAACGCGACGTGCTGGCCTGCCTCGGCCTGGGCCTTTCCAACCAGCAGATCGCCGACCGGCTGGTGCTGGCGGAGAGCACCACCAAGACACACGTGAGCCGGATTCTCGCGAAACTGGACCTGCGCAGCCGGGTACAGGCCGCGATCCTGGCCCAGGAGCTGGGTCTGCCCGCGCCACCGTGACGCCACTGCGCGGGCCTGCCTACCGGTGCCGGCGTGGATGGCCTGCTCACGACGTGTCAGGCTAGGGCGGTGAGTACGCCCGACGGTGGGGAGTTGGCGGCCACGCTGCGCCGGATCGAGCGTTCGGCGGGAGCGCTGGCCACCGCCAGCGTGGCCCGGATGGACGAGACGCTGCCGTGGTTCCGCGCCCTGCCGGCCGACCAGCGCTCCTGGGTGATGCTGGTGGCCCAGGCGGGCGCCCGGTCGCTGGTGCAGTGGCTGCGCGACGGCGGCGGCACGGCGGACAGCACCCAGGAGGTCTCCGACGACGTCTTCGACGCCGCCCCGCAGGCGCTGGCCCGGTCGATCACCCTCCAGCAGACCGTGGCGTTGATCAAGGTGACCATCGACGTCGTCGAGGAGCAGGTGTCGCAGCTGGCCGCCGAGGGCGAGGAGCAGTTGCTGCGCGAGGCGGTGCTGCGCTTCTCCCGGGAGATCGCGTTCGCCGCCGCCCGGGTGTACGCGCGGGCCGCCGAGTCGCGCGGCGCGTGGGACGCCCGGCTGCAGGCCCTGCTTGTCGACGCGCTGCTGCGCGGGGACTCGCCGGACGTCCTGGCGAGCCGGGCCGCCGCGCTGGGCTGGGCGGACGCGCCACCGGTCGCGGTGGCGGTCGGCCGTTCCCCCGGCGGGGAGGTCTCCGCCGTACTACACGTGGTGTACCGGCAGGCGCGGCGGATCGGCGTCGAGGTGATCGGCGGGGTGCACGGTGACCGGTTGGTGATCGTGCTGGGCGGCGCGGCGGATCCGCTGAGCGCCACCGGCAAGCTGCTGGACGCGTTCGGTGACGGCCCGGTGGTGGTCGGTCCGGCCGTACCCAGTCTGGACGAGGCGACGGAGTCGGCACGGGCCGCGCTGTCCGGTTTCCGGGCGGCGCCGGCGTGGCCGACCGCCCCCCGGCCGGTGCCGGCCGCGGACCTGTTGCCGGAGCGGGCTCTCGCCGGCGACGCGGAGGCGCGTCGCCGGCTGCGCCACGACGTGTACGCGACGCTGGTGCGCGCCGGTGGCGAGTTGCTGGAGACCCTGGACGCCTTCCTGGCCGCCGGTGGCACACTGGAGAGCGCGGCGCGGGCACTGTTCGTGCACCCGAACACGGTGCGGTACCGGCTTCGCCGGATCGCCGAGGTGACAGGCTTCTCGCCGCTGTCGCCCCGCGACGCGTTCGCGCTCCAGGTGGCATTGACAGTCGGTCGGCTGGATCCGGTGGTCCCGGTTGTCACGGCGGTCCCGACCCAGACATTGACCCCGGTCGCCCGGAAATCCGCCCAAAGTAGCGATGATCCCCGCCGATCTTTGTGAGAAACCTCCAAAGGTTCTAGTGCGGTTTGGTCGGCCTCGGCACAGCGCTACCCACTCGTATCCGGGAGAGTCATAGGCGTGCTCGCCGTACTTAGTCCCGGCCAGGGTTCCCAGAAACCCGGCTTCCTGACCCCCTGGCTCGACCTGACCGGCACCGAGGCGCGACTGCGCGACTGGTCGGCGTTGGCCGGGGTCGACCTGCTGCACCTGGGCACCGCCGCCGACGCCGACGAGATCAAGGACACCGCCCGCACCCAGCCTCTGCTGGTCGCCGCGGCATTGCTCGCGGCCGAGCACCTGCCGCTGGACGGCGTCACGCTCACCGCCGGCCACAGCGTCGGCGAGTTGGGTGCCGCCGCCCTGGCCGGTGTGCTGTCCGCCGACGCCGCGATCACCCTGGCCGGCGTACGTGGCCGGGAGATGGCCGCCGCGTGCGCGCTGGAGCCGACCGGAATGGCCGCGGTGCTCGGCGGTGACCCCGACGAGGTGATCGCCGCGATCGAGGCGAACGGGCTGTACCCGGCCAACCGCAACGGCGCCGGGCAGATCGTCGCCGCGGGCGCCCTGGACGGGCTCGACAAGCTCGCCGCCGCGCCGCCCGCCCGGACCCGGATCATCCGACTCCAGGTGGCCGGCGCGTTCCACACCCCGTACATGGCTCCGGCCGAGACCGCGCTCGCCGCGGAGGCTGCCGGGATCACCCCCGCCGACCCGGCTCGAACCCTGCTGTCGAACCTCGACGGCACCGCTGTCGACAATGGCGCCGCCATGGTGCAGCGCCTCGTCCGTCAGGTCACCGCGCCGGTGCGCTGGGACCTGTGCATGCGCACGCTTGCCGACCTCGGTGTCACCGGCGTGATCGAGCTGCCCCCGGCCGGCACCCTCGCCGGCCTGGTCAAGCGGGAACTCAAGGGCGACGGCGCCCCGGAGATCGTCACCCTCAACACCCCGGACGACCTACCGGCCGCACGGGACCTGATCGCCCGTATCGGAGGTCGTTCATGACTGGCAGTCGCATCGTCTCGATGGGGCACTACCAGCCCTCCCGGGTGGTGACCAACGACGACATCGCCCAGCTCGTGGACACCAACGACGAGTGGATCCGAGACCGGGTGGGCATCGTCAGCCGGCGGATCGCCGACGGCGAGACGGTTGCCGACATGGCCGCCGCGGCCGCCGGCAAGGCGCTGGCCAACTCGGGGCTCAGCGCCTCCGACATCGACCTGGTCGTGGTCGCCACCTGCTCCTCGATCGACCGCAGCCCCAACGTGGCCTGCCGGGTCGCCGCCAAGCTGGGCATCGCCGCGCCGGGCGCGTTCGACGTCAACACCGCCTGCTCGGGCTTCGCGTACGCCCTGGGGACCGTGGACCACGCCATCCGGGCCGGGGCGTCGCGCAACGCGCTCGTCATCGGCGCCGAGAAGCTGTCCGACTTCACCGACTGGACCGACCGCTCCACCTGCATCATCTTCGCGGACGGGGCCGGTGCCGCGGTGGTCTCCGCCACCGCCGACGACGAGCCGGCCGGCATCGGCCCGGTCGTCTGGGGCTCCGTGCCGGAGAAGAGCGACGCGGTCCGCATCGAGGGCTGGCGCCCGTACATCCAGCAGGAGGGGCAGGCGGTGTTCCGCTGGGCCACCACCGCGATCGCGCCGCTGGCCCTGCAGGCGTGCGAGCGGGCCGGGGTCGACCCGTCGGAGCTTGCCGCGTTCGTGCCGCACCAGGCCAACGCCCGGATCATCGACGGCATCGCCAAGCGGCTCAACATCCCCGACGCGATCATCGCGAAGGACATCGTCGAGTCCGGCAACACGTCGGCGGCGAGCGTGCCCCTGGCCCTGTCGAAGCTGGTCGAGCGCCGGGAGGTGCCCTCGGGCGCCCCGGTGCTGCTGTTCGGCTTCGGCGGTGGCCTGACCTACGCCGGTCAGGTCGTGCGCTGCCCCTGAAACCACCTCGGGCGCGTACGCGCCGAGGAGCGGCGGTCGGCGACGCCGGCCGCCGGAGAACCCCCTATGAGAGGAACCAACCGCAATGACCCGTGACGAGATCACCACCGGCCTCGCCGAGATCCTCGAAGAGGTTGCCGGGGTGAACCCGGACGACGTGGCCGAGGGGAAGTCCTTCACCGACGACCTCGATGTCGACTCGCTCTCGATGGTGGAGGTCGTGGTGGCCGCCGAGGAGAAGTTCGGCGTCAAGATCCCGGACAACGAGGTGCAGAACCTCAAGACCGTCGGGGACGCCGTCAGCTTCATCGAGGCGCAGTCCTGATCATGAGTCGTCCTGACGTCGTCGTCACCGGGCTCGGCGCGACGACCCCGCTCGGCGGGGACGT
This sequence comes from Micromonospora sp. DT43, assembly GCF_049841645.1. Lineage (NCBI taxonomy): Bacteria > Bacillati > Actinomycetota > Actinomycetes > Micromonosporales > Micromonosporaceae > Micromonospora > Micromonospora sp. DT43. Next base: position 295,272 of record NZ_JBNCKR010000001.1, on the reverse strand, counting down.
CGCGTCGACCTGGGACGCCATGCTCGCCGGCCGCTCCGGGGTGAGTGCCCTCACCCAGGAGTGGGCCGCGCAACTGCCGGTCCGGATCGCCGCCCAGTTGGCCGTGGAGCCGTCCGAGGTGCTCGACCGGGTCCGGCTGCGCCGGCTCGACCGCTCCGAGGCGATCGCGATCATCGCGGCGCAGCAGGCCTGGGCGGACGCCGGCCTCGCCGGTTCCGACCTCGACGGGGAGCGGTTGGCCGTCAGCGTCGGCTCCGGCATCGGCGGCGCCACCACCCTGCTCGCCCAGGACGACATCCTGGAGGCCTCCGGGCCACGGCGGGTCTCCCCGCACACGATCCCGATGCTGATGCCGAACGGTCCGGCCGCCTGGGTCGGGCTGGAGCTGGGCGCGAAGGCCGGGGTGCACTCGATGGCCAGCGCCTGCGCCACCGGCGCCGAGGCCATCGCTCTCGGCCTGGACATCATCCGCTCCGGCCGGGCCGACGTGGTGGTGGCCGGCGGCACCGAGGCGGTCATCCACCCGCTGCCGATCGCCGGCTTCAGCTCGATGCGGGCCATGTCGACCCGCAACGACGAGCCGGAGCGCGCCTCCCGCCCGTGGGACCGGGGCCGCGACGGCTTCGTCCTCGGTGAGGGTGCCGGGATCCTGGTGCTGGAGCGTGCCGAGCACGCCGCGGCCCGGGGTGCCCGGGTGTACGCGCGCCTCGCCGGCGCCGGCATCACGTCCGACGCGTACGACATCGTGCAGCCGCACGCCGAGGGCGAGGGCGCCATCCGGGCCATCGCCAGGGCGATCGCGGACGCGGACGTGGCCAAGCAGGACATCGTGCACGTCAACGCGCACGCCACGTCGACGCCTGTCGGTGACATGCTGGAGATCGGCGGGCTGCACAAGGCGCTCGGCGACCACCCGGTGCTGTCCGCGACCAAGTCGATGACCGGTCACCTGCTCGGTGCGGCTGGCGCGCTGGAGTCGATCGCCACGATCCTGGCCATCCGCGACAGCGTCGTCCCTCCGACGATCAACCTGGACGACCCGGAGCCCGGTCTCACCCTGGACGTCGCCGCGCACAAGGCACGCCACATGGAGATCCCCGCCGCGCTGAACAACGCGTTCGGTTTCGGCGGCCACAACGTGGCGCTCGTCTTCGCGCGGCCCTGACCCGGCGGTCCGAGACGGCAGCGGTCCGGAAACGGCTGCGCTGTGAGCATTACCGAAGGGCCCCCTCACCAGAGGGGGCCCTTCGGCACGTTCAGCCCCGGTTGCGGGGGTGCTGCTTGGCGGTGCGTTCGTTGCCGTGGCGGTAGTTGCCGGTCCAGCGCGCCATCACCAGTTGCGGGTCGTCGTCGACCTCGGCGAGGAACTCCGCCGCCCGGGCGCCGCGCAGCGTGCCCGCCAACCGGCCGTGATGCGTGATCACCACCGTCCCGTCGGCACGCTCGTCGTACCGGAAGCCCTGTGCGGTTGTCATGCGACGAGGCTGCCAGGCCGGTGCCGCCCGGGCGAGGCGATTTCCGGCCGACGACAGACCGGGCCGGGCGAGGGCAGGCCCGCCGGACCGCTCAGGCGCCGCAGGTCGTGGCGGGCAGGCCGGCCACGGCCACCGGGGACCGGCCAGCCGGGCGGGCCTTGCCGGCCAGCACGGCGGCCAGCGCCGTCATCGACGCCCGACTGGAGGAGTACGTCGCCAGCAGCGTCGGCGACGTCGCCTTGGCCAGTACGTACGGGGTGTCCATGGCGACGGTGACCGCCGCGTCGGCGCGCAGGTCGCTGTCGCCGTCGCCGTAGCCGACCAGGTGCACCACCGTCCCGCCGCTCGGCTTCACTTTCACGCCGGCCTTGGTCAGCGCGGCGGTGAGCGCCGCCCGGGTGGCGTCGCGGCCACCGGAGGAGGTGACGGTGACGGGTCCGCGTACCGCGCCGCCGCAGGCGCCCCGCAGCACGGTGACCGCGCCGGCTGCCAACGCGTCCGCCGCCGCCCGGTGCGCCGGGGTGTCGAGCGTGGACATCGGCTCGGTGGGGGCCCCTGCCAGCCGGAACTTCATGGTGAGCACCCGCGTGACCGCCTCGACCAGCCGGGCCCGGGGCAGCGACCCGCCGCGCAGGGCGGCGAGCAGCCCGTCGTACGCCTGGCCGACATTCGGGGTCATGAGGATCAGGTCGTTGCCGGCGTTCAAGGCCCGGACGGCGGCCTCGCCGGGCGCCCAGCGCTTCGCCGGCGGCATGTTCATCCCGTCGGTGATCACCACGCCCTTGAAGCCGAGTTGGCCGCGCAGCACGTCGGTGAGCAGCTTGTGGGAGAAGGTCGCCGGGGTGCCCGGGTCGATGGCCTGCGCGTCCAGGTGGCCGGACATCACGGCCATCGCGCCGGCCTCGAACCCGGCGGTGAACGGCGGCCACGCGCCGCGCTGCAGCTCCGCCGCCGACTGGGTGAGCACCGGCAGGTCCTTGTGCGAGTCGTCGGCGCTGTGGCCGTGCCCTGGGAAGTGCTTCAGGGTGGCCGCCACGCCGCTGGCCTGCAGGCCGCGGACCGCGCCGCCGACCTGGGCGCCGGCCTGCTTCGGGTCGGCGCCGAACGACCGGGAGCCGATCACCGTGCTGCGGGTGGCCAGCACGTCGGCCAGCGGGGCGAAGTCGACGTTGATGCCCATGGCGGCGAGTTCGGCGCCGGCGGCCCGCCAGGCGGCCTCGGTGAGCTTCGGGTCGCCGGCCGCACCGGCGGCGAGCGCGCTGGGCAGGATGGTGACCCCGTCGGTGACCCGGGTGACCACGCCGTACTCCTGGTCGGTGCCGATCAGGAAGGGCGCCGGGCCGGCGGCCAGCCGTCCGGCGGCGCCCCGCAGCCCGGTGGTCAGCTCGTGGACCTGCTTCGGGTTGTCGACGTTTGTGGTTTCCTGGTTGCCCTTGGTCGGGTCGTCGGCGCTGAAGCCGACCAGGATCAGCCCGCCGAGCCGGTACTTGGCGATCATCTCGGCGGGGGTGTCGACGCCGGCGAGGGCCTGGTTGCCGGCGGCGGAACCGGCCGACACCTTCGTGGCCGAGTCGCCGTACGCGTACGGCATCAGCACCTGCCCGACCAGGTCCTCGTCGGAGAGCGTGGCGACCAGGGCGGCGGCGCGCGCGGCCGGATCGTCGGCCGGGGTCGCGGCGGGCGCGCTCGGGGCCGCCGAGGCGCCTGTCGGCCCGGGCGTCGGGTCGGGCCGGTCCGGGGTGCCGGAGCAGCCGGAGACGAGCAGGGCGGTCAGGGCGGCGACGGCGACACAGGCGTGTCGCGGGCGAATCGGCACGTCGCCCATCCCACCAGCTTCCCCCTTATCGGGGCAACTTGACCTTACCGGTCGCAGCGCCTATGGGCGCCTGGTCAGCGGGGTGGTGGCCGAGGTCAGCCGACCCGGGTGAGCAACGTCACCGGCGCCCCGTCCCCGGCGTACCGGTAGGGCTCCAGGTCAGCGTCCCACGCCGTGCCGAGCGCCTTGTCCAGAGCGTGTGACAGCGCCTCCGGAGCCCGGGCGGAGGCCATCAGGGCCCGCAGCCGGTCCTCGCCGAGCTGGATGTCACCGGCCGCGCCGACGGTGGCCCGGAACAGGCCACGGGCGGGCACGTACATGAAGCGCTCACCGTCGGTGCCGGGACTCGGCTCCTCGGTGACCTCGAAACGGATCATGGGCCACTGCCTGAGGGCAGCAGCCAGCTCGGCGCCCGTCCCCGGACGGCCGGTCCACCCGCACTCGGCCCGGCGGGCGCCGGGATCGACGGGCTGAGCCGTCCACTGCAGGTTGACCGGCGCGGCTAGGACGCGCGCGATCGCCCACTCGACGTGCGAGCACACGGCGAGCGGGGTCGAGTGGACGTATACGACGCCACGCGTTGGCACGGTGACCTCCCGGAGAGCGAGGTGCGTCTTCCCCTACGACCTCGTCCACCCGAGTGGTTGCTGCAACACATGATGACTTGTGTGACGGATGGTGCGCCAGGGAATCGGAAAAAACGCCTCCCGGAATAGCCGGACGGGTGGTCTCCGTTGCCTCTCAGGACACCGCGACGACCAGCCTGATGTCGTGGTCCTGTACAGTTCCATCGGCGGCTTCTGCCGCGTTACACCTTCGCGGGCCGACTCCGTGTCACCCGCATACAGCCCCCGGACGTCCAGTCCTCCCGTACGTCTTGCAAGGAGTACCTCCGTGGCGAGCAACACCTCTAAGACCGCGCGCGCGTCCGTCCGGGCCGGCCAGGCTGGCCAGGGTGGCGCCCTCAGCGTGCTGGGCGAGTTCAAGTACCTCATCCCGCTCAACGGCGGCAAGCACGCCTACGTGCGCAACCTGACCAACGGCAAGACCGCGCACCTGCGCACCGACTCCGACGCCTTCGTCGAGGAGATCCGGGTGCTGGCCGCCGCCGGCCACGCCGCCAAGATCCGGGCGGAGATCAACAACCTGGCTGCCGTTCACCCGAACGACGGCTGGGAGGCCACCGAGAAGCGCCTGGTCGCGGCCGGCGTCTTCGAGGGCTGAGCCCCTCCCCCCACCACAGCACCAGCGAACCGCCCGCCGGGAGTTCCCGGCGGGCGGTTCGGCGTCCGCACCCCAGTGCCCCGCACCCCAGTGCCCCGCAACCCCGGCAGCCCCGCAGCTCCGCAGCCCGGCAGCCCCGCAGCCCCGCAGCCCCGCAGCCCCGCAGCCCCGCAAACAAGAGGGTCAGCGCGCGCCCTGATCAACCTGCCGCACGTCGTGCCGGTCAGCCCGGTGCTGCTCAGGCTGCAGTGCCCGGACGCTTTAGAGTTGATGCCGTATACGAATCACGCGCGGATCAGGGCAGCGCGGAGCGATGTGATTCCTTTGCGACATCAGCTCCAAAGGAGCAGTGCGGCACTCCGGCTCCCGCTTGGGAGCGGGCCGAGCCGGGCCGAGACGGGCCGAGCCGGGCCGAGCCGAGCCGAGCCGGGCCGAGCGGAGGCAGCCAAGCCGGGAGACGGGTTCAGGTCGGGTCGAGCAGTTCGACCTCGCCGGTGGCCAGGTCATAGAGGCCGCCCACCACGGCCACCCGGCCAGCCGCGACCGGCCCGGCCAGCAGGTCGTCCTCGCGAAGCACGTTTACCGTGCGTCGAACGTGCCGGCGGATCGCCAGCGGGAGCACCGCCGGATCGTCGAGCCCGGCCTCGATCACCGCCGGGGCGATCTCGTCGACCAGGTGGGCCAGCGAACCGCCGGGCCGCTCCCCCGCGCGCAGCGCGTCCACGGTGGCACCCACCGCGCCGCACCGCTCGTGTCCGAGGACCAGCACCAGCGGTACGCCGAGCTGACCGACCACGTACTCGATGGAGCCACACACCGCGCGGTCGAGCACGTGCCCACCGGTACGGATCACGCAGATCGCGCCGAAGGTCTGGTCGAAGATCGCCTCCAGCGGCACGCGCGAGTCGATGCAGCCGAGCACCACCGCGTACGGCTGCTGGTCGCCGGACGCGGCCGCCGCCGCGGCGGTGACGTCGTGGCCGTGCACGGGTTGGCCGCTGACGAAGCGCCGGTTGCCGGCGAGCAGCTCGGCGAGCGCGGCGCGGGGTGTACCGCCGGCCTGCCGCCCCTGCCCCGCCACCTCCATGCCGTTCAGCTTGGCCCGCCGTCGACTGTCGCGGGTGGGGTCGGGAATTCCCGCCCCGGGGCGATTGGCGTGGCGTCCCGGCGGGTAGCCGGAGTGTTACCGCCGGGTATCACGGTGCCGGTGGTGCCGGAACGGCGCGGGGAGGTGACGATGCCGGAACGGTTCGAGGTCGGTATGCCCGACGGCGTACGGCTGCACGTGGAGACCACGGGACCGGCGGACGCCCCGGTCACGGCCGTCCTGCTGCACGGCTGGACGCTGGACGGGCGCAGCTGGCACCGGCAGCTCGACGCGCTCACCGCCTCGTTCGGCGACGCGGTGCGGGTGGTCACCTACGACGCGCGGGGCCACGGCCGATCGAGTTGCATGGCGTTGCCCACGGCCACCCTGGCCCAGCTCGGTGACGATCTGGCCGCCGTCCTCGACGCGGTCGCGCCGACCGGTCGGGTGGTCCTGGTCGGGCACTCGATGGGCGGAATGACGATCATGGAGTACGCCCACCGCCACCGGGCGCACTTCGCCGCCCGTACGGCCGGCCTGGTCTTCGTCTCGACCACCGCCGAGGGGCACACGCACACCGTCTACGGGCTCTCGCCGCGCATCGCCCGGCTGATCCGGCTCGCCGAGACGACGGGCGCCGGCGTCCTGGCCCGCTGCGGCTCGTGGCGCGCGCCCCGGGCGCTGTTGAACGCGTTGCAGCCGAGCATCCGGTGGATGCTCTTCGGCGACCGCTGCGATCCCTCCGACATCCGCCTGGTGACCTCGGCGGTGGCCCGCGCCTCGCTGCGCTCGATCGGTGGCTTCCGCGCCTCGATCGGCGCCCAGCACCGGCTGGACACCCTCACCGCGCTGGCCCACCTGCCGGCGGCCGCCCTGGTCGGTGACCGGGACCGGCTGACGCCGCCGCCGTGCGCCGAGTCCATCGCCGCCGCCCTGCCGGCCACCGAGCTGACCGTCTGCCCGGGCGCCGGCCACATGCTGATGATGGAGCGCCCGGACGAGGTCAACGCCGCGCTGACCGGCGTACTGGGTCGGGTGCTCGCCGCGTCGACGCCGGGCGGGCGCGACGCGAGCGCCGCCGGCACGGCGCGCTGAGCACGTTCCCGCACCTCGGGCGCGAGGCGTCGAGCCGGGGGCCGTACCCTTCTGCGGTTGGCCCGCGCGGTTCGCGCCGCTTGCCGGCGACATCGAAGGAGCGTGCGTTGACCGACCAGACCGCCCTGGAGCAGGAGATCGCCGTCGAGCAACGGCACCTCGACCGGGTGTACGCCCGACTGGCCGAACTGCGCCAGTCCGCGGTTCGGGCCGAACGGGACGGCTACCGGATGGCGCGGGTGGGCACGTTCGGGGCGCTTGTCGAGCGCGACGCGATGGTCTTCCACGCCGCGCAGCGGCGGCACACCCTCGACGCCGAGCACGAGGGACTGGTCTTCGGCCGTCTGGACCTGCGCGACCGGCAGGTGCTGCACGTCGGGCGGCTCGGCATCCGCGACGAGGACGCCACCACGCTTGTCGTCGACTGGCGCGCCCCCGCCGCCTCCGCGTTCTACCAGGCCACCCCGGCGCAGCCGCTGGGCGTGGTGCGTCGTCGCACCATCCAGTCCCGCTCCGAGCGGGTCACCCGGATCGAGGACGACCTGTTGGACCCGACCGCCGCCCCGGAGGGGATGACCGTGGTCGGTGACGGCGCTTTGCTGGCCACCCTGTCGCGGGCCACCGGTCGGGGCATGCGCGACATCGTGGCGACGATCCAGCGGGAGCAGGACGAGGCGATCCGGTCGCCCGGTTCCGGGGTGACGATCGTCGCGGGCGGGCCGGGCACCGGCAAGACGGCGGTCGCCCTGCACCGGGCGGCCTTCCTGCTCTACTCCGACCGCAGCCGGTACGCCGGAGGCGGCATCCTGGTCGTCGGGCCGTCCACCGTCTTCGTCGAGTACATCGCCTCGGTGCTGCCCTCGCTCGGTGAGGACACGGCGACCCTGCACTCGCTGGGCACCCTCTTTCCGGGCATGACCGCCACCCGCACCGACCCGCCCGAGGTGGCGGCGGTGAAGGGCTCGCTGCGGATGCGCCGGGTGCTGGAGCGCGCCGTCCGCGACGCGGTGCCGGGCGGCCCGGGTGAGCTGCGACTGCTCTACCGGGGGACGCTGCTGCGGCTGGATCGGGCCGAGCTGGACCGGATCCGGGACCGCGCGCTGCACCGCGGCGCCCGGCGCAACGAGGTCCGCCGGGCCGGCTTCGACGGGGTGTTCGGCGCGCTCTGGGCACAGGCCCGCGCGGTGGGCATCACCCGGCTGCCGGAGCAGCGGGCCTTCGAGGGCGAGATCGCCGAGCGGGCGGAGTTCCGGGAGTTCCTCAAGGCGTGGTGGCCGCGCCTGCACCCCCGGCACGTGCTCGGCTGGCTGGCGCGACCGGAGCGGCTGCGTCGGTACGCCGGCGGGATCCTCTCCGGCGCGGAGATCCGGTTGCTCACCGCGGCGTACCAGAGCCTCGACACCGCGGGTCTGACCATCGCGGACGTGGCGCTCCTCGACGAACTCGACGCGCTGCTCGGTAAGCCGCTGCAGCCGGCGCGGGCCCGCCGCGACCCGTTCCAGCTCGCGGGCGGTGTCCGGGAGCTGAGCACCGCAAACGACCGGCAGCGGGCCGCCCGGGCGGCGGCCCGGGAGCGTCCGGAGGACTACCGGGAGTACGCGCACGTGGTGGTGGACGAGGCGCAGGACGTCTCGCCGATGCAGTGGCGGATGGTGGGACGGCGTGGCCGTCTGGCCTCCTGGACGGTGGTGGGTGACCCGGCGCAGACGGCGTGGACCGGTGATCCGGAGGAGCTGACCCGCGCCCGGGACCAGGCGCTGGGCCGGCGCAAGCGGCACGATTTCACGCTCACCACCAATTACCGCAACTCGGCGGAGATCTTCGCTGTGGCGGCGGCGGAGATTCGCCGGCTCTATCCGGACCTGTCGCTGCCGACTGCCGTCCGCTCCACCGGGATCGATCCGGTCGAGCTGGTCGTGCCGCCGGCCGGACTGGAGACCGCGGTCGTGGAGGCGGCGACCGGTCTGCTGGCCGAGGTGGACGGCACGGTCGGGGTGATCACGCCGGTCACCCGCCGCGACGAGGTCTCCGGTTGGCTCGGCACGCTCGGCGCGGCGAGGCTGCAGGTCGTGACCAGCCTGGAGGCCAAGGGCATGGAGTACGACGGGGTGGTGCTGGTCTCCCCGAGCGAGATCCGGGCCGATCCGGGCTCCGGCGTCCGCACGCTCTACGTGGCGCTCTCCCGGGCCACCCAGCGGCTCACCACCATCGACCCGACCGGCTGACCTGCCCGTTGGCGGTGTCGGCGGTCGGACCCGCCCGTACAGTTGCATACATAGCGATGTGAGCATACATTTGACCGGGTCCCGGGTGGCGACGGAGGGTGGATCTCGTGGGAGCAGGTCATGACCACCACCACGGGTCGGTCGCCAACGCCGCCCACCAGCACCGGGGCCGCCTCTGGGCCGCGTTCGGGCTGCTCGCCGCCCTGATGGTGGTCGAGGGTGTGGCCGCCTTCCACACCGGCTCGCTCGCCCTGCTCTCCGACGCCGGGCACATGTTCACCGACGTGCTCGGCATCGGGATGGCGCTCGCCGCGATCACCGCCACCCGACGGGCCACCGGCGACCCACAGCGCACCTTCGGGCTCTACCGCCTCGAGGTGCTCGCCGCCCTGGCCAACGCCGTCCTGCTCTCCGGCGTGGCGGTCTACGTGGTGATCGAGGCGATCGGCAGGTTCGGCGACCCCCACGAGGTGCTGACCGGCCCGATGCTCGCGGTGGCCGTCCTCGGCCTGCTCGCGAACCTGGTCGCGTTCGCGCTGCTGCGCGCCGGCGCCCGGGAGAGCATCAACCTTCAGGGCGCCTACCTGGAGGTGCTCGGCGACCTGCTCGGCTCGCTCGGCGTGATCGGCGCGGCAGTGCTCATCACGCTCACCGAGTGGTGGTGGGCCGACCCGCTTGTCGCTGTCGCCATCGGCGTGTTCATCCTGCCGCGCACCTGGCGGCTGGGACGCGCCGCCGTCCGGATCCTGGTGCAGGCCGCCCCGGAACACCTCCAGGTCACTGCCGTGCACGATCGCCTGGCCGCGGTGCCCGGCGTGGTCGAGGTGCACGACCTGCACGTCTGGACGCTCACCTCGGGCATGGACGTGGCCTCCGCACACCTGATCATGGCACCCGGCGCGGAGGTCGGCGCGGTGCTCACGGCGGCGCGTACCGCCCTGCGGGAGGACTTCCGCATCGAGCACGCCACGCTGCAGATCGAGCCCGGGGCAGCCTCCGGCGCATGTGGATCGATCGAGTGGTGAGCACTTTTCTGCTGAAAAGACCTTTACGTCGCCGTTTTCGGTGCTGGCACCGACACCTTCCGTCACATCGACTGCACACGTCCCACCTGTCCCGGTAGGCTCGGTCCCGGCCACCACCCGGCGGCGCCCTCCCGGCGCCGGTGGCGGCCGCCGCCTAATCGCCCGCCAGGGCGAACCGGGGAACCATGTTCCTGGGGTGCATCCGCGTCAGCGGTAGGGATCTTCCGTCCCGAACCCGTCAGCTAACTCGGTCGGCGGCTGACGGAAGGACATGCGTAGTGGCACCAGCACGACCCCCCGCCGCCCGACTAGCGGCGCTGATCGTCATGATGGTCACCCTCGGCGTCGCGGTACCGGTCGGCGCGGCCACCGCCGCTCCCCCGGGCGGCCTGCGGGCCGCCGCAGCGCCCGACGGCGACGAGGAGGGCGGCACCCCCGCACTGCGGGCCCAACTCGAAGCCGCCAGCAAGGGCTACCTGGACGCGAAGCGCGCCCTGGACACCTCCGTCCAGCGGCAACAGCAACTCGCGGCGAAGCTGAAGACCACCGAAGCCGAGATGACCGTACGCAGCGGCAAGGTCGGCGAGATCGCCGGCGTGGCGTACCGCACCGGCCGCCTCAGCACCGTCTCGGCGTTGCTCAACACCAACACCCCCGAGGGTTTCCTGGACCGGGCGGCCTCGCTTGACGTGGTGGCCGCCAACGAGGACCGGGTGCTGCGCGAGCTGCACACCACCCGGGACGAGGCCAACCGCACCCGCCTCGCCCTGAACGGCGAGATCCGCGAGCAGCGCAAGCAGGTCGAGGTGATGGCCAAGCGCAAGGAGCAGGCCGAGCGGGCCCTCACGGTCGCCACCAGCAAGCCGCGCACGACCGCCGCCGACACCAGCTCCAACCGGGGCACCTCCACCGCCAACGCCCAGCCCGCGCCGCGCAACTCCGACGGCTCCTGGCCGTCCGAGTCGTGCAGCATCAACGACCCCACCCCGGCCAGCGGCTGCATCACCCCGCGCACGCTGCACGCCCTCAACCAGGCCAAGGCCGCCGGATTCACCCACTACGTCTCCTGTCACCGCTCCGGCGGCTCCGGCGAACACCCCAAGGGTCGGGCCTGCGACTTCGCCGCAGCGAAGGGCGGGTTTGGCGGTGACGCCACAGGCGCCGACAAGACGTACGGCAGCAACCTCGCCGCGTACTTCATCCGCAACTCCGACCGGCTCGCCGTGCTCTACGTGATCTGGTACAGGCAGATCTGGCTGCCCAGCAGTGGGTGGAAGTCGTACAGCGGAGGCAACGGCGACCCGTCCAGCGACCACACCAACCACGTACACCTGTCGGTGTACTGAGAGCAGCATCGTTTGCCTGATGATGCTCTCGCATCGTTACTCACGGTAGTGGCAGTGGAGTCCCGGCAGTGCGGCCGGCGGCTGCGGCGACGGTTGCCAGGTCGTCGCTCGAGAAGCCGGCACGGCTCAGCACCGCAAGCGATTTGTTCGTCGCCAGCGTGCACAACGCCAGCTCTGCCGCCTCCCGCTCATCGGCCCCCGCCGCCCGCAACGCCTGCTGCAGCATCGCTCGCAAACCGTCGATCATGGCGCGGACCATCGCCTGACCTTCCGCGTCGAGGGCCGGGAACTGCGTTGCCGACACCGTGAGCAGGCAGCCGTCGGGCACCGCCGGGTCGGCGATGCGGTTCAGGGTGACCTGCAGGTACGCGGCCACAACGGCGCTCGGGCTCGGGTGGGGGCCGGACAGCGCCTGCTCGTACAGCGGGTGGTAGGTCTGCGCGTACCGCTGCAGGCTTTTGCGGAAGAGGGTGCTCTTGTCGCCGAACGTGCCGTACAGCGAACCCCGACCCAGGCCCGTGCCCTCGGTCAGGCGGTCGATCGATGCCTCCGAATAGCCCCAGCGCCAGAAGACATGCATCGCGCGTCGTAGCGCCTCGTCCACGTCGAATTGCTTGCGGCCCGCCATGGTCCGTGAGTCTACACATCTTGTAACGATCGTTCCAAGGGTCTTGTACCGATCGTTCCATCATGCGTATGGTGCCGGCATGACAAACCTGAGTTCGCTGCAGTTGCCCGACGGGTTCGCCGACGTCTTCACCAGCCGGCTGGTAGAGCTGGACGGGCTGCGGTTGCACGCGGTCACCGGCGGGGACGGCCCGCCGCTGCTGCTGGTCGGCGGGTGGCCGCAGACCTGGTACGCCTGGCGGGAAGTAATGCCCGCGCTCGCCCGCGAGCACACCGTCGTCGCCGTCGACTCGCGCGGAGCCGGACTCTCCGACAAGCCCGACGACGGTTACGACGCCGGCACACTGGCCGCCGACCTGGTCGCTCTGATGGCCGCGCTCGGGCACGACCGGTTCGACGTGGTCGGTCACGACATCGGCACGTGGACCGGGTACGCGCTGGCTGCCGACTACCCCGAGCGGGTGGGCCGACTCGCCGTCCTCGAAGCAATGATCCCCGGTCTCTCGCCCTCCCCACCGGCCTTCAGCCCGGCGGCGGTCAATCAGAAACTCTGGCAGTTCGGCTTCAACCGGCTCACCGACCTGAACGAGGAACTGGTCCGGGGCCGGGAGCGACTCTTCTTCGGCTGGCAGTTCGCCACCAAGGCCGCCACCCCCACCGCGATCCCCGCGTACGCCGTCGACGTCTACGTCGACGCGATCGCTGCGGATCCTCGCGCGCTGCGGGCGAGCTTCGAGTACTACCGGGCGCTGGACGAGACGATCGCGCAGAACGAGCAGCGCAGCAGGACCCGGCTGACGCTGCCGGTGCTCGCCGTCGGTGGCGCGCTGTGGAGCGGCGCGAGCGCCGCCCAGACGATGCGGCTGGCGGCCGACGACGTCACAGGCGTTGTTCTCGACGGCTGCGGCCATTACCCCGCCGAGGAGCAGCCGGCGCGGTTCACCGCGATCCTGAAGGAATTCCTCGATGACAAGCCGGTAGCAGGCGTGCCGCACGGCTGACCCTTTCGTGGCACAGTCCCCCCGGACGGATCAGTTGCCGGTGGATGCCGTGCTCGCGGATGCGCTGGTCGCGGCAATGCGGGGTGCGCCAGAGTCGGCCCGGTCGCGGAGAAGTGCGATGGCGACGGCGAGTTGCCAGATGACGATGGTGTAGACCGAGCCGCGTTCGATCGCCCCCGAGGGCAGGCCGGCACCGAAGGTGAGAAAGAGAGCGACCACGGAGACCAGGCCGAATGCTCCGACGACGACGCTGACGAGGCCGATCAGCCGCGACTCGGGAGCCTTTCGCCAGTGGATGCCCAGGACGAGGGCGAGCACGTTCCCGCCGAAGATCGCCAGCGTTGCTCCGGTGAAGTGCAGGGGAAGCGTGCCGTTCTGCTGCGCCTGGAGGGAACCGTGGAAGGTTCCGACAAGGATGTAGCCGATCATGGTCACGACCCCCGTCACGGCGGTGAAGGTTCGGGACCGCCCGCTGATCGTCCGCGACAGCAGCACTGTGGCGATCCCGAAGAGAATGCCCTGGACGATGAAGCCGGAGTTCATCACGACGTGCAGCGGCGAGTCGAGCTCGCGGCCCTGGAACACCCCGGCCGTTGCGGATCCGAGGTCGCTGATCCAGTTGTCGGCGTAGCTGTAGCTGGGCGATTCCCACGCCGCAGCCGTGATCGCTTCGGCGGCGAGATAGATCGCCGGGCCCAGCAGGAAGGTGGCAGCGGCGAGGGGGCGGATCTTGCTCATGATGAGATCCATTCCGTCTAGATGACTGATTGGTCGGTCAGATTCAATGGAGAAACCCTCCTGCCGGATCAGCCCCGATCAGCGTGACCCCAGTCGTCGTTCGAACCAGAGGTGGGCCAGGACGATCAGGGCCAGGTAGGCCACGAGCGCTCGACCACTGACGGCGGTGGCGAGCAGGCCCAGCAGCAGTGGGGCCGCGATGCCTGTGGTGACCCGTGAGATCGTCCTCGGCAGGTCGGAACTGTGGCTGGCGACGCCGGTGACCACGCCGAGGGTGAAGTAGGCCGCAACCGCTCCGCACAGCAGCCAGCGACCCTGGTCGTGCAGTGGGTCGGAGCCGTGCCTGACCACCAGAGAGAGCGGTACGGCGATGGTGGCCACGACGCCGGTGACCAGGCAGTGCAGGCCGAGGGCGGCGCGGGCGGGGATCCGGCCGGCGCGCAGGTGCGGCAGGCCGGCGTATCCGAAGACGACGGACAGGCCGAACAGGCCGGCCAGCAGCACGAAGGACGCGATTGCGGTGACCAGCAGGCCGGTGTCGTACCGCGCCTCGCTTGCCGCGGCGACGACCTGCACCACCGATTCGCCCAGCACGATGATCACGAAGAGTCCCAGCCGCTCGGAGAGGTGGGCCGGATCGACAGACACCCCGTGGATGACCTGTCCCGTGCCGTCCGGGTGGCCTCCCGATCGTGGCCGACGCCGAGTGTTTTTTTGCGCGGTGAGGTACGACTGGACCCGTTGGAGGATCCTGCTGCCGGAGAGGACCAGGATCAGCAGCAGGTCGAGGCCGACTCCCACCGCCCAGAGCGCGAGCTTCCAGCGTTCGTCGACCCAGAGCGACGCGAACCAGGGCAGCAGTCCTGCCGAGTACTGCACCACCGGGAAGTCCAGCAGTACTTCGCCGCGCCGCCACGACTTGGACCCGTAGACGCGCGTGGCGATGTAGGCGACCGCGAAGACGTTGAGCGGACGGATGTCGCTGCCGTGCCCGAGCACGGTGTGCGCCACACCCGGCACGGACGCGGCCATGACCCCGAGGCCGAACATGCCTACCATCAGCCGCACCACGCGGGTCTGACCGGCGGCGACGTTGCCGTACAGCATGAACGTCGTCCAGGACAGCCACAGAGCCAGGAACAGCAGTGCGTAGAGACCGAGCGCCGCGGCGTCCAGTTCGGACCCGAGCACGTGTGCCAGGGCGGCCACGCCGGCCACCGCCACGAGGTCGAAGAAGAGCTCGGCCCAACTCGCGTGCCGCTCGATCCCGGTGTCTGTGTGCTCTTCGTCGGTGTTCACCATCGGTGGCCGCCGGGTGGTGGTGTCCGGGTGGTCGTGGGTGCCCGGGTGATGCTGATGTCGGTCCTCCGCGATGATGTGGTCGGGGTTCGTCGACGATCCGTCAGCCGGCGGGGGCGCTGCTCGTCGTGATGTCGCGCAGGCCGCGGTCGAGAAAATCGACAATCCAGGTGAAGCTGTCGTCGACAGATGCGTCGAACTTGAACCCGCCGGCTGCTTCCAGGGTCGAGAACCCGTGCAGGACGCTGCGGAGCATCCGCAGGGCGTGAATCTCCTGGCTGGATTCCAGGTGGTAGCCGCGCAGCATGGCCGCCCAGGAGGCGACCACCCGTTCGACGGCGGGGATGATCGGGTCGTCGGGTCCGGCCTGGCGGGCAGCAGCATCGCCGGCCGCGTACTGGCCGGGGTGTTCCCGCACGTAGGTCCGCATCGCCTGCGCGCCGGCGGCGAGGGCATCGCTGCCGGCCCTTCCCTGGATGGCGTCGCGAATGGCGTCCGCGAAGTCGGCCATGGCCCGGACAGCGATGCGGTGGGCCAGGTCGGCCTGACTGGCGACGTGTTTGTAGAGCGCGGGGGTCTTGACTCCGAGCCGTTCGGCGACCAGGCCCATGCTGAGGTTCTCGAAGCCGATCTCATCGATCAGGGCGGCGCCGGTCTCCGTGACCGACTGCGGAGTGAGCCGGGCCCTAGGCATTCGCCAGTGTCTTGTCGAGGAAGGGCCGGGCCAGCGCCAGGACCTGATCCGGCGTCTGCACGTGTGGGTAGTGACCGGCACCCTCGATGACGGCCAGCTCACCGAGACTCCCGGGCAGGTCAGCGATGATCTTCTCGCCCTCGGCGCGGGGGTCCGCCCAGTCGGGGTCGAGGCTGCCCTCGACGACCAGGACCGGGCAGGTGACGTTTGCCAACTGCGCGCCGGCGTCGCTCGGGCTGGTCTTGCACATGGCCTGCAGAACCTTCATCCGGCCGGGCTCCGTCAGCTTCGCCTCGATGCGCGTCAGCTCGGCGTCCCAGTCGGCGGGCTTGACCGGGTACGCCACGTCGAGGTACTTCTTCCAGCTCGCCAGACTTCCTCGGACCATTACCTGCGCCATCTGGCTGTAACCGCTGCGGAAGCGCTTCACCCGCATCAACCCGCCGAGATCGAAGGGTTGTACGCGGGTGAACGGCGCCAGCTCGATGACACCGTTGATCAGATCGGGCGCGGTGGCTGCGGCGATGGTCGCCGCACCGCCACTTATCGACTGGCCGATGATCACGGCGGGGCCGCCGAGGTGACGGACGACCGCGATGAGGTCGCCCGCGATGTCGGTGCGGCTGTAGCCGTCCCAGCCGAGGCTGGAGTCGCCGCAGCCGCGGATGTCGACGTTGGCGACGCGGTATCCGACGGCGGCCAGGGCCGGGGCGAGGAAACGGTAGGAGTGTCGGCTGTCGCCGATGCCGTGCGCCAGGACGACGAGCGGCCCTCGCCCGGACACCTCGTAGGCGAGGGTGTTGCCGGCGATGCTCAGGTACTCGGCCATGACGACCTCCACAGGATTGGTTAACGGCGCTATCTGTAAGTTAATGCCATTAACTTTGCGCGTCAAGCTATCTTCCTCGACCGTTCCCTCCCGCAGCTTGGCGCTCGACCCGTCATCGACCACACCGGTCCGGACGTTCACGTGAGCGCGACATGATCTCGGGCGCCGGCACCGGGTACGTCAGCGGACGTACCCGGGACGTCGTCGGCGGTCGGACGACCCGGGCGAGCCGGGCCGGGAGCATTTCCGGTATGCCGCGAATCCCGCCCACCACCCGCAAGGCGCTGCTCACCCTGCACCTGATCACCTCGCTCGGCTGGCTCGGAGCCGACCTGGTGCTGCTCACCCTCGGCATCGCGGCACTGCGTGGCGCCGACCCGGCCGTGGTCTACCCGGTCGCCGGGCTCGTCGGCACCGTGCTGTTCGCGCCGCTGAGCGTGCTCGTCTGGCTGGTCGGCGTCGCCAGCGCGCTGCTCACCCCCTGGGGGCTGGTGCGCTACCGGTGGGTGCTGGTCAAGCTCGTGATCACCACGGTGATGGTCGGGCTGGTGCTGTTCCTGCTCACGCCGAATCTGCGGCACGCCAGCGCGCTGGGCGCCACCCTCCCCGCCCGGGACCGCGCCGACCTGGTGATCGCGCCGGCGGTGTCGACCAGCCTCATGATCATCGCGACCGTGCTCTCCACGTACAAGCCCTGGGGCCGCCGCCCCGCCCGGTTCACGGGCGCGCCGAGCGTGGCACGAGATCGCGCAACAACAAGGAGATAGTGGCCACCGTGCCGCAGCGAGGCTGCCACATCCTGGATCGAGCACGATCATGCACGAGACGGCGAACGCCGGGGCGCGGGCGCAGCGGACCCCGGGCGCTGGGCGCTGGCGGTCCGGGGGTGGGGGCGCGGGTGAGTCAGCTCGGGGCTTGTTCGTCGTGGGTGCTGTTCAGGGCCGCACCGAGGCGGGCGGCCAGGGCGAGGTGGGCCGCGCGGGCCTGACGGAAGGCGTACCGGAACAGGGGGGTCGGGGCGCGCAGGGTGATGTCGACGTCGATCCGGACCAGGCCGTCAGGCTCGGCACGCAGGCGGGTGTGGTTGCGGACGGTGGTGGCCGGCCACTGGCGGGCCACCGTCACGATCTCGTCGGGCTCGCAGATCAACACGTCGGCCTGGTAGGTGGTGCGGAAGCGCAACGGCCCCGCCGCGAGCCTGTCGTTGATCGTGTAGCTGGCGCGGGCGCCCGGGCGGGGCGGCACCCGGCGGACCCGGACGATCAACGGGTGCAGCTCACCCTGACGGGTCAGGTCGCTCAGCAACGCCGCCGCCTCGGCGAGTGAGCAGCGGGCCTGGACGGTGTAGCTGAAGGTATCGCTGCTGAGCACACCGTCTCCCGACGTCGCTGGTCGCACGATCGTCCCGTACACGGCCCAGGGTGGCAACGCCCGGACGGACACCGTCTGTTGTCCTGCTATTCGCGCAGCGTTCCCATTACGGTCGGCTGATGGGAAATCACCGGTTGTGACGAGAGGACGGGCACATGAACGGTGACGACCGGTGAGCGGGCACGTGATGGTCTTCGCGCCCACGCCGCAGCTGACCGTGACGGTGGACCAGCCGAACGACCAGCCCGAACTGCACCTGCACCCCGGCGGTCAGGGCGTCTGGCAGGCGCGCATGGTGCAGTCGCTCGGAGTCGACGTGGTGCTCTGCGCCGCGCTCGGCGGCGAGATCGGTCAGGTGCTGGAGCCCCTGCTGGTCAGCGAGGGGGTGGACCTGAAGGTGGTGGTCCGGGACTCGGGCAGCGGCGCGTACGTGCACGATCGGCGGGGCGGGTCCCGACAGGAGATCGTGGACGTGCCCGGGGAGCGACTGAGCCGCCACGAGCTGGACGAGTTGTACAACCTGGCGCTCGGCGAGGGGCTGCGCGCCGACGTGAGCGTCCTCAGTGGCCCGAACGCCCCGTGGCTCGTCCCGGCCGACATGTACCGCCGCCTCGCCGCCGACCTCGGCGCCAACGGCAGCCGGGTGGTGGTCGACCTGTCCGGTGACCACCTGGGAGCCGTGCTGGACAGCGGCGTGTTCTTCCTGAAGGTGAGCCACGAGGAGCTGATCCGCGACGGGCGCGCCCGCAGCGGGGAGGGCCCGGAGCTGACCCGGGCGATGTACGACCTGCACGCCGCCGGCGCCGAGACGGTGGTGGTGAGCCGGGCGGACCAGCCGGCGCTGGCACTCATCGACGGGGAACTCTTCGAGGTGGAGATGCCCCGGCTGGAGGCCGCCGATCCGCGCGGCGCGGGCGACTCGATGACCGCCGGGGTGGCCGCTGTGGTCGCCCGTGGCGGCGACATCCGGACCGCCATCCGCACCGGCGCCGCCGCCGGCGCGCTGAACGTGACCCGGCACGGTCTGGGCACCGGACGGCTGGACTCCATCACCGGTCTGGTGGAGCGGGTCCGGTTGGTCCCGGCGGACAGCCGGCAACAGGAGCGGACCACCCCCGACGAGTTGGCCGACCGGGTGGTCGAGCGATGACGCTGCGGGTGCTTGTGACAAACGACGACGGGATCGCCGCGCCGGGCATCCAGGCGCTGGCCCTGGCCGCCGCCGGACGGGGCCTGGACGTGGTGGTCGCGGCGCCGCTGGAGGAGGCCAGCGGCACCAGCGCCGCGATGAGTGCTGTGGAACGCGACGGTCGGGTGGTCGTGCACGACCATCCGCTGCCCGATCTTGCGGGTGTGCCGGCGTACGGGGTCGGTGGCTCACCCGGCTTCATCACGCTTATCGCGCTGCACGGCGCGTTCGGCCCGCCGCCGTCGGTGGTGTTGTCGGGCATCAACCGGGGCGCCAACGCCGGCCGTGCCGTGCTGCACTCCGGCACTGTGGGCGCCGCGTTCACCGCGGCCTCGAACGGGTGCCGGGCCATGGCTGTCTCGCTGGACGTGCTGTCCGCGGGCGAGGCGACGGCCGCCAGCGGCGGGGCCGCTGTGGACGCCGCCGCCCGGGTACGCGACGCCGAACGGCACTGGGACACCGCCGCGCGGGTCGCCCTGGACCTGCTCCCCCGGCTGACCTCCGGGCCGCCGGAGAGCGTGCTCAACGTCAACGCCCCGGACCTGCCGCACGGACGGCTACGCGGTGTACGTCGCGGCGCGCTGGCCAGCTTCGGTCAGGTGCAGATGACGGTGGCCGAGTCGGGGCACGGCTTCGTGCGTACCTCGTTGGAGGAGCCCGGGCAGGCCGCGCAGCCCGGCACGGACGTGGCGTTGCTGGCCGCCGGGTACGCGTCGGTGACGGCCATCCGGGCGGTCACCGAGGTGACCGACGTCGACCTGACCGGTCTGGACGAGCAGCTATGACGGGCGAGAGCGGCCGCGCTCAGGCGCCGGGAAGCACCTCGGGGGTGGCGGCGCCGGCGAAGTAGGGCTCCGGTGCGCCGAAGAGACCGAGCAGACCGGTCACCCAGAGCTGACGGTGCACGAACCGGCTCGGCTCGGTGACCACCAGCTTGACGCCGCTGACCTCGGCGGTCTGGAAGCCGGCGACCATGGCGCTGATGCCGACGGAGTCGATGAAGGTGACCAGCCTCATGTTCAACTCGATGCGGAGCGGGCGGCTCTTGGCCAGCACCTCCGCAATCGCTTCACGCACCTCGTACGCTGTGTCGACGTCGATCTCGCCCCGAGGGGCGATCTCCACGACACCACCGGACAGGACCGACTTCACGATCGACAGGCTCACGCGAGCACCTCCACCCGCCCGTCCCCCGGGCGCCTCATCAGTACGCGGGCCGCGACCGAGAGTATTCCTCCGACGGCCTCGGTCGCCACCCCTCGGGATGAGCAATTCACGGATCCGGACGCACAAAGTCGCCCATATCCTCACTTTTCGGCATCTGATCATTCAATACTTTTCGTCATCTGACCACTCCGCGATCGGTCGGAACCGGCGCGTCGCCGGACCAGGGTAACGGTCGCTGCCTGACACGCCCGACAAGCGGCGCGTCCCGGACACCGCCCCCGCACGGGGCCGGCGTGTCGGACCATGGTCCCCCGACGGCGCCGGTCGGATTCGGCCGGACGGTTGCCGGCGCCACCTAGCATCGGCCCGGGACACCCACCGTGACGGAGAGGACCTTCGATGATCAAGCGACTGGCCGGGCTGGCCGGGGTAGGCGTGCTGCTCGCCCTCGTTCTGGCCTGCGGTTTCGGCGGCGGGGACGACGATGACGACGACGATGACGACTTCGCCCGCGGTGTGGCAGTGGTGGCGGTGCGCTGAGGAAGCCGCCGAGCCCCGCCCGAGGTGGGTTTGCGGCCCGTCGGCCCGGGGCACTGCGGAGTGAGCGAACCGTGCCGCGCTGGACAGACGCCGAAGTCCGAAGTGGCCGGCGGCTTCGGCACCCGAGGAGGTAACCACGATGTTCGGAACCAACCTGCTGGACCGGCGCAGCAAGCCGGAGCGGATCGCGGACCAGGCGTGGGAGCACCTGCTCTCCGCCGTCGGTTCCGCGGGAGACAGCGTGCGGGACACCGCCCGTTCGGCGCGGCGCAGCGGCGGCGACCTCGCCGATGGCGCGGGTGACCTGGTGGGCTCCGCGGCGGAGGAGGCCCGGCGTCGGGCCTCGCGCGCCTTCGACGCGCTCGCCGGGCGTCAACCGGCGCTGCCGTGGACGCTACTGATCGGGGCCGCGCTGGTCGGCGCTGCGGTCGGCTGGGCCGTCGGCTCCGCTGCCCGTGCCGCTGGCAGCCGGGACGACCGCGCGGTCGACGATGTCGAGTTCGTCGACGTCGACCGCCCCAACTCCCCCGTCGGCCTGGACGACTGACACTCCAACACCCCGAGCGGGCCTCGCCGACCTTCTGGTCGACGGGGCCCGCTCGCTGTGTTCGGTGTGCGGTGGTGGTCGAGATGGGGGGCCGGTCCGCCGGGGTGCCGGACCCCTCAGGCATCCCCGGCGGACCGGTGTTCTCGGGTGGCCCGGACGGCGCCGGGCCACCGGGTCAACGACTCGTGCAGGTCACGGTGGCCGGCGGCGCGTTGCTGCCGGTCCAGGAGGCGAGGAAGCCGATCGTGGTGCTGGCACCGGCGCCGAGTGCGCCGTTCCAGCCGCTGTCCACGACCGAGACGACCGCCCCGGTCTGGGTGTGGGTGCCGCCCCAGAGTTGGCTGATCCGCTGGCCGTTGGGGAAGGTCCAGCCCAGCGTCCAGCCGGCGATCGGCCGGTTGCCCGGGTTGCTGACCACCACCTCGGCCTGGAATCCGCCCGACCAGGAGCCGGTCACCCGATAGGCCGCCGCACACCCACCAGCCGGAGGCGGCGTCGTCGGAGGCGGAGTCGTCGGAGGCGGCGTCGTCGGAGGCGGAGTCGTCGGCGTACCGCCGGTGCGGTCGGCGACCAGGATGCCGCGACCGTTGGTGCCGAGGTAGACACGTCCGTAGACACGCGGGTCGCCCGTCAGCGCCTCGGTCGGGTTGCCGTACTGGTGGCGGTCGTCGTTGATGCGTACCCAGGTCGTGCCGCCGTCGTCGGAGCGGTACACGCCGGGCTGACCGTCCACCGTGCCGTAGAGGAAGACGGCGGGGTTGGTCCGGCCGGGCGCCGCCTTGCCGAAGCCGACGTTGCCGGAGGCGCTGACGCCGCCCAGTTTGGTGAAACTGGCGCCGGAATCGGTGGAGCGCCACAGCCCGCCCGGCCCGGCCAGCCACAGCTCACCGGACTTGCCGGGCAGCGCCTTGAACCGGACGTCGGTGGTGGGCAGGCCGGTCGCCGCCGTGGCGGTGAAGGTCGCGCCGCCGTTGGTGCTCAGATAGACCCGCCCGCCGCTGAAGCCGTAGAACCGGTTGGGGTCGACCCGGTCGGCCTCGATGATCGCGTTGGCCGGGATACCGGCGGACGGTGACCACGAGTTGCCGAAGCCGACCGCGTAGACGACGCGCTGGCCGGCGTCGCCGGGCGCCCAGACGAAGCGACTGCCGTCGGCCGCCGCGGCGACCGTGCCGCCGGTGTTGACCCCGGACGGCTCGGTGCCCTGGAACCAGTTCGCGCCGCCGTCGGTGGAGAAGGCGACGTGGCTGTCGTTGGGCCGGTCGGCGTCGGTGAAGCTGCCGGCGCGTACCAGCACGGCCGGCTTGCTCTCGGCGTAGTCCAGGCTGGTGGTGCTCGTGAAGACCGGCTGGGTGAAGAGCATCGACGGGATGGTGTCCAGGTCGGTGTGGCGGAACCCGCCGACGTCGCCGAGCGCACTGATCAGCGGCGCGCCGCTGGGCGGGCTGACCAGGTCGAGGACTGCGGTCTCCTCCAAACCGCGGACCATCGGCCGGAGGGTGAGCTGACCGCCGGTGTCCCACTTGGTGAGGTCCGTGGTGCCGTAGATGGTGGCGCCGGTGCCGTACATCATCCGGTTGGAGTCGTGCGGGTCGATCTCGACCGACTCGTTCATCCAGCCGAGCTTGGGCGTCTCCTCCGGAGGCGCCGGGTTGGTGCCGAAGGTCAGCCAGGGCACCGAGCTGATGTCCATGGTGTAGCGCTTGGACCGCTGCGGGTAGCTGGTGAAGTCCCAGATCCGGGTCCAGGTCGCCCCGCCGTCCGTACTGCGGAAGAAGATCGCGTCCGGCCACCAGGAGACCTGGGTGGCCACCATCAGCGTGTTCGGGTGCTGCCGGTCGATGGTCAGGCCGCTGTAGCCGAAGTAGTCGTCGCCGCTGGTGGAGGGCACCGGGCTGATCCGCGTCCAGGCGCCTGTCGAGCGGGTGAACTTCCAGACGTCGCCCTTGCCGCCGTCGTACGGGCCACCGGTGTCGCTGGTGGCGATGTAGAGGTGACCGCCGACCGGGTCGACGACACCCTTGTGCGCCAGGTAGCCGGTGGGCTGCCCGGGAATGCGCGACCAGGTGACACCGCCGTCGGTGCTGCGGTAGACCGGATTCTCCTTGTCCGCCACGCCCACGTAGATCGTCTGGGTGGTGGAGCCGGCGGCGCCGGTGCTCTTGTCGAAGCTGACCCAGGTGAGGCCCTGGTTCTGCCCGTTGTAGCCGTTCGGGTCACTGGGGTCGGCCCGGTAGTTGCCGGCGTTGGGGAAGGCGGTGACCCGGCCCCAGGTCGCCCCGTAGTCGGTGCTGCGCCACAGGCCGTTGCCGCCCTCGGCGCCGTAGTAGACGATGTTGTTCCGGTTGGGGTCGACGGCCAGCCGCTCACCCATGCCCCGGCCCGGCATGTTGCCGCCGTTCTTGAACGGCAACTCGGTGGCCTGCCAGGTGGCGCCCTTGTCGGTGGAGCGCAGGATCGCGCCGTTGTTCGGGTCCCAGCCGTTGGTGTACATGCCGACCGCCGCGTACACCCGGTTGGTCTGCACCGGGTCGGTGGCGATGCTGACCACGCCGTTGTAGCCCCAACGGTCCGCGCCGACCCAGTCGAGCAGCGGCGTCCACGACTGGCTGGACTGCTCCCAGCGGTAGGCGCCGCCGATGTCCGTCCGGGCGTAGATCAGGTTCTTCTCGGTGGGGTTGAAGACGATGCCGGGCACGAAGCCGCCGCCGCCGACCGGGACGTTGCGCCAGGTGTACGCCTCGGCGGCGGCCGGGGCCGGCACCGAGCCCGCGGCGGTGATGGGGACCGCCACGACGGCCGCCGCGACGGCCAACGCCGACACCAGAGCGCCGGTCAGTGATCTGGGCATCTGTGGTTCCTCTCGGGGGTGGAGACCCGGGAGACGGGATCGACCGCTGTGTCGTCGTGGCCCGGGGGACGGGCACGCGACGTGGGGACGGATCGACCGAACGTGGCGCGTCGTGGCCCGGGGGACGGACGACGACGCGGGGACGGATCGGAGCTTGCCCTTGCTCCAACCACCCGACGCGAGGCTCCCGCAATCGAGGAACTCACTCACCTTAACCGATTCGACGCCGCTATGGAAGCGCTCCCATCATCGACGGCAGTACCCGGTCGACGGGCGACCCGGGCAGGTCCGGCGGGTCCGTCGCCCCCATCGGGTGAGGCCCGCTCACCCGCGTCACCGGCACGATCGGACCCCGGCGGGCCTGCCGGCCACGGTCGTCACCCGGTCCGCCAGCCAGTGCACGCAGCGGAGGGAGGGCCGATGGCCATCGCGACGATCACGCGTACCGACCAGGACATCCAGTCCGCCGTACTCGACGAGTTGACCTGGGAACCCCGGGTGCAGCCGCACGAGATCGGCGTGACCGTCGCCGAGGGCGTCGTCACGTTGACCGGGCGGGTGGACAGCTACGCGAAGAAGTGGGCCGGGGAACGGGCAGCGCACCGGGTGGTCGGGGTCCGGGCGGTCGCCAACGACCTGACCGTGCAGTTGTCCGGCAGCGATGAGCGCGCCGACCCGGATCTGGCCGCCGCGGCAGGCAACGCCCTGGAGTGGGACGCGTTCGTGCCCATCGAGAAACTCCAGGTCACCGTCTCGGCCGGCTGGGTGACGCTGCACGGTGACGTCGAGTGGGAGTACCAGCGCCGGGCCGCCGAACGGGCGGTCGGCCGGCTCACCGGCGTCCGTGGGGTCAGCAACGGCATCACCGTCCGACCGAGCGCGCCGCCGGACGGCGCGAACGTGGCCGGCCGGATCGTGGACGCGCTGGCCCGGGCCGGCGCCACCGAGGCCGAGCGGATCACCGTCCGGGTGCACGGCGACACGGCAGTACTCGCCGGACTGGTGCACTCGATGCCCGAACGCGCCGAGGTGGAGCAGGTGGCCTGGTCCGCGCCGGGCATCCGGGAGGTCCAGAACCACATCGCGGTCGCACCGGTTCTGCGCTGAGCCGACCGCTGTCGCGTCAACGCCGGCTGGCAGACGCCGGACGTGGCGGCGTCAGCGCCACAGGCAGCGCGGAACCACCCGGGACGGGTGAGCCGGCCTCACCCGTCCCGGGAGCAGGCTGGGTGCATGAGTGATCCGAACGGGCTGATCCAACCCGGGCGCCCCGCGCCCGGCTTCACCCTGCCGAGCACTCCGGACGGGCGCCAGACCGGCCCCGAGCAGTTCCGGGGTCGCCCGGTCGTGCTCGCCTTCTACCCCGCCGACTGGAGCCCCGTCTGTGGGGACCAGATGTCGCTCTACCAGGCGGCGGCACCGGTGTTCGACCAGTACCAGGCGATGGTGCTCGGCATCTCGGTGGACAGCGTCTGGTCGCACCGGGCGTTCGCCGAGAGCCAGGGCATCACCTTCCCGCTGCTGTCCGACTTCGAGCCCAAGGGTGAGGTGGCCCGCCGATACGGCGCGTACACCTCGCGGGGCGAGGCGGCCCGCGCGCTTGTGGTGCTCGACCAGGCCGGGACGGTGGCGTGGAGCTACCTGTCGGCCCTCGACGTCAACCCGGGCGCGGACGGGATCTTCGACGCGCTGGACAACCTCGCTCGCGATCGAAAGGTGATGGCCGGATGACCACCCCACTTCAGGTCACCGCCCGGCTCCGGGAACCGGTGACCGCCGAGGACCACGTCCGCGGCCCGTCCAACGCCGCGGTGACTGTCATCGAGTACGGCGACTTCCAGTGCCGGTTCTGCGGTGCCGCGTACCCGAACCTGCACGAGTTGCTGCGTCAGCGCGCCGACACGGTACGGCTTGTCTACCGCTACTTTCCCATCGCGAACGTCCACCCGTACGCCGAGCGGGCGGCGGAAACGGCGGAGGCCGCCGCGGCGCGGGGGAAGTTCTGGGAGATGCACGACTGGCTGTACGAGCACCAGGACCAGCTGGACCCGGTGCACCTCTCGCTCGGCGTCGAGCAGCTCGGGCTGCCGCCGGACGAGCTGAACGGCGAGGTGGAGCGCCGGACGTTCGCCGACCGGGTCCGTCGGGACTTCGTCGGCGGCATCCGCAGTGGGGTCAACGGCACGCCTACGCTCTTCGTCAACGACGTACGGCACGACGGCGGGTACGACCTGCCCGACCTGCTGGCGGCCGTGGACGCGGCGGCGAACGCCTGACCCGTCGCAGCCGATCCGGGCGGCTCCCGAGTCGCTCAGATCAGCCGCAGCTCGCGCGCCCGCCGGACCGCCTCGCGCCGGCGGGTCGCGCCGAGCTTTCGGTAGATGTTGCGCACGTGCGTCTTCACCGTGTTGACCGACAGCGACAGCTCGGCGGCGATCTCCACGTTGGACAGGATGCTCTGCAGGTACCGCAGGATGGTCAGCTCCCGCTCGGTGAGCGACTCGTCTAGGAGGCCACCGGGCTCGGCCGTCGGCCGGGGGGCGCTCTCCTCGACGCCCCGCACCAGGTCACTGACAAGCGAGAAGTGCGCGGTTCCCGCATCCAGGTGAGCGGCCAGCAGGTCCCGCACCGACGGCTGAGCCCGGGTGAACGCCCGTCGGCAGCCCTGCGGGCCGGCCAGGTCCAGCACCTGCTCCAGGACGCGCCCGGCCCGGCGTCCGTCCCCGGCCCGCTCGGCGAGCACCGCCTCCAGCAGGCCGGCGTCCAGGCGTACCGGAAGGGGCCAGGCGGCGGCGGACGGGGCCTGCCAGTCCGGCAACGCCCGCCCGGCGGCGCTCAGGTCCCCTGCCCGCAGCTCCACCCGGGTCAGGGCCACGTCGAGCGCCGGTGTGGCCGCGTCGCCGGTGACACCGGCGAGCAGGTCCCGGGCGCTGTCCAGATCACCTCGCTCGGCCCGCGTCTCGACCTCGGCCGCCCGCACCAGACTCGACAGTTCGGCGGCGGTCGGCCCGTCGGGCAGGGCCTCCCGGGCGCGGGCGAGCAGCCGCTGGGCGGCCGCCGGGTCGCCGGCGTCCCGGTCGAGCCACGCGCGACACAGCGCGAAGACCGCCGCCGCCACCGGCTCCCCGCTCGACCCCGACCAATCGGGGCCCGCCCTCGCAAAGCCGTCCGCGCCGCGCGCCTCGACCGCGCCGGCCGCGTTGTTCACGGCCGCAGCGCCCGCCGCACCGGCCACTCCGACAGTGGCGGCGGCGCCGGTTGCCGGGGCGGCGAGCGCGAGGTTCGCGGCAGCCTCGTCGGGCTGGTCACGATGCAGGGCCACGACCGCCAACGCCAGGTACGCGTAGCCGCAGTCGAGCCGGCAGGACCAGCCCCGGCAGGGCGGCATGCCCAGGGCGTCGCGGGCCGCCACCTCGGCTGCGCGCAGGTCACCGCGGACGGCGAGCAGGAGCGCCGACCGGCTGGCCCCGACGAGTTCGGTGCGGGGCCGACCGGCCTCCCGGGCCGCCGTCCGGGCCCGGACGAACCGCGCGTCGGGCAGCGCGCCGGCGGACAGCTCGACGAGCCCCAGCGCGGTGCCCGTGAACGCCCGCAGGTCGGCGTCGTCGGCGTCCGAACCGGCGGAGATCCCGGCCGCCTGACGCTGTGCCGAGCCCGCCGCCGCCCGCGCCGGGCTCTGCGCGTCCTCACGATCCGGTGAGCCGGCTGGCGCGCGCTCCGGCACCCGCGACGCCTGGCGATCCGGTGGGCCGCCGGGCGGGCGGGTGCGCAGCAGCCGGGCGGCGGCGGCACGCGCCTGCGGCAGGTCACCGGCGAGCCGGGCGAGAGTCAGCTCCAGCGCGGTGGCCAACCGCAGGAACCGGTCCCGTCGCGGTACGGGCAGCGCGCCGGCGTACCCGGCGGCGGTGCGCAGGTGGCCGGCCGCGGCGGGCAGGTCACCGGCGTACGCCCGCTCGGCGGCGCAGGCCAGGGCCACCTCCGGGTCGGCGTGCACCACCTCCGGCGGCGGGGACGGCGGTGGGGACGATGACGCCTCGCTGACCGGATCGCTGTCGTAGCGGGTCAACTCGGGCCAGTGCGCGACGAACAGGTCACCGGCCAGGTCCCACCGGCCGGCGGCGAGGGCGTGCCGCAGCCCGTCGACCGGGCGGTTGGCGCCCGCGTACCAGTCGGCCGCCCGCGCGTGCAGCTCCCGCACCTCGTCGGCGGGCAGCCGGGCCAGCTCGGCGCGGAGCAGGTCGGCGAGCAGCGGGTCGCAGCGGTACCAGGGCGGGCGGGTGCCCTCCGGGTGCAGCAGGCCGCCGGCCCCGGCCAGGTCGGCCAGGGCCCGCCCGGCGTCCACGCGGCCGGTCAACGCCTCGGCGAGGTCGGCGCAGACGGTCTCGGCGAGGGCCGTACGGCGCAGCAGGTCCCGGTCGGCCGGGTCGACGGCGGCCAGCACCTCCTCGTGCAGATAGCCGGCGATCTCCGGTTGGTCGCCGCCGAACTGCCCCACCCAGCGCTCCGGGTCGGGCTGCCCGCGCAACGCCAGCGCGGCGATCCGCAGCGTGGCCGGCCAGCCCCCGGTGCGCTCGCGCAGTCGACGCACCGCGGCCGCCGGCAGTGGCGCGCCGTGTGCGGTCAGCAGGTCGGCCACCTCGTCGTCGGTGAAGGCCAACTCGTCCGGGCCGATCTCGGTGAGCTCGCCGGCCAGGCGCAGCCGGTGCAGGGCCAGTGGCAGCCCGGCCCGCGCCCCCACCACCAGGTGCAGCCGCTGCTCGGAGTGCCGCAGCAGGAACTCCAACCCGGTCAGCGCCGCCGGGTCGGTGATCCGGTGCAGGTCGTCCAGGACCAGCAGCACCGGCTGCTCGGCGGCGGCGAGCCCGGCCGCCAGCAGTTCCAGCTGGTCGGGGCGGGGCGGGCCGGTGGGCAGCGGCGTCACCAGGTCGTCGTCGGCCGCCCCGGTGGCGGTGCGCAGCGCCGCCGCCAGGTACGCCCACAGCCGGTCGCCGTCGTCGCCGGCCTCCACCGAAACCCAGGCCGGCGCGGACGCGGAACCGGGCTCGGTCAGCCGGACCCAGGAGGCGAGCAGGGTGGTCTTGCCCCAGCCGGCGGGCGCGGCGACCAGGGTGACCGGGCCGGCGACGCCCTCGTCGAGGCGGCGCAGCAGGCGGGGCCGGGCCACCACAGGCTCGGGCGGCACGGTAGGGGTCAGCCGGGACGCCAGCAGCGGCTGCTGCTCCCCCCGGCGTTCCGGTGCCGTGCCGATCCGCGCACGATCCTGCTGTTCCGGCACCCGGCCCCACCCCCACCGACGCGTTCCACCCCCGGTCGGCGAGCGGTTACCCGGCGGGAACCGGTTCACCCCTTCCGGGCGAGCCCGCTTCACCCGGGCGGGACCGACGATCGGGGGACGTGGACCGGGAGGATGGATGGGACCGATCAGACGGCTGGCCCGGGCGGGATTCGCCCTCGGCGGCGGTGCACGGGTCGGGGCGGCGCGGCTGGTGCGCGTACCCCGCTGGAGTGGCCGGCCCGGCGCGGACCGCGACGCGGCGGTCGGTTGGGAGGTCGTAACTGTGGACCGCCCCCCGGAGCAGGTCCTTCCCGACGGCCGGTGGCCGGAGCCGTTGCGCCAGCTGAACGGCGTTGTCGAGGTGCGGGTGCGGCCGGCGCCTGGTGACCGGGGCACCGAG
This sequence comes from Micromonospora sp. DT43, assembly GCF_049841645.1. Taxonomy (NCBI): domain Bacteria; kingdom Bacillati; phylum Actinomycetota; class Actinomycetes; order Micromonosporales; family Micromonosporaceae; genus Micromonospora; species Micromonospora sp. DT43. The sequence goes on along the minus strand of NZ_JBNCKR010000001.1, from coordinate 265,451 downwards.
CTGGCGGCCCGCCCGCTGGCCGACGCCGCCGCGACGGCCGGCCTGGCCGCCCATCTGGTCGGTGACGACCCGCGGCTGCTGGTCCGCCGGACACTGCGCCAGGTCAAGCAGCGCGTGGAGGCCGGCGAGGTGCTGCGCGCGGACCGCTCGGCGCTGGACCGCCGGACGGTCCGCGGGTGAGGGCGCTGTGCTGGGTGGCCGCCGACGAGCTGGCGGTACGCGAGGTGCCCGACCCGGAGTTGCGTAACGAGCGGGACGTCATCATCCGCGTCCGCCAGAGCGCCACCAGCGGGGGCGACCTGCCGCTGCTGGCCGGTCGGGATCCGCTGCTGCGCTCCGGTGACGTGTTGGGGGCGGAGTTCCTGGGCGAGGTGGTCGAGACCGGTCCCGCCGTCCGGCGACACCGGATCGGCGACCGGGTGGTCGTCGGCGCGAGCGTGGCGTGCGGTGGCTGCTGGTACTGCCGCCGGGGACGGCACTCCTGCTGCGACAACGGCGGCGTCGACGTGGCAAGCGTCGATCCGGATCGGGGGCGTTCGGACGCGGGCTGCTTCGGTCGGCCCCGGGCGGCGGGTGGCTTCGCGGGCGGGCACGCCGAGTACGTCCGGGTGCCGTACGCCGACGTGGGCGCGTTCCGGGTGCCGGACGCGGTAGGCGACGACCGGGCGCTGTTCGCCGCCGACGTGGCGCCGACCGGCTGGCTGGCGGCCGAGCTGGGCGAGGTGCGGCCCGGCGACGTGGTGGCGGTCTGGGGCGCCGGGGCGGTGGGTCAGGTGACCGCTCGCGCCGCGACGCTGCGCGGCGCCGCCCGGGTGCTCGTCGTCGACAGGCATCCCGACCGGCTGCGGATGGCCGAGCGGCACACCGGGGCGGAGCCGCTGGACTACCGCCGCACCGACGTCGCGGCGGAGCTGCGGGAGCGCAGCGGTGGGCGCGGCCCGGACGTGTGCGTGGTCGCGGTGGGCGTACCGGCGACGCGCTCGGTCGTCGATCGGCTGCCCGGCCGGGACGTCGACCGGCCGGACGCGGTACGCGAGGCGGTGCACGCCTGCCGCAAGGACGGCGTGGTGGTGGTGCTCGGCGGCGCGGAGGGGCACGTGGACACGTTTCCGCTGGGCGCGGTGACCGACAAGCGGCTCACGGTGCGGGGGTCGCGCCGGCCGGACCTGCGGGACGTGCCGATGCTGCTGCACCGGATGGCCCGCGACGAGCTGCGGACCGAGCACCTGGCCACCCACCGGCTGCCGCTGGAGGACGGCCCCCGCGGGTACGCGCTGTTCCGCGACCGAGCCGACGGCTGCGTACGGGCCGTGTTCACGCCATGACAGGCGTTCCCGATCGGCGCTTGACGATGGCGGGTGGCAGACTCGGGGGATGGCTGGCGAGCGGGCGTACGACGTGGTGCTGTTCGGGGCGACCGGCTTCACCGGCGGGCTGACGGCCGAGTATCTGGCCCGGCACGCGCCGCCCGGGTTGCGCTGGGCGCTGGCCGGCCGCAACCCGGAACGCCTCGCCGCCGTGCGTGACCGGCTCGCCGCGATCGATCCCACGCTCGGCGACCTGCCGCTGCTCACCGCCGACGTGACCGACGCCGGGTCGCTGCGCGCCGTCGCGGAGAGCGCCCGGGTGGTCGCCAGCACCGTCGGCCCGTACGTCCACCACGGGGAACCCCTCGTCGCGGCCTGCGCTCGGGCCGGCACGGACTACCTGGACATCACCGGGGAGTCGGAGTTCGTCGACCTGATGTACGTCCGCCACCACGCCGAGGCGACCGCCACCGGCGCTCGGCTGGTGCACGCCTGCGGGTTCGACTCCATCCCCCACGACCTGGGCGTCTGGTTCACCGTCAAGCACCTGCCCGCCGACGTCCCGATCACCATCGACGGCTACGTACGCGCCGGTGGCCGGTTCTCCGCCGGGACGTACCATTCCGCGCTCACCGCGTTCGCCCGGACCGGGGAGGCCAGCCGGGCCTCCCGGGCCCGTCGGGCGGTCGAGCCGCGCCCCACCGACCGTCGGGTCCGGGCGGTGCCCGGCAAGCTGGCCCGCTCGGCGGAGCTGGGCATCTGGACCGTGCCGCTACCGACCATCGACCCGCAGGTGATCAGGCGTTCGGCTGCGGCCCGCCCGGAGTACGGCCCGGACTTCCGCTACCGGCACTTCGCCGCGGTGAAGCGGCTGCCGACCGTGCTTGTCAGCGCGGTGGGGCTCGGCGCGCTTGTCGGTTTGGTGAAGGTGCCGCCCACCCGGCGGTGGCTGCTCGGGCGGCTCGCCTCCGGGCAGGGTCCGACCCCGCAGCGGCGGGCGTCGTCCTGGTTCCGGGTCCGGTTCGTCGGCACCGGCGGCGGGCGTCGCGTGGTCACCGAGGTCGCGGGCGGCGATCCGGGCTACGACGAGACGGCGAAGATGCTCGCCGAGTCGGCGCTGTGCCTGGCGCTCGACGACCTGCCGCCGACCGCCGGCCAGCTCACGCCTGTCACCGCGATGGGTGACGCGCTGCTGGACCGGCTGGTCCGGGCCGGGCTCACGTTCCGGGTGCTGAAGCGGGACGAGAACGCCCCGACGCCGCCGGCGACGGCCAGACCGGACGCGGCGGCGCGGGACGCGGAGCCGGCGGCTTGACCCTCGACCAGGTCGAGGGGGCAGGATGCCCGGCGTGGTGAGCGACCTGCACAGCATCGGTGAGTTGGCCCGGGCCAGCGGCCTGACCGTCAGCGCGCTGCGCTTCTACGACTCGGCGGGGGTGCTGACGCCGGCCCTGGTCGACCCGGTGACCGGTTACCGCTGGTACACCGACGAGCAGATCGGCCCGGCCCGGCTGGTCGCGGGGCTGCGTCGGGTCGGCATGCCGGTGCCCGAGATCGCCGCCGCCGTCCGCGCCGAGCCTGCCGAGGTGCACCTACTGCTCGACGCGCACCTGCGCCGGCTGGTCGACGGGCTGGCCGACGCCCGCCGCGAGATCGTCCGGCTCCGGGCGCTTGTCGACCCCACGCCCACGACGGTGACCACGCTGCTGCTCTCCCCCGCCGAGCTGGCCGCCGCGCTCGACGCGGTGCGCTTCGCCGTCGGCGTCGACCCGGAGCTGCCGGCGCTGTCCGGGGTGCTGCTCGACGTCGAGCCGGACGGTGTGCGGCTGGTAGCCACCGACCGGCACCGGCTCGCGCTGGCCCGGGCCGGCGCGGTCGTCGACGGGCCGCCCGCGCGGGTGCTCGTGCCGGTGGACCTCGTCGACAGGCTGCGCGTGCTGCTCGACACCGCCGACGCCCGGCCGGTACGGCTCACCGTGGCCGGCGTCGACCTGCGGGCGGAGGTGGCCGGTCGGACGCTTACCGGCACCGCCCTGCCGTACGACTTCCCCGACTACCGTCGGCTGCTGCGCGAGGCGGTCGGCGAGCGGCCGGCCGCGTACCGCATCCCGGTGGACGTGGTCGCGCTGCGCGCGGCGCTGCGCGACCCGGCGGCCCCCACGCTGGCCCGCGAGTACGCCGGCACGCCGCTGGCGGTGTCCGTCCTCGGTCTCGACGACTCCGGCGGCCTGCGCCTGCTGCACCCCGCCGAGCTGTCCACGGCCGATCCGGATGGGGAGCTGTCCACGGCCGATCCGGGCGCGGAGCCGATAAGCGGGCTGCGGTTCGGGGTGAACGGCGGGTACCTGCTCGACGCGCTGGACGCGGCCGGCGGCCCGCAACTGGTGCTGGAGGTGGACGGCCCCATCGCCCCGCTGGCCGTGCGGCGCCTCGACGACGAGGACACTTTCTCCGTGCTGATGCCGATCCGGCTGTAGAAACCGGTCGCGCTCCCCGTAGTCGGGTGGAAACGTGCGCGACGGTAACATCTGATGGTTCAGCGAACCCCGGACGGAGGCGTACGGAGCAGCATGCTCGACATGGAGTTGATCCGGAAGGATCGCGAGGCGGTGGCGACCGCGCTGGCGAAGCGTCTGGATCCCGCCGAGGTCGATCGGGCCCTGGACGAGATCCAGCGACTCGACCAGGAACGACGCGCACTGATCACGGAGATCGATGCCGACCGGCAGCGCCGCAAGGCCGAGGCCCGTGCGTACGCGCAGGCCAAGCGCGCCGGCACCGAGCCGCAGGTCGCCGCCCCGGAGGCGGAGCGTAAGCAGCTCGCCGACCTGGAGTCCCAGTTGGACGAGGTGCAGGCCCGGCTGCGCGACGCGATGAGCGAGCTGCCGAACCTGCCCAGCGACGACGTCCTGCCCGGTGGCAAGGAGGCGAACCGGGTCGTCAAGACCTTCGGCGAGCCGCCGGTGATCGAGAAGGTCCGCGACCACGTGGAGCTGTCCCGCGCGCTGGGTCTGGTCGACTACGAGCGCGGGGTCAAGCTCGGCGGCTCCGGCTTCTGGATCTACACGGGGATCGGCGCGCGGCTGGAGTGGGCGCTGCTCAACTACTTCGTCGACCAGCACATCAAGGCCGGGTACGAGTTCCTGCTCCCGCCGCACCTGCTGCTCGACTCGGCCGGTTTCGCCGCCGGTCAGTTCCCCAAGTTCTACGACGACGTCTACCACCTGGACGTCGACTCCGCGCCGCGCGGGCAGTTCCTGCTGCCCACGTCGGAGACGGCGATCCTGGGCGCGTACCAGGACGAGATCCTGGAGACCACGAAGCTGCCGCTGAAGGCATTCGCGTACACGCCCTGCTACCGGCGGGAGTCGGCCGGGTCGCACTCGGACGAGCGCGGCACGGTGCGTGGCCACCAGTTCAACAAGGTGGAGATCTTCCAGTTCACGCTGCCGGAGCAGGCGGACGCGGCGCTGGAGGAGATGCTCGCCCACGCCGAGAGCCTGGTCGAGGGGCTGGGCCTGCACTACCAGCGGACGCTGCTGTCGGCCGGTGACGCCAGCGCGTCGATGAAGAAGACCCTCGACATCGAGGTGTGGATGCCGAGCACCGGCAAGTACAAGGAGGTGTCGTCGGTCTCCTGGGCCGGTGACTACCAGGCCCGCCGGGCGGCCATCCGCTACCGCGAGCCGGGCGCCAAGCAGAGCCGCTTCGTGCACACGCTCAACGGTTCGGCGCTGGCCACGAGCCGGCTCTTCCCGGCCATCCTGGAGCAGTACCAGCAGGCCGACGGCAGCGTCCTGATCCCCAAGGTCCTCCAGGACCGCCTGGGCACCGACCGTCTGACCCCGCGCTGATCCGGCCGTTGATCATGAAGTTATTGCCCCTCACCTCGGCGTGTCGCGGCAATAACTTCATGATCGACGGGGTTGGGGCGGTGAGGGCGGCGCCGTGGGAGTCGGGCTGCCAGCAGCAGGGCTGCCAGGATGGCCAGGAGCAGCGTGGGGCCTAGGGTGTCTACGGTGTTGGCCAGGGTTTGCTGGACCTTCGTTGCCGCTTGGATCACCGGGTCGTGTCGGGCGTCGCGGTTGCCGGCCGCCAACCGCAGCTCGTACCAGCCGTACCAGGCGACGTAGCCGCCCGCGAGCAGCAGCACCAGGCCGCTGAGCCGGGGCACCAACGCGCCGGCGACGCGCAGCCGGGCCACCAGCCCGTCGCGCAGCAGCGCCACACCGAGCGCGGCGACCGCGACCACCAGACCCATCCCGAGTGCGTACGCGCCGAACAGGACCAGCCCGCGGCCGGTCGAGCCGGCCTGGAGGCTGGTCACCACGATGGCCAGAAAGGGTGCGATGGCGCAGCCGAGCGAGGCGAGCGCGTACGCCGCGCCGAACAGCGCCATCGACGGCCAGGACCTCGTCAGCCGGGGCGCGCGGGCCGACCAGCCGGGAGCGGGCAGCCGCCGACCGGCGAGCAGCCAGCAGCCGGCCACCAGCAGCAGCAGACCGAGCGCCACGGTCAGCCACGGCAGCCGGGGGCGCAGCCAGCCGGCCAACGGCGCGAGCGCCAGGCCGAAGGCGCCGAAGACCACCACGTACCCCACTGTCAGCCCGGCCGCCGCGGTGAGCGCGCGGCCGACCGCGCCGCGGGTGTCCGACGCTCCGGCGACCAACAGCGAGAGGTACGCGGGCAGCAACGCGAAGCCGCACGGGTTGACCGCGCCGAGCATGCCGGCGGTCAGCGCGAGCAGCAGCGGGGCGGTCACGCCCCGGCCAGGGCGGCGACGCGGGCGGTGAGCGACTCACCGTCCAGGAAGCCCTGGTGGACGATCGTGCCGTCCCGATCGATGATCACGAAGATGCTCTGCTCGGTCACCGTGAACCGCTTCCAGAGCGCGCCCTTGCGGTCGTCGATCTGCGGCATGTCACCGAGGTCGAACTCGCTGACGAAGTTCTTCATGTCCCGCTGCTCGCCGAGCCCGGCGACGCCGACGATCGGCACGGTGTCCCGGTAGCGGGGCGCGATCTCGGCCACCGTCCACGCCTGGCTGGCGCAGGTGGCGCACCACGGCGCCCAGAACCAGAGCACCACCGGCCGGCCGGCCAGTCGCGTGGCGTCGAACGCGCTGCCGGTGAGGGTGGTCCCGGTGAAGCGCAGGATGTCCGGGACCGGGGCGGGCGCGGCCGACGGCGAGCCGGTCGCGGGGGCAGCCGGGGTGGCCGGGGAGCTGGCCGGGGCCGGCGCGGTCCCGGCGGCGGTGGCGTCGGGCGGCACCGTGCCTGTGCACGACGCCGTGGCGAGCAGGGCGGCGACGAGCGCCCCCACGATGGCGGCCCGGGGCGCGTGGGCCGCCGCTGTCCGCCCGATCGGCTTGCGCATCCGCAGCTCCGTTCGACAGGTGTGGTGGTCAGTGCCTTTCCCTACTCGGCCTTGGCGAGGCGCAGGGCGAGTTCCGGGCAGACCTTTACGGCCTTCAGGGCGCCCTCGCGCAGCCAGGTCGGCACGGGTGTGGCCGGGAACGCCGGGTAGCCGTTGCCGTCGAGCCGGATGAAGTCCGGGACCACGTGCGCGCAGAGGCCGTGCCCGTCGCAGCGGGACCAGTCCAGGGTGAGCTTCTGCGGGTTGGGGTCGGGCGCGCCGGGCAGCCCCATGACGCCCTTGACCCGCCGGCCGCAGCCGTCCCCGGTGCTGTGCAGCCGCAGGTCGTCGGCGAAGACCTCGATCGCGGAGAGGGCGAACCGGGCCGTGCCGTCCGGGTGGCTGCACGCGCCCCGGCCCTTGACCTCGCCGGCGGCGGCCCGCACCACGTCGGCCGGTTGGCTGCCGGCCACGGCCAGGTCGACCGCGCGGGCCAGGTCCGGCAGACCCATCTTGCACGGGCCGCACTGGCCGGCGGACTCCCCGGCCAGGTAGCGCACCACCTGGGCCGCCTCACCGAGGGGGCAGGTGTCGACGCCGATCGGGATGATGATGCCCGCGCCGAGGGTGCCGCCGACCGCGGCCAGGCCCCTGCGGGAGACCTCGGCCTTCTCCGCCGCCTCCGGGGTGATCCACTTGCCGTGGTAGCCGCCCATCAGGATGCCCTGGACGTCCGGGACCTCGCACAGGTCGAGAACGTCGCGCAACGGCATGCCGGCCGTGCACTCCACCACCGCCGGCCGGGCCGCCGCGCCGGTCACGGTGAGCAGCACGGTGCCCGGCTCGTCGTCGGTGCCGAGCGCCGCGTACTCGTACGGGCCGAGCCGCGCGCCGACGGCGAGCTGGGCGTACGTCTCGGCGTTGGACAGCAGGGTGGGCAGGCCGCTGACGCCGGAGTCGCTGGAGCGCTTCTTGGTGCCCGGAGGGATGTGCGGCAGTCCGTTGATGCCGTTGACGAGCGCGCCGCCCTCGCCGGAGATGAACCGGTGCGGCACGGTGACGATTGTGGTCGGCACCGGCATCCGGCGCTCCGCGAGGGCCTCCATCAGCGAGTCGCTGCCGACACCGTCGTCGGCCACGCCGATCACGATCTCCTCGGCGTCCAGCGCGTACGCGGTGAGCGCCGCGCCGTCGAGGATCAGGTGCGGGGCGCGGGTGAGCAGCACCTTGTCCTTCCAGCTGGCCGGCTCCCCCTCGCTGGCGTTGACGACCACCACGGCGGCGAGGTCCTGCCGCTCGCAGGACTCCAACACCGCGCGCAGCTTGCGGGCGAACGGGAAGCCCGCCCCGCCCTTGCCCTTGAGCTGCATGCCCTCGACGAGTCGGAGCAACTGCGCGGGCTCCATCGGGCCGATCGGCCCGTGCACCTCCTCGTGCGCGGCCAGGTCGAGGCGGCCGAACTCGGCGAAGCCGGCGGTCAGCCGGGGCTCACCGACGCAGGCCACCGGAGGCACTGTCGTCCGCATCATTTCGCCTCACCCCGCAGCCCGGCCCAGTACGCCCCGTCCACGGCGTCCGCGCTGGCCTTGCGGCGCTTGGCGGACCGGCCCTCGCCGGCGGCCCGTCGGGCTCGCCGCGACGCCAGGTCGACGAGGGTGGGGGTGTCGTCGACGGGCGGCGGCACCTCCTCGGGGACGTACCGCGCCGGCGGACGCCAGTAGTCCGGCTCCTCCGGCAGGTCGTCCTCGGCGCTGTGCCGGCCGCTGCCGCTGCGCGGCGCCGCCGAGATCGGACCGACCGAGATGGGGCTCCCCGAGATCGGACCGGCGGAGATCGGCTCGGCGGAGACCGGGCCGGCGGAGATTGGCTCGGCGGCCTGCCAGCGACGCGGGCTGTCCCACGGCTCCTCGGGCTCAGCGACGGCCCGTCGGGGCGGCGCCGAGTACCGGGTGCCCTCGTCCTCGGAGCGGGACCGGCGGCTGCTCCGCTCGGCGGCCGGCTCGTCGGCGCGACGCCGTCGGGTCGGCGCGGTCCCCTCGTCCCGGTCGCGGGTGCGCGAGGCGCGGCGCGCGGTCGCCGGCGCCACCTCCTCCTCGATGGTGCGCCGGCTCGACCGGCGGGTGGTGGTCTCCGCCTCGTCGCGCCGCCGGCGGCTGGGCCGGACCGGCTCGGCGAGCGAACCGGGCTCGGGCACCACCGGAACGGTGAACCGCTCGGGGTCGCGCCGCCGTGGGCCGGCCGGCGCAGTCCAGGTGGCGGTGGTGGCCTCGGCCCAGGCCGGGCGCTTGTCCTCGCTTGTGTCGCGGCGGCGGCTCAGGCCCGCCAGCAGCGACCGGCCGCGGCCCTCCTCGGTGGCCCGCCCGGCCAGCACCGCGTTGCGCACGGCGGCCTGGTGCTGCTCCCGGCTGCGCCGGCCGATGGTGACCGAGAGTCGGACCAGCAGCGCCAACACGACGAACAGGATGCAGGCGAGGTAGCTGAGCACCACCCAGGACTTCGCGGCCCGACCGGCGTTGAGGCCGTGCAGCACAGCGAACGGCCACGCGAGGTACGCGGTGGAGTGCAGCGACCGCCACAGCCACTTCGGACCGACGCCGGCGAAGCGGGCCCGGATGATGCCGGTCCAGATCACGCTGACCATGAGCAGGGCCGCCACCGTGCCGAGGCCGACGTAGAGTCCCCGGCCGCCGACGAACGGCACCAGCGAGTCCGTGGCCGCCGCCCGACCGGTGGCGATCTTGGTGAGGACGTGGAAGAGCAGCCCGGCCGCGCCCAGGACGCCTGTGGCGCGGTGCGCCGACTGCATCAGCACCCGGTGCGAGATGCTCAGCACCAGCCGGTCGGTGGCGAGCAGGCCCAACATCACGGTGAGGCTCAACGACACCAGGGCGATCACCCCGGCGAAGAACTCGGTGAAGAAGAAGCCGTACGCGTACGCCATCTGACCGGCGCCGGTAAGCATGGTCGCCGCCCAGAGCGCGGCGAGGGCGGACGCGATCAGCAACGTCGTCGCCGAGCGCGACCGGGTTCGCACCCCCCGACTGCTGGTGCTGGTCCGGACCTCGGTGGCCTTCTCGTTCTTCTTTGCCCGGACCATCTGCTCCTCGATCGTCTCGCGGCGGCGTACCACCGGCCGACCCCTGCTCCCCCATCCAGTACGGGCCGGCGGGGCGAGCGGATCACCCGGGGCGGAAAATTTCTGGGCCGGATCGAACCAACTGGCGTTGGTGTGCGTTGTGCCCCTTCCGGCACGCCGGAGAGGCAGCGACGAATGCCAATGCATTGACAGTCGTTGCAACACGCTTGTAACCTTTCGGCAAATTTCAGCATGGGTTGCAAGATTCCAGCAGCTGCTGTGCTCCCCACCGCACCACCACCCCGCACCGCCACCCCCGCTCCCGTCAGGAGTCCCGATGCACCGACGTCGACGCGGCTCGGCGATCCTCGCCCTCGGCCTGGTCGCCAGCCTGCTCGTCCCCCTCACCGCGACGGCACCCCCGGCCGCCGCCAGCCCGTCCGGCGCCAAGAAGGTCATCGTCCAGCTCTTCGAGTGGAACTGGCCGTCGGTGGCCAGCGAGTGCCAGAGCACGCTCGGCCCGAAGGGGTACGGCTACGTCCAGGTCTCGCCCCCGCAGGAGCACGTGCGGGGCAACCAGTGGTGGCTGGCGTACCAGCCGGTCAGCTACCGGATCGAGTCCCGCAAGGGCACCCGGGCCCAGTTCCAGTCAATGGTGAACACCTGCCACGCCGCAGGCGTCAAGGTGCTCGTCGACGCCGTCATCAACCACATGTCCGGGCAGGACAACGGCGGCACCGGCTGGGCCGGCTCGTCGTACGCGCACTACGACTACCCGGGCATCTACCAGACCCAGGACTTCCACCACTGCGGTCGCAACGGCGGTGACGACATCGCCAACTACAACGACAGGTACGAGGTGCAGAACTGTGAACTGGTCAACCTGTCGGACCTGAAGACCGAGTCGGACTACGTCCGCACGAAGATCGCGTCGTACCTCAACGACCTGCTCTCCCTCGGCGTGGACGGCTTCCGGCTGGATGCCAGCAAGCACATGCCGGCCGCCGACATCGCCGCGATCAAGAGCAAGTTGTCGCGCTCGGCGTACCTCGTGCAGGAGGTCATCTACGGTGGCGGCGAGCCGGTCGGGCCGACCGAGTACACGGGCAACGGCGACGTGCACGAGTTCCGCTACGGCAAGGACCTGGCCCGGGTGTTCCGCTCGGAGAAGCTGGCGTACCTGCGCAACTTCGGCGAGGGCTGGGGGCATCTTCCCACCGGCTCGGCAGCCGTGTTCGTGGACAACCACGACACCCAGCGCGACAGCAGCGGCGTGCTGACCTACCGCGATCGGGGCATCTACGCCCTGGCGAACGCCTTCATGCTGGCCTGGCCGTACGGCTCGCCGACGGTCATGTCCAGCTACACCTTCGGCGACCGCGACGCCGGCCCGCCCTCGGACGGCGCGAACAAGACGCTGAACACCACCTGCTACTCCGGCTGGGAGTGCGAACACCGCTGGCCGGTGATCGCCAACATGGTCGGCTTCCGCAACGCGACCGACGGCGCCGCCGTGGCCAACTGGTACGACAACGGCAACAACCACATCGCGTTCAGCCGCAGCGGCAAGGGCTTCGTCACGCTCAACGACGAGGACTCCGCAGTGAACGGCCGCTCGTACTACACCGGGCTGCCCGCCGGCCGGTACTGCGACGTCGTCCACGGCACGTACGCGGGCGGCACGTGCAGCGGGCCGGTGATCACCGTGGACGGTAACGGCTGGTTCGCCGCGAACGTGCCGGCGCACGACGCGGTGGCCATCCACGTCGGCGCGCGGGTCTGAGCGTCGGGGTCCTCGGGTATCGGCGAACCGGGGGCCCCGAAGCACCCATCGACATAAAGTGGTTTGGTGCCGTTTGACCGAATGTCCCCGTACCGTCGCCGGGGTGCCTGGGTGGTCACCGCCGTCGCCGTGGCCGCCCTGCTGATCACCGCGCTGCTGGTCGGCCAGGCCCTCACCCCGCGCTCGACGAACCCCGACCGACAGGCGGCGGCCGACCCGACGCCGAGCAGCATCGAGCAGAGCCCGGAGGAGTCCGTCCCGCCGGCCGCGCCCGCCCCGGCCGGGCTGCCGGTGCTCGACTACGACCCCGCGCCCAAGGGGTTCCCCGCCGACCCGGCCACCATGGACATCGCGCCGCTGACCGAGGGCGTGCACCCGACCCGGCGGATCGCCGCGTACGACGCGCCGGGCGGACGGCCGCTGGCCTTCCTCGAACCGACGCTCGCCGGTGTCGAGCTGACCGTGCCGATAGCGCAGCGACGGGTCGGCTGGACGGCGGTCCTGCTGCCCTCGGCCAACAGGCGTCTCGCCTGGCTCGCGCCCGGCGGGTTCGACACCGTGGCGCTGCGCGACCAGATCGTGGTGGAGCGCAGGGCGCACCGGCTCACCTGGTACCGGGCCGGCAAGGCGGTGCGCTCCTGGGAGACGAGCCTCGGCCAGTCCGGGCAGGAGACGCCGCTCGGGCGGACGTTCGTCCTGGGCCGCACCCCACCGCCGGAGGAGGTCTACGGCGGGGTGGACATCTACGCCCTCGGCTCGGTGCCCGACGACCCGGAGGCGGTGCCCACCGGGCTACGCGGCGCGCACATCGGCCTGCACACCTGGTACAACGACGACGACCTGGGCGAGAACACCACAAACGGCTGCATCCGGGTCACCCGCAGCGGCCAGCGCGAACTGCTCGCCGAGGTCCGGCCCGGCAGCAGCCTGGTGGTGGTCGACCAGCTCCCCACCCCGCCGCCGACCGCCTGAGCGGCGCCGCTCAGTCGCCGAGCAGCCAGCCGTTCTGCTCGGCGATGCGGACGGCCGCAGCCCGGTTGCGAGCGCCGGTCTTGCCGATCGCCGCCGAGAGGTGGTTGCGCACCGTCCCCTCGGACAGGTGCAGCGCCTTCGCCAGCTCGGCTACCGCGCCGCCGCCCCGGGCCGCCCGCAACACCTCGGTCTCCCGCTCGGTAAGCGGGCTCGCCCCGGTGGCCAGGGTCTCCGCGGCCAGCGTCGGGTCGACCACCCGCAGGCCGGCGTGCACCCGGCGGACCGCGTCGGCGAGCTGCCGGGCCGGGGTGTCCTTGACCACGAAACCGTTCGCGCCGGCCTCCATGGCGCGGCGCAGATAACCGGGCCGACCGAACGTGGTCACCACAAGCACCCGGCAGGCCGGCAGCGCCGCCCGCAGCGCGGCGGTGGCAGCGATCCCGTCCAGGCCGGGCATCTCCACGTCCAGCAGGGCCACGTCGGGGGCACTGCGCAGCGCCTCGGGCACCACCTCGTCGCCCCGGCCCACCTCGGCCACCACACTCAGGTCCGGCTCCAGCGAGAGCAGCGCGGCAAGCGCGCCCCGCACCAGCGCCTGGTCGTCGGCGAGCAGCAGCCGGATCGGCGGGGACGCCGCGCTCACCGGGCCTCCGCCGGCGCGTGCACCCGCAGCAGGAAGCCGCTGCCGCCGTCCCGCCGGCGGCCCACGGTCACCACCGCGTCCAGCCGCCGGGCCCGTTCCCGCAGACCGACCAGCCCGTACCCGGCAGCCTCGGCGTCCGGCGTGGACGGCCCCCGACCGTCGTCGCTCACCTCGACCCCGTCCGGGTCCACCCGGATCGTGCAACACCGCGCGCCACTGTGCCGGACCACGTTCGTCACACCTTCGCGTACCGTCCAGCCGAACAGCCGGTCCCACTCCCGGGGCAGCTCCGGCACCTCGGCCGGCAACTCCGCCGCGATGCCCGCCGCGGCGAGGGCGGAGCGCGCGCCGGCCAGTTCCCCGGCGAGCGTGACCTCCCGGTACGCCCCGACGGTCTGCCGCACGTCGGCCAGCGCCGCCCGCGCCAACCTCTCCACCTCGGCGATCTCGGCGGCCGCCCGGGCGGTGTCGACCTCGATCAGCCGCCCGGCCAGCTCGGCCTTGATCGCCACCACGGTCAGCGAGTGCCCGAGGATGTCGTGCAGGTCGCGGGCGGCGCGGGCCCGCTCCTCGGCAACCGCGAGCCGGCCGATCTCCTGCTGCGCGGCCCGGAGTTCGCTGTTGCGCTGGGCCAGCCCGGCCACGCCGAACATGGCGAACGAGGCGAGCAGCACCGCGAAGACGATGCCCTTCTCCGCCTCCCACCCCGGCACCAGCCGGGACGCCAGCGCCGGGGTCACGGCGCAGAGCGCCACGATTGCCAGCGCCTCCCACAGCGGCAGCAGGAACACCCCGGCCGCGGCCACGTAGACCAGGGTCGCCAGCCAGTCGCCGCCGGTGCCCGGGATGCTGACCAACCCCACCGCGATCAGCACCAGCAGACCCACCCGGGCCCGCCCCGCCGGGATCGGCAGCAGCAGCTGGCGCAGTCGGCGGGCCCACTGGAACAGCAGCACGTAGCCCAGGCCGAAGACGATCAGGGCGGTCGTCCCGACGACCCGCCGCCACGGCTCGGGCTGGTGCAGCGCGGTGGAGATCGGCACGTTGAGGAAGAACAGCCACACGGCGGCCAGCAGCCAGCCGATGTACCGCCAGTGGCGGGTCATCGGCTGGGGTTGCCCCGTCGGGAGATCCATCGGGTCCACGCTAGCGGTCGCGGCGGTCAGACCCGAGCGGTGTCCCGGCGGAACAGCCGGGCCGCGCCGATACCGAAGGCCAGGGTCCAGAAGACCAGGTTGGCCACCCCGGCCATGCTGACCCCGTCGCCGGTCAGCGGGGCGCGGGCCAGCTCACCCATGCCGTACACCGGGGTGAACTTCGCGGCCTGCTGGAGCACGTGCGGCAGCACCTCGACAGGCACGAACAGCCCGCCGAACATGGCCAGCACCGCCAGGATCGGCCCGATGAACTGCATGACGTTCTCGGCCGGCACCAGGTAGCCGATGAACAGACCGAACGCGGCGAAGACCAGCGAACCGATCCACGCGGCGAGCCCGGACAGCAGCCAGACGTCCAGCGGGAGGCGGACACCGGCCGCGGCGCCCACCACGAACTCGATGACGACCGCGAGCAGGCCGAGGGTCATCGCGGTGGCCACCTTCGTGGCCACGTAGGCGGGCGGACGCAGCGGGGTGAGCCGCAGCTGCCGGCTCCAGCCCAATGCCCGCTCGGTGGCCACCGCGCCGCCCGCGCTGGTGGTCGCCACCATCGCCGCGTACACGGCGAGGCTGATCATGACGTACGCCGTCACGGGCCGGCCGTTGTCAAGCGTCTGCCCCCGCTGCGGCAGGCCGAAGATGAGGAAGAAGACCGCCGGCATGATCAGCGTGAAGGCGAGGGTACGGCGGTTGCGCAGCACCCGGCGCAGCTCGATGCCGAGGACTGCCGGGGCGAAGCCACCCAGGGCGGGCAGCCGGCGGTCGGGCTGGGCGGGTCGGTCGGTGCGGGTGGCGGCGGGGGTGGCCGGCAGGGTGGACATCTCAGGCTCCGATGCGCTCGGTGGTCAGGGCGAGGAAGGCGTCCTCGAGGTTGCGGGAGGTGATCTCCACGTCCCGGGCGGCGGTCCGGGTGAGCAGGTGGCGGGCGACAGCGTCCGAGTCGCCGGTCCGCACCAGCACGCTGTCGCCGCGTACCTCCACGGCGTCCACGCCGGGCAGCGCGGCCAGCGCGGCCTGGTCGGCGCCGGGCAGGGTGGCCCGCACCGTGCGGCCGGCGGCCAGGTTCTTGATCTCCGCGGTGGTGCCGTCGGCGACGATCCGTCCCTGCCGGACCAGCACGATCCGGTCGGCGTACGCGTCCGCCTCGTCCAGGTAGTGCGTGGCGAAGATGACAGTCCGGCCGTCGCGGGCGTCGCGGCGCAGGGCCTGCCAGAAGTCCCGGCGGCCCTCGACGTCCATGCCCGTGGTCGGCTCGTCGAGCACCATCAGGTCCGGGTCCGGCAGCAGGGCCAGCGCGAACCGCAGCCGCTGCTGCTGGCCGCCTGAGCACCGCCCCACGATCCGGTCGGCGATGCCGGCGATGCCGGCGCGCTCCAGCACCTCGGCGGCCGGGCGGGTGTGCCGGTAGAAGTGGGCTGTCATCCGCACGGTCTCGCCCACCGTGAGGTCCTTGAGCAGCCCTCCGGTCTGGAGTACGGCGGCGACCCGACCCCGGGCCACCGCCTCGTCCGCGGTACCGCCGAGGACGCGGACCGTGCCCGCGTCCGGGCGGGCCAGGCCGAGCAGCATGTCGATGGTGGTGGTCTTGCCCGCCCCGTTGGGGCCGAGGAACGCCACCACCTCGCCGGGCTGCACCCGCAGGCTCAGTCCGTCGACCGCGGTGACCGTACCGAAGGTCTTGGTGAGGCCGTTCAGCTCGACGGCCGGATGCGTACTGGTCATGGCATAGATGCTCCGGCGTCGGGGGCCAGGGCTCCCGGAGCAGCCGTCACGTTCCGGCCGTGACATTTGTCAGGGGCAATGCGCGGCCGCCGCGGTGCCCGCGCCCTCCGGCCGGGCCGCGAGGGGAGGAATTCCGGGCGCGGCAGCGGGTAAGCGCGCGGCCGGACACCGCGACACCGGGAGGACGCGATGGGTGCCACACCGCAGGGTCGGGTCGACACGGTCGTGCTGATCCACGGACTCTGGATGACCCCGCGGAGTTGGCAGGGGTGGATCGAGCGGTTCACCGCGCGCGGCATGCACGTCATCGCTCCCGCGTGGCCCGGAATGGACCGGTCGGTGGAGCAGTTGCGCGACGACCCCAGCCCGATAGCCGAGCAGAGCATGGCCACGATAATCGCCCACTACGACCGGATCATCCGGGCGCTGCCCCGACCGCCGATCATCATGGGTCACTCGTTCGGGGGCCTGTTCGCGCAGGTCCTGGCCGACCGGGGCTTGGGCGCGGCCGTGGTCGGGGTGCATCCCGCCGCCGCGAAGGGGGTGCTCAAGGTGCCGTTGAGCCAGTTGCGCTCCGGCTTCCCGATCCTGCGCAGCCCCGCCAACCGGAGCAGGGCCGTCCCGTTCACCGCGGACGACTTCGCCTACGCCTTCGGCAACACGATGAGCCGCGCGGACTCCGACCGGGCCTGGCAGCGCTACGCCGTCCCCGGCGCCGGTCGGGTGTTCTTCGAGGGCGCGTTCGCCAACCTCGACCCGCGCTCACCCGCCCGCGTCGACGTCGGGCGCGACGACCGCGCGCCGCTGCTGCTGATGGCCGGCGGAGAGGACCACGTGGTGCCGGCATCGGTGGTCCGCGCCAACGCGGGCCTCTACCAGAAGTCCCGGGCGCTCACCGCGTACGAGGAGTTCCCCGGCCGGTCGCACTTCACGGTCGGGCAGGACGGCTGGGAGCAGATTGCCGACTACGCGCTGGACTGGGCGCTGCGCGCGGCGGCGCTGCCCCGGGAGGCGACCATCGCCAGCGAGGCCCCCCGCCGCTGACCCGGCGACCCCACGTCAGCACGATCTCGTCTTCCATGAAGTCGGGGTATTCCTGACGCCAGGACACGCCGACTTCATGCAACCGGAGTTGATCACAGCGACGTGCTCATTGCTCGGCATGTGCGGGGCTGAGCTGGGTATCTCGGTGGGATGAGGGCCAGTTTCCGGCTTGGCCGGATCGCGGGTGTGCCGGTCGGCGTCAACTGGAGCGTTCTGGTCATCTTCGCGCTCATCGCGTGGGGGCTGGCCGCGAACCAGTTCCCCCGCTCGTACCCCGACCGCTCGCCGGTGGCGTACACAGTCGCCGGCCTGGCCGCGGCGGTGGTCTTCTTCGTCGGCCTGCTCGCCCACGAGGTGTCGCACGCCGTGGTGGCCCAGCGCAACGGGCTGAGCGTCGACGGCATCACGCTCTGGCTGTTCGGCGGGGTGGCCGAGCTGCGGGGCGAGCCGCGCGACCCCGGCGCGGAGCTGCGGATTGCGGGCGTCGGTCCGCTGGTCAGCCTGCTGCTCGGGGCGTTCTTCGGTGCCATCGCGTTGCTGCTCGCGCTGGCCGGGCAGGATGGGCTGCTCTTCGGCGCGATCGCGTGGCTGGCCGGCATCAACGTGTTGCTGGCGGTCTTCAACGTGCTCCCGGCCGCGCCCCTGGACGGCGGCCGGCTGCTGCGGGCCGCGGTGTGGAAGGCCACCGGTGACCGGAACCGGGCGTCAGTGGTCGCCGCGCGGGCCGGCTGGGTGCTCGGCGCCCTGCTCATCGGCCTCGGACTGTGGCAGTTCCTGTCCGGGGTCGGCTTCGGTGGGCTCTGGCTGGCGCTGATCGGCTGGTTCCTGATCGGCGCCGCCGGGACGGAGGAGCGGCAGGCCCGCGCCGGGAGCGCGCTGCGCGGAATCCGGGTCGCCGACGTCATGACGCCGCAGCCGCAGACCGCCTCGGCGGACATGACTGTCGCCGACTTCGTCGACCACTACCTGTTCGCGTACCGGCACTCGGCGCTGCCGCTTACCGATCAGGGCCGGCCGACAGGCCTCGTCACCCTGGACCGGGTGCGGGGCGTGCCGGCCGACCGGCGGACGTCGACCACGCTGGCCGAGGTGGCCTGCCGGGCGGACCAGCTGGTCCTCGCGCAGCCGGGGGAACAGCTCAACGACCTGCTGCCCCGGCTCAGCGAGTGCGCCGACGGCCGCGCCCTGGTGGTGAGCGACGACGGCCGTCTGACCGGGATCGTCTCCCCCAGCGACATCAGCCGTGCCGTCCAACGCGGCAGCCTGCGCACCGCCACCCCAACCCCATCCCGTTGATCATGAAGTTATTGCCCCGACACGCCGAGGAGGGTGGCAATAACTTCATGATCAACCGGGACGGAGGGGTCCGGGCGGAGGGGTCCGGGGGGAGGGGTCCGGGGGGAGAGGGGGTCAGCGGGGGAAGTGGCGGTCCAGCAGGTCGGTGCGGAACTTGCCGGTCGGGTCCAGGCGGGTCAGCAGCGCGGCGAAGTCGGCGTGCCGGGGGTAACGGGCCGCCAGCTCGGTCGGGTCGGTGACGAAGACCTTGCCCCAGTGCGGTCGGGGCGCGAACGGCGCCAGACGCTCCTCCACCTCGGCGAGCACCGGCAGCACCGCGTCGGCGTCGTCGACCCAGGTGAAGTGGACCACGAAGCTGTCCCGCCTGTGGTTGGGGCTGAGCCACAGCTCGTCGGCGGCCACCGTCCGCAGCTCGCACACCTGCAACAGCGGGGCGATCAGGTGCGCCACCTCGGCCAGCGCGGCGAGCGCCTCGGCCGCCGCCGTACGCGGCAGGTGGTATTCGGACTGAAGTTCGTCACCGCTGCTCGGGGTGAAGCCGAGCTTGAAGTGCGGCAACCGTTCGTGCCACGGGCCCGGCACGCCGAGCTGCGGGGTGCAGTTCTCCGCCGGCATGCCGAGCACCGGGTGTCGCGGCTGGTCGGCGGCCGTGGTGCCGAGCCAGTCCACGTCCGGCGGCGGCTGGTCCGCGAGCTGCTTGCGCCACACCTCGCGCAGGCGCGGCGTACGCCAGTCGGTGAACACGCTCACGCTGTACGCCGAGTCGAACGCGTCGTCCAGCGCCTCCGCAGCAAGATCGAGGCGTACGTACTGGCGCAGCTCGAACGCCGGCACCAGGTCCAGGGTGACCCGGGTGACCAGGCCGAGCGCGCCGAGCCCGACCACCATGCCGGCGAACGTGTCGCCGTCGGTGTCGCGGTCCACGCGCGTCAGGTCCCCGTCGGCGGTGACCAGATCCAGGGCGGCGACCGAGGTGGCCAGGTTGCCGTGGGTGGGGCCGGAGCCGTGGGTGGCGGTGGCCACCGCGCCGGCGACCGAGATGTGCGGCAGCGAGGCGAGGTTGGCAAGCGCGTACCCCTGCGTGTGCAGGTGCCTGGCGACGTCGCCGTAGCGCAGCGCCCCGGCGACGGTGACCCGCCCGTGCTCGGCGTCGACCTCGATGGTCGGGGGCAGGCCGGCGAGCGAGACCAGGTCTCCGGTGGTGTCGCCGAGGCGGTTGAAGGAGTGTCCGGTGCCCACCGCGCGGATCCGGGAGCTGCCCGCGACCAGCCGGCGCACCTCGTCGACCGTGGTGGGGCGGTGGAACTGCCGGGCTGCGTAGCGCACGTTGCCGGCCCAGTTCCGGCGGGGCACGTCGGTGCTCGACGTCAGGTGCTGTTCCTGCGCGGTCATGCGGTGCTCTCCCGATCGGTGGACTGGTGGTCGGCCAACGCGGCGACGAGGGCGCCCAGAACCGTATCCGTCTGGAGCGTGCTGTAACCACGTTGGGCGATCGGCAGACCGGCGGCCACGACGCGTTCGATCTCACCCCGGGCCGCCTGCCGGGTCGCTGCGTCCCCGGACATCAGGGCTTCCTGGCCGCGTCGGATCAACCGGTCGACCCGGTCCATCTGATAGCCGCGCAGGCCGACAGGCAGGTCCGGGGCCGTGAAGGCGGCGCGGCGCAGCGCGAGCAGGTCGACGAAACGGTCCCCGGCGCAGCGGGTGAGCGCTGCGGCCACCTGTTCGGGCTGCTCCCGGACCTGGTCGAAGACGAGCAGCTCGATGGCCGGCCGGCCGTCGATCGGGTGGCGGGCGGTGACCGGCTCGAACGTCACCCCCGGGGCGGGCACCAGCAGCAGGCGCGGCGGTGTCGAGTAGCCGTCGCGGCGGGGCGGCTCGTCGAGGACCAGCGCGTCGACCTCGGCCCACGGGATCTCCCGGCGCAGGCCGGGCCGCCGGATGCTGAGCCCGTCCGGGGTGATCCCGAAACGGAACGGCCGCAGCGCGCTGACCAGCGCCACCGCGCCGAGCGCGATCGCGCCCACGGCGATGATCGTCCGTAACAGGGCGCCGTCGCTGGGAAAGGCCAACAAGAGCACCCCACCGAGTACGCACGCCAGGGCGAGCATCCGGGCCCCCCGGCTCCGGCGCAGCTCCACGCTCGGACCCCCGTTCATGACCGTGGCGTCGGTCCCCGCATCCTCTGACAGACCGGGCGCTACGGACACCGGACGATCGGGCACGGTTGTTCTCGTCATCGTCGGGGAACCCTACGCGCATGAGCAGCTACCGTGATCCGGCCCCGCGGGGCGACGTGTTCCCGTCGGAGGAGGAGCTGGACCCGACCGGCAGCGCGGTCGAGCCGGCCAGCGCCCCGCCGGGCGCCCGGTTGTCGAGCCACCCGTCGCCCACACCGGGCCCCCGTCCGACGCCGGCCCCCGCGCCCGCGCCGACGCCCGTACCGGCGCCCGGTCCGCCGCCGCGCGAACCCGCCGCCGAGTCGCTGTCGATCGTGACGCGCCACCTGGACGGCTCGGTCGAGGTGGTCACCGACCTCGACGGGGACGGCGTCGCCGACGTCGTCCAGATCGACGTGGACGGCGACGGCGTACCGGACATCACCTATGTGGACAGCGACCGTGACGGCCGGCTGGACACCGTGCTGCGCGACCCGGGCCGCCGGGCCCACCACCGCGCCTGACGCGACGACCAGGACCGGGGCTCAGAGGTTGGCCATGACCTCGCTGGCGACCAGGTCGAGGTGGTCCAGGTCGGTCAGGTCCAGCACCTGGAGATAGAGCCGCTGACTGCCGATCTTCGCGTACCGGCCGATGGTCTCCAGGACCTCGTCGGGCGTTCCGGCGAGGCCGTTGGCCCGCAGCTCGTCCGGCTCGCGGCCGATGGCCGCGGCCCGGCGGGCCACCTCGGCGTCGTCGCGTCCGCAGCAGAGGACCAGGGCGTTGGACCAGACGAGGTCGCCCGGATCCCGGCCGATCTCGGCGCACGCCGCGCGGACCCGCTCGAACTGCGCCGCCGAGTCCGACACCGAGGCGAACGGCAGGTTGAACTCGTCGGCGTAGCGGGCGGCCAGCCGGGGCGTACGCTTCGGGCCCATTCCGCCGAGCAGGATCGGCGGGCGGGGCTGCTGCACCGGCTTGGGCAGGGCCGGGGAGTCGCTGACCGGGTAGTACCGGCCGGCGTGGTCGAACCGCTCCCCCGCCGGCGTCGACCACAGCCCGGTGATGACCGCGAGCTGCTCCTCCAGCCGGTCGAACCGCTCGCCCAGCGCCGGGAACGGGATGCCGTACGCGGTGTGCTCGTCGGCGTACCAGCCGGTGCCGATGCCCAGCTCCACCCGGCCGCCGCTCATCTGGTCGACCTGCGCCACGGTGATCGCCAGCGGGCCGGGCAGCCGGAACGTGGCGGCGGTCATCAGCGTGCCGAGCCGGATTCGGCTGGTGTCGCGGGCCAGGCCGGCCAGCGTGGTCCATGCGTCGGTGGGGCCGGGGTCGCCGCTTCCCCCGCCCATCCTGAGGTAGTGGTCCGACCGGAAGAACGCGCCGAAGCCGGCGTCCTCGGCGCGGCGGGCCACCGCGAGCAACTGGTCGTAGGTGGCACCCTGCTGGGGCTCGGTGAAGATCCGCAGTTCCATGGTCCGAGCATAGGTAGCCTCACCCGGCGCAGCTCGCGAAGTGGGTGCCGAGGCCAAGAACTTCGGCTGGGCCGAGCTGCGCGACACGTACGCCGAGCGGTTCGGCGAGGGCTGAGCGGCCCCCGCCGGCCTGCGCCGGCGGGGCCCGCGGTGGCGATCGGACGTCGTCGGACCGATCAGACGTACGGCGGGGTGGCATACGCCGCTCGCAGTGCGGCCAGCCCGGTCTCCTTCGGGGTCAGGGTGCCCCAGCCCGAGTTGAAGTAGTTGGTTCGCGCGATCCACGGCGCGCCCTCGGCGTTGAGCTGGACGATGGCTGCCGGCACGGTCGCGATCCAGGCGGCCTGGTTGGGGATCTCGGCCACCCGTACCCCCCATTCGGCGATCAGCACCGGACGGGACAGGGCCACCGGGCCGAGGTCGGCCACCGCCCAGTCCTTCGTCCTGCGGAAACGGGCCAGCGCGGTGTGGCTGGCGTTGGTGGCGTAGGCGTTCCACTGCAGGAAGTCCAGCCGGGCCATCAGCTCCTCCGGGTGGATGCGCCGGAAGCAGTCCCGGTTGAAGCCGGCGATTCCCACCGAGAAGGTCGTCCCCCCGGGCAGTGTGCGCGCCTTGAACCAGGTGAGGATGTAGTTGACGGCCTGCACGGCGCGGGCATCGGACTGCGCCCAGGTGTACGCCACACCGGCCTCGGTGGTGCCGAACTCGTGGTCGGTGTCGAACTCCGAGGCGAGCTGGATGTTCACCCCGAAGCCGAGCGTGCGGTACTGGGACAGGGCACGCGCGAACAGCCCGTCGCACTGGCCGCTGACGACCTGGCCGTACCCGTACGCCTTCGGCCAGGTCGTGCCGGGACGCTGCAGGATGGTCATCGACGGCGCCGGCACGGTGTAGGTGGTGCCGTCCACGGTGAAGGTCTGCGGCCCGTCCGGGGCGCCGTAGTGCTTCAGCTCCAGGACCATGTTCATCATCACCCCGGACTGGCCGAGGGTGATCAGCCAGGGCCGGTTGTAGCCGGGGAAGATGTACGCGTCGGCGAAGCTGCGGTACTGGGTCAGCGAGCGGAAGTTGCCGCCTGCCATGTCGGCGGTCGGGTCGGCGCCGCCGGACAGGTAGTAGCCGCCGAGCACCGGTCGGCGGATCGTATAGTCCGCGGTTGCGGTGGCGGTGTGACCGCCAGCGTCGCGCACCGAGACGGTGACGCGGGCCATCACGCCACCGACCGGTACACGGCGACGGCGCCGTTGTCGGAGACCCGGGCCCAGGCGCGCCCGGAGTCATCGGTGACGGTCAGGGTGAGCGGGTCGATGACCACGGCGGCCTTGACCGGCGCGCTGCTGTTGCCCTTCGCGTCGGTGATCACGATGGTGACGGTCAGCGGTTGGGTGTCGGCATCGGAGTAGGTGATGGTCAGCAGCATCTGTTGTCCCGGTGTGAAGACCGATCCGTTAAGCGCTGCGGTCACGGTGGGAGTGGCCATGTCAGACCCTCTCTGATTGGTCGCCGGAGCGGGGCGCGGTTGAGCGACACCGGGCCCGGCGATGGTGCACGGATGTGCAAGAGGAAGGCGGGACGATGGCGTGGCCCGAGGCGACGCCTTAGGTCCCGATGGGCGGTGGCACTGCTGCGGGCGCCCGTAGCGGTGTCGGCGGCAGCCGTGGCCGGGCCGTAGACGTCGGCTGGCGGGCTAGGCCGTGTCGGCCGCGTCGGCGGGGCCGGGCTGGGTGGTGGCCTCGTCGTGCGGACGATGCTGTCCGCGCCGGGCCGTGGGATTCGGATGCGTGGCTCGCTATCTGTACCCTTCCCACCTGCTCTAACAGTGCTCTACCAGGGGCTTTGCCGTCTTGTCAGGTTGGCGACACTGCGCGCCGCCGCCCCGGCGGCGGACCCGGCCGGTGACCTGCGCGACCGTCGGACGGTACGGCGCGGCGTACCACGAAGGCGCTGACACATTCGTAAACTTGGACCGCAACTCGGCGGGATTGTGACGGTTTCCGCAGTGGATACCATGCGGTCGTCTCCGTCAGGCGCGACCCGAAAAGGTGCCGAGTGCTCAGGACGGCGAGAAGAGTCAGCACGACGATGAGCATCTGGCGGCAGGGCCTCTGGCGGTATCGCCTGACCACCGCCGGCGTCGGCCTTGCGGTCCTGAGCGCGGCGACCGCCGTACAGAGCCCACCGCTGGCGCTCAGCGTCGCGGCGGCCACGGCCGGTGTCCTGGTCTCGACGCTGGAGATCCTCGCCAACCGTCGGCGGACCCGACAGTTCCGCTTCCACCCCCGCGAAGGCGACGACTACCGGGACGTCGCCGAGCAGGTCTCCGGCCCGAAGCGGATCCTGACAAGCGTCCACAGCACCGGCGTCGTCCCCACCGCCGAGAGTGCTCGCCTACGCGGCCAGCGAATCCGCTGCGTCGTGTCGCCGACGAGCTACGTCCTCGGACGGGACCTGCGGCGCTGGTCGTTCGACTTCCTGGCCCGGCACGCCCGCACGGCCAGCATGTACAACGGGTCGGCGCTGGGCCTCGCCGACGACCTGCCCACCGGCGCCGACGATCCGGTGGTCACGCTGCGACCGGCGCAGTACTTCGACTTCTTCTGCAGCAACCTCCTCGCCCCCTACGACGTCTACGAGGCGGGCCGGGACACGCTCGCCATGCGCGGGCGGGACCTGCTCCTCGACCATCGCAAGCGGCTGCGGGGGTTCGCCGACAGCCGGCTGGCGAACGTCGTGGGAATCTCCACGGTGGCCTTCACCATCGACGGGCGGCTCCTGCTCGTCGCGCAGACCCGTGACAACGTGGGCAGCCCGGGGCTCATCGCCCCCTCCGGGTCCGGTTCGCTGGAGCCGCAGGACGCGGCGGCGACGGTCGCCGCGCCCAGCCTCCAGGAGGTCATCGTCGCCGGTGCGCTGCGGGAGCTGCGCGAGGAGTGCCACCTCGAACCACACGAGATCGCCGAGAGCGCGGTCCTCGGCTTCGGGCGCTGGATGAGCCGCGGTGGCATGCCCGAGTTCTGCACAGTCACCCTGCTCAAGGTCACCGCCGAGCAGGTGCTGCGCCGGGCCGTCCGCTGGAACGAGCGGCCGTACGTGGGTGAGGTGCTGGCCGTGCACGTCCCACCCACAGCCGAGTGGGACCCGGAAGCCCCACTGGCGCTGTTGCCGGCCGAGAACCGGCACAGTGCCTCGTGGCCGCTGGCGTTCAGCCTGTCCTGCCTCACGGACTGCATGACCGACGAGACGTGGCCGCAGCGCGCCGCCCTGACGGCGGTCGTCGACCAGTGAGAGGCCACCCGGCGCGGATGCCGGGCCCCGGCCACAGGTGGCGGGGATAGCCGATCGAAAGCTCGCCGACAGCGCGCTGTGCTGGACTACCGGCGTGCCGCGAGCCGACGACAGGTGCCTGCACGATCTGGTGACCGAGCAGGCAGCCCGGACGCCCGACGCGGTGGCCGTGCTGGCCGACGACGGGATGCTTCGCTACGCCGAACTGGTGGGCCGCGCCAACCGGCTGGCCCATCGCCTGCGGGAGCACGGGGTCGATGTGGACACTCCCGTCGGGGTGGTCGCCGAGCGCGGTGTGGACCTGGTCGTCGCGCTGCTCGGGGTGCTGGTGGCCGGCGGCGCGTACGTGCCGCTCGATCCCGATCTGCCCGCCGAACGGCTGGGCTACCAGCTCGACGACGCCGACCCGCCGGTGGTGCTGGCCCAGCGGCACCTCCTCGACCGGATCCCCGGCGTGGCCGCGACACGGTGGTGCGTCATCGACGACGACTCGGCGCAGCGGTGGCCGGCCACCCCGCCACCGCCCCGGGCCAGCCCGGACAGCCTCGCCTACCTCATCTACACGTCCGGCTCGACAGGTCGGCCGAAGGGCGTGTGCGTGCCGCACCGGGGCATCGTCAACCGGATCCGCTGGATGCAGGACACCTATCGGCTGCGCGCCGACGACGTGGTGTTGCAGAAGACCCCGTACGGCTTCGACGTGTCGGTGTGGGAGTTCTTCTGGCCGCTGGCCGCCGGTGCCCGGCTGGCGCTCGCCCGACCGGGAGGGCACCGCGACCCCGCCTACCTGGCGGCGACGATCGTCGAGCGGGGTGTGACCACGCTGCACTTCGTTCCGACGATGCTGGCGCAGTTCCTGGCCGAGCCCGACCTGCCCGCCCTGCCGACGCTGCGCCGGGTGATGTGCAGCGGCGAGGCCCTTCCTGTGGCCCTGGCCCGGGAGGCGACCCGGCGGCTCCCCGGGGACCTGCACAACCTGTACGGCCCGACGGAGGCGTCGGTGGACGTCTCCGCCCACCGGGTCCGCCCACCGCTCGACGGGGCGAGCGTGCCGATCGGCGCACCGATCGCCAACGTCAGCCTGCACGTGCTTGACGACGACCTGGCCCCGACGCCCACCGGTGTCGTCGGCGAGCTGTACATCGGTGGGATCGGCCTGGCCCGCGGCTATCACCGCCGGCCGGCCTTGACGGCCGAGGCGTTCGTGCCCGATCCCGGCGGCTCCGGCCGGCTCTACCGCACCGGCGACCTGGCCCGTCGGCTGCCGAACGGCGAGTTCGACTTCGTGGGCCGCCGCGACGGGCAGGTGAAGATCCGCGGCAACCGCGTCGAGCTGGGCGAGATCGAGCAGACGCTGCTGGAGCACGAGGGGGTGCGCGAGGCCGCGGTGACCGTCGGGCACCTCGCGTCCGGGCATCCACGGTTGGTCGCGTACGTGGCCCCGCCCGGTTGCCCGGTGGCCGAGCTGCGCGCCTGGTTGGCCCGCCGCCTGCCGGACTACATGGTGCCCGCGCTGTTCGTGCGCCTGGACCACCTTCCGGTCACGCCGAGCGGCAAGACCGACCGTCGGGCGTTGCCCGCGCCACCGGCCGACGAATCGCCGCCGGCCGACCCGCCGGCAGACGGGGTGCCCGCCCAGCTGGCCGCGCTCTGGGCACAGGCGCTGGAGCGGGGCCGGGTGGACCCCGACGACGACTTCTTCGCCCTCGGCGGTGACTCGGTGCTGGCCATGCGGGTGGTGGCGCTGGCCCGCCGGGCCGGGCTCGAGGTGACCACTCGACATCTGTTCGCGTACCCGACGGTGGCCGAGCTCGCGCCGCACGTGACGGTGGCCGGTCCGGCGGCGGTGCTCGACCCGGCGCGGTGGGACGGCCCGCCGTTCGCGCTGTGCCCGGTCGACCCGACGCTGGTGGCGGGGCCGCCGGCCGGCCCGGCGCGGCTCGTCGACGCGTACCCGCTGACCCCGATGCAGGAGGGCATGCTGTTTCACACCCTGCTCTCGCCCGGCGAGGCGGACTACCTCCAGCAGCACGTCTACCGGCTGGCCCGACCGGTGGACGTGACCGCGCTTGCCGACGCGTGGCGGGAGGCGGTACGCCGGCACCCGGCGCTGCGGACGACAGTCCGGTGGGACGACGTCCCCGAGCCGGTGCAGCTCGTGCACGAGGGCCACCCGCCGGACGTGCGGGTGCTCGACGGGCCCGTCGACACGCAGCGGCTGCTGGCCGACGAGCGCCGCGCCGGGCTCGACCTGACTGCCGCGCCGCCGGTACGGCTCACAGTCGTCCGGGCGGCGGACCACGTCGACCTGGTGCTCACCTTCCACCATCTGCTGCTCGACGGGTGGAGCCTGGCCGTCCTGCTCGCCGAGGTGCTGGACGGGCGACGCGAGCCGGTGGCGCCGTTGCGGCGGCACCTGCGCTGGCTGGCCGCCGCGGACCGGTCGACCGACTACTGGAAACGGTTGCTCGCCGGCTTTCCGGAGCCCACCCCGCTACCCCGGCCGCCGGTGCCCGCGCCGGACGACCCGGCCACCGCGGATCCGCCGGTCGACGCCGCACCGCAGGTGGGGTTGCCGGGCACCCGTGTCGCACGGCTGACCCTCACCGGCCACCTGCGGACCGCGCTGGCCACCCGGGCCGCGGCCACCGGTGTGACGCCGTACGCGGTGACGCTCGGCGCGTGGGCGCTGGTCCTGGCCGGCCACGCCGACCGCGACGACGTGGTGGTCGGCGTGACTGTCGCCGGCCGGCCCGACGACCTCCCCGGCGCGGACGCCATCGTCGGCCTGCTGATCAACACGGTGCCGCTGCGGGTGCGGTTCGACCCCGGCGCGACCTTCGCCGAGACGGTCCGGGCCGTGCAGGCCCAGCAGGTCACCACCCGGGAGTACGAGCACCAGTCGCTCACCGACATCACCCGGGCCGGCGAGGTGCCACCGGGGACACCGCTGTTCCACAGCATCGTGGTCTTCCAGAACCACCCGCCGCTGCCGGCGGCGCTGTTACCCGTGGACGTGGTGGAGAGCACGGGTTACCCGCTCACCCTCGTGGTGGAGCCGACCCCGGAGTTGGTGCTGCGCCTGCTGATCGAGGGCGACGCGCTGAGCCCGGCGCAGGGCGGGCTGTTGCTTGCCGACCTGCGCCGCGTGTTGGAGATCGTGGCGGCCGACCCGGACGCGACGACCGGCGAGGTGCGGGCCGCGCTCAGGAGCCGTTGAGCACCGCGTCGATCACCGTGAGCGCGCGGTCGACGTCCGCGCCGGCCACTCCCGAGTGGGTGACCGCGCGGACGCGACCGTGCCCCAACTCGGCAAGCGCCACCCCGGCGGCGTGCGCCTCGGCGAGGAACCGCGCCCGGGTCAGCCGATGCTCCGGCACCCGGAACATGACGATGTTCGTCTGCACGGACGCCGGGTCGACCTCGACCCCGTCGATGGTGGCGAGTCCCTCGGCGAGCCGGCGGGCGTTCGCGTGGTCCTCGGCGAGCCGGCCGTGCTCGCGGATGGCGATGATGCCGGCCGCCGCGATGATGCCGGCCTGGCGCATTCCGCCGCCGAGCATCTTGCGCACCCGACGCACCCGTTCGATGAGGTAGGCGTCGCCGACCACCACCGAGCCGATCGGCGCGCCGAGCCCCTTGGAGAGGCAGAACTGCACCGAGTCGGCGTGCCGGGCGATCTCGGCGACGTCGACGCCCGACCCGACGGCCGCGTTGAAGATCCGCGCGCCGTCGAGGTGCACCGGCACCCCACGCTCGTCGGCGAACCGGCGGACCTCGGCCAGGTAGGGCAGCGGCAGGATGGCCCCGCCGCAGCGGTTCTGCGTGTTCTCCAGGCAGATCAGCGCGGGCACGGCGAACTGCGGATCGTCCGGGTCCTCGGGGAACCCGGCGGCCAGGTCGGTCAGCAGCAGCCGGCCGTCGGGCTGGTTCGGCACCGGCAGGTACGTCACCCCACCGCAGACCGCCGCGCCGCCGGCCTCGTAGATGTAGATGTCGCTCTCCGCGCCCACCAGCATGGCCGCGCCGCGCGGCGCGTGCGCCATGATCGTCGCCAGGTTGGCCATGGTGCCGCTCGGGGTCAGGCAGGCGGCCTGCTTGCCCAACGTGGACGCGGCCAGTTCCTCCAGCTCACGGACGGTCGGGTCCTCGGCGTACACGTCGTCGCCGAGCGGCGCTCGGGCCATCGCGTCGCGCATCGCCGGGGTGGGCAGGGTGAAGGTGTCGCTGCGCAGCTCGATCACGGCACGTCCACCCGGACCGTGAGCCTGTCGGTGGCCTCGGCCAGGGCGGCGATCACCTGCCCGGCGTCGTCTCCGACGGCGATAACGTGCCCCACCCGGTCGTACGCGTTCTCCGGCGGTCGCACCGGCGTGCCCGCGCGGGCGGTGACTGTCACCCGCAGCACCCCCGGGCAGCGGCCGGCCCGGTCCACCCCGTCCACACCGGCCAGGGTGCCGGGGCAATCGACGGTCAGGAAGCGGATGCCCGCGTACCCCTTGCTGGTCGGGGTGAGCGTCACCGGCAGGCCGGTGGCCGCGCGCAGTTGCTGGTCGAGCAGCTCCACACCTGTCGCGACCCGAATCAGTTCGGGGATCATGCCGCCGGCCGGCCGCGGGTTGATCTCGATCAGGGCGGGCCCGGCCGGGGTGAGCCGCACCTCGGTGTGGGTGGCGCCGACGCGCATGCCGACCACGCCCAGCGCGTGGCGGACCAGGTCGGCCACCTCCGTGGCGACCGTCGGGGACAGCCCCGCCGGGAACATGTGCTGCCGCTCCACGAAGTGCGGCGGCGGATCGACCTGCTTGTCGGTGATGCCCAGGCAGTGCTGGGCGTCACCCGTGCCGAACAGCTCCACGCTCACCTCCGGCCCGTCCAGGTACTCCTCCACCAGCACCCGCCGGGCCGTGGGCAGGCCACGCACGTTGTGGCGTACGGCGAGGACGCGCTCGGCCTGGGCCAGCGCCTCGGCCGTCGTGGCGCAGAGCCGGACGCCGTTGGACCCGGAGTCGTCGACAGGCTTCACCACGCAGGGCATACCGACGTGGTCGACCGCTGCGGCGATCCGGGCGGCGAGCGTGTCGTCCGGGGCCTCCTCGACCAGCACGTGTCGGGGTTGGCGCACCCCGGCGGCGTCCAGCGCCGCCCGCAGCCGGCCCTTGTCCCGGCAGGTCAGCACCGCGTCGACGGGGTTGCCGGGTAGACCGAGCCAGCCGGCCAGCTCGGCCACCGCCGGAACGAAGAAGTCGCTGGTGCTTGTCACCCCGGCCACCTCGTCCCGGCGACAGCGGGCCTGCACGAACGCGCGCAGCGCGGGGACCGACCCGGTGTCGCAGACCGCCACCTCGGCGGCCGTATCGGCCAATCCGGCGTAGCGGGTCGGGTCGGCCGTCAGCAGCACCGGGTCGAAGCCCAGGTCGGCGGCGCGGCGCAGGGCGAGCATCCCGGTGCCTGTGGTGTTGGACTCGACGAAGAGCAGGCGCCGCCGGCCGGTCGGCGGGGCGAGGGCGGCCCGCGACCACGACGTGACAACTGTGTCCGGCTCGACCACCGCCGGCTCGGCGGCAAGCGGCAGCGCGGTCAGCCCGGTGGCGGCCCAGTAGTCGTCGTCGTAGACGGTGTCGGCGTACCTGTCACCGCGGTCGGGGAAGATGCCGACCACCCGGCCGCCGGGCGGCGTACGGCGGGCCACGTCGTGCAGCACCCGGTAGACCGAGCCGGACGTGTTGCCGGCGAAGATCTGCTGCTCACGGGCCAGGTCCCGGGTGGCCGCGAACGCCTCGTGGTCGTTGAGCCAGTGCACCTCGTCGACCAGCCGGCGGTCCAGGTTCTTCGGCAGGAGGCTGTTGCCCAGGCCGCTCTGCAGACGCCCCGGCTGATCCGGCTGGCCGAACAGCATGCTGCCCACGCAGTCCACGCCGACCACCCGCAGGTCGGGCAGGCTGCGGCGCAGCGCCCGGGAGCTGCCGCAGAGCGACCCGCCGCTGCCCACCGAGCCGACCAGCACGTCGAACGGGCCGAGGTCGGCGAACAGCTCGTCGGCCAGCCACCGGTACGCACCGGGGTTGTCCGGATTGCTGTACTGCTGCGGCCAGAACGCCCCGGGCAACCCGGTCAGCAGCTCCTGCAGCCGCTCGATGCGGGCGCTCTGCCAGCCGTGCGACGTCATCGCCGACACGACGTGCACCTCGCAGCCGAGCGCGCGCAGCTTCGCCAGCGTCACCCGGTCGATCCGGGGGTCGGTGACGATGTGCACCGGGTGCCCGAGCGACCGGCCGACCAGGGCCACGCCGAGTGCCATCGTCCCCGACGAACTCTCCACCACCGGGTCGCCGTCGGCGAGCACACCCAACCGGCGAGCCTCCAGGATCATGGCGCGGGCGACCCGGTCCTTCATCCCGTACAGGTTCTGCGACTCCAGCTTCGCGTACACCTCGACGGCCGGCGCGGCGGGCATCCGCAGCCGGACCAGCGGGGTGTGGCCGATGGCGTCGCGGACGTGGTCGAAGCGCATCAGCCGCCCCCGGAGAGCTCGTCGGCGCCGAGCGACCGGTGCACGGTCACCTGGCCGGGCAGCGCGGCGCAGGCGACGCGCACATGGTCGATCTTCGCGGCGCGCTCCGGGTCGTCCTCGCCGAGCAGGACGCCGAGGGCGGTGCCGCTGTGCGCGATGACCAGGCCGTAGCCGTCCACCTCGCGGCAGAGCCGGTGCAGCACGTCGAAGTGCCGGCGGGGACGCAGCTTGCCGTTCAGCACCGCGCTGCGGGTGGTGACCCGGCCGACGGCGGGCAGGTCACCGGCGCGGACGGCCGCGGTGAGCGCGGCGAGCAGCCGGGCGTACTCCTGCTTGTCGGCGTCGTCGAACGGCTTCGGAATGCGGTTGAAGCGGATCGTGTCCACCGCGCCGCCCTCGTCGTGGGCCACCACGGTGAGCGGGGGCAGCACGCCGATGCGTTCGCGCAGCCGCACCTCCCGGTGGTAGAAGGCGACGACCCCGTCGTACATGACGCCGTCGGAGGGCTCGATCTGGCGCAGCAGCGACTCGATGGTGCGTTCGCTCAGCGGCATGCCGAACGCGTCCCCGACCGCCCTCGCGGTGGCCACCAGGTCCGCCGACGAGCTGGCGAAGCCCTTCCCCTCGGCCAGCTCGCCACCCAGCTCCAGCACGCCGCCGCCGGACAGGCCGAACAGCTCCATGATGGTGGCGGCCAGCCGGGCCGACTTGCGCTTGTGCTGCGGGAAGACGCGGATGTGGTCCAGCTCGTTCGTCGGCCAGAACGTGGCGGTGGCCCACTGCGCCATCGGGAACGTCACCAGGAAGTCCCGGTCCGCGTCGGGCAGGACGCCCTGCAACAGCTCCCCGAAGGTGCCGAACGCGGTGCCGACGCCGAGCCGGCCGGTGGCAGCCAGCAGCGCGTCCCGGTCGGCGGTGCACGCCCCCTCCCCCATCGCGTCAGCCGATCCCGTGGCCCGCGCCCGCCGGGACCAGCCCCAGCAGGCGATCGGTCTCCTCGATCGCCGCCCGGTCGGTCGCGGCCCGCCGCGCCCACTGCGCGCGCAACTCGTCGTAGTCGAGCGTCTGCGTCGCCAGCAGCTCGGTCACCGCGGAGGGTCGGGTCGAGCCAGCGGTCCGCCGCGCGGCCAGCCCGGCGTGCACGTCGAACGCCTCGCGCAGCAGCGTCGCCGGATCGGCCAGCCGGTAACCCTCGGCGGCGGTGGTGGCCGCCAGCAGCTCCGGGTCGGTGTCGCGGGGCGCCCGACCGGTCGCCGCCGCGGCCACCACGTACCGGCCGGCGAGCACCTGTGCCCGCCGCCACGGCACGCCCTCGCGCAGGGTCAGCAGGTTGGCGAGCGCGAACCCGCCCAGGAACTCCCGCTCACAGGCGGCGAGCATCCGCTCGGTCCGGAAGCGCAGACCGTCCACCACGGCGGTGAGCAGCCGCAGCAGCGAACGGGTGGCGTCGATCGCGGTGTGCAGGTGGGCGCCGGCCTCCTTGGACACCTCGACGAGGTTGGCGTACGGGGTGTTGCGCTGGCCGAGCAGCGCGTCGGTGTGGAACGCGCCCAGGTGCGCCGAGCGGCCCCGGATCCGTTCCAGGATCGGGAAGTTCTTCTTCTGCGGCATCGCCGAGGAGATGCCGCTCAGCTCGTCGGGCAGATCGAGGAAACCGAGGTCGCTGCCACCCCAGGTGATCAGGTCGGTGACGAACCGGCTGGTCTCCGCGCCGAACAGGGACAGCTCGGCGGTGACCTCCAGCACCCAGCGTCGGGACGCCACGGCGGTCAGCGCGTGCGGCTGGGCCGCCCGGAAGCCGAGTAGTCGCGCCATCCGGTCCCGATCCCACGGGAGGTCCTGACCGGCCATCGCGCCCGCGCCGAGCGGGCAGGCGTCGATCGCGTCGTACGTGCTCAGCAGCCGGCGCAGGGTGTGCAGCACGTGCCCGGAGAACGCGGCCAGGTGGAAGCCCGGCGTGATCACCTGGGCGGCCTGGAAGTGGGTGTAGCCGGGCATCGGGCTTGTGGTGTGCTCACCAGCCCGCCGGTGCAGGCTGGCCCCCAACCCGAGCAGCGCCTGCGCCACCCCGACCACCTGCTGGCGGGCGAACAGCAGTTGGGCGGTGGCCTGGAGGTCGTTGCGGCTGCGGTCGACGTGCCACAGCGGCAGCGGCTCGGCAAGCGCCGCCTCGACGTGCCGCTCCAGGGCGAACGCGAGATCCGACAGGTTGGCCGCCGGATCGGCGGTGAGCGCGGCCGGGCGGGCGCTGTCCAGGCCGACCGCCACGGCCGCCGCCTGGTCGGCGGTGAGCAGCCCCATCCGCTGGTATTCCAGGGCCAGCACCTTCTCCACCGCCACGTACGACGGGAGCAGGTGCTCGACCTCGAAGCGGAACTGCGGCGCCAGCACCTCGTCGTGGAGGAGCCGGCCGGGTGGCTCGTCGATCCGCCCGGTCAGGCCGGACGGCGCGCTGCTGTTCACGATCGGCCTCCCCGTTGCGCCGGCGGCAGAAACATACCCACGCCCGCGGCGACGTGACAACCCCTGTCGATATTCGCCGGCCGGGCGACATACCGCGGCGAAAGCGCATCGATAGCGGGCTCTGGCACCGTGGCTGCCGGCGAGGAGGTGCCGTGACGTCACTGGACGAGATGTTCGCGCGACAGGCCCACCGGACACCGTCGGCGCCGGCCGTGGTGGACGACGGCGGGACGCTTGACTACGCGACGCTGGACCGGCGGGTGGGCGATCTGTCCGCCGCGCTGCGCGAGGCGGGCGTACGGGCCGACCAGCCCGTCGGGCTCATCCTCGACCGGTCGGCGCACATGGTGACCGCCGTGCTGGCGGTGCTGCGGGCCGGCGGCGCGTACGTGCCGATCGAGCCGGAGACACCCGCGGCCCGGCGGGAGGCGATCCTGACCGACGCCGCCGCGACGGTCTGCGTGGTGGGGCCGTCCCTGGCCGGGGAGGTGCGCGCCGCCGGCCGGGTCGCCGTGCTCCCCGACGCCACGCCCACCGGCGGCACTCCGCTCGCTCCGACGCCGCCGCACCCGGACCAGCTCTGCGCGATCTACTACACCTCCGGCTCGACCGGCCGACCCAAGGGCGTCGCCTGCACGCACGGCGGCTGGGCCAACCGGATGCGCTGGATGCAGGAGCGGCACCACCTCCAGCCCGGCGAGACGGTCCTGCAGAAGACCACGCTGACCTTCGACGACGCGGCGGTCGAGCTGCTGTGGCCGCTGCTGGTCGGCGGGCGGGTGGCCATGCTGGCCCCCGGGGCGCACCGCGACCCGCGCGCCATCATCGACGCGGCGATCCGGCACGAGGTCGTGCACCTGCAGTTCGTCCCGAGCATGTTCGACCTGTTCCTGGAGACCCTCACCGACGCCGACGTGGCCGGGCTGACCGGCCTGCGCAGTGTGCTGTGCAGCGGCGAGGCGCTGCGCCCGGAGCTGGTGCGGCGGTTCTTCGCGCGGTTTACCGACGGGGTCTCGCTGGACAACACCTGGGGCGCCACCGAGGTGTCGATCGACTCGACGTACCACATCTGCAGGCCCGCCGACGGCCTCGCCGACGGCGCGAGCGTGCCCATCGGTCAGCCGATGACCGGCAACCGGGTCACCGTGCGCGACGCCCGGCACCACCCGGTCCGCGGCGGCGACGTCGGCGAGCTGTGCATCGGCGGCGTCGGGCTGGCCCGCGGCTACCGGGGCGACCCGCGACGCACCGCGGCGGCGTTCGTGCCCGACCCGGACGGCTTCGGCGCCCGGATGTACCGCACCGGCGACCGCGGCGCGCAGCGTCCCGACGGGACGCTGGCCTTCGTCGACCGGGTCGACCACCAGGTCAAGATCCGCGGTGTACGGATCGAGCTGGGCGAGGTGGAGACCGCGCTGCGTGGCCACCCGCAGGTCGCCGACGCGGTGGTGCTCGCGCTCGGCACCGGCACGAAACACCTCGCCGCCTACCTGGTCCCCCGGCAGGCCGGCCGCTGCTCGGTCGACGACGTGCGCGCCCACCTGCGTACGGTGCTGACCAGCTACGCCGTGCCGACCCACCTGACCGTGCTGGACCGGCTGCCGCTGCACCCCAACGGCAAGGTCGATAGGGCCGCGCTGGCCGCCCTGCCGACGCCCGGGGACGACGGCGCGCTGTTGGCGCCCCGGACGGTCACCGAGGAGACCGTCGCGGAGATCTGGTGCGCGGTGCTCGGCGTCGACCGGGTCGGCGTCGACCAGGACTTCTTCGCCGCCGGCGGGCACTCGCTGCTCGCCGTGCGCGTCCTCAGCCGGTTGCGGCAGGCGTTCGGCCTGGACATCCCGCTGCGGCTGATCTTCGACCATCCGACGATCGCGGCGTCCGCGGCGGAGCTGGAACGGCTCGTGCTTGCGGACCTGGAGGGAGCAGCGCGGTGACTGACGAAACCGACGAGCTGTCGTACAGCGTCGTGGTCAACCACGAGGAGCAGTACTCGATCTGGCCGGCCGAGCGGCCGGTGCCGGCGGGCTGGCGGGCCGAGGGCACCACCGGCAGCCGCGAGGAGTGCCTCGACCACGTCGAGCGGGTCTGGGTGGACATGCGGCCGGTGAGCCTGCGGCGGCACCTGGACGGCGAGCCGGACGACGTGGCCTGACGTGTCGAGCACGGCGGAGCTGCTGGCCCAACGGCTACGCGCGGCACGCGAGGCGAGCCGGGCCGCGCCGTCGCCTACCCTGCCCCGCTGCCCCGACGACGCGCTCGTCACCTCACCGGGACAGGAGTCGGTGTGGTTGGCCGACCGGATCCTCGACGGCGCACCCGACTACAACGTCGCCGAGGTGCTGCGGGTCCGCGGTCCCCTCGACGCCGCCGCGCTGCGGCTCGCGTTCGGCATCGTGCTGGAGCGCCACGAGGTGCTGCGCACCAGCTACCCCGAGGTGGACGGTCGACCCCGGCCGGTGCCGCGTGAGCTGGGCGTGATTCCGGTCGCCGTCGCCACCGTCACGGACCCGTTGGCCCGCGCCCGGGAGCTGGTCCGGCAACCCTTCGACCTGGCCGCGGGGCTGCCGCTGCGCGTCGAGCTGCTGACCGCCGGCGACGCCGAGTGGTACGTGGTGCTCGTGGTCCACCACATCGCGGTGGACGGCTGGTCGATGGCGCTGCTCTGGGCCGAGCTGGCCGCGGCGTACCGGGCCCTGCTGGCGGGCGCCGTGCCGGCCCTGCCGGAGCTGCCCGTGCGGTACGTGGACCACGCGTACCAGCAGCGCGAGCAGCTGCGCGGCGAGCGGCTGACCAGGCAGCTCGACTACTGGCGGCAGCGGCTGGCCGGGTTGTCGCCGTTGGAGCTGCCGACCGACCATCCTCGGCCGCCGGTGTTCAGCGGCCGGGGCGACAGGTACGACTTCGCGGTGCCCGACGCGCTCGCCGACGGGGTGCGGGAGCTGGCCACCCGGCACGGGGTGACGCTGTTCCACGCGCTGCTGGCCGGGTACACGGCCGTGCTGCACCGCTTCGGTGGCCGTACCGACGTCGCCGTCGGCACCCTCTTCGCCGACCGCGAACACCCCGAGCTGGAGTCGGTGGTCGGGTTCTTCGGCACCACTGTGGTGATCCGGTCGCAGGTGCGTCCCCAGCGGCCGTTCGCGGCGCTGCTCAACGACGTACGCGACGCCGTCGTCGACGCCCACGAGCACCGCGACGTGCCGTTCGAACGGCTCGTCGAGGAGCTGCGCCCGACCCGGGACATGTCCCGCAATCCGCTGTTCCAAGCCATGTTCACAGTGCAGGACGAGGAGACCACCCCGTTCGAGCTGCCCGGCTGCGTGGTCGAGCCGGTGCCGGTCGGCACCGGCACGGTGAAGTTCGACATCGAACTGGTGCTGACCCGCCGCGAGGGCCGGCTGACCGGCTTCGTCGAGTACGCCACCGATCTGTTCGAGCCGACCACCGTGGCACGTCTGGTCGACAGCTACCTGTGCCTGCTCGCCGACGCGGTGGCCCACCCCGGCAGCCCGGTCGCCGCGCTGGCGGTGCTGCCACCCGCCGAGCACGCCCGGATCACCGAGGAGTGGAACGACACCCGCGCCGCGTACCCGCACGACCGGCTGCTCGCCGACCTGATCGGCGACCGGGCCCGGCGCTTCCCGGCCGGAGTCGCCGTCCGCTGCGACGGTGTCGACCTGACCTACGGTGAGCTGGAGCGACGCGCCAATCGGCTGGCGCACCTGCTCGTCGACAACGGCGTCGGTCCCGACGTCACGGTGGGCGTCTGCCTGGATCGCACGCCGGAGCTGGTGGTCGCGCTTGTCGCCGTCCTCAAGGCCGGCGGCGCGTACGTGCCTGTCGACCCGGACCACCCCGCCGACCGGGTCCGGCACGTCCTCGCCGACAGCGCGGCGCGGCTGCTGCTGACCACCGGTGCGGTGTGGGACCGGCTCGGCGCCCCGCCCGGCCCGCGGTTGCTGCGCCTCGACCTGGCGGACGACCGGCTCGCCGGGCTGCCGGACACCCCGCCGACGACCGCCACCGGGCCGGACGACCTGGCCTACCTGATCTACACGTCCGGCTCCACCGGCCGGCCCAAGGGCGTGATGGTGCCGCACCGGGCGATCGTCAACCTGACTGCGGCGTTCGTGCGGCTCTTCGAGGTCACCGACACCGACGTGGTGGCCGCCGTCGCCTCGCACGCCTTCGACCTGTCCCTGCCGGAGCTGCTCAGCCCGCTCACCGTCGGCGCGACGGTGCTGCTGGCGTCGCGCCGGACGGCCACCGACGGCGTGGCGCTCGCCGCGCTGCTGGCGGGTGGCGGCGTCACAGTCATGCAGACCACGCCGACGATGTGGCGGATGCTCGTCGACGCCGGGTGGACCGGCGGGGACCTACGGGCCGG
This sequence comes from Micromonospora sp. DT43, assembly GCF_049841645.1. NCBI lineage: Bacteria > Bacillati > Actinomycetota > Actinomycetes > Micromonosporales > Micromonosporaceae > Micromonospora > Micromonospora sp. DT43. Next base: position 226,810 of record NZ_JBNCKR010000001.1, on the reverse strand, counting down.
CGCGTCCGGCGAGACGGTGCCGAGCACGCTGGCCGCCGCGCTGCTCGGCCGGGTGCCCCGGTTCTGGTGCCTGTACGGGCCGACCGAGACGACTGTCTGGTGCACGGCGTACGAGGTGCACGCCGTCCAACCGGACCGGCCGATGCCTATCGGCCGACCACTGCCCAACAACACGGTGTACGTGCTGGATCCGGCGCTGCGGCCGGTCCCGGTCGGGGTGCTCGGCGAGGTGTACGTCGGCGGGGTGGGGGTCGGTCGCGGGTACGCCGGGCAGCCCCGGTTGACCGCCGAGCGTTACCTGCCGGACCCGTTCGGCTCCGGCGGCCGGCTCTACCGCAGCGGCGACCTGGCCCGGCTGCGCCCGGACGGGACCATCGAGTTCGTCGGCCGGGCGGACACGCAGGTGAAGGTGCGCGGCAACCGGATCGAGCTGGGCGAGGTGGAGGCGGCTCTGGCCGCGCACCCGGCGGTGGCCGGCGCGGCGGTGACCACGTGGGGCGAGGACGCCGACCGGCAGCTCGTCGGGTACGTGGTGTGGCGCGACGCGCCCCTGGACGTGGCGACGCTGCGGGCGCACCTGCGCGGCACCCTGCCCGACGCGTTCGTGCCCGGCATCGTGGTCGAGCTGCCGGAGCTGCCGCTCAGCCCCAACCGCAAGGTGGACCGGTCCGCGCTGCCCCCACCTGACGTACGCCCGGCCGGGCTCGGGCACGTCGCGCCGCGGACCGACCTGGAACGCCTGGTGGTGGACACCTGGACGGCGGTGCTCGGCCGCGACCGGATCGGCGTGCGGGACGACTTCTTCCAGCTGGGCGGGCACTCGCTGCGCGCGTTGCAGGTGGCTGGCCGGCTGCGCGCGGCGACCGGCGTGGACGTGTCCCTGCGGACCCTGTTCACCCACCCCACGCCGGCCGAGCTGGCCGCCACGCTCAGCGTCCGACCAGCCGACACCGCCACCAGCACCGCCCGGTCGGAAGGGGCCGCCGACGACACCGGCCGGGGGGCCGCCGGCCACGTCGACAGGGCCGCCGCCGGCCGTCCGCCGCTGACCGCCCGGCCGGTCGGGGCGGCCGCTCCGCTGTCGTACGCGCAGCGCCGGCTGTGGTTCCTCGACCGCCTCCACCCGGACGACGGCAGCTACCTGGTTCCCAGTGTGCTGCGCCTGCGCGGGCCGCTGTCGACGTCGGCGCTGGCCGGGGCGCTGCGCACGGTGCTGGCCCGGCACGACGCGCTTGGCGCTCGGTTCGTCGCCGACGGCGTCGCCGACCGGCAGATCCCCGGCCCGCCGTGCGAGGTGGTGCGCACCGACCTGCCCGACGCCGAGGACGCCGCGGTGCTCCGGCTCGCCGCCACGGACGCGGCTCGACCGTTCGACCTGGCGAGCGGCCCGCAGGCCCGGGCCCGGGTCGTCCGGGTCGCCGACGACGACCACACGGTGGTGCTCGTGCTGCATCACGCGGCCGTGGACGGCTGGTCGCTGCGGGTGCTGTGGCGGGAGGTCGGCACCGCGTACGCGGCACTCGCCGCCGGCCGGGTGCCGGAGCTGCCGGCGCTGCCGCTGACGTACGCCGACTACGCCTACTGGCAGCAGCGGCGCGGCCCGGCGGCGTTCGCCGACCAGCTCGACCACTGGCGGGCCCGGCTCGCCGACCTGCCGCACTGCTCGCCGCCCACCGACCGGCCCCGGCCGGCGACCTGGTCGGGGCGGGGTGACCGGGTGGACTTCACGGTGCCCGCCGAGACCGCGCGGGCGGTACGGGAGCTGGCCCGGCACTCCGGCGCGACGACCTTCATGGCCCTGCTCGCCGCCTTCCAGGTGGTGCTCGCCCGCTTCACCGGCCAGGACGACGTGGTGGTGGGCACGCCGGTGGCCGGCCGGGACGACGCCGAGCTGGAGCCGGTGGTCGGCTGTTTCGTCAACACGCTTGTGCTGCGCGGCGACGTCGGCGGCGACCCGACCTTCGCCGGGCTGCTGGATCGGGTGCGGCGGGCTGCCGCCGTCGACTTCTCGCACCGGGACGTGCCGTTCGAGCGGCTGGTCGAGGAGCTGCGGGTCGCCCGGGACCCGTCGCGTAACCCGCTGTTCCAGGTGGGCTTCCGCCCGGAGGAGAGCGACAGCGCGGCGCTGCGGCTGCCCGGCGTCGGCGTGGACGCGGTGGACCTCGGCCCGGGTGGGGCCAAGTATGACCTGAACGTGTCGGTCGTGGAGCTCCCGGACGGGCTGCGCGGCAGCGTGGAGTACGCCACCGACCTGTACGACGCGGCGACCGTCGAGGCGTTCGCCGCCGCGTACGTGCGAACGGTCCAGGCGGTGGTGGCCGCGCCGCGGCGGCGGCTGTCCGAGCTGGGCCCGACGGCCGCCGAGCGGCGGCTGCTGGCGCAGTGGGGCGGCGACGCCGGGCCGATGCCGGAGCAGCAGTCGCTGCCGGAGTTGGTGGCCCGGCAGGCGGCCCGCACACCGGACGCGGTGGCGGTGTGCCTCGCCACGCCCGTCGACGACCCACCGGCACCGAGCGCCGGCCCGCACGAGCGGACCACGACCGCGCCGACCGCGCCGACCGCGCCGACCGCACTGACCTACGCCGAGCTGGACGGGCGGGCCAACCGGCTGGCCCGCTGGCTGCGTCGGCGCGGCGTCGGCCGGGACACCGTGGTCGGCGTGGCGCTGCCCCGATCGACGGACCTCGTGGTGGCGCTGCTCGCGGTGCTGCGCTCGGGCGGGGCGTACGTCGCGATGGACCCGGCCGCGCCGCCCGGCCGGCTCACCCACCTCGTCGCGGACAGCGCTCCCCTGCTGATCCTGACCTGTCGCCACGCGCTCGCCCGGCGCGGGCCGGCCGCCGCCACCGAGGGCGTGCCGACGTACTGCCTGGAAGAGGAGTGGCCGGCCGTGCTCGCCGAGCCGTCCACCGACCCCGGGCACGTGCCGCACCCCGACGACCGGGCCGCGATCTACTACACCTCCGGGTCGACCGGAGCGCCGAAGGGCGTACCGACGCCGCACCGGGGCATCGCCAACTTCCTGGCGTACCTGAGCGGGCCGATCGGGTTGACCGACCGGGACGTGGTGCTGCAACTGGCGGCGATCTCCTTCGACGCGTCCATCCGGGACATCTTCGGCCCGCTGGTGGTCGGCGGACGGGTGGTGCTGCCGCCCGATGGTGCGACGCGCGATCCGTACGCCCTGCTCGCCACGATCGAGCGGCACCGGGTGACGGCGTTGCTGACGCTTGTGCCGCCGATGCTTACCGCGCTGGCCACCGCAGCCGGCGCTCGACCGGAGGCGGCCGGGTCGGTGCGACTCGGCCTGGTCAGCGGCGAGGCGCTGGGCGCGCAGCACGTCCGTGCCGCCCGGCAGCTCTCCCCCACCATCGCGCTCGTCAACCAGTACGGGCCGACCGAGGCCACGATGACCTCGACGTACCACGAGGTGGGTGCCGAGGTGGGCGCGGTGCCGATCGGGCGGCCCATCCCGCACGTACGCTGCCACGTCCTCGGCCCGCGCGGCGAGCTGCTGCCGCCGGGCGCCCTGGGCGAGCTGTACCTCGGTTCGCCGGGGTTGGCCCGGGGTTACCAGCGGGCGCCCGGGCTGACCGCGCAGCGGTTCGTGCCGGACCCGTTCGGGCCGCCCGGCGCCCGGCTGTTCCGCACCGGCGACCTGGTCCGGTGGCGCGCGGACGGGCGGCTGATCTTCCACGGCCGCAGGGACCAGCAGGTGAAGATCCGCGGCGTCCGGGTGGAGCTGGGTGAGGTGGAGGCCGCCCTGGCCGCCTGCCCGGGGGTCCGCGCCGCCGCTGCGGCGGTGCACGACGGCGAGCTGGCCGGCTACGTGGTCGTCGACGGTGCCGTCGACCTGGGCGGGCTGCGCGACCGGCTCGCCGACACGCTGCCCGAGCAGTCGGTGCCGGCGCGGCTCCAGGCGCTTGACGCGCTGCCGCTGACCCCGCACGGCAAGCTGGACCGGGCCCGGCTGCCGGTCCCCTCCCCGGCGCTCCGCGTCGACGCGCTGCCCCCGCGCGACATCCTGGAGCTGGCCCTGGTGCGGATCTGGGAACGGGTCCTCGGCCACGGCCCGATCGGCGTACGCGACGACTTCTTCGCCGTCGGCGGTCACTCGCTGCGGGCGGTGGACCTCGTCGAGGCGATCCGCGGCGAGCTGGACGTCGCGGTGCCGCTCAGCGTGGTCTTCACCCACCCCACAGTGGAACGGCTCGCCGCCGTGCTGGGCACCGGAGCGGCCGCCACCGACCGGTTGCTCGTGCCGCTGGCCGACGGGCCCGCCGCGCGGCCGCCGCTGTTCCTCGTCCACCCGCAGGGCGGCGACGTGGCCTGCTACGCGCAGCTCGCCCGGGAGCTGGCCGGGGTCTGCCCGGTGCGGGGCGTCGAGGCGGTCGGCTACAACACCGACGACCCGCCGCTGACGGCCATCGAGGAGATGGCCCAGCGGTACGTCGACGAGATCCGCGCGGCGGCACCGGGCGGGCCGTACCGGCTGGCCGGCTGGTCCTTCGGCGGCAACGTGGCCTTCGAGATGGCGGCCCGGTTGGAGGCGGCCGGCGAGACCGTCGACTTCCTCGGCGTCCTCGACGCGCGCGCGTTCGGCCGGGAAGAGCTGGAGCCCTGGTTCACCGGGCGCAGCGAGCTGGAACGCTACGGGCTGATCGCCGAGCTGGCCCCGGCGCAGGTCGCCGAGCTGGCCGCCGCCGAGGAGCAGGAGGCGCTTGCCATCCTGCTCCGCGACGCGCAGCGGCGGGGCCGGGTGCCGCGCGGCGCGGACACCGCGACGCTGCGCCGGATGGTGGCGGTGTTCACCGCGAACGGCCGGGCCGCCGACAGGTACGCGCCACGCGCGCCGATCCGCGCCCCGATCCACCTGTTCAGGGCCACCGAGCGGCATCCCACGCTCACCAACCCGCCGGTGAACCCGGCGAGCTGGCGGGCCCGCACCCGAGGCCCGGTGTACGTGGTGCCGGTGCCGGGCAACCACCACGACCTGGTGTACGCGCCGCACGCGACAGTGCTGGCGGCCCGGATCTCCGACGCGTTGCGGGAGCGGGGTTGGACATCCGCCGACTAGGCGTCGTGGGTGGGGTGGGTCCGCTGGCCGTCGCCCACTTCTACCAGCGCCTCATCCAGCTCACCCCGGCTGTGGAGGACGACGAGCACCTGGAGGTGGTGCTCGTCGCCGAGCGGGTGCCCAGCCGCATCGCGTACCTGCGGGGGGTCGGGCCCAGTCCGGTGCCGGCGCTGCTGCGGGCGGCCAAGCACCTGGAGGCCGCCGGTGTGGACGCGCTTGTCATCCCGTCGGCGACCACGCACGCCTTCCGCGACGACGTGGCCCGGGCGGTGGGCGTACCGGTGCTGGATCTGCTGGCCGAGGTGGGCGCGGTGCTGGCCGGGCGGGGCTTTCGCCGCCCGGTCTTCCTGGCCACCGCCCCGACCGCCCGGCTGCGGCTGTACGAGCCGCACCTGCGAGCCGGGACCCGGCCGCTGTACCCGAGCGCGGCGGCGCAGCGCCGGGTGGACGCGCTCATCGACGGCGTGAAACGGGGTGAGCCGGTCGAGACGCTGCGCGCCGGCCTGGCCGAGCTGATCGCGGCCGGGCCGTGGCCGATCGGGGCCGACTGCGTGGTGCTGGCGTGCACGGAGCTGCCGGTGATCGCCCCGCGCGGCGACGTGGGGCCGCTGCCGCTTGTCGACGTGACAGAGGTGCTCGCCGACGCGGTGCTGGCCCGCCGCCCGCTGCCGGCGCGGCGCTGACCGGAGCGCACGGGGTGGGTGCCGCCGATGCCTGCCGCGTCCGGTCGACTAGCGTCCCAGCGGTCAACATCACCTCGGAAGGCAGTGTGCCGTGCGAAAGCTGACGTACTACATCGCCACCAGCGTGGACGGTTTCATCGCCGGACCGGACGGCGAGTTCGACTTCTTCGCGTTCGAGGGGGACCTGGCGGCTGCCATCCTGGCCGAGTATCCGGAGACCCTGCCGACCCACGCGCGCGAGCCGCTGGGGATCGCCTCGGCGCCGAACGGCACGTTCGACACGGTCCTGATGGGCCGCGCCACGTACGAGCCGGCTCTGGCCCTCGGCGTCACCAGCCCGTACGCCCACCTGCGGCAGTACGTCTTCTCCCGGACGCTCGAACAGCGCGACCCGGCTGTCGAGATCGTGACCGGCGATCCGGCGGAGTTCGTCCGGGACCTCAAGCGCCAGGACGGGTTGGGCATCTGGCTCTGCGGCGGCGCGACGCTCGCCGGCCACCTGATCGGCGAGATCGACGAGTTAGTAGTCAAGCGCTACCCGGTCGTCCTCGGCACCGGCATTCCGCTGTTCCGGTCGCCCTTCGCCGTGACCGGTTTCGCGCTGCGCGACACCCGGGCGTTCAGTACCGGCGCGACCATCTCCACCTATGCCAAGCGCTGAAAGAGGACCCATGCTGTTCCGCGCCACCACCGACGCCGACCTCGACCGGGTCACCGGCTTCCCGGTCGACGACCCGGTCAGCACAATCGACGCCGACCGCTACCTCGACGAGCTGCGCCAGGGCATGTACCGGCCGGAGTGGACCTGGATCGCCGAGCACGACCAGCGGGTGGTGGGCCGCGCCCTGTGGTGGGGGCAGGCGTCCAGCACGCATCCCGTCGCCCTCGACTGCCTGCACGTCGACGCGACGGTCGCCGACCGGGCGGATGTCGCGGCCGGCCTGCTCAGCGCCGGGCTGCGGGCCTTCACGCAGCAGGGTGCGCCGAAGCCTCCGCTGTACAACCTGACGCTGCCCAACGGCTGGCGCGACGACGAGTCGGTCGCGGCGGCGGTGGCCTGGCGGCGGGACGCGGCTCGGGCGGCCGGGCTGACCGACGAGGTGGAACGGTTGCGGCTGGAGTGGACGCCGGAGATCGGCGTGCCCGCCGCGAGCGGCCGGCTCGTCTTCTCCGAGGGATCCGACGAGGAGTTCCTCGACGTCTTCCGCCGGATCGCGGTGGGCAGCCTGGACCTGGAGACCCGCCGCACCCTGGCGATCAAGGGTCCGGAGGTGACCGCCCGTGAGGAGATGGACTTCTACCTGGACTGCCCCGGCGAGCGGTCGTGGTGGCGACTGGCGTACACGACCGACGGGACGCTCGCCGGGCTGGCGATCCCCTCGGCGACGCCGTACAACCGCAACGTCGGTTACCTGGGCGTCGTGCCCGAGCTGCGGGGGCGTGGCCACATCCACGACGTGCTCGCCGAGATCACCCGGATACACGCGGAGCAGGGCGCCGAGCTGATCACGGCCACCACCGACACGACGAACGCGCCGATGGCCGCGGCGTTCGCGCGGGCGGGTTACCGGACCGCGCAGATCCGGCTGCTCTACTCGGCGCCGGTCTCCTGAGACGGGCGTCGTCAGGCCGATTCGGCGTGGATGGTCGGCTCGTCGCCGGCGAGCCGCTCCGCCGCGTAGAGCCGGATCAGGCCGGACAACCGGTACCGGGTCGGGTCGACGCCGACGTCGACGAGTTGCGCGTCGACAAGCTCCTCCAGGGCGTCCTCGACGATCTCGTCGCGGACGCCCGGTAGCAGGCCGGCGAGCGGGAGCGGCAGGTCCGCCTCCGGCAGCGCGCCCAACGACCGGAACAGCAGCCGCGCTGCCGGGGAGAGCGCCGCGTAGCTGGTGGCGAGCCGGGCCCGCACGTCGAGCCCGCCGAAGGTCAGCTCGTCGAGGCGACGGGCCTCGTCGCGCAGCCGGTCGGCGAGGTGCGCGACAGTCCAGTGTGGCCGAGCGGCGAGCCGGGCGGCAGCGATCCGCAGCGCCAGCGGGAGCCCGTCGCAGAGCCGGGCCAGCGCCGTCGCCCCGGTCGGGTCGGCAGCCAGCCGGGGCGGGCCCAGCGCGGTGGCGAGCAGCCGCACCGAGTCCGCGACGTCGAGTGGGCCGAGGTGCACCCCTCGGGCGCCGGTGAGGCCGGTGAGCCGCCGCCGGCTGGTGACGAGCACACCGGCGCCCGTGGCGCCGGGCAGCAACGGCAGCACCTGCCGCTCGTGTGTCACGTCGTCGAGCACGACGAGCACACGCCGGCCGGCGATCCGGTCCCGGTACAGCTCGGCGCGCTCGTCGAGGCCGGCCGGGACGGCGTCGCCGGACAGGCCGAGCGCGCGAAGGAACCGCTCCAGGGCCGCTCCCGGCGCCACCGGCCGGCCGTCGGGGTCGAGGAGGTTCAGGTACAGCTGACCGTCCGGGTACGCCGGCGCGAGCGCGTGCGCGGCACGGACCGCGAGTGTCGACTTGCCCACGCCCACCGGGCCGGAGATCGCCACCAGCGGCACCGCGCCGTCGCCGATGGTCAGCGCCTCCCGCAGCATGGCAAGCGGCCGATCCCGCCCGGAGAGCTCGGCCGGGTCGGCGGGGAGCAGCCGGGGCACCGGCGGCGACACCTGTACGTCGTCGGCCGGCTCGTCGGTCCGCGCGTTGGTGAGGATGGCGCGCTCCAGGCGGCGCAGCTCACCACCCGGCTCCAACCCCAGCTCGTCGAGGAAGACGCGACGGGCCGACCGGTACGCGGCCAGCGCCTCGGCCGGGCGTCCCGCGCCGGAGAGGGCCCGCATGTGCTGCGCGTGCAGCCGTTCCCGCAGCGGATGGGTGGCGACCAGCTCGCGCAGCTCACCGACGACGTGCTGGTGCCGGCCGCGGTGCAGCTCGACGTCGAGCCAGTCCTCGGTGACGGCGAGCCGGCGCTCGTCGAGGCGGGTCGCGGCGGCCCGCAGCGCCGGGCTCTCCACCCCGGCCAGGGCGGTCCCCCGCCACAGGGCGAGGGCAGCGCTCAGTGCTTCCGCCGCGTCGTCGAGCCGCGACTCGGCGAGGGCCTGCTGCCCGGCCAGGACCAGCCGGTCGAAATAGTGCAGGTCGAGGTCGCCGTCGGCCACCTCGATCAGGTAGCCGGGTGGGCGGGTGACGATGCGGTCCGGCAGGCCGAGCCGGGTGAGCGTCTTGCGCAGCGCCGACACGCAGATCTGCACCTGACCGCGGGCGGTGGTCGGCGGGGCGTCGTCCCACAGCGCGTCGGCGAGCTGCGCGGTGGACACCACGCAGTTCGCGTCGAGCAGCAGGGTGCTGAGGACCACCCGCTGGCGTGCCGCGGTGACCGTCAGCGTGTGCCCGGCGCCGGAGATCTCGAGGGGTCCGAGGATCCGGAAGCGCACGGGGTCAGCTCCGCGCCGACGCCGCGATCTCCAGGCGCTGACGCAGCGGATGCCGCAGCGGTTTGCCGAGCGCGTTCTTGGGCAGGATCCGGACGAACTGGAGCCGGTCCGGCCAGAGCACCCGGGCCACGCCCTCGGCCTCCAGGTAGTCGTGCAGGCCCTCCAGCGTCGGGGTGTCGCCCCCGCCGGGGATCACCACGGCGCAGACCAGGTCCGCTCCGGGCACGGCCGGGTCCGGGTAGCCGACCAGGACGGCCTCCACCACGTGCGGGTGCCGCTGCAACACGGCCTCAATGTCCAACGTGGACACTCGCAGGCTGTTCGCCCGGGTGATCAGGTCCACCCGCCGGCCGGTGATCCGGATACCGCCGCGCCCGTCGTCGCGGGCCAGGTCCCCGGTGTCGAACCAGCCGTCGTCGTCGAGCAGCGACTCGTACAGCTCGCGCTGGTTGAGGTAGCCCAGGCACTGGGAGGCGCCCCGGGCGTACAGCCGGCCCGCGTCCTCGCCGGGGTCGGTGTCGATCCGCACCTGCATCCACGCCACCGGCCGGCCGTCGCTGTGCGCCGCCCAGTCGTCCGGGTCGTCCAGCCGGGTGACGGTGACCGCGCCGTTCTCGGTCATCCCCCACAGCGCCCGCATCGGCACCCCGAACGCCTCCCCTACGTCCGCGATGAGCTGCGGCGCGATCGGCGCCGAGCCGGAGACGATCTGGCGCAGGGTCGGGGTCTGCACCGGCGCGCGACGCTGGGCGGCGAGCATGCCGATGACGAAGCCGGGCGCCGCGTACACGAACGTGCCGCCGTGCCGGGCGATAAGCGCCACCAGCAGCGCCATGTCGTCGCCGGAGTCCATCACCACCGCCGTGCAGCCCAGGTGGACGGGGAGGTAGACGGCGTGCGTGACCCCGGCCATGTGGGTGAGCACGCTGGGCAGCAGGACCACCTCGTCCGGGGCGAGCCCGAGCGGCTCCGCCGACGCGCGGACGCACGCGTACATCGTGTTCTGGCTGTGCACGACGCCCTTCATCGGGCCTGTGGTGCCCGAGGTGTGCAACACCAGGGCCGGCTCGTCGGGGCCGAGGGCGTCCGCCCCGTCGTCCGGGGCGCGCTGCTCCCACGGGGTGTCGACGAACACCTGCTGGAAGTCGACGGCGCCGACCCGGGCGGCGTCGCCGATCACCACCCGGTGCTCAAGCGTCGGCACGTCCAGCTCGGCGAGCCGGGTGGCGTAGTCGGTGCCGGCGAAGGTGTCCAGGGTGATGCAGACCTTCGCTCCCGTCGACTCCAGGACCTGCCGCAGCTCCCGGGTGCTCAGCATCGGGAAACCCGGCGAGCTGACCGCCCCGATCTGGTTGCAGGCCAGGTAGAGCGGCGTGAGCACCCACCGGTTCGGCAGGTAGATCATCACCACGTCACCGCGGCCGACGCCGAGCGACCGCAGCGCCCCGGCGAACCGGGCGACCATGGTGGCCAACTCGGCGTACGTCAGCGTGCGCGCGTGCTCGCCACCCTCGTACGTGATGATCGCCGGGTGGTCCGGGCGGTCGCGCGCCGCCGCGGCGAGGTCGTCGAGGAACGTCTCCGACCGCCACCAGCCCGCCGCGACGTACTCCTCGGCCTGTCGCTTGTCGACAGGTGTCAATGAATCCCACATGTTCGGTCGCCTCCCGGCCCTGCCCCGTCACGTCCACATGAGATGTGCCTGCCGGGCAAGCTACCACCCCCGACGACCGCTGTCGCGTCCACGAAAATCGTTGTTACGCACAGCAAACCCGCAGCTAGCGCCGCCGAAGACGGACCCCATTCAGTGACCTTGACAAATGATCAGACATGGACGACTCTCACCAGAGTCATAGATGCCTGTCGGGGTGCGCGGAAGCGTGGAGGTGTCATGCGGATCGGTGTTCTGGCATGGGATCACGGCGAGGAGGACGACGACTCGCCGGTCATCGCCGAGCTGGGCCGCGAGCGCGGTCACGACACCTCCCTGTTCACCGTCGAGGAGATCGACGTCGCGGCGGCAGCGGGCGGTGGCTCGGAGGTCATGTTCAACGGCGAGCTGGGGCGCTCCTTCGACGCCGTCATCTCCCGGGCGCAACTGCACGGCGACTGGCGTGACCGGGTGGAGCGGCTGATGCTCGCCAGCAACATCCCCGGGGTGACGATGTTCGACCCGGTCGAGGTGTGGCAGGCCGCCTACAGCAAGTTCCGGATGATGCAGGTGCTCGCCGACGCCGGCCTGCCCGTGCCACCCACGCGGGCCTGCCGGACGCCCGCCGACGTCGAGGCGGCGAGCCGGGAGTGGGGCACCGTCGTGGTGAAACCGTCGTACGGGCGCGCCGGCATCGACGTGGAGCGGATCACCAACGTCGCCGACGAGCTGCCGCTGATCGAGACGCTGCTGGCCCGCTACGGGGTCCTGGTGTGCCAGCCCTACTACCCCACCCAGTACGGCGAGTACCGGCTGACCGTGTCCGGCGACACGATGCCGATGAACATGGTGAAGTATCCGGCCGTCGGGCAGTGGAAGACCAGGACCCTGCTGGGGGCGAGCTTCGAGCGGGTGGACATCCCGCCGGAGCTGGCGGACATCTCGATCCGGGCCACCCGGGCGATGGGGATCACCCTGTCCGGGCTGGACATCCTGCCGACCGAGGACGGTTACGTGATCCTGGAGTGCAACGCGATCCCCGGCAACCTCAACATCCTCGGCAAGGAGTCCCAGCGGCTCGCCTTCGAGGCGATGTACGAGTGGGTGGAGGCCCGCACCCCCTGCTGACCCGGCGATCCGGTCCCCCTACCTGCCCCCGCTACGGACGGAGTGTCGATGCAGCATGCCCTGGCCGACTACGACCTGACCGAGCACGGCCCCGGTGAGCAGTTCGCCCGCGCGGTGCTCGCCTCCGACGGCGGCGACGTCGACGTGCCGATCGCCGCGTCCCTGCCGACCCTGTTTCCGCTCGCGAAGCACCGACCCCGCTACACGGTGCGGCACCTGCTCAAGAGCGCGACGGTGACCGAGGAGCCGGTCACCTACGTCAGCGAGGCGCCGACCCCGGGCACCCCGGAGATCGCCGGCACCAGTTACGAGGCCAGCCCCGAGGCGACCTTCGTGCCCCGGCTGGTGCAGACGAAGTTGACCGAGGTGACCGCCGGGGTGGCAGTGCCGCCGGACCTGTTGCGGGACCCGACGCTGCTGGCCGGCTTCGTGGACTACCGGGTGCTGGTGCGGCTGGGCACCATCGAGAACGAGGTGCTGCTGCACGGCAGCGCCGACTCGGTGATCCCCGGCCTGATCGGCCTGCCCGGCGCCCGGCGGCGGGCCGCGCCCGGCGAACTGACCGCCGAGGTGATCACCGCCGCCGGCGAGGTCGAGGAGATGGGCGGGTCCTGCGACGCGATAGTGGCCCACCCCAACCGCTACTGGGACCTGCTGGGCAGCGGGATGCTGGCCCGACTCGGCGAGGTCGGTATCCGGGTCAGCCGCACTCGGATGATCGCGCCGGACCAGGTGCTGCTTGGTGACTTCCGGGCGGCGGTCACGCTGCTGGAGTCGGGCACCTCGCAGGTGAGCCTGTGCCGGGGTGCGGGCCCGGACGGGTCCGACGTGATCACGGCAGGTCTGCGGCTGGGCCTGGCCGTGCACCTGCCGCAGCACTTCCTGCTGCTCGACCTGCGATGACGCTGGACCTGCGATGAAGGTGGTCTACCTGACCGGCTGGAACCGCAGCGGCTCGACGGTGCTGGGCAACCTGCTCGGTGAGCTGCCTCGGGTGGTGCACGTCGGTGAGCTGTACTACCTGTGGCGCAACGGTGTCCTGCGCGTCGGCACCAACACGTCCTGCGGCTGCGGCGAGGCGCTCACCGACTGTCCGTTGTGGAGTCGTGTCGTCGACCGGGTCGGCGGGTCCGATCCGGCGCGGGCGGCCCGCCGGATCGTGGCCGAGCAGCGACGCCACGTGCGGGTCCGGCACACCGGCGTGCGGCTGGCCGAGGTCGCGGGGCGTCGGCCACGGCCGGCCGGGGTGACCGAGGTGGCCCGCCGGATGATCGGGACGTACCGGGCGGTGGCCGAGGAGACCGGCGCCGAGGTGATCGTCGACGGCTCGAAGTACCCGGCCGAGGCCGCCGTGCTGCTCGGCGACGCCGGACTGGACCTGCGGGTGCTGCACCTGGTCCGCGACCCGCGCGCGGTGGCGCACTCGTTCGCCCGTCCCAAGCAGTACCTGCCGCGGATGAGCGCGGCCCGCAGCACCGGGATGTGGACAGCGATAAACGTGGCGTCGGACCGGATCGGGCGGGCGGCCCCGGAACGCTACCTGCGGCTGCGCTACGAGGATTTCGCGTCCGCCCCGCGCGACGTGCTGGCTCGGGTGCTGCGGTGGGCCGATCTGCCCGGCGAGCCGCCCGTCGGGCCGGACGGGAAGGCCGTGCTGGGCGTCAACCACACGGTGACCGGCAACCCGGACCGGCTGCGGCGGGGGCCGACGACGATCCGGCCCGACCTGGCGTGGCGCGACGCGTTGCCGGCCCGCGCCGCGGTGGTCGCCACCACACTCGCCGCCCCGGTGCTGCGCCGGTACGGCTACCCTTTACGACCCTGAGGGAGTGGTTGGTATGGATCTCGGTATCGCGGGACGGGTGGCGCTTGTCGCCGGCGCCAGCAGCGGCCTCGGCCGGGCCACGGCCCACGCGCTCGCGGCCGAGGGCTGCGCCCTGTCGGTGGGGGCACGCAACCCGGAACGGCTCGCCGAGGCCGCCGAGGAGCTGCGCGCGGCGGGCGCCCCGGACGTGCTGGCCCGACCGGTGGACATCACCGACGAGCAGGGGGTGGCCGGCTGGGTCGCCGACACCGTGGCGCACTTCGGCGCGCTGCACATCGTGGTCGCCAACGGCGGCGAGGTGCCCGGGGGCCCGGTCGACAGCTTCGGGCTGGACGCGTACCGGCAGGCGCTGGACGCCGCCTTCCTGCCGCACGTCGGCCTGACCCTGGCGGCCCTGCCGCACCTGCGCGCGGCCGGCTGGGGCCGGGTCCTCATCGTCGCCTCGGAGACGGTCCGCCAGCCGATTCCTGAGTACGGGCTCTCCGCCGCCGCCCGGCCGGGCCTGCTGGGCTTCACCCGCGCCCTCGTGCAGGCGCTCGGGCCGGGCGACATCACTGTCAACGTGCTGGCCCCCGGCTACCACGACACCGAGGGCGTACGCGCCGACTACGGCTCAGCGGCCGACGCCCGGCTCGCGGAGATCGGCGCGGGCATCCCGCTGGGCCGGGTGGGTCGTGCCGGGGACTTCGGCGCGGTGGCCGCCTTCCTGGCCAGCGAGGCCGCCTCGTTCATCACCGGTACCTGCCTGCTTGTCGACGGTGGACGAACCCGCGGCCTCGGCTGAGCCGCCCGGGGCGTACGCGTCCATGGCGTGCAACGACCGGCCACGCAGCGCCACGGCGACGAGCAGCAGGTACGCGCCACCGAAGGCGGCAAGCGTGGGGACGAGCCCGACGGCCCCGACGGACCAGCCGGCCAGCAGCACCGACAGCGGGGCGCCGCTGAGCGCGACAGCGCTGCCCAGCCCGAAGACCCGACCCCTGGCCTCCTCCGGCACGTGTTCGAGGGTGACCGTGGTGAGCAGCGGGTTGAGCGGTCCGGCGGCCAGGCCGAGCAGCAGGCAGATGCCGATCAGCACGGCCGGTGGCGGGGTGGCCGCGATGGACAGCCGCAGCACGCCGATGACCACGAAGCAGCCCAGCATGGTGCGCCGCCGGCTGGCCAGCAGGCGGCGGCTGGCCGGGGCGTACAGGAAGGTGCCGAGCACCGCTCCGCAGCCGGACGCGGCGATCAGCCAGCCCAGGTACCGACCGTCGTGCAGCACGTCGTGCGCGTAGACGGGTAGCAGCACGGGGGTGAACGCCGCGTCCAGCAGGTTGGTGACGAACACGAATGCGGTCATCGCGGCGATCACCGGCATCCGTCGTACCAGCGTCGCGCCCTCGAGAAGTTGCCGCGCGAAGCCGGCGCGGCCGGTCGTCGGCGCGGCGGCCAGGGCGGGCACCCCGACGGTGACCAGCAGCGCGGCGAGCAGCAGGCCGGCCGCGTCGACGTACAGGCCGACTGCCGCGCCGAGGGCGGCGACCAGCAGCGCGGCCAGTGGCGCGCCGACCACCAGGCCGAGCCGGGGCGCCGCCTGGTACCACGAGTTGGCGGTCTCCAGTCGTACGCCGGCCGCCGCGGCGACCGGTCGGATCAGGCTCACCCGGGCCGCGTTGGCCGGCGTGGCGACGAGGCTGCGGGCGAACAGCAGCGCCAGCAGGGCGGGCATCGGCAGCCCGACGGTGGCGTCCAGCACCGGGACCAGGCAGGTGAGCAGGCCGGCGAGCGCGTCGGAGAGCACGCTCACGCGGCGGCCACCGAGCCTGTCGATCCACACCCCGCCGACCGCGCCCGCGAAGATCAACGGGAGGGTCCCGGCGAAGCCGGCGAGGCCGGTCGCCGCCGCGCTGTCGGTGCGCGCCAGCACGTACAGCGGCACGGTGACCACTGTGATCGCGTTGCCGAAGGACGACAGGTAGTGCGCGCTCAGCAGCGCCACCAGGCTCCGGCGTTCGCCCGCGCGGCTCATCGCAGCGCCGCCACCGCCCGGTCCACCACCGCGCCGGCGGTCACCCCGGCCCGTTCCAGCAGGTACCGCTGGTCGCCCGCCACATCAACGAACCCGTCCGGCACCGCCACCCGCAGCACGCGGGTGGGCCGGCGTTCGGCGAGCGCCTCCGCGACGGCGGAGCCCAGCCCGCCGCTGGGCCAGTGCTCCTCCACTGTCACCACCACCGGGCGGCCTGTCGCCCGGACCGCCGCGTCGAGCGTCTCCACGTCGAGCGGGCGGACGGTGTGCACGTTGAGCACCGTGGCACCTATCCCCCGGCGGGCCAGCTCCTCGGCGGCGTCCAGCGCGGCGAGCACCGGGTACGGCCCGCAGGCGGCCAGCACCACGTCGCCGCCGGAGCGCAGCGGCTGCACCCGACCCAGCCGGACCGCCGGCGCGTCCGGGACGCCGGCCGTGGCGAGGGTGGCCGCCAGATCCGGCGTCGCGGCGCGACCGAGCCGCAGGTAGACCGGGCCGGGTAGCTCCAGCGACTGCCGGAACAACCGGGCACAGGCGTCGGCGTCGGCCGGCGCCACCACTGTCATGTTCGGCAGCGTACGCATGATCGCCAGGTCTTCGAGGGCGTGGTGGGTGGGCCCGAGGTGGCCGGCGGCCAGCCCGCCGTGGGTGGCCACGATCCGTACCGGCAGATTGTTGAAGGCGATGTCCACCTTCACCGCCTCCAGCGCGCGGGTGCTGGCGAAGGTGGCCATGGTGTTGACCATCGGGATCCGTCCGCTGCGGGCCAGTCCGGCGGCGACGCCCATCAGGTTCTGCTCGGCGATGCCGAGGTTGACGTAGCGGTCGCCGGCCGGCCCGAAGTCGACGCCGCCGAACAGGCCGGTGTCGCTGTCCAGGCAGACCAGTCGGGTGTCCGCGGCCATCAGCTCGACGAGCAGGTCCCGGTAGACGTCCCGCCCGGCGCGCGGCGCACCCGTCGGGACCGCCGTGGCTGCCGGGCCCGCCGTGCTCATCGGATCCCCCGGCGTACGGCCCGCAGCGCCCGCCCTCGTTGGGTCTCGCCGAGCCGGGCGAAGTGGCTGCGCACCTGACCCTCCACGTAGGGCAGCCCCCGACCCTTGACGGTCCGGGCGATGACGGCCACCGGTCGGCCCGCGCCCGGCTCCGTCAACGCCGCACGCAGCGCGCCCCGGTCGTGCCCGTCCACCTCGCGGACCGTCCAGCCGAACGCCCGCCACCTGTCGGCCAGCGGTTCCAGCGTGATCACGTCCTCGGTGCCGTCGCCGAGTTGCAGGCCGTTGCGGTCGATCACCGCGGTCAGCCGGTCGAGCCCGAGGCTGCCGGCGGCCATCGCCGCCTCCCAGACCGAGCCCTCCTGCAACTCCCCGTCGCCGAGTACGACGACGCAGCGCCTGTCGCTGCCGTCGAGCCGGGCGGCGAGCGCGTGCCCGACGCCGAGCGCCAACCCGTGCCCGAGCGAGCCGGTGGGCATCTCCACGCCGGGGACCGCACGGTTCGGGTGGGCCAGGAACGGCCCGCCCGGTGCCGCGTACCCGTCGAGCCACTCCACCGGGAAGTAGCCCCGGGTGGCGAGCACCGCGTACAGGGCGATCGCCCCGTGGCCCTTGCTGAGCAGCAGCACGTCGCGGTCGGGCGCCTGCGGTCGCGTCGGGTCGACCCGCAACACCTCGTGGTACAGGGTCACCAGGATCTCCACGAGCGACATCGAGCCGCCCAGGTGCCCGCCGTCGGCGCTGGCGCACATCGCCACGATCAGCTCCCGCACGCGTACCGCGACCGCCGCCAGGTCGACGGCGGCCGGCTCGGCGATCGCCAGCGGTTCCCGGGGCGGCACGTCAGGCCCCGCTCGGGGTGAGGCGGAAGCCGTTGACCTGGGGGGCGGGCGACGGTGGCGCGGTCGACACGCGTGCGTCCAGCTCGCGCAGCGCGTGCCGCAGCACCGCGATCCCGCGCAGGTAGTCGGCCAGCACGATGTGCTCGTCGTCGGAGTGGTCCAGGCTGCTGTCCCCGGGGCCGTACGTGGCCATCGGGACGTCCCACTGCTCGGCGAGCACGTTCATGTCCGAGGTGCCGGTCTTCACCTTCAGCGCGGGTCGGGCCCGCTGCGCGCGGATGCCCGCCGAGAGCGCCCGGACCACCGGGTTGCGGTGATCGGCGCGGCAGGCGGCGACGCGGTTGACAACTGTCAGATCACCATCGGGCGTACGCTGCGCCAGCTCCCGCAGCAACCCGTCCACGTCGTACCCGGGCGGTGTGCGCACGCTCAGCTCGGCCTCGGCCCGCACCTGGTCGGCGCGCAGCGAGAGGAGGGTCGCGCCGGGCCTGTCGAAGGAGCCGTTGCCGCTTTCCGGGCCGAGCAGCTCCAGCAGCGTCGTCCAGCAACGCACCGCCAACTCGGACGCCTTCGCCACCGGGTTGCTGGGATGGGTGGCCGGCACCGACACCCGGTAGGACAGGTCGAGTTTGCCCTTGTACCCGAGCGTGATCGTCGACCAGCCGCTCGGTTCGCCCACCACCACCGCGTCCGGCCGGGGCAGCCGCCGTCGGATCTCCCGCGACCCGCGCGACGCGATCTCCTCCTCGACCGCGCCGACCACCACGATCCGTCCGCCAATGTCCGCCGACGCGGCGGCGCACACCATTGCCGCGAGCGGTCCCTTGGCGTCCACCGCGCCCCGACCGTAGAGCCGGCCGTCCTCGGCGCGGACCGCCGGACCGCCCGGCACCGTGTCCAGGTGGCCGATCAGCAGCACCACCGGCCCGTCGCCGCGGCCGATCTCGCCGACGACGTTTCCGACCGGATCGACGTACGCGTCGAAGCCCAGCTGCCCCATCGCGTCCACAAGCGACCGGGCCAGCGCCGCCTCGTGGTACGACGGCGACGGCGTCTCGACCATGCGGCGCAGCAGTCCGGCCGCGAAGGTGTCCGTGACGACTCCCGGCCGCACCTGCGGCGAGCCGCGTTCGGGCCGCAGGCGCGGTGAGCCGCGTTCCGGCCTCAGTGGCGGCGGATCGGCTTCGGTGGCGTCCTCAGGCATTCGCGCTCCTCATGGTGATCTCGGTGGCGGCGCCGGCCAGCGCCGACCGGACGGGGTCGCCGCGTCGGCCGTCGGCGACCAGCACCCGGCCCACCCCGCCGAGCAGCGCCTCGCGGGAGGCGATCAGCTTCAGCGCCATCCCGCCGCCCACGCCGGGCGGCACGCCTGTCGTCGGCACCGCGCAGCGGGCCAGCACCGACAGTTCGTTGCTGGGGTCGGTCAGCACCCCGGGGGCCCCGGTGAGCAGGACCAGGGTGCGCGCGCCCAGCGCGGCGGCGAGGGCTGCGGCGGCGCGGTCGGCGTCCACGTTCACCGGCCGGCAGTCCTCGCCCAGCGCCGGCGGCGACACCACCGGCACCGTGCCGGCCGCCAGCAGCACCCGGAGCAGGTCGGGGCGTACGCCGACAAGTCGCCCGCCATGGTTGTCGCGCAGCACCATCCGGCGGCCGTCGACGGCCGCCCGGTGTACGGGCGTGCGCCGGGCCCGCAGCAGGCCGGCGTCCAGCCCGGTCAGCCCGACCGCGTCGACCCCGGCTCGGGCCAGCGCGGCGACCAGCCGGGGCTTGACCGCGCCGGCGAGGGCGAGCACGACGACCTCGAGGGTGGCCGGGTCGGTGTAGCGGGTGTCCACCCCGTCGTCGTTGACCATCCGCCGGTGCGGCACGCCCAGCCGGTCCCCGAGCGCGCCGATGTCTGCGGAACCGCCGTGCACCAGCACCACCCGCTGGCCGGCGTGCACCAGCTCGGCGACGTCGGCGCAGACCGCCACCGCGTCCACCCCGGCAGTGCCGCCGCACTTCACCACTGTCAGCTCGCCCGGCGGGGCCGGTGGGGCGTTCACGCCGGGTGCAGGCCGGGGAACTCCAGCCCCAGCCGCTCGGGCCAGCCGTAGCGGACGTTGAGGCACTGCACCGCGTTGCCGGCGCCGCCCTTGACGAGGTTGTCCAGTGCCGCGACGAGAAGCGCCCAGCCGCCGTCCGGGTCGACGGCGAACCCGACGTCGCAGAAGTTGGAGCCGGCCAGGATCTTCGGCTCCGGCAGCCGGTACGTGCCGCGTCGCGCCGCGACCACCCGTACGAACGGCTCGTCGCGGTAGTAGCGGCGGTAGACGGCCCGGGTGGCGACCTCGTCGACGCCGTCGGCAAGCGGCACCCGGCACAGCACCTGCACGCCCCGGACCGCCTCCACGCCTGTCGCTGTCATCCGCGCCGGTACGCCCACCGCCTGGGTGATCTCCGCCTGGTGCCGGTGGGCGGTCGGGGCGAAGACCCGCAGCGCGCCGCTGCGCTCGGCGTGCACGTTCGCCGCCGACGGGGTGCTGCCGGAGCCGCTGGAGCCGGTCCGCCCGTCGACCGTCACCTCCCCCGCGCCCAGCAGGCCCGCGTCGACGAGCGGGTGCAGGGCGAGGATCGCGGCGGTGGCCATGCAACCGGGCACACTGATCCGGTCGGCGTCGCGCAGGTGCTTGCGGTGCAGTTCGGGCAGACCGGTGACGAACTCGGCGAGCAGGTCGGGCGCGGCGTGTGGGCCACCGTAGTACGCCGCGAAGACGGCCGGATCGCGCAGCCGGAAGTCCGCCGACAGGTCGACAACCGTGTCGGCCAGGTCGAGCAGGCCGCGCATCGCGCCCATCGCCAGCCCGTGCTCGGTGGCCAGCAGCAGGACGTCGTGCCGGCCCAGATCCTCCGGGGCGGTGAACGTCAGGTCGGTGAGGCCGCGCAGGTTGGGGTGGGTGGTGCTGACCCGCCGTCCGGCGAGCCGGCGCGACGTGACAGTTGCCAGCTCCATCCTCGGGTGCCCGAGCAGCAGGCGGACCAGCTCGCCGCCGATGTAGCCCGCGCCGCCGACGATCGCCGCGCGGACCGGCCCGGTCCGGCCGGTCACGCCAGCCTCGCCAGGACGTGGTCGACGATCCGGGCGGCGACGTCGACGGTTCCGTCGTACGCCTGCTCGAAGCCTGTGAACTCGACCCCGGAGTTGACCTCCAGGACGTGCAGCCGGCCGGTGTCGTCCTCCACCAGGTCGACGCCCGCGAGGTCCGCGCCCACCGCGGCGGCGGCCGTGGTGGCCAGCTCGACGATCCGGTCGGTGAGCGGGCACCGCTCGGTGCGGGCGCCCCGGGCAACGTTGGTACGCCAGTCCGCGCTGTACCGGTACACCGCGCCGAGCACCGCGCCGCCGACGACCACCACCCGGATGTCGCGGCCGGGTTTGCGGACGTACTCCTGCACGTACACGATGTGCGCCTGCGGGCCGGGCAGCGCGGCCACGTACTCCAGCACGGTGCGCGCCAGGTCCGGGTCCGGCACGGTCGTGACCAGCCGCCCCCACGACCCGACAAGTGGTTTGACGACGGCCGGGTAGCCGATCGCGGCCAGCGCGGACAGCGCGGCCTCCGGGGTGGCGGCCAGTGCGGTACGCGGGGTGGGCAGGCCGGCAGCGCGCAGCGCGAGGGAGGTGTGCCACTTGTCGGCGCAGGTCTCGATGGCGGCCGCGGAGTTGACGCCGATCACGCCCAGCCGTTCCAGGGCGCGGGCGGCGTAGCCGGCGCGGATCTGGCCGATCTCCCGGTTGAGCACGAGCCGCCACTCGGGTGCGGCACCGTCCAGCGGCCACCACGCGGTCCGGGTGTCGACGTGGGCCACCGCGACGTTGCGGCGTTCCAACGCCTCCAGGATCCGCTTGTCGTCGACCCGCAGCCGGGACGTGAGCACCGCCACCGAGGCCGGTTCACTCACCCCAGTCCTCTTCGACCTCGGGGGCCGGCGCGAGCGTCACCGGCTGCACCGTGACGACCTCCAGCTCGATCTGGCACTCGCCGCACTCGACCAGTTCGCTGAGCCGGGGCGCCTCGGCGAAGCTCACGTCGGCGGCGCACTCGGGGCAGCGGGCGCTGGTCTGTTCCTGGACAGTCACGGGAGGGCTTCCGTTCCTTCGTGGGGGCCGGGGACCGCTCCGACCATAGGAATCCCACCCCCGGTACCGCGTCCGCGCGCCGTCGACACCGAGTCAACGCCACGATGACCCCGGGCCGTCCGCGTGACACGACTGTCGCAGCCGCGTTCGACCGAGTAACATCGCGATCATCGATGTGTTGAATTCACCGGCGGCAGTACGTAAGGCGGGGGAATGTCAATCCGGGTTCTTGTCTGCGACGAATTGCCGATTGTCCGAGATGGCCTCCGTACGCTGCTGGGCAGCGAGCCCGATGTCTCCGTGGTGGACACGTCGGACAGCGGCAACCACGCGATAATGCTGGCCCGCACGCACCGTGTCGACGTCATCGTCACCGGCCTGAAATTGCGCGGCATTTCTGCCGTCAATCTCATTCACAAAATCAACGCCGAGAAATTGACTCCCCGACCCCGTTTCGTGGTGTTCGCCACCGACGACAGCGACGACCTGGTCAGCAGCGTGTTCCAGGCGGGCGTCAACGGGATCCTGATGCCCGACGCGACCTGGGAGGAGGTCGCCGCCGCGGTGCGCGCCGCCGCCGCCGGCCAGACCACTCTGGCCCCCCGGATCGCCGACCGGCTGGTCGACTGGTTCCGGCGTCGACAGCCGTACCCGGAGGAGGTCTTCCAGCCGGCCGTGTCCACCCTGACCCCACGGGAACGGCAGGTGCTGCTGCTGATGGCGGACGGAAAGTCCACCGAGGAGGTCGCCACCGAGTTGTCCATCGGCCTGACCACCGTCCGCACCCACGTCTACCGGCTACGGTGCAAACTCAACGTCAAGGACCGGGCCCAGTTGGTGTCCTTCGCCTATCGCGCCGGCCTCATGCAGCCGGCCTGACCCCTGCCGTCAGGCTGCCGTGCCCCGCACGGCCCAGGCCCGCGCGGTGAGCCGGATCGAGCCGTCCGGCTCGATCGGCAGCCGGGTGGCCAGCAGGTCCCGCAACGCCTCCCGCTCCGGTTCGCCCAGGGAGGTGACGTACGACGGTGCGCTGCCCTGCCCGCCGAGGAACGGTCGCCAGTAGTCGGCGAAGTCGGCGAAGATCGTGGGCACGTCCACCGGCCGGACCGACACCTCCGTCAGGCCGGCGTCCACCCAGAGCGCCCGCAGGGCGTCGGGCCCGGCCACCGTGCCACGATTCGCCTCGTCCCGCGCCGCCGAGGCCGGGTCGAGCTGCGTGGTGGCGGCCCAGAAGTGCCGCATCATCGCCATGCCCTCCGCGTAGTCCCACACGTACGCGGCCACCTCCCCCGCCGGCCGGACGACCCGGGCGAACTCGGCCACCGCCCGCGCCGGCTCGGGCACGAAGTTGAGCGTCAGCCCGCTGACCACCACGTCGACGGCGCGGTCGGGTATCGGCAGCGCGCGGGCGTCACCGACGTGGAAGCTCGCGCGGGCGTCCTCGACGCGGGCACGCGCCTGGGCGACGAAGCCCGCCGAGGGGTCGATGCCGGTGATCCGGGCGGGATCCGCCTCGACGAGGACGGTCGAGGTCAACGCACCGGTGCCGCAGCCCACATCCAGCCAGTGCCGGCCGGGTGGCACGGCGAGCCCGCGCACGAAGTCGGCCGCGACCAGGCGGCTCCACCGACCCACGTACGCCTCGTACGCGTCACCGTCCGCCCACACCGGGTGCGCCATTCCGGCACCATACGACGGGCGGGGCCGCCCCACGGCGCAGACGCTCAGTCGAGATGGTCCCCGGGAGCCGTCTGGAGCAGCCACGCCAGCGGCATCCGCGCGCACTCCTCGTACGACCCGTCGCCACCCAGCCGGTGCAGGGTGACCGTCTGCGCGCCGTCGCGGTCCACCACCCAGTACTGCGGGATGCCCGCCAACGCGTACTCGCGGACCTTGGTGACCGAGTCCATCGCCTCCGAGCCGGGCGAGACGATCTCCACCACGAGCACGATCTCCGTCACCGCGGCCCAGACGCTGCGGCTCGGCGGCTTGCGCCACACACTGAGATCGGGAATCCGGCCGCCGTCACCATCCGGCCCGGGAATCCGCACACCAGCGACCTGGAGCACCTGCTCGGCGGGCCAACCAGCCATGATCAGCCAGGCGAAGAGCCGACTGGCGATCATGGCATGTTCCGAATCGGGCGGCGGCATGACCGACAGGACCCCCTCGGGGCTGGTCTCGTAGCGGTGGCCGTTCGGATCGGCGGCATTCATCGCCGCCACGTCGTCGAGCGTCACGACGGCGGGCATGTGCATGCCAACAGCCTCAGCGCTCATACGCCTCATCCTAGGCGACAAGCGCTGGCAGCTCGGGTAGGTCACCTCCTGACGCTCGGGGAAGGAAACCCCGGCATCGCCGCGCGACGGAGGTGGCTACTGTCGAGCCATGCCGCTGCGTCCGGACGAGGTCGAGGTGTTCGAGCGCTCCCGGGCCCGCCTGGAGGCGATCGCCTACCGGCTGCTCGGCTCGGCCAGCGACGCCGAGGACGCGGTCCAGGACACGTTCCTGCGCTGGCAGGCCGCCGACCGGGAACACGTCGAGACGCCCGAGGCGTGGCTGACCCGGGTGCTCACCAACCTTTGCCTCAACCAGCTCACCTCTGCACGTGCCCGGCGCGAGACCTACGTGGGCACCTGGCTGCCCGAGCCGGTCCTCGCCGGGGACCGGATGCTCGGCCCCGTCGACTCCGTCGAGCAGCGCGAATCGGTCTCGATGGCGGTGCTCACCCTCATGGAGAGGCTGTCGCCGAACGAACGCGCGGTGTACGTGCTGCGCGAGGCGTTCGGCTACGCGCACGGTGAGATCGCCGAGATCCTCGGTGTCACCGAGGCGAACTGCCAGCAGCTCTACCGGCGCGCCAAGCAGCACGTCGGCGCCGACCGGGTCCGCGCCGAGGTCGACGGCGCCGCCGCGCGGAAGATCGTGACGGAGTTCCTCACGGCCGCCAACAGCGGCGAGATCCAGCGGTTGGTGCAGTTGTTGACCGACGACGCGACGAGCGTCGGCGACGGCGGCGGCAAGATCCCGGCCCGGACCACACCGGTCTCCGGCGCACTGGCGGTGGCGAAGTTCCTGCGTGGCCTGTTCCGGCCGAGCGACGTCAAGCGGAACCTGGTGGGCGGCAGCCCCGCGCTCTACGCGGAGGTCGTCAACGGCGGCCCCGCGGTGGTGGTGGTCATGGACGGCCGGGTCGTCGGCGTCATGTCCCTGGAGGTGACACCCGAGGGTGTCGCGGCCATCCACACCCAGGTCAACCCGGACAAGCTCGAACGCGCCACCCGCCAGTGGCCCACCGTCGAACACTCTGAACCGCTCCTGCACGCCTGGTGACCCAGGTCATAGCCGACTCCTGTCAGCAATCGCGTCGCTGTCCGGTTCAGGAAGCGACAACCACCGAGACAGGAGCGCCACCATGAAGCATCGCATCGTCGTCCTCGGGGCCGGCTACGCCGGAGCGATCGCCGCCGGACGTCTCGCCAGGCGACTGCACGCCGACGACGTCGACATCACAGTCGTCAACGCCGCCGCCGACTTCGTCGAGCGGGTCCGCATGCACCAGCTCGCCACCGGGCAGGACCTCACACGCCACGAGCTGAGCGAGGTGTACGCGGGCACCGGCGTGCGGGTCCGCCTCGCCCGGGTCACCGCCGTCGACGTCGAGCACCGGACCGTCGCGGTGACCGACGAGCGTGGCGCCGACGAGCTCGCGTACGACACTCTCGTCTACGCCCTCGGCAGCGCCGCCGCAGACCACGGCGTGCCCGGTGTCGTCGAGCACGCGTACGACGTCTCAGGCCGGCCGTCGGCGCTGCGGTTGCGCGACCGCCTCGCCCAGCTCGCGGCCGGCGGGACCGTGCTCGTCGTCGGCGGGGGCCTCACCGGTCTCGAAGCGGCCACCGAGATCGCCGAGGCCCGCCCCGACCTCGACGTCGCGATCGCCGCCCGCGGCGGCCTCGGCGACTGGCTCAACGAGAAGGCGCGACAGCACCTGCGGGGCGTCTGCGACCGGCTCGGCATCATCGTCCACGAGCACACCGACATCGCCCGGGTGGAGGCGAGCGGGGCGCTCACCGGCGACGGTCGGACCATTCCGGCCCAGGTGACAGTGTGGACGGCGGGCTTCGCCGTCCACCCCATCGCCGCCGCCACGACCCTGACGGTCGCGGCCACCGGGCAGATCGTCGTCGACGACACGATGCGCTCCGTCTCGCACCCCGACGTGTACGCCGTCGGCGACGCCGGACTCGCCGCCGGGCCGGGCGGCAGGCCGCTGCGGATGTCCTGCGCCTCGGGAACCCCGATGGCCTGGCAGGCCGCCGACGCCATCGCCGCACGCCTGACCGGTCGGACGAGGATCCCGAAGGCCCCGCTGCGCTACTTCAACCAGTGCATCAGCCTCGGCCGCCGCGACGGCATCATCCAGTACGTGACCGCCGACGACCGCGCCAAGCCGGCCCTGCTCGCGGGAAGGTTGGCGGCCCGCTACAAGGAGGTCGTCTGCAAGGGCGCGGCCTGGAGCGTCTCCCACCCGATCTTCTACCCGGTGCGCCGCCGCCGCGTCACCACGGCGCGATCGGAGACCGCCGCGACGATCTCGTGATCGGAGTGTTGACTCGATCGTCATGCTGGAAGCCGAAGCCCTCGCCCGTACCGCCGTAGGAGGACTCGTGCGCAAGCCAGCCAGGACCGCCGCCGCCCTCGTCGGGCTCGGTGTCGGCGTCGCGGTCGGCCCGTCCCTCGGGCCGGCCGCCGTCTGGTCCGGCGTGGCAGTCGCCGCGCTCGGCGTCGCGCTCTTCCTGGTCGGCGGCACGGAGTCCCGTCTCGTCGAGGACGGCCTGGTCGACCGCGACGAGGTGGCTGACGACGCGACGACCCCCGGCGACACGGCCGGCCCGCAACGACGACGACGCAACCGGGAGTCGACGACTCTCAGCGGTCTCGGCACCCGGGTGGAGCAGATCCTCGACCTCGCCGAGCAGCAGGCCGACGACCACCGCGCCAACGCGCGCAGCGAGGCGGAGGGCATCGTGACCGCCGCGCGACGGGAGGCGGAGACAATCCTGAACCGGGCGCACGAACAGGCTGCCGGGATCACCGGCACCCGCTGGGAACCCAATCCGATACCGCCCACCCGAGTGTCGGCGGCGGACGACGATCCGAGCCGTCACGCCTGACGGAAGCGGATGCGTTCAAAGGCTTCATCGAGCGACGACTACGAATCAGCGCTCAAGTGACACCCGAGGCCAGGGCTGCGCGGGCCGCACACGTCCAGAAGACGGGCTACGGAGAGGGATTCATGTTGGGTAGTGTCTGCGTCGCTACTGCACGTGCAGCACGCCGGCATCCCTCGCCGCGCAGTCGACCGGAAGGACGACATGGCCAGCATCGAGCAAGTCAAAGCCGCCCTCGCCCAGGCAGCCGAGCAGAGCAACACGACGACGAGCCAGATCCGGGCCACCATCGAGAGCACCGAGCAGGTACTTGCCCGCCTGCGCGCGGTCGCCGCCGGCACCGGGCACCCTGCTCTCTCCGAGGCCATCGCCCGAGCAGAGCAGAGCAAACAACGCCTGATCGAAGCAGCCACCACTCTCCAGGGCAGCACCGCGGCAGCCCGGCAGTACATCAGCATCCTTGGCTGACCGTGAGCATCGGTGAGGTCAAGGCAGCGCTCAGGGAAGCGAGCCAACTGCTCGACCAGGGCAGAACAACTGTCGAAGGTATCGGCGACTCCTTGAACGAGGCTGCTGGCTTCATGCTCGCCACGCTGCATGACAGTCGACGGGACGAGGCCGAGAAGGCCCGCAAGGCCATCGCCGAGGCGGTACGCGAGGTGAAACTGGCCCTCCGCGCCATCACCGCCGCACAGGAGAGTGGGAACGAGTTCGAGAAGGCGCTGGGGTGAGCAGCCTGCTTGCCCAGGTGGTGGCCCAGCTCAGATCCACGATCGACCGACTGGACGCACTCGCGGTCCAGGCGAACCGTGCCGCGACGGATGTCGCCGAGGGCAACGCCCGGTACGCCGGTGTCGGCAGGGGCACCGACCATCCGAAGTTACGGGCGGCGGTGAGCCAGAGCCGCACCGGCGCGGACAAGGCCCTCCGGATTGCCCGGTTGAGCAGCGACGCCGCCCGTAACGTCGCCGACTTTCTGAACGTCATCGCCCCCGGTTCGGCACCGCAATCGGCGGCAGCCGCCTCCGGGCCACCGTCCGGCGAGGACCTCCTGGCGGACAGCGACCGTCGTGATATCGCTCGCGCCAAGGCGCGGGGTTGGGTCAACCGCTCTCTGCGGAAGGCCGATGATCTCCAGGAGCACGCGGCCAACGCCACCGACAAGACTCAAAAGTTGATCAAAGTTTTCACCAACCCCAATGGTCCTTCGGGGACACAATCAACGGGCACTGGCACCCCCACGGTCCCGGCATCGGCACCTCGGGCGAGGATCGATGGTGCCGAGGCCGCAGGAAATCTCGTGGTAGTTGGCTTGCTGGCAGGTGTGGCGGCAAGCCGGTTGGCAACGACGACCGGCAAATTGATTGCGAGGTTTTGGAGACGTGGACGTTAGTGCACTCAGCAACCTGATTCGGGCGTTGGCCCGTGCTGACTGGGATACCGCCGATGCCTTGGTAGGCGAGATCGGCGGGAGCGGCTGGGTCGGCGGCCTTCAGGTCATTGGGGCTGCGTTCGCCCTCGCCGTCCACCGGCGCTTCGACGCAGACGCTACGCCGACCGAGGTGGCTGCCTGGGTCTCGGCGACCCGTGCGCAGTACGAGGAAGGAGACACCCTGCCAGCCCTCGAGATGGAAGGCCTCATCCGCGCCGCCCTCGGCGAGGAGGAACTGGCCGACAACATTCCCGCCGAGACCATCATCGCGGCTGAAGTTTTCGTTCTCGGACAGCTACTCCTTGAGGCGAAGATGTCGCCGGCCGAGCTTGATGACTTCGTGGACGACGCGGAACAAGTCGCAGCCGAGTATCTGTAGGCAGTTGGCATCGCTAACGCTGAGCACCGGCTTCCGCAAGAATGTGCGGGGCAGTGGTTCAACCACTGCCCCGCCCCGCAAGCCTCAGCACGTCAGTGAGACGCCTTGATGCTGCCGATGAACATGCCCCAGGCCGCCGGCTCGAAGCTCAGCATGCCGGCGTCGGGGGCCTTGGAGTCGCGCACGTCCACCTGAGCGCCGCGATCCCGCACCTCGACGCACTGACCGTTGTTGCCGGACCGGCTCGATTTGCGCCAGGCGTTACGTGACATCCTCGCTCAACTCCTTGATGAACCTGATCGACTCGGCCGGTGACCGCGCCAGTGTCCTCAGATTGTCGTACGCCGCCGACAGCCGCGCCAGGTCGCGGCTCGACTCCAGGAACAGCTCGCCGGCCAGAGTCTCGATGTAGCCCAGCGGCGGATCGTCCGGCTCGAAGTCGAGCAGGACGAAGCCGCTGCTGATCGCCAGATGGGCGCCGGCCTCGAAGCGCAGCACCTGGATCGTGACGTTCGGCAGCCGGCTCAGCGTGACCAGGTGGTCGAGCTGCTCACGCAGCACCGCCGGACCGCCGACCTCGGTCCGCACCGACGCCTCGGAGAGGATGGCGTGCATCCGCAGCGGTGTCGGCTTGCGGTGCAGCACCTCCTGCCGCGTCATCCGAGCGGCGACCCGCTCCTTGACGCCTTCGGGGTCGGTCTCCCGGCCGATGAGGTTGACCTCGCGGGCGTACGCCTCGGTCTGGAGTAGACCCGGCACCAGCATCGGCTCGAAGTTCTTCAGCTCGACGGCCTCGGTCTCGTAAGCGATGTAGGTGGCGTACTTGCCGCCGAGGCGCTGCCACCAGCCCTCTTCGCGCAGGCCACGCGCCTGCTCCAGGACCGACGTGCCGGGCTCCTCGTCAATCTTGACGCCGTAGGCGACCAGCAACTCCATGACGTCGCCGACGCGAGGCTTGATCTCGCCGGACTCGATCCGACTGATCCGCGACGGCGAGCAGCGGACGACTCCCGCCGCGCCGTCACCGGTCAGTCCCTTTGCTTCACGTAGCTTGCGCAGCTCCCGGCCGAGCCTGCGGGAGCGTGGTGTTGCAGGAGTGAATCGAGGCATGCGCATATCGTGCACCACCATCACCCGGTTGTCTTCCCTCAACCCGATGCGTGTCAATGTTGATCACATCGAGAAGCTTGCTTTGCATCACTTGATGCGCAACTCTGACTACTGCACGCAATGAACAGGTTCCACAGGGTGCGTGGTCGGTGAAGGGTCACACGTTGCGTGACCCACGCCAGGAGGCGAGGTGATGCGTGATTTCCGGAGTGGCGGCGATGGTGTTCGGAGGGCTGGTGCCGGGGTTTCTGCTCGGGCTGCTGGCGTTTCGGGTGAAGGCGAGGTGGTGCCCCCACTGCGGCCAGCACACCCAGCCGCTACCCGAGGGACGCGACAGGTGACCGGGCCAGCGTTGGAGCGCGACGAGCCCGTCGGAAGGCGGGTGGCCCGGTGGCGGGCGCGACGTCGGATGACCCAGCAGATGCTCGCCGACCGACTCGGCAAGTCGAAGAGCTGGGTCGACAAGGTCGAACGCGGCGTACGCGGCCTGGACCGCTACTCCGTCGTGCAGGAAATCGCCGAGGTGCTACGCGTCGACCCGGCCGTCCTCCTCGCCTCCCGCACGCCGCCACCGACGGCCACCATCGGCCTGGACGGCGTCGACGCGGTCCGCGCCGCCCTGGCGCACTACCACCACCGGCCCACCCGCACCCTGCCTGCCGGCGAGGTCCAACGCCACGTCGCGCACGCCTGGCTCAGCTACCAACACGCCCACTACGCCCCACTTCTCAGGGCGCTACCCGCACTGCTCGACGCCGCTCACACCACACCAACCCTGCTGTTGCCCACGTACCGGATCACCGCCTGCATACTCGTCAAACTCGGCGAGCCCGACCTCGCCTGGCTGGCCGCCGACCGGGCCGTCACCGCCGCCGCCGGCGACCCCGTCCGCGTCGGTGCCGCCACCATCAGCGTCGCCCAGGCGCTACGCGCACTCGGCCGCGACCGACTCGCCCTCACCGCGGCGCTCGCTGCCACCGGCACCGCGGCCCACCCTGGGGTACGCGGAACACTGCTCCTCCAGGCCGCCATGGCTGCGGCCGCCTGTGCCGAGCGCCGCCGCGTCGAGGACCTGCTCGACCACGCCACCGCCCTGGCTGACCGCAGCACCGGGGACGACGACCCCCACCACACCGCGTTCGGGCCGAGCGCCGTGCTGGTCGCCCGCTTTCTCACCGCCCTGCACCTCGGCGACACCGACCACGCCGTGCACCAGCACGAGCAGGCCGTCCGCCGCGCCGACTGGCCTCGACTGCCCGCGGAACATCGAGCCGCCCACCTCATTGACGCTGCCCGCGCCTACCTCGATCTCGGCGACCTCTCTGCCGCCGGACACTCCCTCGCCGACGCCGACACCATCGCGCCCGCCGAGGTCCGCTGCCGCCCTGCCGCCCGTACCCTCATCGCCGAGATGGCTCACAGCGGCTCCGCAGCCACCGACGTGGCGCGACTGGCCACGTTCGTCGGGCTCACCCGATGAGGCCGGATCTGCTCGGCGACCTGCTCCGGGCAGCGCGCCGCGCCCCGCAGACCGGTGAGATCCGGTCCATGGGGCGCGGGAGGAGCAGCCTGTGCCCCCTCAGTGGTCGGTGGCGCACAGCGCCGTTTCGACGCTTTCGTTCACGTCGGCGAGCATCTGCTCACCGGTCGGCAGGGCGGTCACCGCGACGACGGCGCTGCGGCCGTCCCTGGTGACGAGGTTGCGGGTCTCGAAGCCCTGGATGTCGCCGCCGTGGCCCCAGGCGTCGCCGCCGCAGGGCAGCTCGTGCCGGGCGATGCCCAGCCCGTACGCGTACTCGCCGGTCGGCTCGAAGCCGGGCGCGGGCACTGTCGTCATCATGGCCGCCTGCTGCGCGGGCTTGAGCAGCCTGCCACCGACGAGCGCCTCGAAGAAGGTCCGCAGCTCGTCCGGGGTCGACACCAGTTGGCCGGCGGCCCAGCCCAGGGACGGGTCCATGTCGGTGACGTCCACCCACTCCGCGCCCGGGGCCACCGCGACGTAGCCGCGCGGGTGCGTGCCCCGGAGGCGCTGCTCGCCGACGCCCGGCCAGTACGTGTCGCGCAGACCGAGCGGCCTGATGACGCGGTTGGTGATCTCCTCGCCGATGGGTCGTTCGGTGACCTGCTCGACGATGAGCCCGGCGAGGACGTAGTTGGTGTTGCTGTACTCCCACTTCGCACCGGGCGTGAAGTGCGGGGCGTTCGTGAGCGCGGCGTCCACCAGCCGGCGCGGCTGGTAGTACGAGTGGCTCTTGTCGACGATGTCCTGCGGCTTGGTGAACAGCACGTCGTCGTAGTCGGAGAGGCCGCTCGTCTGCTGCAACAACTGACGTACGGTGATTTTGCCACCGTCGTTGCCGTTGCCCCGCACGACGCCGGGCAGGTAGTGCTCGACCGTGGCGTCCAGGTCGATGCGCCCCTCCCCCACCAACTGCAGGACGACCACTGCGGTGAAGGTCTTGGTGTTGCTGCCGATGCGGACCTGGCCGTCGCGGGGGACCGGGCCTGCGGTGTAGTCGCGGACCCGCCCGTCGGCGCCCCGCACGGAGGCGAGCACGCCGGGGAAGCCGTCCTCGCTGACCAGCCGGCCCAGGTGCCGCTGCACGGTGTCCCGTGTGCCGGCGGGCCGACTGGACTCGGCGGCGGCGAACGCCGGAGGGCCGGTCAGGACGGCGACGGCGGCCAACGCCCCGGCGGCGACCCGCATGGTCCGACGACGGCGGGTGGAGGGAGGGGCTTGCAGGGTCATGACGACTCCTCGGTAGCGGAACGCTTGATGCCATCAATGGTTCAAGAATTCCGATACCGGGACGATCCCTCCTGCTGCCCTCCTCGGGTACAGCCTGCGCTACCCCGCCGCAGTCATCAGGTCCGTGCGGACGCTTCCAGCTCGCGACGGTTGAGGGCGGCCCGCAACAGCAGCCCCTCGGCGGCCAGGTTCTCCCGCCCGCCCTGCTCACGGTCGATCGCGCACACCACCGTTTCGAGCACCGCCCCGCCGGCGCGCAGGAGCCGGCACGACGCCAGCAGCGCACCTCCGGTCGTGACCACGTCCTCGATCACCACGACGCGCCGGCCGTCCACCGGGCCACCCTCGGCAGCCTTGCCGGTGCCGTACTCCTTGGCCTGCTTGCGCACGAAGACCGTGGGCAGCCCGGTCAGCTGCGACATGACTGTGGCGATCGGTATGCCGCCCATCTCCATGCCCGCCAGCACGTCGCACTCCGGCAGCAGGGCGACCATCGCCTCGGCCACGTCACGCAACAGACCGGGCTGCCCCTCGAACAGGTACTTGTCGAAGTACTCGGGGCTCACCTGACCGGAGCGCAGTCGGAACGACCCGGTCAGGTGGCAGGCTTCGTACACACGACGCGCAAGCGAGGACGGCACGCCCTCAGCCTCGCATCCCTACCGACGCGATCAGTACCTGACCCCGTCGGCGAAGAAGGGCGACTCGGGCTCGGGCGGTCGTCCACAGTCGCTCCCGGGAAGGCGAGCCTCGGCGCGAGGAAACGTGGAATCCCGCTCCGCGTCGGCAGGTGCCGCCGACGCTGAGCGGGATCGTCGGCCTACCAGCTAGAACCCGCCCCACTGGTAGGACTTACATCTCCAGGTCTTCCCGTTGTTGTACGAGACGCAGAACACGACGACCTTCCCGAGGATGGGGACCTCGAAGCTGACGATGTGCGTCCACTTTTTCACGTAGGGAACGCCCGACTTCTCGGCGATGTCGTTCAGTGCCCACCCAGGGTCCGGTCCCTCCACTGTCGCCATCCGACGCAGCGAGTCGACCTCCTTGCCGTCGAGGAGCATCTCGATCTCCTCCGCCGAGGGCTCGGCGTCGCCGGCCAACGTCTCCACCGCGTACGGCCCTTCGACGGCGACGCCGTTGGCCTCCGCGAAGGCCGCCTTCATCCCGCCTAGTGTGGTGTCGCCGGCGAGTTCGAGGGTGAGGATCTGGTCGCCGCGACGCGACAGGACGCATTCCCAGAAGGACTTGCCCGAGGCCATGCACATGGTCAGGCACCACTCCCTGCCTTCCGGCGTGGACGAGGCGAAGAGCAGGGAGGACGTCGCGGTCCCACTGTCACCCCTGCCGTCGTACACGCCGTCGGCGAGGTCGGCCATGGTCGTGTCGAGGATGTCCCGGCCGCCGGACATCGCGCCCAGGACCCTGACGCCGTCGACCTCTTTGCCGGCGACGAGCGCGTCGAGCTGGTCGACTGTGAGGTTCCGCCCTCCGGTGTCGACGGCCAGCACCGTGTCCAGCTCGCCGACGGGCCGGCCGGTCAGGTCCTCGAACTGTTGGAGCATGATCCCCGGGGCGCCGGGCTGGTCGGTGACCGTCGTCCGGGCCTCATCCTCGGCGGCCTGGGCCGGCGCGTACGAAGCAGTCAGCCCGACGATCAGTGCCGCGGTGACGATGGTGACGCGCCTGGTGATGTCCCGCAGAGCTGTCATGTTGTCCTCATCTCGGCAATCGGTGTCGGCGGGGTCGGACGGGCTACCAGCGACACGTGATCACGTCGCCCACATCGTTCGGCGACCCCCAGTCGCAGCGGTCGTCGATCCACTCACCGATGTCGGTGATCGTGTCCACGATCCAGGCGAACACCGACTTGATCGCGCCCCAGAGGCTGAAGTAGACGACAGTCGTCTCCGGCAGGCCGCCGGCCTCGTCGATGATGTCCTTCGCCGACAGGGCGGCATCCGGCCTCTCGATGGTCTTCAGCACGCGTACGCCTGTGGTGTCCTTTCCGGCCAGCAGCGCCTCGACCTGCTCCGGGGTCCGTTCCTTGCCGTCGTCGACCGCCACGATCGCGCGGTCGATCAGCACGTCGCCGCTGCCGGTGACGGCCTGGGCGATGGCGGCGATCTCGCCCATCGTGAGCTCGTTGCCGAGCGCGGGACCGGTGAACCGCCGGACCGAGACCGCGCCGGACGGGTCGATCCAGATCTCGTCGGCCACGATTTTGTCGTCCGCCCCGAACGGGTCCCAGGCGTACGTCCACTGCCCGGCGACGCAGCGGAACCGGCCGTGCTCCCGACCCTCGGGTTCGGTCTCGGTGCGGACGATCCCGCCGCGCTCGTCGACGTACTGCACCACACAGTCGGTGCCCCTGGTCGGCGGCTTGTCGGTCCGGGCCACGGCCGCGGAGGAGGTGGCGAGCACCAACCCGCCGACCGCCCCGACCACCGCGAGGTTACGTGCCAAGCGACTCATCGAACACTCCGTTCCTAGCTGAGGAAACTGGTGCCCGAAGAGTGCCGGCCCGCGCTGAAACGGCCCGGAAAGCGTGCGGAAAGCGCGGAGCGTCAGGACAGCCGGGTGACGTCGAGCTGTTCGAGGTCGGCGCGGAGCGAGTCGGCGTCGGCGTCGCCGAGGTCGTCGAGGATGCTCAGGGCGCGGTGCCACGCGGTACGGGCGGCGCCCAGGTCGGCGAGGGCTCGGTGGCTGCCGCCCAGATTGACGTACGTGCTCGCCACCGCGTACCGGTCGTGGACCTGCGCGAAGAGTTCGAGGGCGTGCTCGTAGCAGGTGATCGCCCGCCGGTCGTCGCCGAGCTGGTGATGGGCGTGACCGAGGCTGTCCCACGTGTCGGCCTGTCCCTGCACGTCGTCCACCTCCTGCAACATCCGCAGGGCCTCACCACACGCCTGAAGGGCACGGTGGTGGTTGCCGAGCAGCCCCTCCTGCCAACCGACCGCGTTGAGGGTGTACCCCTGCCCGGCCCAGTTCCCGGCCTGCCGGAAAAGCGTCAGCGCCCGCCGGGAGTGGCCGAGCGCCTGGTGGTGCTGCCCCTGCCGCTCGGCGAGCTGACCGAGGTTGAGGCAGGTGTGTGCCCGCCCGGCGTCGTCGCCGACGTCGGCGAACAGGTCCAGCGCACGTCGCAGGTGGTCGTTCGCCTCGTCGTACCGCCGGAGCCGGGAGCAGACGAGACCGAGGCTGCGGTGGGCGTGGCCCTGCCCGGCCTGATCGCCGATGCGCGACGCGGCGGCGAGAGCGATCCGCTGCGTGCCGAGCCAGTCCTGCCAGTGCCCCTGCCGGTGCAGGAAACCGGCCATGGCCCAGGCGAGCCGCCAGGCGTGTCCCTCGAACCCGGACCGCGCCGCGAGCGGCACGGCGGCGAGCAGAACGGGAACCTCGGCGGTGAACCACGCCGTGGCAGCCGACTTGTTCCTGGGGTTTTCCGGTGTCACGTCGGCCCGGGGCGGCGGAAGGCTGATGTCGCTGAAGTGCGGGTGCAGTGCGAGGTCCGCGGCGTGTGCGGCGCGCAGGCAGTGGTCGAGGAACCGGTGTACGGCGTCCTGCCGGTCGGCCGGGAACTCCGCCTCGTCGGCCAGGCCGGCGGCGTACGCGCGCAGCAGGTCGTGGAACGCGTACCGCCCGTAG
Source organism: Micromonospora sp. DT43 (assembly GCF_049841645.1). Lineage (NCBI taxonomy): Bacteria > Bacillati > Actinomycetota > Actinomycetes > Micromonosporales > Micromonosporaceae > Micromonospora > Micromonospora sp. DT43. The sequence continues at coordinate 190,574 of NZ_JBNCKR010000001.1, read as the reverse complement.
GTGTGCTCGGTGAGGAGGTTCGCCCGGGTCAGCTCGGTGAGCAGGGGGCCGATCGCCGCCGGGGTGACGCCGGCGAGGCTGGCCACGGCCGGGGTGGCGGCGTCCGGGCCGGGATGCAGGCTCAGCAGCCGGAACAGCCGGAGCGCGGGCGGGCTGAGCGTGCGGCACGACCAGGAGAACACCGCTCGGACGTCGGTGGCCTCGTCGCCTCCGTGGAAGGCGTTCAGGTCACCGAGCTCACCGGCGACCGCTGCCAACGAGAGGCGCCTGTTGGTGGCGGCTCGGGCCGCGACGATGGCCAGCGCGAGGGGCAGCCGTGCGCAGCGGTCGGCGATGTCGTCGGCCGCTGCGGGTTCGGCGGCGACCTGGTGCGCCCCGAGCCGGCGGACCAGCATGTCGCGGGCTTCGTCGGGGCTCAGCAGGTCGAGGATCACCGGATGGGCGCTCTCGGTGACGACAAGCGGGGTGAGCTGGTCCCGGCTGGTGACGATCGCGAGGCAGTCGGGTGAGCCGGGCAGCAGCGGTCGGACCTGCTCGGCGTCGCGGGCGTTGTCCAACACCACAAGCAGGCGCTTGCCGGCCACCGCCGTGCGGTACAGGCTGACCATCAGGTCCGGTTCGCTGGGCATCCGCGCCGCCGGAACGCCGAGCGCCTCGAGGAATCCGCGCAGCGCTCGCGTCGGGTCGGTGGGTGTGGCCGCCGGGTCGAAGCCGCGCAGGTTGACGTAGAGCTGGCCGTCGGCGAAGCGTCCGGCCGCGCGGTGCGCCCAGTGCACGGCGAGGGCGGTCTTGCCGACGCCCGCGGTGCCGGACACCACGACGGCGCCGCCCCGGTCGATGAGCGCGTCCAGGGCGGCGAGTTCCGCGTCGCGCCCGGTGAACGTCGGTACGGGGGGAGGCAACTGCGCCGCCACCGCCACCACCCGTGCCGTCGCCACCGGGGCGGGCGCGGCGATGGCGGTGTCCTGGCGCAGGATGGCGCGCTCCAGATCCCGCAGCCGCGGACTGGGCTCGATGCCGAGGTTGTCGCGCAGGGCGTCGCGCAACCGCCGGTACGTGGTGACCGCCTCGCCCTGTCGGCCGTCCCGGTACAGGGCGAGCATCAGCTGCGCGTGCAGGTGCTCGTCGAAGGGGTGCTGCCGGACGAGACGCTCCAACCCGGGGACGAGCCGCGCGTGCTCGCCTACCGACAGCCGGGCCTCGGCGAGCGCCCGTTCGGCCTCCAACCGCAGGCGTGCCAGGTGCTCCGCCTGCTCCTCAAGCCAGGCCGACCCGGCCACGTCGGCAAGCGGCGGTCCGCGCCACAGCGCCAGCGCCTCGGTCAGATGGGTCACCTGCTCCGTCCGATCCGTGGCGCGGCGGGCCAGTTCCAGGAGGTGCTCGGCGACCTGGACGTCCGTGGACTCCGGCCCGGTGTTGAGCAGATAACCGGGCCGACGCGCCACGATCGATCCGGGCTCGCCGAGCACCCCGCGCAGGTAGGAGACGTGGCGCTGGAGCGTGTTCTCCGCGGTGGCCGGCAGGCGCTCGCCCCAGACCACGTCGATGAGCCGGTCGACGCTCACGACCCGACCCGCGTGCAGCGCCAACGTCGCCAGTACCGCCTTGCGACGCAGCCCGTTCACCGCCTGCGGGCCGTCGGCGGCGACCACCTCCACCGGGCCGAGCAGCCGGACGCGTACACCCGCGTCAGCCATCGACATCACCGAATCAGGCTAGTTCCGCAGCTCGCGGGCTCGACCTGTTCGTCGCGCAATGGACACGACGCCGGACCTGTCCGCTGTCGTCAGCCGGTGTACTTGCCGTTGCGGGTGTCGCCCTCCGCGCCGTCGTAGAGCACCTTGCGGTAGCGGTGCACCGAACCCTTCTTGACCGCCTGCCAGTGGGCGTACGCCACCTCGTAGTCGTGGTGCTTGTGGTAGTTTCCGCCCGACTTGTAGTAGATCCGGTGCCGGGCGTACCCGCCGCAGTTGGCGAGGTAGCTGTAGGAGTACATCTTCATCCCACCGAAGTCCGACGAGTAGTACGTCTTCGTCGGGTGCCACACCGACGCCGGATTCGGATATCCGGGCAGCTCGGCCCAGTTGTACGAGTTCCAGTACAGGTCCCAGCAGGTCATCGTGGCGGTGGCCGACATCGCGCTCGACGCCGGCACGGCGAGGTTGTCGGCGACGACCACCGTGGCGGCGATGGTCCGGTACGCCAGCTCCGGCGGGGTCGGCGTGCCGGCCGGCGGCTCCGACAGCAAAGCCCGCGGGACCGGCACGGACCGGGGCGTGAGGGTCAGGTACGCCGCCAACATGCTCTGCTTCTCGTCGTACGCCAGGGGCGCGTTGCGGCCCATCTCCCCGTCCTGGCGCAGACCCCAGTCACCGGACTCCTCGTCGCGGGAGAACACCACCCGCACGCCGTTCTGGTAGCCCAGCCGCGCCACCTCGATGGCGCGGTCCACGGGCTCGTCGTCGTACACCCCCGGGCTCGACTGGCCGGCGGCGCTGGCCGGCGCGGCGCTCCACGCGGTCAACGTCGGCAGGACGACCAGCACCGCGAGCAGCGCCCGTCCCGACAGCACTCTTGCCATCACCACTCCTCATCCGATCGATCACGAGATGCCGACCCGGACGGTCCGCACCTCTGCGTGCCTTTCGGGGGACATCCTTCGAGGCGGGGTTCAGAGCGGCGTCAAGGTGGCGTCAAATGCGCCGGGATTTCGGTGTCGTAACGGCGACGTTCCCGTACGCGCAGCCGCCGGCACGCCATCAATTGAGGAATGGACCAGCTTCGACGTGCGGGCAGCCGATGAACGCGACGGCGGATCAGGGGGTGAGCCAGCGGTGCACCCTGGTGGTCGCCGCGGCGGGATACGGCAAGACCTCCGCCGTACGCGGTTGGCTGGGCGACCGCCCGGCGCGCTGGTGCGACGGCCCGGACGTGGCCGCGCTGGCAACGGCCGGTCCGGAGTGGCTGGTCGCCCTGGGCACCCGATCCGCGCGGGACCTGCCCGCCGGCGAACCGGGCTGGCTCGTCCTCGACGACGTGCCGCGCCTCTCCCGCCGCCGACTGGCGGCACTGCTCGACACCCTGCAGGGGCTTCCTCCGCAGCTCAGGATCGTGCTGGTGACCCGCCACCCGCCCACGCTCTCCCGGCGGCAGGCGGCGCTGCTCGCCGAGCACGGCCCAGCGGATCTCCGACTCTCGCCCGATCAGGTGGCGTCCGTCCTCGCCGCCGGCCACGGCCTGACCGACCCGGCGCTCGCCAGCCGGATCCACGCCGCGACAGGTGGCTGGCCGGCGCTTGTCACAGTGGCCGGGCGGATGGCCGCCGCCGGCACCGACTCGGACGACCCGACCGGGCCGGAGACGCCACTGGAGTCCTATCTGGCGCGGGAGGTGTTCGCGGAGCTGCCACCCGAGGTCCACCGGCTGCTGCGCGACGCGGCGCACCTCGACCCGATCCACGCCGAGCTGTGCGGCTTCCTCGGGCACCGGCACGCCGGCCACTGGCTGGAGCACCTGGCCCGCGCCGGCATCCTCGTCGCCACTGCTGCGGACGGGCTCGCGTACCGGATGGTCCCGGTCGTCGCCGACGTCGCCCGCCGCCGTCTCCCGTTGGTCCCGGCCGCGCAGCGACGCCTGCACGCGAAGGCGGCAGGGTGGTACGTCGAGCGCCGGCTCCTCGTTCCGGCCCTTCGGTCGTACGGGAAATCAGGTGTTCCCGCGGCGTCGGCACGGATCCTCACCGACCACGGCACGGAGTTGCTCGCCTCGGGTCACGCCGAGGCCGTCGTCGACGCCTTCGGGTCCCTGCCCGAGCCCGCCCGGACCGACGGCCAGCGGCTGCTCTACGGGGAGGCGTTGCAGATGCGCGGCGACTTCGACGCCGCGCTCGCCGTGTACGCCGCGCTGGCTGATCGTCAGGAACCCCTCGACGCCGGGCTCGCCTGGCGGTACGGCCTCGTGCACTACCTGCGCGGCGAGCCGCAGGCCGCCCTGGAGGTCCTTGAACGCGGGGGGCTCGACCCGCACCCGTCCACCGACAACGTCCGACTGCTCGCCTGGACCGCCGCGGCGCTGTGGACGACCGGGAACGCCGAGGCGTGCCGGCGGAACGCCGAACACGCCCTCGCGGCGGCGACGGCCGTCGGCGGTGACGCGGCGCTCGCGGCCGCGCACACCGCGCTCGCCCTGGACGCCAAGCTGCGCGGCGATCGCCCGGCGGCCGACGAGCACCACGAGAGAGCGTTGCGGGCCGCCGAGGCGGCACGGGACACCGTCCAGGTGGTCCGCATCCGCGCCAACCGCGCGTCGGCCCTGGTCGGCGAGGGTCGATATTCCGACGCCCTGGCCGAGGTGCGCCCCGCGCTGGAGCTGGCCGAGGCCAACGGGCACGCCGCGATGCTGGCGCTGGCGCTCTGCAACGAGGGCGCGGCCCACTTCCATCTCGGTCAGCTCGCCGAGGCCACCGCCTGTTACGAGCGTGCCGTGCCGCTGCTGCAGCGCATGGGCTCCCGCAAGGTGGCGTACCCCCTGGTGGGGATCGGCGATGTCCACGCGCTGCGGGGCCGCACCAACCTGGCCCGCGCGGCGTACGAGGAGGCGCTGCGCGCCAGCGAACCCGTGAACGACCACCAGATCCAGGTGCCGGCGCTCGCCGGACTGGCCCGCGTGCTCGCCGCCGAGGACGGTCCCGCGGCGTTCGCCCTGGCACAACGCGCCGTCGAGTTGGAACGTGGCCCGGACTCGGCGATGGCCCGCCTCGCGCTCGGCTGGGTCGCGCTGGAGATCGGCGACCGTCGGCGGGCCGCCGAGGTGGCGCTGCTGGCGTCCACCGTGGCCCGCCTGCACCGTGACCGCGCGGCGCTCGCCGAGGCGTTGGAACTGCGCGGTGCCGCCGCCACCGACTCGGACGAGACCCGGCAGGTCTGGCGGGAGGCGGCGGCGACCCTGCGCGACATTCGGTCGGCGGTCGCGGCGGACCGACTCGCGGTGCTGCTCAGCCTGCTGCCCGGGGCGGATCCTCAGGAGCGCGTCGACGCCCGGCTTGCCGTCGAGCGACTGACCGCCGCCGGTGTGCCGCCGCCGACGCTCGCCGGGCGGGGCCCGCGCCGCGTCACACAGGTAACCGTCCGCACCCTCGGCCGCTTCGAGGTCTTCGTGGACGGCTCGCAGGTGTCGGCCGCGGCCTGGCAATCCCGCAAGGCGCGGGATCTGCTCCGGATCCTCGCCGCCCGGCGTGGTCGCGCGGTGCCCCGCGAGCAGCTCGGCGAGATGCTCTGGCCCGCCCAGGACCCGGGTCGGGTCAGCCACCGGTTGTCCGTGGCCCTGTCCACCCTGCGCGGCGTCCTGGATCCGGAGCGCCGTACGACGACGGACCACTTCATCATCGCCGCGCACCCCAGTCTGGCGCTCGACGTCGGTCACGTCGAGCTGGACGTCGAGGAGTTCCTCGCCGAGTCGGCACACGGCCTCGGCTTGGCTGAGCGCGGTGCCACCGAGGACGCGCGCGCCACGCTTCTGCTAGCCGAACAGCGCTACCGGGGCGACTTCCTGGAGGACGAGCCGTACGACGACTGGTCCCGACCGACCCGCGAGGAGGCACGCCGCGTCTACCTGCGGGTGGTACGCACGCTGGCCTCGCTGGCACGCGACGCCCAGCAGACCGACGAGACCGTCCGGCACCTCGGTCGCGCCCTGGAGCTGGAGCCGTACGACGAGGGCGTGCACGCCGAGTTCATCCGGACGCTGACGGCTGCCGGCCGGCACGGCGAGGCCGCGCAGGGGTATCGACGCTACGTGGAGGCGATGGCCGCCATCGGCGTACCGCCCCGGGCGCGGGGCGCGTTGTGCGACGCCGAGCGTGTGTGACGTCGCTCGTCACCGGCCCTGCTCGCTCGGCGCCGTCACTCCCGTTCCGCGCAGGGTGTCGTAGGGGTGGCAGCCGTACGCCTCGCGATACGCCTGCGCGAACCGCCCGGGATGGGTCCACCCCCAGCGACGGGCCGTCTCCGCCACCGTCTGGCCGGGTTTGGCGTGTTGCAGGTCCCAGTGCGCCTGGCGTAGTCGGACGGCGCGCAGGAACGCCATCGGCGTCTGCCCGTGGTAGCGCTGGAACGCGGCCTGCAACGCGCGTTGGCTGACCTCACAGGCTTCGGCGATCCGGCCCACGGTCAACGGTGCCGCCGCGTGTGCCTCGATGAACTCGGCGGCCCGACGCACGATCGCCCGGCCGACGCCTGCCTGGCCGGGCAGATAGTTGATGGTCATGGTGGTGTTCGGGAACACCGCGACGGCTGTTGTCGCCACCATCTCCACGAGGCCGGCCCGGGCCAGCGGACTGGCCACCACCGCGCTGACGGCGAGTTGTCGCCGGGCGAACGCCGTCACCGACTGCCAGAGCAGGGCCATCGCCGGGGACAGCGGCGCCATCGTCGTGAACTGGAAGTTCGCGGCGGGCAGGCCGGTTCGGAGGGAGGCGGCCGCCGCGACCCGTTGCATCGGCAGCCGGACGACGACCGACGCCAGGTCGTCGACGAGATGGACGGCGTCCACCTCCGGGTATCGGCCTGTCGTGCCGGGCCCGAGGCGCAGTTCCTCGCCGTCGGTGCGGACGGCGTACCGGCCGTGCGTCACGCTCACCGTGGCGAAGTCGGGATAGGGCAACGACTCGGTGCGGTTGCGCATGGTGTACCGGGTCTCACCGATCTCCAGGTCGTCGGCGCGCAGTGTGACCCGCCGGTAGTGGAACCGGGCGGGTGGACCGGAGATCCGGACGCGGTGTTCTCCGAAACGCTGTGCGATCAGGTGATGTGCACGTTCTGGGTCATCGGTCTCCACAATGTCTCGGGTAACAGGCTCCTGCCCGTCAGGGTCCCCCGTCCACGGCATGGGCCGTCACCTCCGTCGGGCGGTCAGTCCGGCCCGATCTGGTTGAACGTGTCACACAGTGGTTCGCAACGGCCTGGCGACGACTTCCGGGACGTCGGCGGCGGCATCCACCGCTGGTACGACACGCCGAGTCGGCCACCCGAGCCGGTTCCCGTACCGGGCTGGCCGATTCGCGAATGACGGCTCGCGGAACGGTTTTCTGCCAGGTAACAATCAAAGTCGTCCAGTTGCCTCCCTCGGCAGCGCCGAGGCCGTCCAGGGGCGTGAGCAGGGTCTTTGTGACATTGCGGTTACGCGTTTCTGTCCCCGAAACTGTCGGGTTCACGACTATTCAGCAGACGCGGTGAAGTCCGTCCACCGCACCTAGCCTCTGCCTGACCGAGCCACTCATGCTGGCCCGGCCCAGTCGGCCGGCCGATCGGGGTTACGCGACGATGCGACCCCGGTCGGCCGGTCTTGCGCCCGCCGGAACGACGGGCGCGAGCAACCCGTCGACCATGCTCGGGGAGGAAAACCCATGGGGCGCTTCGAGGCGGCGGTGTCCACGGTCACCGCCGGGACGCCGCAGCAACGACCCAATGTGGAGGGTTTGAAGTGAACGCCGACACGGCGACCGTGTACCGGGTCCGGGGTAACCGGGTCGCCTGGCGTGCGGCCGGCGACGAGACCGTGCTGCTCGACATCCAGCAGTCCGTCTACCTGGCTCTGGACCGTTCGGCCGCGATGCTGTGGCCGCACCTGATGGCCGGAGCCACCGCAACCGAGTTGGCCAAGGTGCTTGCCGAACAGGGGCCGGTCGAGCTGGAGCGGGCCGTCGCCGACGTGCACGCGTTCCTCGCCGAGCTGGAGGCCATCGAGCTCATCGAACGCCTGTGACGCGCCGCGGGGGCGTGCCGGTCCCGCCGGCCTGATCAGCGCAGCCAGGCCTGCGGGGCCGGGCGCCGCAGGATCTCGGCCAAACCATGCCGGTGCGGGTCCGGGTCGCCGTCGAGCCAGGCGTGGGCGTGGAAGCCGGCAGCCGGGTCGCTGACCCCGATGACCACGGTCCGAGCCACCCCTCGCTCGGCGAACCAGCGTTGCCGCACGAGCGCGCTCTCCAGACAGTTGCCGCCGCTGCGGCGCAGTGCTCCGCGGACCAGCGTGTCGGTGCCGCCGGCCGGGGGCGCGGCGAGGCGCACCGCGCCCAGTCCACCCCTGGCGAGTTGGCGACGCACTCGCCGACAGGCAAGCATCGTCCACGCCACCAGGGCCAGACCCCGCAGCCCGTACCCACGGATCAGCCGGGCCATGGCACCCGGACGGGCGGTCAGCACGCCCCCTTGCCGGGACGAGCGTGGCATCGGACCTACCTTTCCGGGGCGGCGGGGCACGGTGGGCGCGTGAACGCGTCTCTTCGAACTACCACGCATCCTCTGCGCGATGGCTCTTCGCTGACCCCGGCCGGCGCAATCTGACCCGCCGGCTGCGGCTTGTGGACAGAGCGCGTCCATCGCCGTCGTCACCGCCTGCCCGGCCGAGGCCCCCGGCCCGCCGCGACCACCTGCCGACCATGCGGCATCTGCGGCCGCGTCGGCAGAGCCCCACCTTCGTTGAAAACACGGCGCTGCTCTCATGTCTCGTCCACTCGGCGCGTCGCACATCGTCGAGCGGACGCGGCTGACGGTCGCCGCCCGCTCGCGACGAGGGAGGACCGATGGAACAGAACGCCGAGGCAGCGGATCCCACCACTCGGCACCAGTTCACGACCCGCGAGGTCACGCAGGCGAACGACGTGATCGGTCGGAGATGCGCGGGACTCGAGCTTCGGCCGCGGCGCCTCGACGCGCCATTCACGTATCGGGAAGACCTGATCGACGTCGGACGGATCCTGGCAACCCGGGTGCAGTGCAGCATGGAATTCGAGATGCATCTCGAGCCACTTCGTGACCTGATGCTCGTCGCGATGGTGCGTGGGCGGGCGGAAGTGCGGGATGGCCGGGAGGAGGCGCGGACAGGTCCCGGCGGGGTGGTTCTGCAGCGGACCGGCCGCCCTCTCGTCAACTTCGGCTGGCATCTCGACCTCTACAGCATCAGTCTGGACCCGCGCACGGTGACCGAGGCGGCGGTCGAACGGACGGGCATCGACCCGGCCGACTTCCGATTCGAGGCGATGACGCCGATGACGAGCGAGATGGGCCGGTTCTGGTACGACACGGCGACTCATCTCTATGGTCTCCTGAGCGGCCCGCCGGAGCCGCTACGAAGCCCGCTGGTGATCCGTTCCGCCATCGACCTGGCCGCGTCGGCCGCGCTCGCCTGCTTCCCGAACTCCGCGATGACGTTCTCCCACCACCTCGACGCCAGCCCGGTACCCGTCGGCCCGGTCCGCCGCGCCGTGTCGTTCATCGAAACGCACGCCGCCGAAGCGATCACCACCACCCAGATCGCCGACGCCGCCCGCATCACACCCCGCGCCCTCCTGGCGGCGTTCCGCCGCCACCTGAACACCACGCCGACGGCGTACCTACGACGAACCCGGATCGACCGGGCCCACCAGGACCTCCTGGCCGCCGACCCCACCCGAGGCGACACCGTGGCCGCCACCGCCCATCGCTGGGGCTACCTGCACGTGGACCGGTTCGCGGCCGACTACCGGGCCACGTACGGCCGCTCCCCGAGCGACACCCTGCACTCCTGATCCGGCCGCCGCGAGGTGCCGGCAGGCGACGCGGATGCCGGAGACCGCATCGGCCGAGGCTCGGCTTCGTTGAGAACAGGGCAGCGTTCTCACGTTTCGTCCGCCTGGCCCGCCACGAGCGACCGCGGACGCTGCCCCGCTTGGTGACGAAGGAGGCAGGATGCAGGACGTCGGGACGGCAGATCTGGCCATCCTGCACAGGTACACGACCTCCGAGATCTCGCAGGCCAACGATGGGATACGTCAGGCGTGCGCGGGGCTTCAGCTACGCATGCGGGGCGTGGCCGGGCGGTTCACCTACCGGGAGGAGTCGGTCGGCTTCGGGCCGATCCTGCTGAACAGGATGCAGTACGGCGCGGACGTCGAAATCCATCTCGAACCCCTGAGCGACCTGATGCTCATCGCGCTGGTGAACGGTCAGGTCGAGACACGCGATGGCCGGGAGGCAGCGTGGACAGGTCCCGGCGAGGTGATCCTGCAGCGGCCCAACCGCCCGATCATCAACATCTGCCAGCAGTTCGATCTCTACAGCATCAACCTGGACCCGCGCATCGTGACCGAGGCGGCGACCGAGCGGACTGGGATCGACCCGGCCGACTTCCGATTCGAGGCGATGACGCCGGTCACGAAGGAACTCGGGCGGTACTGGTACAACACCGCCACGCACCTCTACCGCCTCTTCACCGGCCCGCCGGAGCCACTACGAAGCCCGCTGGTGGTCCGAGCCGCCATCGACCTGGCCGCGTCGGCCGCGCTCGCGGCCTTCCCGAACTCCGCGATGACGATGTCCCACCGGCCCGGCGCCGGCCCAGTGCCCGCCGGCCCGGTCCGTCGCGCCGTGTCGTTCATCGAGACGCACGCCGCCGAAGCGATCACCACCACCCAGATCGCCGACGCCGCCCGCATCACACCCCGCGCCCTCCAGGCGGCGTTCCGCCGCCACCTGAACACCACGCCGACGGCGTACCTACGACGAACCCGGATCGACCGGGCCCACCAGGACCTCCTCGCCGCCGACCCCACCCGAGGCGACACCGTGGCCGCCACCGCCCGCCGCTGGGGCTACCTGCACGCGGGCCGGTTCGCCGCTGACTACCGGGCGGCGCACGGCAGGTCCCCCAGCGACACCCTGCACTCCTGACCCGCGCCTCCCCAGCCGCAGGACCGCCCGAGGGCCGGGCTTCGGTCAGCACGATCCCGGGGTCACCGCCTCGCGCCCTGCTCCAGGCCTGTGCGGAGACCCGGGCCGTCATCCGCGACCGGTGGCCTCACGGACCAGCGCGTCCGTCTCGGGGTCGGGCATCACGGCATTCCCAGACTCCTTCGTCCCGGGCGGCCTCCACCGACCGCCTCCTGCCTGTACTACGAACGGCTCACCCCGGATTCGACGCTACGCCAGCGGAGATCTCCAGGACGGCGACAAGCCAGCGGTCGCCGCACCGGCGCTGCGGCAGAGCCGGTAGGCCGGAGGCGGTGCGCGAAGTGGGCGCGCAGGTCGTGGCGACGGTGTGGCAAGGTGCTCGACGTGGCACGGGTCGTCGCTCGGCACCTGGTCGTGGTGGATGCCTGCACCCGCGATGGGCGAGGTGGCAGCCCCACCGCGGTCGTGATCGACGATGCCACCCGCACCGACGACGAGCGGCGCGCTGTCGCCGCGACGGTCGGCACCTCCCACACCGCATTCGTCGACAGCAGCAGCGCGGCCCCGCCCCGCGTACGGTTCTTCACCGCCGAGGGCGAACTCCGCAACTGCGGTCACGGCACCATCGCCGCGCAGGCCGTCCTGCTGCACCGCTCCGGCCGCACCCAGCACCACGGCCACCAGCGCACCGGTAACCGAACCCTCGCCGTGACCGCCACCCGCCGACACGACACCATCGAAGTCTGGTTCGAGCAGGGCGTCATCGCGCTGCGGGACCACGCCGAACCAGCCCGCGGCGCCATCATCGCGGCCCTCGGTCTGGCGCCCGGCGACATCGTCGCCGACAACCTGCGAGTCGCCTCGCCCGGCACGCCCCGGCTTCTCGTCCGTGTCCAGGATCGCCGGACGCTGTCGGCGATGCGGCCGGACTTCGCCCGGCTGGCAGCCGAGTGCCGCCGGCTCGGCTATCTCGGCTGCTTCGCCTACGTGCTCTCACCATCCGCAGGACCAGCCACCGCCCGCATGTTCGCCCCCGCGATCGGCGTCGACGAGGACATCGTCAACGCCAACAGCGCCGGCTGCCTCGCCGCCCACCTCCTCGACACGTCCCACACGAGTCAGATCGAGGTGCACCAGGGCGACGCGCTCGGCCGCCCGTCCTCCGTCTTCGCCACCGCGAGACACACGCCGGACGGCATCGTGGCCAGGATCGGCGGCCTGGTGCACCACCCGGAGGCCGGCACTGGTGTCACCCCCGCCCAGTAGCCTGCCCGGCGAGCCGACGGTGAGCCGTACGACGGAGGCTGCATCGTCCGCAATCGCTGGCCGGGCTGACACTGGTGCGCTACTGCATGATTAGGCCTTGTTGCTGCACCTCGGATAGGCGCCTCGGCTCGGCGGGCTGCTTCTCCATCCCGGGTGTTTCATGCCATCAGTCGAGGCAACGGACATGGACGACGATGTGCTGTGGCTGACCGCCCGTGTCGCGACGCAAGACCTCAAGCCCCACCCGGTGCCGGTCCGTGGAAACGGGATCGTCCTTCTCGCCGGCCAGGCAGCTTGGGTACGTACCGTCGTGGTGCAGTGCCCCGCCGACGTCCTGCCAGCCTTCGGCGATCACCGAGTAGGTCGTGTCGCCGTCGAGAGGGCGGCGAGTGGTCCCGTCTTCCTCGAACACGATGGACCTGCTCTGCTCGTTCGACCAGGTAACCACCCCGACGAGCAGCTCCGGCCTGGCGCTGTGCGGATCGTCGGCAAGCTTGGCCGCCCCGAAGCCGCCCACCAAACCTGCCGCGACAAGGGCCAGCACAAAGGCAATCGTTGTGAGGCGACGGTGTGGCATGCCTGCAAGGTACGCGATCGACACCCACCGGACTGGCCCACGACTGTTACTTCGGCCCAGAAGCGGCACCGTGCGCTCTATACAGACCCGCGGGGCTGCGGACGGACGTACGACATCGTCTCCGTTGACGCCAAGCCGGCACGGCAGGACCCGCGGCGCGAGAGTTGGTAGCCGACCATGGAGCGGATCCAGAAGGAGCGCCATGGCTGACGCGTTCCACCGCCGTGCTGCTCTCTGCGGCGTCCGGGAAGTTCCGCGATTCGAGCAGCACGAAGAAGACGACACCGACGCCGACGGCGACGGCGACGGCGACGGCGACGGCGACGGCGACGGCGACGAGCAGTTGCAGCACCCGCGTTGGTGACACCGGAGCCAGCGCCGGTGATGCCGTGCGAAACATCAACCAACACGACGATTGTCACGATGGAGACGCACAGGCCCATACCCAGGCCCATCATCAGGATTGTCCGCGCGGTGCGCATCGCATCGGGCTCCTCCGCGGACGACACACAGTGGTCCCAGTCTCCTAAGATCTCGGTGATGCAGGGCTAAGCGGAGATCCGGGGGTTGAGGTGGCGTCGACGGACCCGTACGGGATCGACAAGGTGCTCAGCGACACGATGCGTGCACTGTCCGCACAGCAGTCGGGCGGAGCGCAGGACGCGGATGCGCCCCAGCCCGTGGGGCGCGGCGAGGCTGCGGACGGGATGGTCCGGGTTTCCGCCGCACCGCCGGGCCGGCTGACCGCCCTGGAGGTTGACCCACGCCTCCTGCGGCGCGACCTCACGACCCTGACCGAGCACATCATGAGCGCGGTCAACGACGCCCTGGCAGATCTGCAGCAGGCAACGGCATCCGCCGCGGGACCGGTCGACCTGAGTGACCTTGGGCGGCAGTTGACCGAGATCCAGCAGGATGCCGCCCGGCAGTTCACCACGTTTCTCGACGGGCTCGCCGACGCGCAGGACCGGCTGGGCCGTCGAGGCGGGTGACGACGTCGTGCAGATCGACCCGGAGAACCTCGCGGCCGCCGGCACCACCATGCGGTCGATGGCGGACGGCTTTGCCGACCGGCTGACTGCCTTCCAGGCCCGACTGGCGTCGATAGGTCCCGCGTTCGGCGACGACGAGACCGGGTCACTGCTCGGTGTGGCGTACGACGAAGCAGCGTCGTTCGTCTTCGAGTCACTGGTCGAGGCGCTCGAGGAACTCGGTTTCGCTGGCGACGACCTCACGGCCATGGCGCGTTCCCACGAGGCGAACGAGGCCGACAACGGCGATCTCTTTCGCGTACTCCTCAGACGGATGGATGGCTGACGCGTGGGTCTGCAGATTCCGGGCGAGCTGCGCAGCCTCCTCGACATCCTGGGCTACACCTGGCCCGCTTCGGACGAACAGAAGCTCTTCGAGCTCGGCCAGGCGTGGTGCGATTTCAGCAATGAGGTAGCCGCGTTCGTCCAGCAGGCGGAGACGGCCGCCCGAAACGCACTGACCGGCAACGAGAGTGCCGACATCGACGCGTTCCGCGCCTGGTGGGGCCAACAGGAGAGCCCGATCGACAGCCTGCAGAGCAACGGGACCGGAGCAGTGGTCGGCGGCGCCGGGCTCATGATCTGCGCCGCGATCGTGCTGGCCCTGAAGATCGCGGTCATCGTTCAACTGACCCTGCTGGCGATCCAGATCGCACAGGCGATCGCTACCGCCGGTCCGACGTTCGGAGCGTCGCTGCTGGAGATTCCGGTGTTTCAGACGCTGACACGCACCATCGTCGGCAACCTGATGCAGGAGGCCCTCTGGCGGTTGGCCGATGGGTAAGAACCGCACCGGAAAGATGGCCGCGAGGTTCGCCAGGGAATGGGTCAGGGACCTCAGGAAGGTCAAGCGTCGGCGCCGCGGGGACCCGGGCGCGCGGCCTACCCGCAACGCCTCTCCGGCACGCCAGGCGTCCTATCGGGCCCGCCAAGAGGCCGACCGCCAGCAGCGCAACGGCCGGGTCAATGGCACCGCCGAGGCCGTGACCACTGCGGACGGGCGGCACACCGCCGTGTCGGTGAGCGACGGCCCTGACAAGATCTATCCGCACCACCGCGAGGTGGCAGGTGCGCTCGACCGAGTGCCGCAGAATCTTCGTGCACCGTGGCACGGCAACTGTGCGCTCCCGCAGTCGTTGTCGAAGCTGCTGGACCGCGGCGTCGACCCGCGCGGCGGCGCGATCGGCGCCGCGCGGATTCGCGCTCCGGGTAACCCCGGCCACGGCGCACACAATCCGTGCTGCAACAGTTGTAAGGCGTTGCGCAACGAGTTCGACCTGAGGGAGGTGCTGTGATGCGGGCAGACGACCGCGCACTGCCGGACCGTGCGGCACAGGCACTCAAGATGGCAGGTTGGACGCCACGCCGCAGGGTGGACGTCGACGAGTGGGAGTCGGCGCTCGCCCCCGAGGGCTTTGCCATGCACGCCCCCGCCCGTGCCTTCCTGACCGAGTTCGGTGGCCTGGTGGTGCCGGTGAGCGGTCCCGGCCGCGACTCCGCCCGGCTCGGCGTCCGGCTCGATCCACTGCTGTGCCTCGGCCAGAAGGTGTGGTTCGACAGCCTCTCCGGGCCGACGGCCGGTCAGCTCTACCCGCTCGGCGAGGAGCACGACGGGCACGCCAGCGTGGCCATGGACGCCGACGGCACGATCCATCTGCTCTTCAACGATCAGATCAAGAGGATCGGCCCCGGCCTCACCGGCCTGGCCCGACTACTCGAAGGCGAAGAGGCCCCGGCCGGGCAGTGACGAGCCGACACCGCCCAGGTTGGAAGTGTCGATGCCCGGCTGTACCGTTCCGCCTGTGGAACGGCTGACGGACCGGCGCCGTGACCTCGCCGGATGGTTGGTGACGCCACTGTTCACCCTCGTGGCGGCTCCTGTGTTGACCGGCATCGTCGGATTGTTGGGAAACCTCGGCGACCACAACGGCCCGCCAGCGGTGTGTGAGAAGGCCGTGGCCGACAACATGTGCGAGGAGACGACCCTCGGGGTGATCGGCGTGCACGTGGCGATCTCGGGCGCCATGTGGTTGCTGCTCTGGATCATCCCGTGGTGGCGAGGTCTTCGCCCCGTGCGTGTTCTGCTCGCCGTCGCCGCGACCGTCGTTCTTGTACTCCTGCCGGTGCGGATGTTCGACTGGTCCTGACCCCACGCGGCTCCGTACTGAATCGACCCGAGAAGCAACCGCCGTTCGCCACTCGGACCGCTAGCGGTCCCCCATCCAGGTGCCTGGCGGATGCGGCGGAAGGCGCAGATCGGCGAGCACCCCGAAGTGGTCGCTCGCCCACACCCCACCAACCGGTTCGGCGAACACCCGTCGGCAGTCAACCACGTCGAGGGTCGGCCCGTGCGGACCGCACCGGACCAGGACGTAGTCGATCCGCCGCCCCCGGTCCAGCGGCATCAGCCCGTCCCGGACCAGTGGGTTGCCCGGCGTGAAGGTATGTCCCTGCGCCTCAGCCCGAACCGCCGTCCAGCAGTCCTGGTAGCAGACGCTGATGTCCGCCAGCGACTGCCGCCCGGTCCAGAACCTGACGCTCGACGCATCGGGTGCCGCGTCGAAGTCGCCCAGCAGCACCACGTGCGGCTCGGTGTCCGGACCATCCGGGTCGAGCGGCTCGGACCGCTGCTCGGCGACCAGTTCCTCGATGTACCGGGCCGTCCGTACCGCCTGCAGTTCCCGCTCGTACTCGGCGTCGTACTGCCAGGTCGGCTTGTGGTGTGCGACGAGTACCGGCCCCAGCGGCGGCGGCACCGCGATCTCCACGACAACTGCGGCGCTCCACGGCAGCGCCGCCGTGCGCGGGGTGACATGCAGATCGACAACCCCGACGGTACGCACAGGCCAGCGGCTGCCCAGCACGGCTCCGACCCCGTCGGCCGAGCGCCCCGGATGCGGTGTCAGGTGATAGTCCGGCCCGAGTAGGCCACCGGCCTCGTCCAGATCCCCGCCGCCAGCCACCTCCTGCAGGGCCACCACGTCCGGCCGCAGCTCGCGCAGCCCGTCGACGAGCACCGCCCTACGGCGTGGCCAGTCGGCGAAGAACGGCGCAAGAGTGTTCAGGGTGACCACCCGCAGGTTCGCGCGCTTCTCGGACATCTCGCCATCCTGTGACCGATGGCACGTGCCGGCAACCGGAGCGGTGACCACGCCGCAGCCGCCGATGTGGCATCGACACCGGCGATGGCGCGCACAACCCGTGCTGCAACAGTTGTAGGGAGTTGCGCAACGCGTTCGACCGGCCCCGGCCTGACCGGCCTGACCGGCCTGGCTCGACTGCTCGAAGGCGAAGAAGCCCCGGCTAGGCAGTGATCCACCTGGTTGCCGACCAGACCCCCGGGGTAGAGGCAGCTGTATGGACCCCCGAGACGTGTTCCAGATCCTGTTGGGCGTCGTCGGTGTGGTCTTTGCCGGCTACGGTGTTCGTCTCCTGCTGACTGGCCGCATGCCGCCCTTTGCCCGGCGAAGGTGGAGGCGGCCAGTCGATGCGGGGATGTGGTTCCTCTGCGGCGGGCTCTTCTTCCTGTTACTTGCAGTGGGGTACCTCGGACGGCTCATCGGCGCGTTCGGACCCGCGACAGCGTTGACGCTAGTGGTCCTGGCGCTCGGGTTTCTCGCACTCGGTCTCGTCAGGTACCGGCCCCGTGACGGTGGGGATGGCGACCGCGCGTAACCACCAACAACCACACCGTTCGGACGGACCTCCACCACCGCCAGAACACGAGTGCGCGGAAACGAGCTCGATGGTTGGATCGCTGGCGTGACCCGCCTGTATCCCGAGATCGAACCCTTCGCACACGGCATGCTCGACGTCGGTGACGGCCACCTCGTCTACTGGGAGAGCTGCGGCAACCCACTCGGAAAACCAGCCCTGGTGTTGCACGGTGGCCCCGGCTCTGGAGCCGGGGCATTCTGGCGGCGGTTCTTCGACCCGGCCGTCTATCGGGTGGTCCTGTTCGATCAGCGGGGATGCGGACGCAGCACACCGGACGCGGGCGACGTGCGAACAGACCTGTCGACAAACACCATGCCGCATCTTCTGGCCGACATCGAGAAGCTGCGCACGCACCTGAGCATCGACCGGTGGTTGCTGCTCGGCGGATCGTGGGGCAGCGCCCTCGGCCTCGGCTACGCCGAGCGGCACCCCGACCGGGTCACCGAGATCGTGCTGTTCAGCGTCGTCACCAGCACACCGGCGGAGCACCGGTGGCTCACCCGCGACCTCGGACGGGTCTTCCCCGAACAATGGGAGAGGTTCCGGGACGCGGTGCCGGACGCCGAACGCGACGGCAATCTGCCCGCCGCCTACGCCCGGTTGCTGGCCGATCCCGACGAGGGGGTACGGGACCGGGCCGCACGCAACTGGTGTGCCTGGGAGGACGCACTCGTCTCGAACCTGCCCGACAGTCGACCTGACCCTCGATACGAGGACCCGGCGTTCCGGATGACCTTCGCGCGTCTCGTCACCCACTACTGGGCGCACGACGGTTGGTTCGCCGACGGTGAGTTGATGGCTGGCGCACATCGGCTCGCCGGCATTCCTGGTGTGCTCGTACACGGCCGGCTCGACCTCGGGAGCCCGGTCGACATCCCCTGGCAGCTGTCCAAGGTGTGGCCCGAGGCACGGCTGGAGCTGATCGACGAGGCTGGCCACGGCTCCGGACGCGGCGTCGGCGACGTGGTCATCGACGCCTTGGACCGCTTCGGGGCCTCCTACCTCGACCGGCAGGATCAATAAGCGGCTTTCGTAGCACCCAAGCGGCGGCACGGGGGTCAGCGGAAGTGACCCGCAGCTGGTCAGGTGCCTGCGGCCGGATGAGGCTTACCGGCTGAGGACATCACGAACGTCGGCCGCCAGCCTGGTCATCTCCTCGCCCGCCTCGAGCAGAAAGACCGTCCGGGCCGACCACGCATCGTCGGCATACGCCTGCCGGGTACGCCGCAACGTCACGCCGATGGCTACGTGACCTCGCCCGTCGTGGTGCGCGTCGACCTCCATCTCACCTTCGAGCGAGCGCCACTCCCGCCTGCCTTCCCAGCCGCGCCAGTCATCCGCCAGAGACTGAAAGAACCATCCGAGAGATTCGTTCTCAGGTGCCCACCGGCCCGCCAACATGGCGCTCGTCTCCGCCGTCATGCCAATGTCCGAGATCTCTGACCGCACGGCCCAGACGTAGCCATCGCCGTACGGGTCGGTGGGAGGGTGTAGCGCCCAACGGCAGCTCGTTCCGAGCGGTTGCAGCACGAAGGGCTCCACGGTCACCATGATGGTCGGCAGGCACGTTCATACCGAGCGATTATCTTGGCCTTGCCGGCGACCGGGCTCAATCGGCCCGTACTGCGGCTTCTGGTCCTGGCTTCTCCTGAGCTGCGCGCTGCCGTCGCCGCAGCAACACGGCTGACACCAGATAGCCCACACTGACGACGGCCCACAGTGCGGCAAATGCCCAATGCCACGGTGTGGGGTCTCCGACGGCCACAACCACCCACCCGACCGCCAGGAGAAGCCAGACGCCTCCCCTGATGAAACCCTGCTTCGGCGTCATCGTTGTCTGCCACCACGCGTTCCTGGTTGGCTTCATGTGGGAGATTTTCGCACTTTTCACGGGACCGGGCAGCCGGAGCAGCATGAAGGCCCCGACCCTTGACCATTGTGGACGGGCGAGGGTGCCGAGGGACTTCCGCCCTTGCTCAGGACCACGGATGGCCGGTCAGGAACTCCGGGTCTCGTCGTACAACCGCTTCAGGAAACAATGCCCCCGATCTCACACCACTCCCCGCCGTCCGTCGACCTCTTGCGGACTAGATGCGGACCGCTTGCCTCGGGCTCGTGCTGCCTGGCGGGGGGCGGGTCGCGGTGTCCCATATTCAGTCCCGGGATCACTCCGGGGACCTACCAGTGCCCGCCCCCCCCGTAGCCGCGCTGTCCCACATGGGGTTGCTCTGACCGGCCAACTGCGGCGCACCGTAGCAGGCGGGTACGAGATCGCGCCCCGGTCTCTCACCGCGCAAAGATCAAGACCGCTGTCGGCCGGCGTTGGTAGCGGTCGCTGACCTGCTCGCCGCGTCGCCCACCGTCGCCCTCGGACCATCATCGATAAACAGTGTTCATGGTCGACGCGTTCCCACTTGTCCTGCGGTTGGCCCGACTGACAGCACTGTGCGAAGCCAGCTACAGGCGCCACTCCTGCCGGTAGTCCGGGTGCTCGTAGGGGGACTGCGCCAGCAGCCGGACCGCGTTTGCGAGACCAGCGAAACGCTCGTCAGAGGGGTCCATCGCCTCGTACTCCCCGGCCAGCTTGTCGACCAGTCAGTGATCGTCCGGGCCTGGGACGCGGTTGCGGTACAGATCGTGGCCGTATCCGGCGCCGCCGGTGTTCTACGGGATCAACTCAGCCACGGAAAGTGCTTCGTCCAGCCGACCAGCGGCCAGGTCGTCGTGACGGATCACGAAACTCCCGTCACTCCGGTAATAGAGCTCGTTGTCTACGGGAAAGTGGGCGAGCGACACCCACTCACTCGTCAGCCGGTGCGTTTCCTTCTCCACATGGGAATACCATTTCGCGACCGGGATGACGATCTCGCCGGTCTTCTCGCGCCACGCGAGGGTCTGCTCCGCAAAACTCTTGACTATCTCCTCGTCGGCATACCCGCCGATATAGGCGCGGGCGTACCCGTTGTCAGGCGGCCAGAGATCGTTGGCCAGAGCACAGAGTTCGTCAAGGTGCGGCAGGTCACGCTCGAGGTCCCGGGCCAACTGCTGCTGGAAGGGCGACAGGTCGTCGTCGTCCTCGTCGTCGTCCTCATCCTCGTCGTCCGCCCCGAACCAATCGGGGAACTCCGCGCGCAGCGTGGCACCGACGTCGTACGGCTCGACGAACGCATCGTCGGTGGATCCTGCCGCCACCTCGGTATCGGAACCGGCCGGCACATACACGACCCGCCCGTACCTTCGCTCCCCCGTGGCAGCGGCCTGCTCGTGGTTCAGGAAGAACAGCAGCGAGCCGTCTGCCGGCAGGCCGAAGCCGTCGACTCTTGGCAGCAGCGCACAGTCGACCGAGAAGATGAACGGCAACGGACTGACCCCGTCGGACGGCCAGTCCACGCCCACCGGCAGCCGGGGCAACCCACCGAACTGCCCCACCGGAACACCGCTGGATCCTTCGCTCAACCGGATCGACAAACGGAGGTGCTGGGTGAACCGGCGGACCTCGTCGTCCGGGATGCCCACCGCGAGCGCTGCACGACGAAGCTGCCCCTGATGATCCATAGCGCAACATGGTGCCACGAGGGCGAGCCCGGCGACCGGGTGCCCCACGGCCCGCACGCGCTGTCCTCACGTCCCACCTGATGCCCGACATGATCCTCAGAGGGCGCCGCGAAGCCTTCACGGTCCGCGACACGGGCGCGCATCGCGGCATGGCCGAACCGCCAGCCATGGGCCGCCGCCCCGTAGCAATCGGATCGCGGCAGATGAGGGCACGGTCAGCGGACCCGGAGTGGCTATTGCGGGAGCCATCGGCGCGACATCGTCGTCCTACACGGTCGCGCTGACTCCCCACCCCAGCGCGGGGCCTCGACCTCGTTCAACCGGCACACCCCAGCCCCGACATCGCGCCCAAGGTCCAGCCCCTGAGCAGAGAGTCGTTCCCCACGACGGGTCACTGGCCGTTGTCGCCATCGAGCGTGCTGGAGGATCCACCCCTACCGTGCGGTTCGACCGGCCTGCGTACCCGCTTCGAATCCGAGGAGGCCGCGGCGTGCAGCGGATCGCGCCTCCCGGGGCCTTTATTAGGTGACAGAGACAGGAGGTGTGGTGGCGCCGACACTCGAGGAATTCGTGGCCGCACGCGGCGAGGCGCTGATGCGCTTCGCGCTGATGCTGTGCGGGGACCGCCATTCGGCCGAGGATCTTACGCAGTCCGTGTTGGCCAAGGCGTACCCGCGCTGGCTGCGGATCTCGAACCTGGAGCAGCCGGACGCGTACCTGAAGAGAATGATCGTCAACGAACACCTGCGTTGGCGCCGGCGGCTCTGGCGCGGCGAGATCCCGGTGGCGACGCCGGGCGAGGCGCGGCTCGGCAGCCGTGCGTGCGACGTGGTTGCCAGCAGCGAGGATTCGTACGCCAATCGCGAAGCGGCATGGGAGCTGCTGGGGCGCCTGCCCAGAAAACAGCGGGCGGTGCTGGTACTGCGCTACTACGAGGACCTTGCCGACGCGGAGATCGCCGCCATCCTCGGCTGCCGAACCGGGACCGTGCGATCACAGGCCACACGAGCGCTCGCCTCGCTGCGGGCGGCGCTGCCAACGATGCGGAAGGAGACGTTGCCGTGAGTGACCGCGACATCGAGGATGTGCTGCGGGACGTGTTCCGCAGCCGGGAGCACGTGGTGGCGGGTGGCCAGCCTGGCCTGCTTCCCCAGGCTAGGCGGCGCGCCAACCGGCGACGCCAGGTACGCGTGGCAGGAGTCGCGTTCGTCACTGCGGCCGCGATCATGGTCGGCGGCCTCGCCATCGAGTTTGGGGTGCCGGATGGTGGGGCAGGCTCGGTCGCGGATTCGCCGACGGCATCCGGAGAAATGCCGGCGGCGCTCGGACAGACGCCCGCCCTGCCGCACGACTGGGTCTGGTACAGCTCGCTTGGCCTGCAGATCGCGGTGCCGGGCGGCTGGGAGGTCAATGACTACGGCTGCAACATGACCGATCGGCCCAGCGTCGTGCGCGCCCAGGGGGTGACCCCAGCTTGCCACACGCCGGAGCCGACCACGAAGAATGTGGCCCTAATCGGCGCGACCGCCCACAACTCGCACGAGGGCATGACCACCCGCCAGGTGCTGATCGGTGGTGTACCGGCCACCCTGGCTGAGGGACGGCTACCCGACGGCCGCTACGCCGGCCAGCTCGCCGTACCCTCCCGAAAGGTCTACCTGGACGTACGCACGACCGACGAGCCGGAGCGGCGCAAGATCCTGAACAGCGCACACCTTGTCGACGTCGACCATGCCGGCTGTGCCACGACCCGCCCGGCCAGTGGCGCAGGCAGCGCCGCGCCATCCATGATTCCAGTGGATCCGGACTATGTCGCGGTGTGCTACTACGCCGGGGGGACCGACGAGCGGTTGCAGGCGTCGGCGAATCTCGGCGACACCGAGATTCGGCGGCTTGTTGAAGCGGCCAACGCCGCGCCGGAGGGCCGCAACCCGGACCTGCCAGCATCGCGGTGCCGGGACAGCGTCGAGGTCGCACCGGACGTGGTGCTCCAGTTCAGCGGGGCCGACGGCGCCAACGGGACGCCCAGCCGACTCTGGGTCACGTTCAGCTCGTGCACCCGGCGCGGCCTGGACAACGGAACCCGGCAGGCGCACGTCAGCCGGGAAATCGTCGAACTGTTGATGACACCGCTACACAGCGGCTACACCATGAAAATCGGATGACAGCTGCCCGCTCGCAATCCCCAGATCCATCGACCAAACGCACTCATTTCTGCATGTGAGTGCGGCCGCAGGCACGCAGATGTCACCGACTGTAACCAGAACGACCGAGGAACCAAGGGCCGACCTGACCAGGGAAAACTGCTGGTGGGGCGGGCGGGACTCGAACCCGCGACCGAGGGATTATGAGTCCCCTGCTCTAACCGGCTGAGCTACCGCCCCGACACCGCGCGGATCTTATCCCGCTCGGCGGATCACGGGCCAGCGCCGGTGTGGCCCCGCCTCATCCCCGCCGCCGTCGCCACAGCAGCACGATGGGCAACGCGAGGATAACAGTGAGCAGCCAGCCCGCGACGACGACGCCCCAGAGCCATTCCTCGCCCGGCTCGGTGCCGGCGGCGACCATCACGTACGTCACCAGCAGGCTCACCGCGCCCACCAACAGGACGGCCACGCCGCTGATCACGATCGCCGCGATCTCCCACCACGGGCGATCGGCGGGAGTACGGGCCGGCTGGTCGGCGACCGACGGCTGCGGGATGGCGTCCGGTGTGCGGGCCGGCATGGCGATGTGCCGATCGGCCGGCACCTTGGCGTCGATGACCGGAAGCGCCGCCGGATGCAGGTTGAACATGGTCGGCTCGACGTGCAACACGATGGCGTCCGAGCCGATCAGTTGCCGCGCGCCGTCGGGCCAGGCGAGCATGGCGGAGCAGTCGGCGTACCGGACGGTCAGCGGGCCGTCGGTGCCCAGGTAGGTCACCCCGTCCACGCCGATGCGCAGCGCGCCGGCGCCCTGCTTCGCCGAGTACGTGGTGCCCTCGACTGTGTCGGTGGAGTGGGTGGGTGCGGCGACGAAACCGGCCCAGTCGGCGGTGAGCCCGCGCGGCACCAGGAGCAGCGCGGACGACATCACCTCACCGGCCACCTCGTGCAGGTCGGCGAGGCCGACCGTCTTCAACTCGGCCCGGTGCTCGTCGATGCTGAGGTTCGGCTCGCCGGTCAGCACGTTGAGGGCGTACCCGGGCAGTCGCGCGGCGTCGACCTCGGCGGTGCCGAGCACGTCCTCCCGCTTGGCGACTGTGGCGTCCAGGTCGGCCTGCTCGATCCGCCCGACCCGCAGCTTCGCCAGCACGTCGACGAAGCCGCCGAGCACCGCGTCCTGCTTCTCGGCGAGCGCGTCGGCCAGCGCCCGCAGCGTGGCGTACCCGTCGCCGCGCGGCTCGTACCCGGTCGTGGTGGTGTAGGAGAGGCCCGACTCCTGGCGCAGTGACCGGTACAGCTCCCGTTCCAGCACGCCGGAGAAGACGGCCGCGGCGGCGCTGCGCCGCACCACCGAGTCGAGCACCACGGCGCGGGCGCCGCTGACGAAGTACGCCGGGGTCTGCGGCAGCGCCGACGAGACGGCCGGCACCGGCTGCCGGACCCCGCTGGGCAGCGCGAGGCGCAGCCCGGCGGGCACCCGGTCGCCGGCGATCCAGAGCACCGCGTTCTCCCTGGTAAACGAGCGGGCCGCCCACTCGCGCAGGTGGTCCGCGGTGAGCGCGCTGAGGCCCCACTCGGGGTAGCTGCTCAGGCCGAAGTCCCGCGCGCCGTGTCGCCACAGCGGGATGTCGTCGACAGCGGCGGCGCCCCGGCTGCTCCACTCGGTACGCAGGATGTCCTTCTCGACGTCCAGCCGCGCCACCGGCAGGTCCGACAGGTGCTCGCAGACGGCGGTCAGGAACGCCGCGATGTCCGCCTCGGAGCCCTGGGTGTGGAACATGGTGAACGCGGGGGCGGTCACGCCGTTGACGTGGTAGTCGGCCAGACCGAGCGGTGCGAGCGCGAGGTGCTCGATGAGGTGGGTGATGCCGGCGCGGCTGAGCGTCTCGTCGGCGGTGCCGACCCGGAAGGTCAGTCCGGCGCGCATCGGCCCGCCGGTGGGGGCGAGCAGCGTGGGCACCCCGTCCACGTCCAGGTGCTGGATCATGACTGGCCACCCTTCGCGTACGCCTTGGCGCGGTACTTCGTGTAGCCCTCGGCGTCGTCCACGTAGGCCCAGGGGTATTCGGTGCCCAGGTTGCCCAGCGCGGTGAACTGGCTGGCGGCGGCGGGCCACTGCTCGGTGAGGCTGAACATCAGCGCGAACGTCGAGCGGACCCACACCCAGCCCGGCCGGTCGACGAAGTCCGGGTGCAGCACGGATCGCTGCCCGGCCTGCATGACCTCGTCCACGACGGGGGTGCTGCGCAGGTACGTGGTGCGCTCCCGTTGGGTGTCAAAGTCCAGCCAGCGTTCCAGGTGCGCCTCGGCGACCAGCACGGCGTTGGGCGCCCCGGCGGGCGCGGCCTGCGCGCACTCACGGGCGAACGCGAAGGCCCGGTCCCAGTCGCCGCTCCACTTCGGGCAGAGCTGCTGGAGCAGGGCCGCCTGCGCGGGCGCGTGGTGGGGGTGCTTGCGGGCGAGCTGGTCGTAGCGGCGGCGTGCCTCGTTCTGGCCCAGTTGCAGCCCTCGGGCGATGGTGATCCGTTGGGTCCAGGCGGCCGCGTCGTCGGGGTACCGGGCGGTGACGTCGATGAGCACCTGCTCGGCACGACGCAGGTGATCGTGGAACTGTTCGAACTGCGCCTGGCTGACGTACTTCGCCCGGTAGGCGCTGCGGATGCGCCAGCCGTCGCGGATGAGCTGGTTGCCGAGCAGCGTCCCGGCGAGCTGGTCGGTGGGGTCGGCGTCGTACACCCGGCGCAGGAACGGCCCGGTCCCGACCTGGTCGCCCGCCGCGCCGACGAGCAGGGTGCGGCCGTCCGCGTCCCGGTCGGCGAAGACGGCCTGGACGGCGGGCCAGTCGGCGGCGTCGAGCGCCTTACGCAGGTCGTTGACCTCGGGGTACGCGGCAGCGACATCGAAGGTGGGTGCCGGGAGGGGGGCGGGCATGGCGGCGATCATAGGTGATCAATTACAACGGCGGGGGCCTCTTTCGAGGCGGGCTCAGCCGGCGCGCAGCTCCTCCAGCACCGCCCCGGCAGCACGCCAGCCGCTGGCGAGAGCGCCCTGGATCGATGGACTGTCGCGGTGGTCACCGGCCACGAACAGCCCCTCCCCCAGGGAGACGGGCTTGCGCAGCCGGCCCTGCGGCGGCGGCGCGGCGGGCAGCGCGTCCGGAACGGCCACAGTGGTGAGGTGGGTCCAGTCGGCTGTGGATCGGCCGTACAGCCGGGTCAACTCGGCCCGGATGGTCGACTCGGGCGGGGCCGTCGGACCCACCACCGACGTGGCCACGAGGTGCCGTCCGGCCGGCGCGTAGGTCGGGACGGCGTTGCTGAGCACCACGGTGTTCGCCACGATCTCCCGGCGGTCGCCGTCGACGACCAGGATCGGCTCGGCGAGCGGCGGCTCGGGCGCACTGTGGTAGTAGGTGGTGTAGCTGTGCATGCGTACCGTCGCCAGGGCCGGCAGCAGCGCGGCCGCGGCGGGCGGGTCGACGGCGACCACGACGGCCCGGCAGCGGATGTCGCCGGCCTGCGTGCGGACCAGACCGGGTGCGACCTGCGCGACAGGGGTGTCCAGGTCGAGCAGGTCGGCGGGCAGGGGGTCGGCGATGGCCCGGGGCAGCGCGGCCATCCCCTCGGCGGGCAGACCGATCCGGCCACGGGCGAACGAGCGCAGCACCACGGCGAGCACGTGGCTGGAGGTGGCCAGCTCCCGGTCGATGAGCACGCCGGACAGGAACGGCCGCAGCAGTTCCTCGATGATGGCGTCGGAGAGACCGGCGCGACGCAGCGCCGTCTCGGCGGTGGTCTCCGGCGCGGAGAGCAGCCGGGACACCGGGAGCGTGGCGCAGCCGGTGGCGAGCGCGGCGAAGCGCAGCCGGTCGAGCAGCGAGCCCACGCCGGCCAGCGCGGTACCGGGGGCGCCGGTCGGCTCCCGCAGGGGGTTGACCAGCCGGAGCAGGTCGTCGCCCCGACGCACCAGCACCCCGGACGTGAAGTAGCCGAGGTCGAGCCGGTCGGTGTCGAGCAGCGTGCCGAGCCGCGGGTACGCCGTGTTGAGCACCTGGAAACCGCGATCGATCAGATAGCCGTCCACGACGTCGGTGGCGACGCGACCGCCGAGCCGGCCGCTGCCCTCCAGCAGCCGCCAGGGCACGCCGGCGCGGTGCAGCCGGCGTGCGGCGGCGAGGCCGGCCAGGCCACCGCCGACGACGACCACGTCGGTCTCAGACAGCATCGCGCGTCTCCCGCTCACCGTTCGCCCGGGACAACCGGCCCGGCCACCAGACCTTCGGCCCGATGTCGTACGCGAGCGCGGGCACCAGCAACGACCGGACGATGATCGTGTCGATCAGTACCCCGATCGCGACGGCCGTACCCAACTCGACGAGTATCACAAGCGGCAGGACGGCAAGTGCGGAGAAGGTCGCGGCGAGCACGATGCCGGCGGAGGTGATCACCCCGCCGGTGACGGCGAGGCCGCCGAGCACGCCGGCGCGGGTGCCCCGTTTGGTCGACTCCTCCCGGACCCGGCTCATCAGGAAGATGTTGTAGTCGATGCCGAGGGCGACCAGGAAGACGAACGCGAACAGCGGGAACGACGAGTCCACGCCGGGGAAGTCGAAGACGTGGCGGAACAGCAGCGCGCACAGACCGAGGGTGGCCGCGAAGCTGAGCAGGACCGTGCCGATGAGCAGCACTGGTGCGAGGAGAGCGCGCAGCAGCAGGGCCAGGATGACCGCGATGACCACAAGCACCACCGGGATGATGACGTTCTGGTCGCGCTTCGCGGCGTCGGAGGTGTCCACGTTGATCGCGGTGAAGCCGCCGACCACGGCGTCCGCGCCGGGCACCCGGTGTACGGCCACCCGCAGCTCGCGGATCGTCCGCTCGGCGCCGTCGCTGTCGGGCGGGTCGGCGAGTGTCGCCTCCAACTGCACCCGCCCGTCGACGACCTTCGGTGCCGCGCTCTCCTCGGGCGGGCCGGTCTGCGGGCCGGTGGAGAGCGGACGGACGTCGGCGACGCCGCGTACGCCCTGGGCCGCCTGTGCCACCTGCCGCGCGGTCTGCTCGGTGGTGAAGATGGTCGCCGGGCTGCCGGTGCCGGCCGGGTAGTGCCGGGCGATCACGTCCTGACCGTCCACCGAGTCGGTGCGCTGGGTGAACAGGTCGGACTGGCCGAGGGTGGTGGCGCCGAGCTGCGTCAGGCCGAGCGTGAGGAGCGCCAGGACGACTGCGGTGCTCAGCCAGATCGGTCGGGCGTGCCGGGCCACGAAACCGGCGACGCGGTTCCAGATGCCGTGCTCGACCCGTGGGTCGGCCTGGTCGACCTGCGGCCGCCGGGGCCAGAACGCCCACCTGCCGCCGAGGACCAGCAGCGCGGGCAGGAAGGTGAGCATCACCAGCAGCGTGGCGGCGATGCCGATGGCGGCGACCGGGCCGAGCGCCCGGTTGGAGTTGAGGCTGGACAACAGCAGGCAGAGCAGGCTGACGATGACGGTGCCGCCGGACGCGATGATGGCCGGCGCGGCGCCCCTCCAGGCGGCGCGCATGGCGTCCCACGGGCGGTCGTGCCGGTGCAGCTCCTCCCGGTAGCGGGCGATCATCAGCAGCGCGTAGTCGGTGCCGGCGCCGAAGACCAGCACGGTGAGAATGCCCTGTGCCTGGCCGTTGAGCTTGATGATGTCGGCATCGGCGAGCAGGTAGACGAAGACCGAGGCCAGCGCGTACGACATTCCGGCGGCCAGCAGCGGAAAGATCCACAGGACCGGGCTGCGGTAGACGATCAGCAGGATGACGAGCACCACCACGAGGGTGACGAGCAGCAGTGGCCCGTCGATGGCGGAGAAGACCTCGATCAGGTCGGCGAGCAGGCCGGCCGGGCCGGCGACGTCCACGGTGAGCCCGTCCCGGTCGCCGCCGGCGAGGTCGCGCATTTGTTTGACGACCGCGCCGATCTCCTCGCCCTCGGCGTCGTCCACCGGCACGACGACCTGAAGTGCCTGACCGTCCGCGCTGGGGATCGGCGGGGACAGCGGGGTGACCACGCCGGGTATCTGGGCGAACCGGGCGGCGTCGGCGGCGACCCGCTGCCGGTCGGCGTCGGTGATCCCCGACGACCGCTCGTAGACGACCAGAGCGGGCACGGTCTGCCTGTCGACGAAGCCACCGGCGAGGTCCTGGGCGCGGGTCGCCTCGGCGTCGGTGGGCAGGAAGGCGGCGTTGTCGTTGGTGGCGACCTCGCTGAGGCGCCCGGCGTACGGGCCGGCCACACCGCCGATCACCAGCCAGGCCAGTACGACCGCCACCGCGATCAGTGTGGCCCGGCCGAAGCCACCTCGTCCGGACATGGCGCTCACCCCAAGGATCGACGCATCAATCGACGCAGCGGGAGTCTAAGTCGACATCGACCATCCTGCCGGGCGAGCTCGTCGAGCGAGGGCGAAACCGGGTGGGCGCAGACGAAAACGCCCGTCGGCGTACTGCCGACGGGCGCTGGGTGGAGGAGCTCCCCCGATTGGACTCGAACCAATAACCTGCCGGTTAACAGCCGGCTGCTCTGCCAATTGAGCTACAGGGGATCGTGCACCGCCTGGAACCGGATCTCGCCGGTGCCCTGCGACGGGACAAGAGTACAGGACATCCCCCGGTGATGGTCCAGTGGGTTCCACACGCATCCGCCTTGATCCAGATTCGCAGGTCACCGCCGCGACCCGATCGCAATCGGGGCAAATCGCGATCCCGGCACAAGCAGGCTTGAGCGGGGAGCAGGATGGGTAGTTAGCTGCGGACAGAGGACGCAGGCGCGAATTGGTCGCGCCCGACGGGGCAACCCGCCGGCGCGACGGCGCGTCAGGTACGGAAGGAGCCGCCATGCGCGGAAAGATCATGTTTCTTGGCGGGCTGGCTGCGGGATTCGTCCTGGGCGCCCGTGCCGGCCGGGAGAAGTACGAAGAGCTCGTGGTTCGGGGCCGCAAGGTGCTCGACCACCCGACCGTCCAGGAGGCGGCCGGGGTCGCGCAGGCCCAGGCCAACAAGCTCTACAGCGAGGGCAAGGACAAGCTCGGCCAGACCAAGCTGGGCGAGAAGCTGGGCAACGGCAGCACCGGCAAGCAGGAGCTGACCGCCGCCGACGACGCGTTCGCCGGCACGCCCGCCACGGTGGGTGCCAAGGCGGGCTCCGGCTCGACGGGCAGCAGCACGGTCGGCACGACCTCCGGGTCGCCGTCGGCCACCACCCCCCGCACCAAGCCGTCCGGCTCGGGCACCAACGGCAGCACGCTCTGACCCAACGCACGTCGACGGGCCGGTCGCCGAGAGGCGACCGGCCCGTGGTCTGTCCGGGTTGTGGTCAGTCCTTGCTGCTGAACGCCGCGTCGAAGGCGGCGGTCGGAGCATCGAAGGCGAGCCGGCGGACGAACTGCAGCGCCTCCGGGGCACCGAGCAGTCGATCCATCCCGGCGTCCTCCCACTCCACGGAGATCGGACCGGTGTAGCCGATCGCGTTCAACGCCCGGAAGCAGTCCTCCCAGGGCACGTCGCCGTGCCCGGTCGAGACGAAGTCCCAGCCGCGGCGCAGGTCGGCCCAGGGCAGGTGCGAGGCGAGCCGGCCGCGTCGGCCGTCGCCGGTACGCACCTTCGCGTCCTTGCAGTCCACGTGGTAGATCCGGTCGGCGAAGTCGAAGATGAAGTTCACCGGGTCCAGCTCCTGCCAGACGAAGTGCGACGGGTCCCAGTTCAGCCCGAACGCGGGCCGGTTGCCGATCGCCTCGAGCGTCCGCTTCGTCGTCCAGTAGTCGTACGCGATCTCACTGGGGTGCACCTCGTGCGCGAATCGCACCCCGACCTCGTCGAACACGTCGAGGATCGGGTTCCACCGGTCGGCGAAGTCCTGGTAGCCGCGCTCGATCATCGACGGCGGCACCGGCGGGAACATCGCCAGGGTGTGCCAGATCGACGACCCGGTGAACCCGACGACGGTCTTGACCCCGAGCTTCGCCGCCGCCCGCGCGGTGTCCTTGATCTCCTCGGCGGCCCGCTGGCGCACCCCCTCGGGCTCCCCGTCGCCCCAGATGCGGCCGGGCAGGATGTCCTGGTGCCGCTCGTCGATCGGATGGTCGCAGACCGCCTGACCGACGAGGTGGTTGGAGATCGTGAAGACCTCGAGGTTGTGCTTCGCGAGCGTCTCCCGCTTGCGGTCGACGTACGAGTCGTCGGCGAGCGCCTTGTCGACCTCGAAGTGGTCGCCCCAGCAGGCGATCTCCAGACCGTCGTAGCCCCACTCGGAGGCGAGCCGGCAGACCTCCTCGAACGGAAGGTCGGCCCACTGGCCGGTGAAGAGCGTGATGGGTCGCGCCATTGTCCTTCTCCCCTGATGTGATGGGGATTCCGTTGTGCGGACCGGGGCGAGGGTGACCGGTCAGACCGGTACGCGGCACCGAGGCGGAACACCGGTGGGTGCCGAGCGCACCTGAGCCCGGCGGGTTGCGCCTCCCACCGGGTCACCGGCCACCGTCACGGTCGCCGCCCCCACCCTATTTCCGCCAGGCCCTCTCGCGGAAGCCCCGGATCGTCACTCGACCGCTTCTTCGGGCGCGGGAAGGACCGCCCGGACGGTGAACCCGCCGCCGGGATTCGGGCCGGCGGAGAAGGTGCCGCCAACCCGCTCGGCGCGACCCCGCACCGCGGCCAGCCCGCGCCCGGCGGCCCGGATCTCCCCGCCCGGCGTAGCGGCATCGGCGCCGTCGTCGCGTACCTCGATGGTGACGCCCTGGGCGTCGTAGCGCAGGCGGACCGCGACCGCCGCGCCCGGGGCGTGCCGGCGCGCGTCGGCCAGCGCCTCCTCGATGATCCGGTACGCCGCCACGTCGACCGCCCCGGGCAACGGCCGGGGTGCCCCGCCGAGGCTCCAGCGCACGGGCTGGCCTGCGGCGAAACCCTCCATCAGCGCGTCGAGGCGGTTCAGGCTGGGCGCCGGCCCGGTCAACGGATCGGGCTCATCGACCCGGTGCAGCGCTGCGCGCAGCCGGTGCCCCTGCGTCCGCACCGTTCGGCGCCATCGCGCGAAACGCCCCATGCCGGTCAAGGTACGGCAGGCGCCTGAGAGTGGGCAGCCGGTGTCCACACAATGCGCCCCACGACTCCGGCCGCTCCGGCCGCCCCGTCGGCACCGGTCGCCCTCGCCGGCCCCGCGGCCCCCTCGGCTCGGGCCGCTCCGGCCATGAATGGTCGAGAGGCATATACCTGTGAGTCATAGTTATGACTCACAGGTATATGCCTCTTCGGTGACAGTGGCCTCGGCAAGGGACGCGCCCGGTGAGGCGGAGCGCGTCGCCGCGGTTGACGCCAGGAGCGGGTGGCCCGCAGGGGCCGTCGGCCGTGACCGGCGGCCCCTGCGGGCTCAGTGAGCCCGGTGGGCCCGGTGCGTTCGGCGGATCAGGGCAGGGTCCACTTCTGGTTGGCCGCGCCGTTGCAGCTCCAGAGGTGAACGACGGTGCTGTCCGCCGAGTTGTTGCCGGAGACGTCCAGGCACTTGCCCGACGCCGTGCCGCGCAGGCTGCCGTCGGACTGGGCCGCCCAGTTCTGCGCGCCCGTGCCGTTGCAGGTCCAGAGCTGGATCTTGGTGCCGTTGGCGGAGCCACCACCGGAGATGTCCAGACACTTGCCCAGCGCCTTGATCGTCGAGCCGGACACAGTCCAGGTCTGCGCCGTGCCGCCGTTGCAGGTGTAGAGCTGGATCTGCGTGCCGTCGGCAGTGCCGCCGCCGCGCACGTCCAGGCACTTGCCCGCCAGGCCCTTGATCGGGCCGACCCCGGGGGTGCCGCCGCCGCCCTTGACCAGGGTGAAGTCGTCCAGGTCGAAGAGCCCGGTGCCGCTACCCGTGAAGGTGAGATAGAGGTTCTGGGTGCCGGACGGGACGTTGGCGAGCGCGGTGGTGACGTTGGCGTACGTGCTCCAGCTGCCGGTGTTCGGTACCACGACCGAGCCGAGCACCGGGCCGGTGGCCGAGCCGGTGCGCACCTGGATGGTGCCGCCCGCGCCACCGGAGACGACGCGGGCCGTGAACGAGGTGATCCCGGTCAGGTCCACGCCGTTGTACGCGGCCCAGTCACCCGGTTCGATGTAGCCGAGGGTCTGCCCACCGTTGGCGCCCTCCTTGGTGAACGCGGAGACGCCGTTGGCCGAGGTGAACGCCTCGGCCTGGATCGTGCCGGTGGGCGTCGGGGTGGTGCCCAGCTCCTTGATCCGGATGTTGCGGAACGCGACGTCGTCACCGGTGCCGTGGTTCTGGATGCCGATGTGGCCGGCGAGCGAACGGACCGGGTCGGTGTTGGTGAAGTCGTTGATCTTCACCCCGTTGAGGAAGACCTGTAGCCGCTCGCCCTCGACCAGCAGTTCGTAGGTGTTCCACTCCCCGGGCGCGTTCAGCGCCGCGTCCCGGGCCGCGGTGTCGGCGGCCTTGTACGTGTAGACCGAGCCGGTGGTGCGGTCGACCGCGTCGGTGGCGTCGATCTGGACCTCGTAGCCGTTGTTGATCGCCGACTGCGGGTCACTCGACGGCGGGAAGCCGAGGAAGATGCCGGAGTTGTCGTCCCCGGCCATCTTCCAGTCCAGCTTCAACGAGTAGTTGGTGAACTGCTTGGCGTTGTACCAGAACAACCCCATGCCGCCCACCGAGGTCAGGGTGGCGTCGGAGTTGGTGAAGTTGCCCGGGCCGGCCTGCGACCAGCCGCTCGTGGAGCCGTTGTAGAGCGGGGTGTAGCCGGTCTCGGGCCGGCAGTCGGCCTTGCTCCGGCCGGAGGCGTACCGGATGCCGCCGAGCAGGTGGGTCCGGAAGGCCGGCTCGGCGTACGACGCCTGGGTGTGCCCGGCCCCGGTGTAGAAGGATCGGCCGCCGCTGTAGCTCTTGCACCAGCTCAGCGGGTGGTCGGCGCCCATGCCGCCACCGGAGTACGACGACTCGTCAAGCGTGGCCAGCACGTGGGCGGTCGACCGGGCGTTGGTGCGGTAGTTGTACCACTCGTCGGTGCGGGTCCAGGTCTGCGGCAGGTGCCCGGTCGCGGCGTGCCCCCGGTCCTCCACCTTGACGTTGGCCTGCTGGATCGCCGGGTGCGAGGCGAACCACGCGCCGACCAGGTTGCCGTAGAACGGCCAGTCGTACTCGGTGTCGGAGGCCGCGTGCACGCCCACGTAACCACGACCGGAGCCGATGTACGACTCGAAGGCGGTCTGCTGGCTGGCGTTGAGCACGTCACCTGTGGTGTTGAGGAAGACGACCGCCTCGTACTGGGCGAGGTTGGCGGTGGTGAACGCGGCGGCGTCCTCGGTGGCGGTCACGGTGAAGTTGTTCGCCGCGCCCAGGTCACGGATGGTCTGGATGCCGACCGGGATCGCGTCGTGCCGGAAACCGGCGGTCTTGGAGAAGACCAGCACGTCGTACGGAGCGTCGGCGGCGCTCGCCGGGCTCGCCGGGGTGGTGCAGGCGATGACGGCGAGTGCCGCCATGGCCGCACCGAGGACGGGTCGCAGGCGTCTGCGCATATCGCTCTCCTAACTGTGGTTAGGAAGGGCCCCCTGCCCAACCGTAGGCGGTGACAGGGGGCCCCACCACTCAGCTCAGGGCAGGATCCACTTTTGGTTGGCGGCGGCGGTGCAGGTCCACAGTTGGACCACCGTGCTGTCGGCGGAGCTGCTGCCCGTGACGTCGAGGCACTTGCTGGACCCGGCGTTGCGTATCGTGCCGTCGGCCTGCGCGGCCCAGTTCTGCGCGGCGGTCCCGTTGCAGGTGTAGAGCTGGATCTTGGTGCCGTCGGCGGTGCCGGCACCGGAGACGTCCAGGCACTTACCCAACGACTTGATCGTGGAGTTCGGCGTGATCGCCCAGGTCTGCGCCGCGCTGGCGTTGCAGGTGTAGATCTGGATCTGCGTGCCGTCGGCGGTCGCGGCGCTGCGGACGTCCAGGCACTTGCCACCCAGACCCTTGATCGGGCCGGTCCCGCCGGTGGGGGCCGAGCCGGTGGTCAAGGTGAACGCGTCCAGGTCGTAGAGCGCGCCGGTGCCCGTACCCGCGAACGTCAGGTAGAGCGTGGTGGTGCCGGTCGGCGGGTTGGTGATCGCACCGGTCACGTTGGTGAAGGTTTCCCAGCCGCCGGTGACCGGAACGGTCGCCGAGCCGAGCACCGTGCCGGTGGCCGAGCCGGCCCGGATCTGGAGGGTGCCACCGGCGCCCGCCGAGGAGACCCGGGCGCTGAACGAGGTGACGTTGCCCAGCCGGTACGGCTGGAACGCGATCCAGTCGCCGTTGTTGATGTCGCCGACGGTCTTGCCGCCCTCGGCCGGGGTCTTGCTGAACACGTTGATCCCGGACGAGCTGCCGAAGAACTCGGCCTGGCGGTGGCGCGGCGGCAGGGTGTGCTGGGTGTGCGTGGTCAGCCCACCGGCGTCGGTGTACTCGGCGTCGAAGATGGCGAAGATGTTCGCCGCGTCGTCGTGCTCACCGTCGACCGGAATGGTGATCGAGCCCGAGCAGCCGGTCTTCGAGGTGATCTGGTGCCCGTGCTGGTCGTGCCCGAGCACGTAGGTCATCTTGACCTTCGTGCAGTCGATCGTGCCGTCCTCCGGGTCGGTCACCGTGATGCTGTAGGCAACGGTGTCGCCGAAGCTGAACAACTGCCCGTTGCCGGGGTTGTTGATGGTCACCGTGGGCGCGGTGTTGCCGACGTTGATCTGCACGCTGGCGCTGCCGGTGGCGCCCTGCGGGTCCCGTACGGTAAGCGTCGCGGTGTAGGTGCCGTTGGCGCTGTACGTCTTCGTCGGGTTCGCCGTCGTGGAGGTGGTGCCGTCGCCGAAGTTCCACGAGTAGGTGAGCGCACCGCCCTCGGGGTCGGACGAGCCGGCCGAGGAGAACACCACGGTCAGCGGCGCCGCGCCGGAGGTCTTGTTGGCGCTCGCCGTGGCGCTGGGCGCCCGGTTGCCGCCTGCGACGTAGTCGAAGCGGTAGAGCGCCGAGTTGGCGTCACCGTTGAAGTAGCCGGTGCCGTAGTCGAGCACGTAGTACGAGCCGTCCGGGCCGAACGCCGAGTCCATCACCTGCTTGCCGACCCACGGGAAGGTGTCGATGGTGCCCCGGGAGCCGTCGGAGTTGACGTGGATGGGCTTGATCCAGCCCCGGCCGAACTCGGTGGCGAAGAACTGGCCGTCGAACGACTGCGGGAACTTCGTGGTCGAGGTCGACGAGGCGTTGTAGCGGTAGACCGGGCCGCCCATCGGCGACTCGGAGCCGCCGCCGAACTCGGTCGGGGTGCCGGCGTCGCCCGCGTACCGGATCCAGGCCGGCTGGGCGGGCGGCAGGGTGGTCAGGCCGGTGTTGCGGAACGAGTTGTTCGTCGGCCCGCCGGCGCAGTTGTACTTCGCGCCGCTGGCGTTTGTGGCGAAGTCCCACTCGTTGTACGTCTCGGTGCTGGTGTTGGTGCCGGTGCAGTACGGCCAGCCGAAGTTGCCCGGCGCGGCGACCCGGTTGAACTCGACCTGGCCGGAGGGCCCACGGGTGGCGCTGGTGCTGCCGGCGTCCGGCCCGTAGTCACCGACGTAGACGACCCCGGTGCCCTTGTCCACGCTGATCCGGAAGGGGTTGCGGAACCCCATCGCGTAGATCTCCGGCCGCGTCCTGGCGGTGCCGGGCGCGAACAGGTTGCCCGACGGGATGGAGTACGTCCCGTTGGCGTTCACCTTGATCCGCAGGATCTTGCCCCGCAGGTCGTTGGTGTTGCCGGCGCTGCGCTGCGCGTCGTACGCCGGGTTGCGGTTGGTCCGCTCGTCCAGCGGCGAGTAGCCGGCGGACTCGAAGGGGTTGGTGTCGTCGCCCGTGGACAGGTAGAGGTTGCCGGCGGCGTCGAAGTCGATGTCCCCGCCGACGTGGCAGCAGATACCGCGGCTCGCCGGGACGTCGAGCACGTCGACCTTGCTCGACTGGTTGAGCGTGAAGTCGGAGTTCAGGGTGAACCGGGAGAGGCGGTTCACCCCGTCGAAGGCCGAGAAGTCGGTGCCGGTCGCGGGCGCGTCGCCGCCGGGGGTGGACAGCGGCGGCGCGTAGTAGAGGAAGATCTGCCGGTTGCTGGCGAAGTTCGGGTCGACGCCGACGCCCTGCAGCCCCTCCTCGTCGTGGTTGTAGACCGACAGGGTGCCGATCACCGACGTGGTGCCGTTGGCGTCGGTGCGCCGGAGGGTGCCGTTGCGGGCGGTGTGCAGGACCGAGCGGTCCGGCAGCACGGCGAGCGACATCGGCTCACCCATGTCGGACACGCCACGGGCGAGTTCGACCTGCTGGAAGTCGCTGGCGGTGATCGTGTGCGCCTGCGCCGGTGTCGAGCTGGCGCTCAGTGTGACGGTGCCGGCCGCGACCACGAGGAGCAGGGCCGAGCCGGCGGAGAACAATCGCCGAGGTCGACGAGGGGGTGCGTCCTTGTTGGACATCTGTGCTGTCCCTTCCTGACGAGTGAGGCCAGGCCGGGCGCGCGCCGTCGCGCCGGATGCCGTAGCGGTGGTGGGTCGATGGGTTACCGCGCCGCCGGTTCACCTCGACGAAACATTGTCGTGTTGGCCCCGACACTAAGTCGCGCCTGTCGATGTGTCCACACCTTCCGGCGATTCAGCATCAACTTTCGTTGATTTGATCGAAAGTTGATGGGTCAGGCGCGCCGATCGATGGCCTGTCCCGCCAACGCGACGAGGGCGGATCGCGCCTCCTCGGCCACCACCGCGCTGCGCAGAGCGGTGAGCGCCGCCTCGGTCCGGACCCGGATCATCTGCTCGATCCGGTCCCGGGCGCCGGTGGCCTCGATGATCTCGCGCAGGTCGGCCGCGCCCTCGGCGTCCAGCGTGGGATTGCCGAACAGCTCCTTCAGCCGCGCGGTCTGTGACCTGTCGGCGGCGCTGCGGGCCAGCGCCATCATCACCGTGGGCTTGCCCTCGCGCAGGTCGTCCAGGACCGACTTGCCGGTGACCGCCGGATCACCGAAGACGCCCAGCACGTCGTCGCGGAGCTGGAACGCGTCGCCCAACGGGTCACCGAACTCGCCGAGGGCGGCGAGCAGCTCCGAACCCGCTCCGGCCAGGGCCGCGCCGATCTGCAGCGGTCGGGTGACCGTGTACCGGGCGGCCTTCATCCGGATCACGGTGAGCGCGCTGGCCACCGAGCCGTCCCCCACGCCGGAGACCAGGTCGAGGTACTCCCCCGCGATCACCTCGGTACGCATCAGCGCGAACACGGCGTAGCCCCGGTGCACCTGATCGGTGCCCAGCCCGCACTCGTGGAACATCTGATCCGACCAGGCCGCGCAGAGGTCCCCGCAGAGCAGGGCGGTGTTGCGTCCGTACGCCTCGGGATCGCCACGCCACGACGAGCGGGCGTGCAGGTCGGCGAAGAGGCGGTGCACCGACGGCTCGCCCCGCCGACGGTCGCTGCCGTCCAGGATGTCGTCGTGGATCAGCGCGAACGCGTGGAACAGTTCCAGCGCCGCCGCGGCCACCACTATCGGGCTGCCGTCGGCCGCCCCGGCGCCGCGCCAGCCCCAGTAGCAGAACAGCGGGCGCAGCCTCTTGCCGCCGGCAAGCACGAATCGTTGCAGCGCGGTGAACACGCCGCGCGGCGCACCGTCGGGCCAGTCCGGGCCCTGCCGGTCGAGGAAGGCTGCCAACTCGGCGTCGAAGCGCGCCCGCAGCCCGCTCGTGTCGGTCGGGGTCACCGTGACCGTCACGCCCCCTCCCCCGGCCGCTCCGCTTTCCCGTCACCGGAGCTCAGCCCGGCGAGTTCCAGCAGCAGCGCCTTGACCTCGGTGGCCGCGACCTTCTCCCGGGCGGCGGACGGGTCGGAGCAGAGCAGCACCGGGGCGTCCGCCGGGTCGCTGGGCAGCCGCCCGTGCGAGCCGCGTACCGCCTGGGCGCCGGCGTCCAGACCGACGGCGCTCATCAGGTAGCGCATGCCGAGCTTCTTGCGGGCCAGAGCCACCCCGGCGCGGGCCTTCGCGGCACCGGGGTTGGCCGGATCGAAGAACAGCTCGGCGGGGTCGTACCCCGGCTTGCGGTGGATCTCGACCAGCCGGGCGAAGTCCGGCGCGCGGGCGTCGTCGAGCCAGTAGTAGTAGGTGAACCAGGAGTCCGGCTCGGCCACCAGCACCAGTTCCCCGGCGCGCGGGTGGTCCAGCCCGTGCGCGGCCTTGCCCTCGGCGTCGAGCACCTCGGCCACCCCGGGCAGCCCTGCGCACAGTTTTGCCACCGCCGGCACGTCGGCCGGGTCCTTGACGTAGACGTGCGCGACCTGGTGGTCGGCGACCGCGAACGCCTTCGACGTCCACGGGTCGAGGTACTCCATGCCGGCCTGGGTGTGCACCCGCAGCAGCCCTTCGGCGCGCAGCAGCCGGTTGACGTCCACCGGCCGGGACACGTCGGTGATGCCGTACTCGGAGAGCACGACCACTGTGGCGTCGCGGGCCCGTGCGGCGTCCAGCAGTGGGCCGAGCACCGCGTCCAGCTCCGCCGCCGCGGCGGCGGCCTGGGCCGACGACGGGCCGAAGCGTTGCAGGTCGTAGTCCAGGTGGGGCACGTAGACGAGGGTCAGATCCGGTGACACGTCGGCCAGGATCTGCTCGGCAGCCTGGCAGATCCACCGCGACGACGGCAGCCCGGCGGTCGGCCCCCAGTACGTGAACAGCGGGAACGTGCCCAGCCGGCCGGTGAGCGCGTCGTGCAGCTCCGGCGGGTCGGTGTAGCAGTCCGGCTCCTTGCGGCCGTCGGCGTAGTAGACCGGCCGGGGCGTGACGGTCCAGTTGACGTCGGCGCCCATGGCGTACCACCAGCAGACGTTCGCCACGGTGTAGCCCGGTTCGGCCCGACGGGCAGCCTGCCAGAGCTTGTCCCCGCCGACGAGCGCGTTGTGCTGCCGCCACAGGAACACCTCGCCCAGCTCCCGGAAGTACCACCCGTTGCCGACGATCCCGTGCCCGCTGGGCTGCTCGCCGGTGAGGAAGGTGGACTGCACCGAGCAGGTCACCGCGGGTAGCACGGTGCCCAGCTCGGCCCGGAAGCCGCCATCGGCGACGCCGCGCAGCCGGGGCATGTGCGCCAGCAGTCGGGGGGTCAACCCCACCACGTCGAGTACCACAAGTCGTCGGCTCATCGCGTCACTCCCGCGCTCACGGTGCGTTCCGGGGTCAGCCCGAGGCCGACCAGTTCGTCACGGGCGAAGGCCAGCTCGGCGGCGATGCCGGCGGCCAGCTCCGCGTCGGTGCCCGGCCGCCGCGCGGCCGGTAGAACCCCCCAGGTGTACGTCTCGACGTCGAGGTGGTCGCACCCGGCGGTCGGCCCGCTGTAGAGCGCTCTCAACGCGGCGCGCAGGACGGGCAGGGTCGAGCTGAGCGGTTCCTCCGGCGGGGCGTGCAGCGGCACGTGGTAGTGCACCCGCCACGGGCCGGGCAGCGCCCGGTCCAGCGCCTCGTCGAGGTCGTCGGCCGCGTACGCCGGATCGGCCGGGTCGGCCAGGCCGGCGCAGCCGACGCCCCGGGTCTGGTGCAGGAAGCGCGGCTCCACCCAGCGGCGCAACGCGTCGGCGCCGCCGGCCGGGTCGGTCGCCTCGACGGCGGCGGAGACCTGCACCTTCACCACGGGCAGCCCGGCCGCCCGCAGTCGCTCCAGCGCCTCGGCCGGATCCTCCCAGGCGCACGCCAGGTGGGCCAGGTCGACGCAGACGCCCAGCCGGTCAGTGTCCATTCCGGACAGCAGCGCGGCCGCCTGCCCGGTGCTCTCCACCACGCAGCCGGGCTCCGGCTCGAAGGCGACCCGCACCTCGCGGTCGGTGTCGCGCTGCACGGCGGCCAGGCCGGCGGCGAGCTGGTCCAGCCGGCGGCGGGCCGCGTCGGCCCGCTCGGTGTCCCAGGGTTGCCGCCACGCCAGCGGCAGGGTGGAGATCGATCCCCGGGCCGCGTCGTCGGGCAGCAGGTCGGCGAGCACCCGGGCCAGATTCAGCGTGTACGTCAGCCGCTGCTCGGTGGTCCAGTCCGGGTGGTACACGTCCTGCTTGACCACCGGCGCCTGAAAGGCCGCGTACGGGAAGCCGTTGAGGGTGACCACCTCCAGCCCGCGCGCGTCCAGCTCGGCGCGCAGACGCAGCCGCAGCGCCGGGTCGGCGGCCAGCTCGGCGGCGACCGGGGCGGCCAGCCACAGGCCGAGGCCGAGCACGTCGCTGCCCAGCGCCGCGCGGACCGGCACGGCGTAGGTGTCCAGTTGCCCGAGGATGCCGGCGAGGTCCTCGGCGGGGTGCACGTTTGTGCAGTAGCCGAGGTGGACGGTGTCGCCGCCGGCATGTCGCAGCCGCATCAGCTGCCGCCGCGCAGGATCGAGTTGCCGGTCTGCGGGTCAACCTTGGCGGCCACGTCCAGGTCGCTCAGGTCGAGCCGACCGGACTGCCCGTAGAACTCCACCGGGTTGCGCCACAGCACCTTGTCGACGTCGTCGTCGCTGAACCCGGCCAGCAGCATCGCCTCCGCGGTGGCCCGGGTGAGCAGCGGGTCGGAGCGCCCCCAGTCGGCGGCCGAGTTGACGAGCATCCGTTCCGTGCCGTACTCGCGCAGCAGCTCCACCATCCGCTGCGGCGTCATCTTCGTGTCCGGGTAGATGGAGAAACCCAGCCAGCAGCCGCTGTCCCGGACGAGCTTGACTGTCACCTCGTTGAGGTGGTCGACGACCACGCGTCCCGCGTCGATGCCGGACTCGGCGACCACGGCGAGGGTGCGCTCGCATCCGCGCGCCTTGTCCCGGTGCGGGGTGTGCACAAGCGCCGGCAGCTCGTACGCCACGGCGAGGGCGAGCTGCGCGGCGAACGCCTCGTCCTCCTCCGGGGTCATCGAGTCGTACCCGATCTCGCCGACCGCCACGACCGCGTCCTTGTCCAGGTAGCGGGGCAGCAGGTCGAGCACCGGACGGCAGCGCGGGTCGTTGGCCTCCTTGGGGTTCAGCGCGATCGTCGCGAAGTGCCGCACCCCGAACTGCCCGGCCCGAAACGGCTCCCAGCCGATCAGCGAGTCGAAGTAGTCGACGAACGACGCGGCGCTTGTGCGTGGCTGGCCCAGCCAGAACGCCGGCTCCACAAGCGCGCGCACCCCGGCGGCGGCCATCCGCTCGTAGTCGTCCGTGGTGCGTGAGGTCATGTGGATGTGGGGGTCGAAGATGCGCATTCACGCCTCCCGGGGCAGTGCGGCGGTGAGCCGGTCGAGCAGGTCGGTGGCATCGGCGGGCAACTCGCGGCCGGCGGCGTGCCGCTCGGCGGCAAGCGCGGCCAGCATCGCGGCCAGCTCCCCGTCGGCGCGGGTCTCCAGGTCGGCGACGACTGCCAACGGCACCCCGCTGAACACGCACTTGAGCACCGCCTGCCGCCAGGCGGCCGGGTCGAGGTGCCGGGCGTACGGGCCGAGGGCGGCGCCGACCAGCCGGGTGTCGTTGGTCCGGATCGCGTCGTGCAGCAGCGGCACCCCTTCGGCGCCGATCGGCAGCAGCGGCAGGGCCCGCAGCACCGCCCGGCGCTCGGCCGCGTCACCGTGCTGGTAGAGGCTCTCGGCGTACGCGGCGTGCTCGCCCGGCAGGCTGGTGAGCAGCAGCACCCGGGCCGCGTCGTCGGCGGTCCAGCCGGGAGCGTCGGGTAGCGCGGCCCGGCCGCAACGCCTGCCGACGGCGGAAAAGAGCCTGGTGATCGCGGTGGGCTCGGCCGCGACCTGGCGCAGCGCCGCGTCCAGCCAGTCGGGATCGGGTACGCCCCGCAGCGCGGCCCGTAGTGAATCCGGTGTCATCCCGTCTCCTCCCCTTGTGCTGCTGTGCTGCTGTCCCGCTCCGCGGGTACCCGAGCGCGTCCCTCGCTCTGCTTCACTCCATGCGACGGATGGTGTCCGGATCTGGTGCGTCCGTTGAAGCAGAGCAAAGGGCGCCGGCGGGTACCCCGCCATCGGTGCGGCCCGCCGACGCGGTCGCGGCGGCGGAACGCAGGAACTCGATCGACCGCGCGGCGACCGCCGGTGCGGCGTGCGAGTCGCGGGGCAACTCGACGGCGACCAGCCCGCGGTAGCCGGCCTCGGCCAGGGCCGCCAGCACCGGCGGGAAGTCGATCTCGCCGGTGCCGAACTCCAGGTGCTCGTGCACGCCCCGGCGCATGTCGTCGATCTGCACGTTGACCAGGTGGTCGGCCACCTCGGCGACGCACTGCGGCACCGGCCACGGCTCCAGGCACCGGCAGTGGCCGATGTCGAGGGTGATGCCGAAGCGGGCCGGAGCCCCGAGCGCGGCGTGCAGTCGACGCCAGTCGGTGATGCTCTCGACGAGCATGCCCGGCTCCGGCTCGAAGCCGAGGGTGACGCCCGCGCTGTCGGCGGCGTCGACCACGCTGGCACAGCCTGCGACCAGCCGGTCCCAGGCGCACTGCGGAGACACCGTCGCGGGTCGCACACCGGCCCAGAACGAGACCGCCTCCGCGCCCAGGTCGGCGCCGATCCGCACCGCCCGGCGTAGGAACTCGATCCGCCGGGTCGGGTCGTCGTGCAGCAGCGTCGGCGCGTGCTTGTGCCACGGGTCGAGCAGATAACGGGCCCCGGTCTCGATCACCAACCCCAGACCCAGCGCCTCCAGTCGCCGACCGACAGCCGCGATCCGGCGGGTGAGCCCGGGTAGAAACGGGTCCAGGTGGTCGTGGTCCAGGGTGAGCGCCACGCCGTCGTAGCCGAGGTCCGCGATGACGGCGAGCGCGTCGTCGAGCCGGTGGTTGGCGAAGCCGTTCGTGCCGTACCCGAGGCGCAGCGTCGTCGCGTCAGTGGCCGGCTGCGCGGGTCGGGGCCGGGGCACGGTCATGTCGGGGAGACCTTCCGGGCCAGCCGGCGACCCAGCGGCGCCGCCGCCGCGACGGCCAGCCCGAGCAGGCCGGCCCCACCGCGTGCGGTGAGCGCTCCCTGCAGGGCCGGCAGCCCGGTGATTCCCGCGCCGACCGCCGCGCGAACCTTCCCGGCCGAGGGGTCCCGGACGACCTGGGCCTGGGCCGCGCCGTAGCGGGCGGCGTACCACCCGGCCAGCAGCACGGGCAGCGCGGCGGCGACCCCTGCCGGCCGGGACCGGCCCC
Source organism: Micromonospora sp. DT43 (assembly GCF_049841645.1). NCBI lineage: Bacteria > Bacillati > Actinomycetota > Actinomycetes > Micromonosporales > Micromonosporaceae > Micromonospora > Micromonospora sp. DT43. Next base: position 146,443 of record NZ_JBNCKR010000001.1, on the reverse strand, counting down.
GGTCCGCGCTCACGACGGCCCGCTCGTCGGCCCCGCCAGCTTCGTCGGCGGAAACGTCAGCGCAGCGGCCGCCGGGAACATCAGCGCGGCGAGCGCCCGGAACGTCAGCGCGACGGCCGCCGGGAACGTCAGCGCGACGGGCGCCGGGGACGGCGACGGCTGCGCTCGCGGCGACCAGTGCGGTGCCGACGAGTGTGCGCATCGGCAGGGCCGCGTCCGCTCCGGAGACCTCGCGCCGGGACAGCGTGGTGACCGTCCAGGTGTGGGCCGCGACGGTCGCCGCCGAGGGGAGCGCCCGCGCCAGGTTGCCGCCGGATGCGCCCAGCAGCACGTCCAGCCCTCGGCAGGCGGCCATCACGGCGGGGCCGGCGGCGGTGTTCTTGGCCAGCAGGTCGTACCCCCAGATGCTGGCGGCCAGGGGCACCGCCAGCGCGGCGGCGCGGCGACCGCCCACGGCGGCGGCCAGGCCCACGCCGGCGGCGGTGAGGCCGGCCGCGAGGCCCAGCGCGGCGGCCGGGGTGACGCGGCCGCTGGGGATCGGCCGCTCGGGGCGTTCGACGGCGTCCAACCGCCTGTCGGCCCAGTCGTTGGCCGCCATGCCGGCCCAGTAGAGCAGCACCGACGCGCCGGCGAGAGCGGGGGTACGCGGGCTCAACGCGCCGGCCGCCGCCGCGCCGGCAACCACGTCACCGGGGACGGAGAGCGCGGCCGGCGCGCGGACCAGCTCGGCAACGTCAGCCAGCGTGGTCATGGCCACCCTCCAGGCCGGCGTGCAACCGCTGCGTGAAGTCGGTCAGCCGGGCCCACTGCTCGGCAAGCGAGTGGGTGGGCGAGCCGAGCGGGTCCTTGAAGAAGAAGCCCAGGTCGGCAAGCGGCCCCACGTGCCCGGCGGCGTGCGCGGCGGCGGTGAGCCGGGCCAGGTCGAGCACCAGCGGCGCGGCAAGCGCGGAGTCGCAGCCGTGCCAGGTGAACTCCATCCGCATCCCGGTGCCGAGGAAGCCGGCGAACGTGATCAGATCCCAGGCGGTCTTGAAGTCGCCCAGCTCCTCGACGTACTCGATGCGGGTGTTGCCCTGCGGGACGTAGCCAAGCGTCTCGCCGAGCACGCGCTGCTTGCTCTGCACCTTGGCCGCGTTGGCGGCCGGGTCGGCGAGGGTGGCGCCGTCGCCGCCGCCGAGCAGGTTCATCCCGGACCAGGAGCGCACGGCGAGGTTGCGCATCGCGAACATCGGTGCGAGCACCGACTTGACCAGGGTCTCGCCGGTCTTACCGTCGTGCCCGGCGTACGGCAGGCGCAGCTCCTCGGCAAGCGCGGCCAGCGCCGGCAGCCGCAGCCCGGTCGACGGGGTGAAGTCGACGTACGGGCAGTCGGCAAGCAGCGCCGCGTACGCGTACAGGGAGCTGGGCGGCAGCACCTCGTCCGGGCCGGTGAGGGCGGCGCGCAGCGCGGCCGGGTCGGCGTGCCCGGGGTGCGGTCGAGGTGCGGGTTCGGTGGCGGAGACGTTTACCACGACCACGCGGTCCAGCCGGTGACGCGCGCGGAAGGAGGTGAGGTCGTCCACGACTGTCGCCACCCGGTCGGCCTGGGTGCCGCCGAGCGGTGCCGGTCGCAGCTCCTGCTCGACGGCGGCCAGCTCGTCGGGGAGCGCGGCGACCAGCCGACCGGGTATCACACCGGTGTCGGCGAGCGCCTCCGCGCGCTTGCTCAACGGGGTGGTGGCCACGTCGTGGCCACCGAAGACCAGGTCCGTGAAGGACGGGAGGGCGGGGCCGCGCAGATCCGGCAGCTCGGTGACGCAGCCGGTCGGCCCGGCCAGACCGGCTCGCAGCGCGAGCCCTCCGACGATGCTGGTGGTCGCGACCGAACCGCGTGCTCCTACCAGCCAGACACCCGTTCGCATGGTGCTCCTTCCCGTCCAGGAGGAACCGTCGGAGTAGTTAAAGAGTCGGCGAAGTTAAATATAGGAATATCAGAATATTTCTCGAAAAGCTACGGCCTTGCAGGATGGTGCCCCGCCCGCCCGACCCGTACCGGAACGACGCCGGATCCGGCGTCGGCGTCGGCGGCGACGACGACGGACCGGCTCCCGGTACGGGTGCGGGCAGACGGGGCTGGCAGGCAGGGTCGGTCGGCGTCTCGACCCTGCCTCCCCCGCATCGGCCGGCCGGGGCGTTGGCGTGCCCCGATCGGACGTCTCAGGTGGTGGCGGTCCTCCGGTGCGGCCGGGGAATCCCGGTCCGGTCGCACCGGACGACCGTCCTGCTCGTGCGCCACCGGGCCATGTGGCCCGGCCGCACACTCTCCGGAGCCGACCTCGTTCCGACCGCGGGGCGCAAACCGCTGTCGGTCCCTCGCCGGTCGGCTCCGGAAAGCCGGTCGGGCGACGGCGGCGCGAGCACCGCCGTCGCGGATGGTCAGGAGGTCAGACGGCCACCGCGGTGAGCGCCGGTTCCACGTCGGTCCAGGAGGATCCGACGTCCGCCGAACGGGTCACCGCGTCCAGCACGAGCTGGACCTGCAACGCGTCGGCGAAGGAGGGCGCCGGATCGGTGCCGGTGGCGATCGCCTCGATGAGATCGCGCATCTGATGGGTGAAGGAGTGCTCGTAGCCGATGAGGTGGCCGGGCGGCCACCACGCCGACATGTACGGATGGTCGCCCTCGGTCACCAGGATCCGGCTGAAGCCCTGCTCCAGGGTGGGCCGGGTGGCGTCGTAGAACTCCAGCTCGTTGAGGCGCTCCAGGTCGAAGACCACGGTGCCCAGTGAGCCGTTGATCTCGACTCGCAGGGCGTTCTTGCGGCCCGTGGCGAAACGGCTCGCCTCGTACGTGGCCAGGGCGCCGCCGTCGAGCCGGGCCACGAAGATCGCGGCGTCGTCGACGGTGACCGGCCCGGTGGGCGCGGAGCCGCCGTCCACCGTGGCGGCCAGACCGCTCGACTCGGCGGGCAGCGGCCGCTCCTTCACGAACGTCTCGGTGATCGCGCTGACGCCTGTGATCCGCTGGCCGACGACGAACTGCGTCAGGTCGATGATGTGCGCACCGATGTCACCGAGCGCGCCGGAGCCCGCCCTGTCCTTCTGCAGCCGCCAGACCAGCGGGAACTGCGGATCCACGATCCAGTCCTGCAGGTAGACCGCCCGGACGTGCCGGATTACTCCGAGGCGTCCTTCGGCGACCATCTGGCGCATCATCGTGACCGCGGGGACCCGGCGGTAGTTGAACCCGCACATCGATCGCACCCCGGCGGCGCGGGCGGTTTCCGCCGCGGCGGTCATCGCCCGTGCCTCCGCCACCGTGTTGGCAAGCGGCTTCTCGCACAGGACGTGCTTGCCGGCGGCCAGTGCGGCGAGGGCGATCTCGGCGTGGCTGTCGCCCGGTGTGCAGACGTCGACCACGTCGATGTCATCCCGATTGATCAGGTCACGCCAGTCCGTCGTGTACGCGTCCCAGCCGAGCCGGTCGGCGGCCTCGGCCACCTTCGGTGTGTCGCGGCCGCAGATCAGCGCCATCCTGGCCCGTGCCGGCAGGTCGTACACGCGGTTCACGGTGCGCCACGCCTGTGAGTGCGCGGCGCCCATGAACGCGTAACCGACCATGCCGATCCGCAGTTCTCTGTCTGTCGTGGACAAGGTGGGTCTCCCCCCGTGTGTCAGAACCCGAGCTTGAGGTAGTTGCTCGCGTTCTCCTTCGTGATCGTCTCCGAGGCGAGCACGATCTCCTTGGGCACCTGGAGTTCCACCAGGTCGGACATGCCCTTGCCCTGGCCGATGAGGCGGGCGAGCGAGATGGCCGAGGAGGCCATCGACGGGCTGTAGGTGACGGTGGCCTTCAGCACGGTGTTGTCCGCCTGGATGTCCTCCATCGCCTTCTTCGAGCCGGCGCCGCCGACCATGAAGAACTCCTTGCGGCCGGACTGGTTGATCGCGGCCATCACGCCGACGCCCTGGTCGTCGTCGTGGTTCCAGATCGCGTCGATCTTCGGCAGCGCCTGGAACAGCCCGGTCGCGGCCTGCTGGCCGGAGTCGACGGTGAACTCCGCCGGCCGCCGGTTGGCGACCTTGAAGCCGCTCGCGGCGAGCGTGTCGTTGAAGCCCTTCGTCCGCTCCTGGGTCAGCTCCAGCGCGTCGATGCCCGGGATCTCACCGATGACCGGGTTGCTGACGCCCTTGGCCTTGAGCTGGGCGATGATGTACGTCGCCGCGGCGACGCCCATGCCGTAGTTGTCGCCCTTGATCTGCAGGCGGTAGGCCCTGGCGTCGGGGAAGGCACGGTCCAGGTTGATCACCGGGATGCCGGCGGTCATGGCCTCCAGGCCGAACGCGTTGAGCTCCTTGCCGTCGTGCGGCAGCACCACGATGACGTCGGGCTTCTGCGACACCAGGGTGGACAGCGCCGCCCGCTGGGCCGCCGGGTCCGCGCCCGCCGCGACGGGCTTGAGCTCCACGTCGGAGTACGCGCCGGCCTGCGCCTTGGCGTTGTTGGTGATGGCGGCGATCCAGCCGTGGTCGTCGGCGGGGGCGGAGAAGCCGATGACCACCTTCTTGCCGGGCTCGTTGTTGACGCCGGTCGCCGCCGCCTTGGTCTGCGCGGTGGTGGGCGACGACTCGTTGCTCGTGCAACCGGCCAGCAGTACGCCGGCGCCGACCGCGACCCCGCCGAAGAGCATTCGGCGGCGCGACAGGTCGGGACTGTGCTGGGTCATGACGACCTCCTGTGTTCGCAGGTGGTGGGATGAGTGAAGGGTGCGTGGTATCCGGTCACCGTCGATGCTCGGGTGACCCTGTGCTGGTGCGACAAGGTGGTGCGGTTGCGGGAGTGGATCAGCTGCTGGTGAGCCGGTTACGGCCGAGGAACTGGGTGATGCTGCGGAACTGCACCTGCTGGACCAGGACGGCCGCCACGATGATGCCGCCCTTGACCATGTTCTGGGCCTCACTGGAGAGGCCGTTGATGGCGAAGAGATTGGTGATCGTCGAGAAGATGATCACGCCGAGCAGGGAGCCGATGATCGTGCCCCGCCCGCCGCTGAGCAGCGTGCCACCGATGATCGCGGCGGCGATCGCGTCCAGCTCGTAGAGGTTTGCCGTCGCCGCCTGGGCCGAGTTGGCCTGGGCGGTGAGCATGATGGCGGCGATGCCGCAGCAGAGGCCGGACAGCGCGTACAGCAGCAGGGTGTGCCGCCGGACGTTGATGCCGGCCAGCCGGGCCGCCTCCGGGTTGCCTCCGACGGCGACCGTGCGCCGGCCGAAGGTGGTGCGGTTGAGCAGCACCCAACCGGCCGCGACCACGGCGGCGAGGATGTAGACCAGCAGCGGGATGCCGAGCACCTTCTCGCTGGCGAGGTTGTTGATGAAGGTGTTGTTGGACAGCTGGGTCTGCTTGTTGGAGATCTCCGCCGCCAGACCGCGGGCGGCCACCAGCATCGCCAGGGTGGCGATGAAGGGCACCAGCCGGCCGTACGAGATGAGGATTCCGTTGACCACGCCTACCGACAGCCCGACGACAAGCGCGGTGAAGATCATGCCGCCGGCGCCGTAGCTCTGCGTGGCGACAGTGGTGGCCCAGACCGCGGAGAGCGCGAGGATCGCGCCTACCGACAGGTCGATGCCGCCGCCGATGATGACGAAGGTCATTCCGACGGTGACCACGCCGACCACCGACGCCAGCTTGAGGATGGTGAGGGTGTTGCCCCACACCCACTCCGGGTTGGAGTAGAGGTCCCACCGGGTCATCGCGCCGATGATGACCAGGACCACAAGCACCCCGATGAGGCCGAGGTTACGGCGGGCGCCTTCGCCGCTGTCACCCCGCCACCACGAGAGCCGGTTGCTTGTCGTCGCCGCCTCGCTGGCCGCCGCCGTCTCGGCGGGATCCACAGGCGGCGACTGCGCCGGCAGCTGCGGGCGCTCCGGGGTCGCCGTGGGGGTGGGAGTCGCGTCGCTCATGCCGGTGCGCCTTCCATCAGGGACCCCGCCATCACGAGGTCGAGCACAGTGTTCTCGTCGAGTTCGCCGGCCGGGGCCTCGCGGACAACCCGGCCCTCCCGCATCACCAGCACCCGGTCGGCGAGACCGAGCACCTCGGGCACCTCGCTGGAGACCAGCAGGACCCCTACGCCCTGGGCGGCCAGGCCCCGGATCACCTGGTACAGCTCGGCGCGGGCACCGATGTCCACGCCTCGGGTCGGCTCGTCCAGGATCAGCAGTTTGGTGTCACCGAGGAGCCACCGCCCCACCACGACCTTCTGCTGGTTGCCGCCGGAGAGGGTGCGCACCGGGCGGCGGACGTCGCGCGGGCGCAGTTCGAGATCGGCGGCGATCCGGTTCGCCTCGGCCTGCTCGGCCGCCACGTTCGTGAAGCCGAACCGGGCGTACCTGCTGAAGGTGGAGAGGGTGACGTTGCGGTAGATCGGCTCGCCGAGCAGCAGCGCCTGGCTCTTGCGCTCCTCCGGCGCCATGCCCATACCGGCCCGGACCGCCGCTCCGACGCCCGTGCCCAGCGCCCGACCGGCCATCCGGATGGTGCCCGAGTCGGCTCGGCGTGCGCCGTAGATCGTCTCCAGCAGCTCGGATCGGCCGGAGCCGACCAGCCCGGCGATGCCGACGATCTCACCGGCCCGGACATCGAGCGACACGTCGGCGAACTCGCCAGCCCGGGTCAACCCCTCGACCTGGAGCAGCTCCGCGCCGGCCGGACCAGCCGCCGGGCGCTCCGGGAAGACGTACTCGATGCTGCGGCCGGTCATCCGGCTGACCAGGTCGCGGGTCGGGGTGTCGCGCGCCGGCAGGTTCGCCGCCGTGGTCCGGCCGTCCTTGAGTACGGTGACCCGGTCGCCGATCTCGCGGATCTCCTCCAGGCGGTGGGAGATGTAGATGACGGCGATGCCCTGGGCGGTCAGCTCCCGGATGATCCGGAACAGGTTGCCCACCTCGTCGTGCGCCAGCACCGCGCTCGGCTCGTCCATGATGATCAGTCGCGCCTCGTGCGACAGCGCCCGGGCCATGCTCACGATCTGCTTGCCGGCCGCCGGCAGCGCGCGGACCATCCGCTTGGGGTGGATCTCGCCGTGACCGAGCCGACCGAGGATCTGCCGGGTTCGTCGGACCATTTGCCCGCGGCGGACGAAGCCCAGCCGGCGCGGCTCGTGGCCGAGGAACGCGTTCTCCCCCACCGACAGGTCCTCGACGAGGTCCAACTCCTGGTAGATGGTGGCGATGCCGGCGCGCATGGCGGCCTGCGGGTTGGCGAAGGTGGTCGGCTCGCCCCGCCACTCGATGAGGCCGGAATCCGGCTGGTGCACCCCCGCCAGCACCTTGATCAGGGTGGACTTGCCGGCGCCGTTCTGCCCGAGCAGGCAGTGCACCTCGCCGGCACGCACCTCCAACTGCACCCCGTCCAGGGCGCGTACGCCGGGGAAGGTCTTGACCACGTCGGTGAGGCGAAGGACCACCTCGCCGGCGACGGTGTCCGCGGGGGCCTCGACCAGCGACGCCCCGGCGACGGCGGCGTTCTCCTCGGGCTGGGCCACAGTCTCCTCCTCGCTCAGGTTGGGTTTGGCGCCTGACGACCGCAGGTTCATGAGGCCTCGCCGAAGGCGACGTCGCTGGCGAGCACGGCCGCGCCGGCGACGCCGGCCCGTCCGCCCAGCTCGGACAGCACGACGGGCAGGTTGCCGGTGGCCAGCGGAAGCGACCGGCGGTAGACCACGCTGCGGATCTCGGCGAGCAGGATGTGCCCGAGCTGGGCCAGCCCACCGCCGATCACGATCATCGACGGGTTGGTGAAGCTCACCAGACCGGCGAGGACGCCGCCGACCCGCCGTCCGCCGTCACGGATCAGCTGGATACAGGTCACGTCGCCCTCGACCGCGCCCTCGGCGACGTCCAGAGCGGTCACCGCGCCGCGCAGGCCCATTCGCTCGGCCAGTGCCGGCGACGATCCGCTGCGGGCGGCGGCTGTCGCGTCCTTGGCCAGCGCGGCGCCACTGAACAACGCCTCCAGACATCCGACGTTCCCGCAGGAGCACATCGGCCCGTGCGCGTCGACCTGGATGTGGCCGATGTCCCCGGCGCAGCCGTCGGTGCCGCGGTAGACGTCGCCGGTCAGGTAGATGCCGCAGCCGATGCCGGTGCCGATCTTCACGAAGAGGAAGTCGTCCACCGAGTGGGCGACCCCGCCGTGGCGTTCACCGATGGCCATGATGTTGACGTCGTTGTCGACCACCGCCGGGCAGCCGTGTTCGCGGCTGAGCAGCTCGCGGACCGGGAACCGGTCCCATCCCGGCATGATCGGAGGCGAGACCGGGACGCCGTCACGGAAGCTGACCGGCCCGGGTACGCCGATGCCCACCGCGTCCAACCGCTCGTACGCGCCGTCGACCCGGGCCTTGTGCAGCAGTTCGTTGACCCGTTGCAGGGTCACCTTCGGTCCGTTGCGGATGTCGGCCGGCTCGGCGTAGTGGGCCACCGGCTCGAGACGACCGTTCACCACCTCGACGTCCATCGAGCTGGCGCCCAGGTCGACGGCCGCGAAGCGCAGCTTCGGGTTCAGCTCGACCAGAGTGGAGCGACGTCCGCCCCGGGAGGCGGCGAGCCCGGCCTCGGCGACGTAACCCAGGGCGACCAGGCGATCCAGCTCGGCCAGCAGGCGCGGACGGGGCATCTGGAGGCGGTCGCCCAGCTCGGCCCGGGACACGGCCCCCTCGTCGCGGAGCAACCGCAACAATCGGACGTGCAGGGGCTCGACCGTCCGCACCGGGAATTCACCTCTTCATCGAACTCGTTCACATCGACGCAACGCCGAGGTGTTGTGTCCGACACAGTAGGAGCGTTGCGCACCGCCTGTCCAGAGCTTCAACCGTTCCGGTGGCAACTTTTGTCCGTAAGAGCAAAAGCTACTAGTTGATCAAGAAAAGGATTACGACGTGCCCGCGTGCGCTCGCGGGCAGTTCCATCGACGCACACGAAATCGCCCCGCCAGCGCATCTTCGCTGACGGGGCGATGTCGTGTGGTCAACGACCGCCGGCCGAGTTCCGCTTCTTCTTGAGCTTGCGGTCGTCGCGCAGCTCGACGTACGGCTCGTCGTCGACCGAGTGGCCGGCCGAGATGGCACGGCCGCGCTCCAGCTCCGCGTCGAACTCGGCGCCCAACAGGATCGCGATGTTGCTCAGCCAGAGCCAGACCAGAAAGATGATCACGCCGGCCAGCGCGCCGTACGTCTTGTCGTACGAGCCGAAGTTGCTCACGTAGACGGCGAACAGGCCGGAGATCACCAGCCAGATCACCACGGCCAGCACCCCGCCCGGGCTGACCCAGCGGAACCCGCCGTGCCGGGCGTTCGGCGAGGCCCAGTAGAGGATGGCGAACATCAGGCTGACCAGGAGCAGCAGCACCGGCCACTTGGCGATGTCCCACACCGTGACCGCCGCCGAGCCGAGGCCGACCACGTCTCCCACCGTCTCGGCGAGGCGGCCGGTGAAGACCACGATCACCGCACTGGCCAGCAGGAGCACCCCGACCACCGCGGTCACGCCGAGCCGGATCGGCAGCGTCTTCCAGATCGGCCGGCCCTCGGGCACGTCGTAGATGCTGTTCGACGCGCGCATGAACGCGCCGATGTAGCCCGACGCCGACCAGAACGCGGCCACCACACCGATGATCGCCGCGACGCTGGCCAGGCCGCCGTTGTCGTGTGCTGTGGTGATGGCATCGGTGATGATCTGCTTGATGCTGGCGTTCGGCACCGCCTGGTTGACCGTGTCCCGGACGCCGTTGGTGGCGCTCTCGCCGAGCAGGCCGAGGATCGAGATCAGCACCAGCAGGCCGGGGAAGATGGACAGCACCCCGTAGTAGGTGAGCGCCGCCGCCCAGTCGGTCAGATTGTCGTCCTGGAACTCGGTGACCGTGCGGCGCAGCGCCGCCTTCCACCCGCTGCCGGGAAGATCGGTGGGGCTGGCCGGCCCCGCGTCGGGCCCGACCGGTTCGCTGCGCGCACGCTCGCGCTCGCGGTGGGCGGAAGACTCGTCGGAGGCCATCGCCCCTCCTCTTCGTCGGTGTCCCCGTCGCCGTCGCCGGTGTCGGCGCTGTCGTCTGGAGGACATGCCCCGCGAACGGAGGCGGATAACCCCTACGGGTAGAGCAACCTGCCCATCCGCCGCGACGCCACCAGCAGGCCGGCCGCCAGCATCGCCAGCAGGTAGAGCACGTCGAGCAGCCAGAGCCAACCCCCGGCGCCCAGCGCGATGCCACGGACCAGGTGCACCGCCCGGTACAGCGGGGTGACCTCGACCAGCCAGTGCAGCAGAGTCGGGTATGCCTGCGCCGGCACGAAGGTGCCGGAGAAGAGGAACAGCGTGAACTGCGCCGAGGCCACCAGGTCGAAATCCTGCCAGCTGCGCATGAAGGTGGAGACCGCCATGCCGAGCGCCCCGAACGCGAACCCGACAAGCACCGCGGCCGGCAGGGTGGTCAGGGCGTGGACGACGCTTGTCAGATCCATTGCGATCATCACGCCGAGGAACGCGGCCGAGTAGGCGGTGCCCCGCAGCATCGCCCAGCCCAGCTCACCGAGGGCGATCTCGAACGGCCGTACCGGGGTGGCGATCATCCCGTCGTACAGCTTCATGTACTTCATCTTGCCGAAGAAGTTGAATGTCGTCTCGGAGAGCGCCCCGGTCATCGCGGAGGAGGCCAGCATCGCCGGCGCCACGAACCCGGCGTACGACACCAGCCGCCCGTCGGGCAGCGGCAGGTCACCGACGAGCGTCCCGACGCCCACGCCGATGGAGAACAGATAGAGCAGCGGCTCAACGATGCCGGAGAGCAGCAGCAGCCAGTAGACCGACTTCAACGCGGCGACGTTGCGCTCGACCACCGACGCCGAACGGCGGGACGCGGCGGAGACGTCGACGAGCCGGGGCAGGACCAGCGTGACCACGGGATCTCCCTACACGACGAGCTTGCGGCGGAAGGTGCGCAGCGCCAGCAGGTAACCGACGGCCGCCCAGGCGGCCAGGTAGAGCAGGTGCCCGGCGACAGACCACTGTGGAGCGACACCGAGGGTCGCCGCACGGCACAGGTCGACGGCGTGCCACAGCGGCGTCACGTACGCCAGCCAGCGCAGCGCCTCGGGCAGCGACTCGACCGGGAAGAACACGCCGGCGAACAGCGTCATCGGGATGACAGCGAACCGGAACAGCATCGCCAGCCAACTGTCGCTGGACACCACCGCGGCGTACGCGAAGGTCGGCGCGGCCACGGCCAGCCCGAGCAGCACCACCACCGGCAGGGTGACCACTGCCCACGGCGACCGCAACGCCCCGAACAGCCCGGTGACCAGCAGGAACGCCGCGCTCGTCGTGAGCACCCGGAACAGCACGAAGGCCAGTTGCCCGGCCAGGATGTCACCGACCCGCAGCGGTGACGCCGTCTGCGCGAAGTAGGTCTTGACCCACTGGAACTTGCTGAACACCGGCCACGTCGAGTCGCCCACCGTGACCTGGAGCGCCGTCGAGGCGATCAGCCCGGGGACCAGCCAGTCGAGATAACGCGCCCCGTCGACACCCTGGTCGATGTACGAACCGACGCCCAGCCCGAAGCCGAGCACGGTGAGCACCGGCAGCAGGAACGACGAGAACACCCCGGCCCGCCAGGTGCGACGAAGCCCGACCAGGTTGTGCTCGAACACCGAGTACGCCGGCACCCACGGCACCCGCGACCGCTGCGCCACACTCACCACGACCACCCCCGTCCCCGACCTTCCTACCCCCGGGGTACGACAGGCCGCCGGTCACCCTACGACGACCCCGTCGACGTGTCGCCCGGGTTTTGCGCTGCTGGCGCTGGTGATCGACTCGGTTTCACCGAAACCGGGGTGTCCCGGCGCACTCGCGGTCATGATCGACTCGGGTTCACCGAAACCGCGGTGTCCGGACGCGCTCGCGGTCATGACCGACTCGGGTTCACCGAAACCGCGGTGTCCCGGCGCACTCGCGGTCATGACCGACTCGGGTTCACCGAAATCGGGGGGTCCACAGCGGTGTGACACCCCGATTTGCAGGAAACCGAGTGGATCTATGCGGCCGGGGCGGTCCGAAGCACCAGCGACCGGCGAGCGGCGGCAGCGCGCCCCGCTCGCGGCACAGTGACGCCACGATCCACCCGGCGGGTCCCGGGGCGACGACCTCGGCACCCTCCACATCGGCGCTGTGGCGGCATCCCGCCGTGCTTGCGGCGCGTTGACGCGATGATCCAATCCGGATCGGCGATGTGGCGGCATCCCGTCGCCAGGACACCCCAATACCGCGGACCTGGAGTTGATCAACCCGCGCGAAGGGCGCCGAGCCCGACGAACGCCCGCCACGCGTCCGGCGCGAAGACCAGCACCGGGCCGGTCGGGTCCTTCGAGTCACGAACGGCCACCAACCCGGGGATGTTGTCGGCCACCTCCACGCAGGCGCCGCCACTGCCGTTGCTGCGGGTGCTCTTGCGCCAGCGGGCGCCGGTCAGCTCCATGTCTCCGCCACTTCCGCGATCAGGTCGAGCGACTGCTGCTGCGATAGTGCCTCACCCCGGATCGACTCCCACACCTCGACCATCTGCCGCACGTACTCGGCACGATCGATCACCTGCCCGTGGCGCTGGCCGTCCAGAAAGACGACATCCTCGCCGGACGATGCGGTGGCGATCACGAAGGGACCATCGAGCCCAGCGTACGCACCGGCACTGAGCGGCACGACCTGGATTCGGACCCGGGGCAGGGCCGAGCCGAGCTTCACCAGGTGGCGCAACTGCTCGCGCATCACCTCCGGGCCGCCGACGCGGCGGCGCAGCGCGTATTCGTCGATCACGGCAGTGAGCAGCGGCGGCCGGTCTCGGCTGAGCACGCCCTGCCGGTCGAGCCGGGCGGTCACTTGCTGCTCGACCTCGTCGGCAGCGAAGAGCCCGGCACCGGCCAGGATTGCGCGGGCGTATCCCTCCGTCTGCACCAGGCCTGGCACGAAGACCGGCTCGTACCAGCGCAGCGCGGTGGTTTCCTGCTCGATGCCGGCCCAGTCGCGGAACCACGGCACCACTGCCTCCCGGCTGATCCGCCGCTGGATGCGTTCGAAGCGCCCGTCGGATGCGAACACCGCGTCACACCGTCGCGCGAAGTCCAGGCTCGGCCGCCGCTCGGACGTCTCCACCTTGGCGACAAGCGCCCCCGAATAGCTCAGGGCCTCGGCGAGCGTCGCCTGGGACATGCCGTTGGCAGCGCGGGCCAGCCGCAGCTCCTCCGCGAAGTGCTCCAGCATGGACGAACTCTCCACGGACAGCCTCCGTACACCCTCGGACCGCGCCGGGCCGATCACCGCACGCACTTGTCGTCGGCGCGCGCAACGTCCCACGGTAGTCGGATCCTCACCAGACTGTCACGCAGCGGAACCGCTCACGGGATCGGACGGGGGGCGGAACCAGGCCGGGAGCGTCCCGTCACCGCAGTCCGGGGCGCTCCCCTCCCACCCGACGGAGGTTTCACCGTGCGACTCAGGTGCCTGCGACGCGCCCGCCCGGACGGCGGCCACTGGTTGGCCCGGGACCGGGGCAGCCGCTGATGCCCCGCTACCGCCCGCACGTGGCGGCACGACCGTCCTGGCGCTGCCGGGTCTGCGGCGCAGGCTGGCCGTGCTCGCCCGCTCGCCTGGCGTTGCTCGGGGAGTACCGCGACAACCGCACGGGTCTGCTGGTCTACCTCGCCATGCTTCTCCAGGAGGCGGACGGGGACCTCACAGACCAGCTCGGGCACGACCGCCTGCGCGACCGCTTCCTCACCTGGGCCAGGGCACGATAAGCGGTGGGTCCCGAGCAGATCGGCGGGCCGGGCAGCACCTCGACCCGCTCCCCCACGGCGTCGAGCTTGCCGGCGGACACGCGTCAGACAGGCCGGTGCGCGCGGACCAGCGACTGCACGGCGTAGCCGAGCAGCAACACACCCGCACCCGTGCCGATCACCAGACCGGCGGACACCGCCGAGGCGAGCCCGACGACGAGACCCGCCGCCGCCACGACGCACAGCGCGACGCCGAGTGGTCGCAGCAGTGGGTCCGCCAGTAGCGGGGCGAGGGGGAAGAAGTGCAGCCCGACGATCAGGCAGACCAGCACCGGGACGTACGCGGACCAGCCGGCGGCGACCAGGACGGCTGCTCCCAGCCCGGCGGCGACGAACTCGACGATGACGATGAGCAGGTAACGGCGGTCGGTTGCCCGGTTCCGGGGGCCGCCGCTCGTGCCCCGGGTGCGGGCCGACAGCATGCCGCCCAGCACGGCCGTGAGGAGCGCGGCGAGGCTGCCCACCACCAGCAGAGCGCGCAACGGCTGCTCGGCCGCCGGCACACTGAACCAGACCATCGCGAAGATGCCCAGGTAGAGAGCGGTCAGCCCGGCTTGATGCCGGCTACTGGTCACCTGCGTGGACATGAACCCCCCGTGATCGAGCCTCGGGTCGGGCAGGTGCCTCGACCGGGCCCGCCGATGGTACGCATGATCATGAACGCCCGCACTCTGCTTCCGACGGCAGGGATCGGCCGGCCCGGACGATCGGGGGTCGGGCCGGTCAGTCGATCAGGGTGCGGCCGGTCAGGTGCAGGAAGACGTCCTCCAGGCCGCTGCGGCGCACCAGCACGTTGGCCGGGTTGAGCCCCAACGCGGTGACCTCGGCGACCGCCGCGTCGCCGTCGGGGACGTAGAACAGGACCCGGTCGGGCAGCACCTCGACCCGCTCCCCCAGACCGTCGAGCTTGCCGGCGAAGGGCTCCTGCGACTCGGCCGCGAAACGCAGCTCGACCACCTCACGGGTGGAGTGCTCCTCGATCAGCGCGCGGGGTGACCCCTCGGCGACGATCCGGCCGCCGTCCATGACCACGAGCCGGTCGCAGAGCTGCTCGGCCTCGTCCATGTAGTGCGTGGTGAGCACCAGCGTCACCCCCTGCTGCTTGAGCCGGAACAGTCGCTCCCACACCAGGTGCCGGGCCTGCGGGTCCAGCCCGGTGGTCGGCTCGTCGAGCAGCACGATCTCCGGGTCGTTGACGAGGGCGCGGGCGATGGTCAGACGACGTTTCATCCCACCGGAGAGCGGCTCGACCAAGCTGTCGGCCCGCTCGGTGAGCTGCACGAAGTCGAGCAGTTCGGCGGCGCGCTCCCGGGCCACCCGACGGGAGATGCCGAAGTAGCGGGCGTACACGATGAGGTTTTCCCGGACGGTCAGCTCCGGGTCGAGATTGTCCATCTGTGGGCACACGCCGAGGCGGGCCCGGATCGCCGGCCCGTCACGGACCGGATCCAGGTCGAGGATGCGCAGCTCACCGTCGCTGGGTGGGGAGATGCAGCCGACCATCCGCATGGTGGAGGACTTGCCGGCGCCGTTGGGCCCGAGGAACCCGAAAGCCTCACCCGAGCGCACCTCGACGTCGATGCCGTCGACGGCGGTGAAGTCACCGAACCGCTTCACCAACCCACGAGCCTGAATCAGTGGTCGCCCCGAAGTCACCGCCCGACCCTAACCGCCAGGTCCGACAGACCTCCACGCAAATTCGCCCGTCAGCCGTCGACCGGGGCGGTGGCGGCCCGTGCGGCGGCGACCAGCCGGTCGGTCTCGTCGAGCACTGCCGCGTCGTCCGCCGGGGTGCCGGGATCGAGGCGGACCGTCCAGGTCAGACCGTCCACGCCGGCCACCCGCCGGGCCGCGACCCGGGCCGCGCCGCCGGGCACCTGGTGGCGTTCGGTGTACGCGACGGAACGCGTCACCCGCGCCCGCACCTGGTGCGGCAGCTCACCCGGGTCGAGCAGCAGGTACGTCTCGGCCGGCCCGTCGACGACAACTGTGTAACCGTCGCGCTCGACGACGGTCTCGGCGGGCGTGACGGTCAGCTCGCGACCGGACCAGACCGCTTTGAGGACGTCGTGCCAGCAGATGCGCTGCCCCCGCCCGGGCAGCCACAGCCCGAGGTTGCTGGCCACGACGACCCCGTCGCCCTCGCCGTTGCCGGCCGCCGACCAGGCGAGCACCCGCTCGTCGGCGGCAAGCGGCGGCCGGTCGGCCGGCGGCAGCTTCGGCTTGCGGCTGAACAGTCCCATCTAGAGCCCTCCCGCGGCCTGCTCGCGCAACGCCCGGGCATGCTGCTCCAGCGACAGCAGTTCGCCGAAGGCGGCAAAGTACTCGTCCTTGTTGTTGACCGGGTTGATCCGCTGGATACGCGACTTGAGGTCGCGGATGCGGGCCGTCACCGACCCGAACTGCACCCGGGCCATGGTGATCGACACGTAGCGTGGGTCCGGCTCGCCGTCGATCCGCAGCGGCTCCACGGCCAGTTCGCCTACCAGCGCCGCCGAGGCCAGGTCGTCGCAGGCGTCACGGACCTTCTCGATCCACACGGCGCCGCCGGTCGCCGAAACCGCCCCACCGGCCGCCGCGACCGCCGCCCGCACGCCGACGTGCACCGGGTTGCGGTATTCGGTCGCCTCGACCGCGTCGAACATCGGCCCGGCAAGCACCGGCTCTTGCAGGGCGAGTTTCAACGCCTCACGCTCGACCATCGACTGCGGGCTGTCCACGGCCGGCTCGGGGCGGGCCGGGGCGGATCGCGGGGCGGTTGCGGCCTCCCGGGCGCCGGATGGCGGGGTATTGGCGGCGGCGAGCACCGCCCGCTGCACCGGCTCGATCTCCATCCCGAGATCCATGGCGAGCTTACGGACGTACTCCGGGCGCTTTTCCCGGTCTTTCAGTTGCGCGACAAGCGGCGCGGCCCGGCGCATCGCCTCGACCCGGCCGTCGACGGTGTCCAGGTCGAAGCGGCTGATCTCGTGACGCAGCGCGAAGTCGACGAGGGGCTCGCGCCGGGCCACCAGGTCGCGGACCGCCAGGTCGCCCTTGGCCAGGCGCAGATCGCACGGGTCCATGTTGTCGGGGCTTACCGCGATGAAGGTCCGGCCCACGAAGCGCTGGTCGTCGGCGAAGGCACGCAGTGCCGCCTTCTGCCCGGCGGCGTCCCCGTCGAAGGTGAAGATGATCTCGCCGGCCACCGAGTCGGTGTCCAGCAGGAGCCGGCGCAGCACCCCGATGTGGTCCGCGCCGAACGCGGTGCCGCAGGTCGCCACCGCCGTCGGCACCCCGGCCAGGTGGCAGGCCATCACATCGGTGTAACCCTCGACGATCACCGCCCGGCCCTGCTTGGCGATCTCCCGCTTGGCCTGGTCGATGCCGTAGAGCACGTGCGACTTCTTGTAGATCGGCGTCTCGGGGGTGTTCAGGTACTTCGGGCCGTCGTCGTCGTCGAAGAGCTTGCGCGCCCCGAAGCCGATCACGTCACCGGCCAGGTCGCGGATCGGCCAGAGCAGTCGACGCCGGAACCGGTCGATGAGCGTGCCCGAGCGGGACTCCCGGGACAGGCCGGCGGTGACCAGCTCCTGGTGGGTGAAGCCCTGCTGACGCAGGTGCTTGGTGAGCAGGTCCCAGCCCTCGGGCGCGAACCCGCACCCGTAGCGCTCGGCGGCGGCCCGGTCGAAGCCCCGTTGGGCCAGGAACTCCCGGGCCGGCCGGGCCCCGGCGGTGCTGAGCTGCGCCCGGTAGAACTCGACGGCGGCGGCGTGCGCGGCGACCAGGCGCTGGCGCTGGCCCTGCTGCGGGCGGGGACGCGGGGTGCTCCGGTCGTCCTCGACGTAGCGCAGCTGGATGCCGGCACGCCCGGCCAGCCGCTCGACGGACTCGACGAAGCTGAGGTGCTCCGCGTCCATCAGGAACTTGATCGCGTCGCCGCCCGCGCCGCAGCCGAAGCAGTACCAGACGTTGCGGGCCGGCGAGACGTTGAACGACGGGCTCTTCTCGTCGTGGAACGGGCACAGACCCTTGAGGTTGCCGCCGCCGGCGGACTTCAGGGTGACCGTCTCGGAGATCACATCCCCGATCGAGGTGCGTTCCCGGACCAGTGCGATGTCCTCGTCCCGGATCCGCCCAGCCATGCGCCACCCCCTCGGCGTACATCCTGCCCTGCCGGACCGGCGACACGCCGGCCGGGGGACGCCGGTGTGGCGACCGCCGCTACCAGCTGGGCGGTTCCGGCCCGGCCGCTTGGCCCGCGCGGGGACCATGACCAGATGCGCAGGGTACGGACCCGAGCTCCCCGACTGCCGAATTGGCTGGCCGGTCGGATGGGGCTGCGCGAACTGGTCCCGCAAGCCGACGAGGCCGGCCACCGGCACGCCACCTGGTTGGAGCTGTTCCTCGACATCATCTTCGTGTACGCGCTGGCGGCGGTGGTGGCCCGGCTGGGCAACGAGCCGAGCCCGTCGCCGACGGCCGTGCTGGCCGTGATCGGGCTCTTCGTCGTGATTCAGTGGGCCTGGCTGGGGCAGGTCTACTACGACACCCGGTTCGACCCGGACGACGCGCCGCACCGACTGCTGGTGCTCATCGCTCTGATCGGCGCGGGCGCGATGACCCTCGGGGTGGACGAGGTGCCGGAGAGCGTGCTCCTGCCTGTCGGTTACCTGATCGTGCGAGGTGTGCTGCTCCTGCTGTACCTGCGGGCCCGCCCCACCAGCCCGATGGCCCGCATGGTGACGACTGTCTACCTGATCGGCTTCGGGTCGGGCTGGCTGATCTGGCTGGTGTCGCTGATGACGCCCACCGAGCTGCGCCCGGTCCTGTGGATCGTCGCGATGGTCATCGAACTTGCCACGCCCTGGGTCGGTGTGCGGTGGCTCAACCGCTGGCCGGTGGACAACCGGCACCTGCCGGAACGGATCGGCCAGTTCACCATCATCGTGCTGGGTAGCGCGCTGGCCAGCCTGCTCTTCGCGGTGCCGGACCACCCTCCGCCCCACATGATCCTCACCGCCGCGATGGCCTTTCTGATCCCGGCGGCCGTCTGGTGGGTCTACACCACATTCGTGACCACCCGCCTGCTTCAGAGTCGGCTGCGCGGCGGGCAGGCGTACAGCTTCCTGCACATCCCGCTCGGCGGTGCGCTGCTGCTGCTCGGCTGGGCGCTCGGCCAGGTGGTCCGGCTGGTCGACGACAACGCGGCCGGGCTGCCGCTGGAGCTGCGACTGCTGCTGGGCGCATCCATGGTGGTCTGGACGTTGTGTGGCCTGGCCCTGTACTGGTTGTGGAACCGGCCGAGCCTCGCCCGGTTGGCGATCTCCGCCTACGGGGTGCTCTCGGTCTCCCTGATCACCGCGACTGTGCACCGGCCGAGGGTGATGCTGTCGCTGCTCGCCCTGGCGGTCGTCGGGTACGCGGTGCTGCTCAGTCGACGGCTCGCCCGGGCCGGAGCGGCGAATCGCACACCCGAGGAATGAGTGGCCTCAGGCGGCGGTGGCCTCCTCGGCTGCCACCTGGTTGTTCCAGTCGGCCTTGGTGGAGCGCCAGCCCTCGTCGTCCATGCCCCGCCGCCAGTAGCCGGAGATGGAGAGCTGGTCGAGGGGTACACCCCGCTCGCCGCGCAGCAGCCGGCGCAGGTCCCGAACGAAGGCGGCCTCGCCGTGCACGAACGCGTGCACCCGACCGGCCGGGAACTCCAGCTCGCGCACCGCCGCGACAAGCGCCTCGCCCACCGGGCGGTCGCCCCGGTGCAGCCAGGTCAGCTCGACCGCGCCGGGGCTGAGCAGCTTCTGCTCGTCCGCCGGGTCGGCGATCTCCACGAAGACCCGGGCCGGCGCGCCCAACGGCAGCCGTTCCAGGGCTGCGGCGATCGCCGGCAGGGCGCTCTCGTCGCCGACCAGGAGGTGCCAGTCCGCGTCCGGATCCGGCGCGTACGCCCCGCCGGGGCCCACGAAGTGCACCGGGTCACCCGGGCGCAGCGCGGCGGCCCACGGGCCGGCCAGCCCCTCGTCGCCGTGGTGCACCACGTCCACGGTCAGCTCCCCGGCCAGCGGGTCCCACCGTCGCACGGTGTACGCGCGCAGCCGGGGCCACTGCTCCCGGGGCAGGTCACGGCGGATCGCGGCGAGGTCCAGCGGCTGCGGGTACGCGACGCCGGGGTGCGGAAAGACCAGCTTGATGTAGTGGTCGGTGAACTCGCCCACCGGCAGGCCGGTCAGCTCGTCCCCACCGAGGACGAGCCGGATCAGGTGCGGGGTGGGTCGCTCGGTGCGCAGCACCTGGACCGCTGTGACGTTCCTTGGGCGTTCCGACATGCACTTAGGTTAGCCTAAGTTGTCGCGGATGCCTCCGGCGGTGCGCCGCCGGAGGTGAGACGGGCATGCCAGCTCATCGCCCCCGGGTCGGTGAGCGAGGCGATCTGGTCGATCACCACGCGCAGCCGGGCCGCGTCGTCCGGCGCGGCCGACCACAGCGGGGCGAACACCGGGTCGAGCCCGTCCGGGGCCCGTCGGACCAGCGCCGCCGCCAGCTCGGCAAGCATCGTCCGCTGCCGCTCGTAGCGACCCCGGAAGCCGGTGCGCCGCATCACGTAGCGCAGGGCGATGCCCTTGAGCAGGGCGCACTGTGCCCGGACCCGTCGCGGCACCACCAGATCGGCGGCGTAGCGGCGGTGCGGCCCGGGGCCGTACCGCTCCTCGGTGGCCGCCACCGCCGCCGACACGAACCGACCGGTCAGACCGCTCGTGGTGGCCTTCAGCGCGACCTGGGCGCGGTGGCTGCCGTCGTAGGAGGCGAGCGGGGCGAGCAGGGGGTCGGCCAGCAACTCGACAAGCACCTCGGCCAGATCGGTCGCGGACTCCCCGGAGTAGGCGGCGGCCACGTCGGCGCAGAGCGCTGCCCGCTCGTCGACGTCCGCGAGCAGCGGGCGCAGCACGACGTACCCGCCGTGGATGCCGTCCTCCACGTCGTGCACCGAGTACGCGACGTCGTCGGCCCAGTCCATCACCTGCGCCTCCAGGCAGCGCCGGTCGCCGGGCGCACCGGCCCGGATCCAGCCGAAGACCGCCGCGTCGTCGGCGTACACCCCGAACTTGCGCTGCCCGTCGCGGCGCGGCCAGGGGTACTTGCCGATCGCGTCGAGCGACGCCCGGGTGAGGTTCAGCCCGGCGGACGAACCGTCCGGGGCGAGCACCTTCGCCTCCAGGCGGGTCAGCACCCGCAGCGTCTGCGCGTTGCCCTCGAACCCGCCGCAGGGCGCGGCGAGCAGGTCCAGCGCCGCCTCGCCGTTGTGCCCGAACGGCGGGTGCCCGAGGTCGTGGGCGAGCCCGGCGACGTCCACCACGTCCGGGTCACAGCCCAGCCGGGCACCCATCTCCCGGGCGATCTGGGCCACCTCCAGCGAGTGCGTCAGCCGGGTCCGCAGGAAGTCGTCGGTGCCGGCGGTGTGCACCTGAGTCTTGGTGGCCAGCCGACGGAACGCCGCCGAGTGCAGCACCCGGGCGCGGTCACGCTCGTAGGGCGACCGGCGGTGGCCGGTGTCCTTGGGCGGCTCCTCGACCAACCGGGCGTCAGCGGCCCCCGGTTCACTTCCCACGAGTCACCGCTGTTCGCGACTGCGGGGCTCGCAAACCCGGCTCACTCCTCGCGCTCACAGGGCTCTCGTTGTTCGCGACTGCGGGGCTCGCAAACCCGGCTCACTCCTCGCGCTCACGCAGGACGCAGAACTCGTTGCCCTCCGGGTCGGACAGGACCGTCCACTCCACGTCACCCTGGCCGACGTCGACGTGCCGGGCGCCCATGTCGACCAGGCGCTCGACCTCGGCCTCCTGGTCGGCCGGGCGCAGGTCCAGATGCAACCGGTTCTTGCGGTCCTTGCCGTCGGCCACCGGCACGAAGACCAGCCCGGGAAGGCGGTCGGCGGACTTGCGGATCTCCACCTCGTCCGGGCTCTCGGCGACGACCTGATACCCGAGTGCCTCGGCCCACCAGCGGGCCAGTCGGGCCGGATCGCGGGCGTCGATGGTCAGGTTCTCCCAGACGCTTGTCATACAACCACCTCTCCCGTCGACGGCGGACACCGCCGACCGTGTGTGAGCGAGCCAAGGTTACGCCCGCCGATGCCGCTCGACCTGCCCGCGACGCAGCCCCGGCGGGCGCACAACCGCCGATCGGCTGTGAGTTGTGAACCGATCGCCGTCGGTTACGGGCTCGCGGGCGGAAGTGGCCACCGGTAGCGTTCCCAGCGCGGAAAGTGACCAACGACCGAGACGCGGAGCCGACCGCTAGGGAGACGCTCGTGGATGCAGACACGGTGGTGGGAACGGAACTGCTCGGGCTGCGCCGACGCCGGCCCGAGGTCACCGGCGCCGTACTGGCCGGCACGGACGGGCTGCTCATCTCCAGCGACCTGCCGAGCACCGACGCCACCCACCTCGCCGCGCTCGCCGCGGCCAGCTACGGGCTCGGCCACCGGGTCGCCGACACGGTCCGGCGGGGCGAGTTCCGCGAGTCGGTGGTGCGCACCACCGGCGGCTGCGTGGTCACGTATCCGGCCGGGCGCAGCGCCCTGCTGACACTGGTCACCGCATCGGCGGCGGAGGATCTGGAAGGGTTGCACGAGGAGGCCCGTGCCGTGGCACGTCGGGCGGGCTCGGTGCTGGACAGGCGCGGCGGGGCTGTCGGCACCACCTCGATTCAGGACGCGCACGGGCCGCTCGCCGTGCGTACGCCGATGGCCACCCTGCCGGCGCAGTTGCGCCGCTCGTCCCGGCCCACCTGGCGTCGCCCGCCGATCTGAACGCCGAACGCCGAACCTCCTCGACGGCACAGCTCGGGCCTGCCGCACAAGAACTAGCCGGCGGCCGTGTGGGTGGCCGGGCGCCTGGTGTCGACGTTGCCGGTCATGGCGTTGAGGATGGCGGGTAGATCGGCCACGGTCTGGGCGGGCAAGCCGGTCACGGTCTCCTCCGCCAGACCATGCCACAACTCCTTGACCTGGTCGGCGAGCGCCTTGCCGCTGTCGGTGAGTTCGACGATGCTGGCGCGCTTGTCGGAGGGAGCGGACCTGCGGCGGATGTGGCCGGAGGCTTCGAGCTTGCGGGTCATGAGCGTGACGCTCGGCGGCTCACAGCCGAGCGCCTCGCTGAGTTGGGCCTGAATTCTCGGGCCGGTCCGGTCGAGTTCGAGCAGGAGTGCCTCCTGGCCAGGGTGCAGGCCGAGCGGGGCCAGCAACGCGGCGGCCCTGGCCCGGTGGCGCAGGCTCAGCAGGCGGATGGCCTGGTTGAGGGCGTCGGCGTACTCGAAGTCCACGAACTCTCCTTGACAGATTAGTTATGCGCATAACATTATGCGGATAACTAATTCTAGCAACATCGAGGAGCCGGACATGACCGTGAAGGTCGCTGTCATCTACTACAGCGCGACAGGCAGCGTGCACACACTCGCAGAGGCCGTCGCCGAGGGGGCCGGCTCGGCCGGGGCCGTCGTGCGCCTGCGGCGGGTCGCCGAGCTGGCACCCGACAACGCGATCGACCAGAACCCGCAGTGGCGGCGGCACGCCGACGCGACCGCGTCGATTGCCCAGGCATCCCTCGAGGACCTGGCATGGGCCGACGCGTACGCGTTCGGGACGCCGACTCGATTCGGCGCGCCGGCCGCGCAGCTCAAGCAGTTCATCGACCAGGCCGGCGGGCTGTGGCGGGAGGGGAAGCTGGCCAACAAGCCGGTGACGGCCTTCACCTCGGCGTTCAACAGGCACGGTGGCAGCGAGGCAACGATCTTGTCGCTGAGCAACGTCTTCTACCACTGGGGGTCGCTGATCGTGCCGCCCGGATTCACCGATCCGGTCGTGTCCGCGGCAGGCGGCAACCCCTACGGCACGTCGCACGTGGCCAGCCCGAACGGAGACGGCCCCGATGCCGCGGCGCTGGACGCGGCCAGGTACCAGGGACTTCGGCTAGCCACGATCACACGTCAACTGCTTGGCGACCACGTCGTCGCCGATGCCGTCGTTGGTGACGAAAACAGCCACGGAGCTCTCGCCGGAGCAGCCTCCCGGACCGCGTGAGCGGCGGGCAAGCAGGGAGAGAAGTCATGACAAGCACCAGCACCGCAACTCAGCGGGCCACGCTGCGGGCCGGATCCTCCTGGATGGTCCTGGCGCTGGCATCCGCCTGCCAGTTCATGGTGATCCTGGACGTTTCCATCGTTAACGTCGCGCTGCCCTCGGTCCAGCGGGATCTCGGCTTTACCGCCACCGGCCTGGCCTGGGTGGTGAACGGGTACGTGCTTACCTTCGCCGGCTTCATGCTGCTGGGCGGCCGGGCCGTCGACCTGTTCGGCCTGCGCCGGATGCTGGTCGCCGGGCTGTTCCTGTTCTCCGCCTCAAGTGTGGTCGGTGGCCTGGCGCCCGCTCCGGAGATCCTGGTGGGGGCCCGCGTCGCACAGGGCGTGGGCGCCGCGATGCTGGCCCCGGCCACGTTGGCCGTGATCAACACCTACTTCACCGAGCCGCAGGCGCGGGCCCGGGCGTTCGGCGCGTGGTCCGCCTCGGGCGGTGTGGGCGGGATGGCCGGCGCGCTCGCCGGCGGTGTCATCACCACGGGCCTGTCGTGGCGGTGGGTCTTCCTCATCAACGTACCGATCGGCGCCATGCTGATCGTGCAGGCCATGATGTCGCTGGTCGGCAGGCGAGCCAACCGGCGAGAATCGCTCGACCTCGGTGGCGCGGTCACGGGCACGGCGGGGCTGGCCGCGTTGATCTACGGGATCATGCAAAGCGCCGACCACGGCTGGACGTCCGTGCGGTTCGTCGGGCCAGCCGTGGCGGGCCTGCTCCTGCTCGTCGTCTTCGCCGTGGTGGAGGCGCGTGTCGCCACCCAGCCGATGGTGCCCCTGCGGCTGTTCACGATCCGGGCCGTGGCCGTCAGCAACGTCATGTTGCTGCTGTTCGGCGGGATCGCCATCGCCATGTGGTATTTCACGTCGCTGTTCATGCAAAACGCCCTCGGCTACAGCGCGCTTGAAGCCGGCCTCGGGCAGACACCCGCAGCGGTGACGTTCGTGGTGATCGCGCGACTGTCCGCCAATCTGCTCCCCCGAACCGGTGCACGCCCTCTGGTGCTGGCCGGCAGTGTCTGCTTCGTGGCCGGCTTCGGCTGGCTCGGCCAGGCCCATACGGACAGCGACTACGTCACAAGCGTGCTCGGACCCACGCTGCTCATCGCCGTCGGTATCGGCCTGACCTTCCCCACCCTGATGGCTGCCGCCACCGCCGACGCACCCGAAGGCGACGCGGGCATCATCGGCGGCCTGGCCAACACCGCCAGCCAGGTAGGTGGCTCGGTAGCCCTGGCCGTACTCGCCACAGCCGCCAGCGCCAAGGTCGGAACAGACGCCGCCGACGCGGGCACTCCTGCCGCCCTCGCCGCCGGCTACGACCTGGTCTTCCTCATGGCAGCCGGGATCGGCCTGGCTATCGCGGTAGTCAGCCTGCTGCTACCGCAGCACCGCCGCGGCTGACCACGGCGGCGCTGCGGAGCACCGCTCACCGGCTGTCCGAGCCGCCCGTCTCCACGGCGGCCCGGCCCGCCTCCAGGCGTGCCACCGGCACCCGGAACGGCGAGCAGGAGACGTAGTCCAGGCCGACCTCGTGGAAGAAGTGCACCGAGTCCGGGTCGCCGCCGTGTTCACCGCAGACACCGAGCTTCAGCCCGGGTCGGGCGGCCCGGCCCTCCTCGGCGGCGATCCGCACCAGCCGACCGACGCCGTCGCGGTCGATCGACTCGAATGGCGAGATGCCGAAGATGCCCAACTCCAGGTAGCGCCAGAAGAACGCGCCCTCGACGTCGTCGCGGGAGAAGCCCCAGCCCATCTGGGTCAGGTCGTTGGTGCCGAAGGAGAAGAACTGCGCCGCCTCGGCGATCTGGCCGGCGGTCAGTGCCGCCCTCGGGACCTCGATCATCGTGCCGATCAGCACCTCGACCCCGCTGTCCCCCACCACCTCGGCGATGATCTTCTCGGCCTCGGCGCGTACCGTCTCCAGCTCCTGCACCGCGCCTACCAGCGGGACCATGATCTCCGGCTTGGCGACCCCGCCACCACGGGCACAGCTGACGGCCGCCTCGGCGATGGCCCGGACCTGCATCGCGAACAGGCCGGGAATGACCAGGCCGAGGCGGACGCCGCGCAGGCCGAGCATCGGGTTCTCCTCGTGCATCCGCCGGACGGCGGCGAGCAGCGCCTCCTCCTTGGCCACGTCCTCGCCGCGTTCCTGGGCGACCGCCACGTTGACGGCCAGCTGCTCCAACGGCGGCAGGAACTCGTGCAACGGCGGGTCGATCAGCCGGACGGTGACCGGCAACCCGTCCATCTCCCGGAAGATCTCCACGAAGTCGGCCCGCTGCAACGGCAACAGCGCCTCCAGCGCCGCCTCCCGCTCGTCCGCGGCGCGCGCCAGGATCAGCCGCTCGACCAGCTCCCGCCGGTCGCCGAGGAACATGTGCTCGGTGCGGCACAAACCGATGCCCTCGGCGCCGAAGCGCCGGGCACGGGCCGCGTCCGCGCCGGTGTCGGCATTCGTGCGGACCGCCAGCCGCCGCTTCCCGTCGGCGTGCGTCATGATCCGGTGTACGGCACGGACGAGCGCGTTGTCGATGTGCTCGGGGTCGAGGCTGCCCTCGAAGTACTGCACGACCTCCGAGGGCATGACCGGCACCTCACCGAGGTACACCTTGCCGGTGGTGCCGTCGATGGACACGACGTCGCCCTCGTGAACGGTCTGCCCGGCCACTGTGAACCGCTTCGACGGCACGTTCACGTCGATCGCGTCGGCACCGGAGACGCAGGTCTTGCCCATGCCCCGGGCCACCACCGCGGCGTGGCTGGTCTTGCCGCCGCGCGAGGTGAGGATGCCCTTGGCGGCGATCATGCCGTTCAGGTCGTCCGGGTTGGTCTCCCGGCGCACCAGGATCACCGACTTCCCCTCGGCGGCCAGCTCGACGGCCCGGGCGGAGGTGAAGACCACGGTGCCGGACGCCGCCCCCGGTGACGCGCCGATGCCCGTGGCGACCGCCTCGAACTCGTGGTCGAGCTGGAAGCGGGGGAACATGAGCTGGGCGAGCTGCGCGCCGTTGACCCGGTGCAGCGCCTCGTCCAGGTCGATCAGGCCCTCGTCGACGAGCTGACCGGCGATGACGAACGCGGCGGCGGCCGTCCGCTTGCCGACCCGGGTCTGCAACATCCACAGCTTGCCGCGCTCGATGGTGAACTCGATGTCGCACAGATCCCGGTAGTGCTCCTCGAGCCGGGCCATGATGCCGAGCAGCTCGTCGTAGGAGGACTTGTCGAGCTGCTCCAACTCCTGCAACGGCACCGTGTTGCGGATGCCGGCGACCACGTCCTCGCCCTGCGCGTTGGCCAGGTAGTCGCCGTAGATGCCCTGCGCGCCGCTGCCCGGGTCGCGGGTGAAGGCGACGCCGGTGCCGGAGTCGGGGCCGAGGTTGCCGAAGACCATTGTCACCACGTTGACCGCGGTGCCGAGGTCGGCCGGGATGCGCTCCTGGCGGCGGTAGAGCACCGCGCGCTCGGCGTTCCACGACTCGAAGACCGCCCGGATGGCCAGGTCGAGCTGCTCACGCGGCTGCTGCGGGAACTCCCGACCGGTGTGCTTGGCGAAGATCTTCTTGTACGCGTCGACAAGCCCCCGCAGGTCGCCGGCGTCCAGGTCCAGGTCGTTGGAGGTGCCCTTGGCGGCCTTGGCCTCGTCGAGGGCGTGCTCGAACTCCTCGCCCGGCACCTCGCAGACGGTCTTGCCGAACATCTGGATCAGGCGGCGGTAGGAGTCCCAGGCGAACCTGTCGTTCCCACCCGCTTGCGCGGAGAGCCCGACCACGCTCTCGTCGTTGAGGCCGACGTTGAGGACGGTCTCCATCATGCCGGGCATGGAGAACTTGGCCCCGGAGCGAACGGACACGAGCAGCGGGTCCCGCGGGTCGCCGAGGCGCTTTCCCATCGCCCGTTCCAGCGCCTCCAGGTGCGCCTCGATCTGACCGGCGAGGCCGTCCGGCTCCCGCCCGGTCGCCAGGTACGCCTGGCAGGCCTCGGTGGTGATGGTGAAGCCGGGCGGAACGGGCAGGCCGAGGTTTGTCATCTCGGCGAGGTTGGCACCCTTGCCGCCGAGCAGATCCTTGAGATCCTTGTTGCCCTCGGAGAAGTCGTAGACGTACTTGTGTTCGTCGGTCTCTTGCGCTGCCACCAGAGCCTCCCACGCGCGCCGGATTGACACTTAACGAAGGTTCAGGGCGAAGGTTAAGCGAAGATCGGGCGGCCTGGGACCGTTCGGTGACAATAGGCACAGCCATCACGACTATCCGCGTTCGTACCGGTTTTTGGGAACGCTTCCACGCGCACGATCACGCAATATCCCCGGTCCTCGTATTGTTGACGCCACTGGTTCTACCGAAGCTCACTTTTGCCATATCCGACGCGAATAACCCCCTCCGGAGCCGTCGTCGTGTCATCCCTTCCGCTCTCCTCCCCCGCCCCCGAGCCGAGCACCGACCCGGGCGACCTGGCCGTGCTCGCCGCGCGGGCGGCCGGCGACGACCTGCTCGCCCCTCCGGTACGCCTCGACGCCGTCGTACCGGCACCGGAGCGGGTGGAAACGGACCCCAGCGCCACCTTCGTGCTCACCGGGGACACCGCCATCCGGGTCAGCGCCCGCCCGGGCGCCCGCGAGGTCGCCGACCACCTCGCCGAGCTGCTCCGACCGGCAACCGGCTTCCCCCTGCCGGTAGCCGACACCCTCGAGGACGGGCCGACCGGCACGCTGACGCTCACCCTGGCCACCACGCCCGCCGGCCCGACCCCCGCGCCCCCCGCCGACCTCGGCGCGGAGGGCTACCGGCTCGACGTCACCGCCACCGAGGTACGCATCACCGCCGACACCGCGACAGGTCTCTTCCACGGCGTCCAGACGGTCCGGCAGCTACTCCCCGCCGCCGTGGAGAGCCCGACCCCGGTGACCACCCGCTGGGCGCTGCCCGGCGGCACGATCCTCGATCGCCCCCGCTTCCCCTACCGGGGCGCGATGCTCGACGTGGCGCGACACTTCTTCGCCGTCGAGGACGTCCTACGGGTGATCGACCACCTCGCCCGCTACAAGCTCAATCACCTGCACCTGCACCTCACCGACGACCAGGGCTGGCGCATCGCCGTCGACTCCTGGCCGAAGCTGGCAGGCGTCGGTGGGGCGAGCGAGGTCGGCGGCGGCCCCGGCGGCTACTACACCAAGGCGGACTACCGGCGGATCGTCTCCCACGCCGCCGCCCGACACGTCACGCTGGTCCCGGAGATCGACCTGCCCGGCCACACCAACGCGGCGCTCGTCGCGTACCCACGGCTCGCACCGGACAAGCTCGCGCCGCCGCCGTACACCGGCACCGAGGTCGGCTTCAGCTACGTCGACCCGGCCGACGAGCAGACGTACGACTTCATCGCCGACGTGCTCGGCGAGGTGGCCGCCCTCACCCCCGGGCCGTGGCTGCACATCGGCGGCGACGAGGCGTTCAAGGTGAAGGGCGCGGTCTACACCGACTTCGTGGAGCGGGTGCAGCGGATCGTCGCCGACACCGGCAAGGCGGTGGTGGGCTGGCACCAGCTCGCCCCGGCCGCGCATCTCGACGGGCGGGTCCTGCAGTGGTGGGGCACCGACGCCGACGATCCCACCACTGCCGACGCGGTCCGGCGGGGCGCCCGACTGATCCTCTCCCCCGGCAACCACGCCTACCTGGACATGAAGTACGCCGAGGACACCCCGATCGGGCACGACTGGGCCGGCCTGATCGACGTGCACCGGGCGTACGACTGGGATCCGGGCACGCACGTCGCCGGCGTGCCCACCACGGCCGTCCTCGGCGTGGAGGCCCCGCTGTGGACCGAATCGGTCACCTCGCTCACCGACATCGAGTTCATGCTGTTCCCCCGGTTGCCCGCCATCGCCGAGCTGGGCTGGTCGCCCCGGGCCGCACACGACTGGGCCGGGTTCCGCGAGCGCCTGGCCGGGCACGGCCCGCGCTGGGCCACCGCCGGGATCACCTTCCACCGCGCCCCCGAGATCCCCTGGCCGGCGACTCCCACGATCCCCCGCCAGGACCGCACCCCCGAGAATGATCCGACAGCCCGGTAGGTCCCCGCCAGGAGGATGATCCGACTCGGGTTGCATGAAGTCGGGGCATTCCGCGCGCCCGGACACCCCGATTTCACCGAACCCGAGTCGATCACGTCTCGGCGGCCGTCGACGGGCCGAGGTTTGTCCGGTATAGGCCGTTGCGTCCTGTGGTCGGCGGCACTCGGGTGGCGGAATCGCGGGCCGGGCGGGGTCGTTATACCTGGCATGCCGCCGCGACCCCCGGGCTGCGGCGCACGGCAGCCGCCGGGAACACCGGACCGGCCGCCACCGTTACATCCCCCGCACGGCCGAGCACCACTGGCCGGCCCGCGTGGCAGCCGCCGGGAACACCCCACCGGCCGCCACGGTTACATCCCCCGCACGGCCGAGCACCACTGGCCGGGCAGCGTCCGGAAGCCCTCGGCGGAATGACCCGCCACCCGGACCGGTTACACCCCCGGACACCCGAGCAGGCCCCCGAGCCGCCGGGCAGATCCCCCGAGACTTCCCGCCCGGCACACACCCCCGCGCCATTCGTGTGCCGACGCGTATCCCCCGATGCAGAGGAGCACGCCATCATGCGTACCGATCTGATCCGTAAGACTGCCCTGACCGCTGCCGGCCTCGCCTTCACCGGCGGCGCCATCGCCGGCCCCGTCACCGCCGCCTACGCCGCCTCGGACGCCAAGCCCACCACCCAGACCCAGACCGACCGCAAGCCCTCGGGTGAGCGTCAGCTCGGTGTGCGCTACGAGGCCCAGCCCAACTTCTACTACTGCGGCCCCGCCGCGGCCCGTAACGCCCTGTCCGTGCAGGGCAAGGACATCAGCGTCGACGACATGGCCAAGGAGATGGGCACCACCGAGGCCGGCACCAACAGCATCAACGACATCACCCCGGTCCTGAACAAGGAGACCGGCAAGACCGACGCCTACCACTCCGTCGAGATCAGCAAGCCCGACGCCGACGCCAAGCAGACCGACCAGCTGCGCGCCGACATCGTCAAGACCGTCGACAACGGCCGCGCCGTCGTCGCCAACATCGCCGGTACCACCACTGACACCGACGGTGGCGTGCACTCGTTCGAGGGCGGGCACTACATCAGCGTCGTGGGTTACCGCGACAACGGTGCGATCGTGCGGATCGCCGACTCGGCCGACCCGAACACGGCCTCCTACGAGGTCACCGTCGAGCACCTCGCCGACTGGATCGCCACCCGCGGCTACGCCACCAGCTGACCCGCACACCCAGCAACACCACCGGAAGGGCCGGACCCCACCACGGGGTCCGGCCCTTCGGCATGACCGGGTCACTGTCCAGAGCACAGCAGGCCACCCGCCGACCGCGGCACGGGTCCTTTGGAGCTGATGTCGTGAACGAATCGGGGGGTGGCCGACCGAGCCGAGAACGAATCGGGGGGGTGGCCGACGGAGCCGAGAACGAATCGCAGCGTGGCCGACCGAGCCGAGAACGAATCGCGGCATGGCCGACCGAGCCGAGAACGAATCGCAGCATGGCCGACCGAGCCGAGCAGGTGATTCGTTCACGACATCAGCTCGATAGGTCGCCCAACTCACCTGTTCAGCCTCTGCGCCGGGGCCGCGTTCGGAAGGGACGGTCGCGGGGCGTCTCTGCTCGGCCGACCAAGGGCTCGGCCGAGCAAGGGCTCGGCCAACCAGGGGCTCAGCCGCCGGAGTCGTCCATTTCGGCGCCCTCGGGGACGGTGTCGTCGTCCCGGCTGGCCAGCCAGCCGTCCGGGAGGAAGACCTTGCCGGGCGAGTTGGTGCGCCCACGCGGCTGACCGAGGGCGGCCACCGGGAAGGGTTCCGCCGGGTCGAGCTTGCCGAGCAGGTCGTCGAGCTGGGCCAGGCTCTCGATCATCGCCAGCGAGCGACGCAGTTCGCCGCCCACGGGAAAGCCCTTCAGGTACCAGGCGACGTGCTTGCGGAAGTCGGTGCAGCCGTCCCGCTCACCCCGGGCGGGGTTGCGGGCGCCGGCCACGAACTGGTCGACGAGCAGCTCGGCGTGCCGGCGCATGGTCACCGCCACCTCGCCGAGGGTGGGCAGGCGCCGTTCGGGCCGCCCGTTGAAGGCGGCCTCCAGGTCGGCGAAGAGCCACGGACGACCGAGGCAGCCGCGGCCGACCACCACACCGTCGACACCGGTGTGGGCGACCATCCGCAGCGCGTCGTCGGCCTCCCAGATGTCGCCGTTGCCGAGCACGGGCACGTCGAGGGCCTGCTTCAGCGTGGCGATCGCGTCCCAGTCGGCGGTGCCCGAGTAGCGCTGGGCGGCCGTCCGCCCGTGCAGGGCCACGGCTGCCACGCCGGCGTCCTGGGCGGCGAGCCCCGCTTCGACGTACGTCAGGTGGTCGTCGTCGATGCCCTTGCGCATCTTGACGGTGACCGGCACCCCGGAGGGTGCGGCGGCGTCCACCGCGGCCCGGACCAGGCGGGCGAAGAGCCGGCGTCGCCACGGGAGCGCCGCGCCACCGCCCCGCCGGGTGACCTTGGGGACCGGGCAGCCGAAGTTGAGGTCGATGTGATCGGCCAGGTTGCGCTCGACGACGATCCGCACGGCGGCGGCGGTGACCTCCGGGTCGGTGCCGTAGAGCTGGAGGCTGCGCGGCTGCTCGTCGTCACCGAACGCGATCATGCGCAGTGTCTTCGGGTTGCGCTCGACAAGCGCCCGGGTGGTGATCATCTCGCAGACGTAGATGCCGCCGCCCTGCTCGCGGCAGAGCCGGCGGAACCCGACGTTTGTGATCCCGGCCATCGGTGCGAGCACCACAGGCGGCGACACCTGGTACGGCCCGAGGGCCAACGGGCGCAGCGCGGGAACGGTCGAGGCGGTCACCGCACAAGTGTACGGGGCCCCGACCGGCGCTTTTCGCGTCGGCCGGGGCCCCGTGCCCACCGTCTCAGCAGCCGGGGAGGCGCTCGATCAGGTAACGCTCGACCTGGTCCAGGGAGACCCGCTCCTGCCCCATGGTGTCGCGGTTCCGCACCGTCACGGCGTTGTCGTCAAGGGTGTCGAAGTCGACTGTGACGCAGAACGGGGTGCCGATCTCGTCCTGCCGGCGGTAGCGGCGGCCGATCGCCTGCGAGTCGTCGAACTCCACCACCCAGCGCTTACGCAGCAGCGTCGCGAGGTCCTTCGCCTTGGGCGACAGCGCCTCGTTGCGGGACAGCGGCAGCACCGCCACCTTCACCGGGGCCAGCCGCGGGTCGAACCGCATCACCGTGCGCTTGTCCACGCCGCCCTTGGTGTTGGGCGCCTCGTCCTCGTCGTACGCCTCCAGCAGGAAGGCGAGCACGGCGCGGGTCAGACCGGCGGCGGGCTCGATGACGTACGGCATCCAGCGCTCACTCTTGGTCTGGTCGAAGTACGACAGGTCGACACCCGAGTGCTTGCTGTGCGTGGAGAGGTCGAAGTCGGTGCGGTTGGCGACACCCTCCAGCTCGGCGAACTCGGTGCCGCCGAACTGGAAGCGGTACTCGATGTCGACGGTGCGCTTCGAGTAGTGCGAGAGCTTCTCCGCGGGGTGCTCGTAGAGGCGCAGATTGTCCGCCGAGAGGCCGAGGTCGAGGTACCAG
Organism: Micromonospora sp. DT43; assembly: GCF_049841645.1. Lineage (NCBI taxonomy): Bacteria > Bacillati > Actinomycetota > Actinomycetes > Micromonosporales > Micromonosporaceae > Micromonospora > Micromonospora sp. DT43. The sequence goes on along the minus strand of NZ_JBNCKR010000001.1, from coordinate 112,821 downwards.
TTCCAGCGCTCCTGGAGCCAGTACTCGTGCCACTCTTCGTCGGTGCCCGGCTCGACGAAGAACTCCATCTCCATCTGCTCGAACTCGCGGGTCCGGAAGATGAAGTTGCCGGGGGTGATCTCGTTGCGGAACGACTTTCCGGTCTGCGCGATGCCGAACGGCGGCTTCTTGCGGGCGACCGTCTCGACGTTCTTGTAGTTGACGAAGATGCCCTGGGCGGTCTCGGGGCGCAGGTAGTGCATCCCCTCGTCGCTCTCCACCGGGCCCAGGTAGGTCTTCATCAGGCCGTTGAACATCTTCGGCTCGGTGAAGGTGCCCTTGTTGCCGCAGTTCGGGCAGTTCAGCTCGGCGAGCGAGGCCGGCGGCTTGCCGTGCTTGGCCTCGTACGCCTCTTCGAGGTGGTCGGCCCGGAACCGCTTGTGGCAGAACTGGCACTCGGTGAGCGGGTCGACGAACTCGGCGATGTGGCCGGACGCCTCCCACACCTTGCGGGCCAGGATCACCGCGGAGTCGAGGCCGACGACGTCGTCGCGCTGCTGGACCATCGTCTTCCACCACTGCCGGCGGACGTTCTCCTTGAGCTCCACGCCGAGCGGACCGTAGTCCCACGCCGATCGGGTGCCTCCGTAGATCTCGCTGGAGGGGAAGACGAAGCCTCGGCGCTTGGCGAGGCTGACGACGGCGTCGATACGGTCGGCTGGCATGTTTCCTCCTACGCCGGCTGGCGGTCGGCGGGGGCGAGATGTGGATGGATCGGTCGGTTCGGGACAACGGTACGACCAGAGTCGTCCCGAGCCCAGCAGAATACCGGGGGCGAGGGTCAGCTCACCCCGCAGACCTCCATGCCGCCGGTCTGACCGTCCTGACCCAGGCTGACCTGCTGCCGCTCCCGGTCGCCGCCGTCGAGGGTCACGTCGACTCCGACGGTCAGGCTGGTGGTGTCCACCTCACCCACCCGGAACGCGGTGACCTGCGGCTCGGCGGCCGCCCGCCGCTCGAACTCGGGGCGGGACTCGCGCTGCTGCGCGTCGTCGCAGAGCTGGTCGTACGCCCGGCCGTAGTTTCGCTCGACGAGCGCCTGGTAGTAGTCGCCGGTGACCGTGCGGCCCTGCTCGCGGACCGCCTGCACGCCACTCACGGCCAGGCCGACGATCGCCGTGCCTCCTCCGCCGCAGCAGAGCACCACGGCGAGGGCGCCGACGCCGAGGCCGATCCAGAGCCGGGTCCGGCGGCCCTCGGTGGGCGGCGCGGCAAACGGCGGAGCCACACCGGGACCGGGCGGCGGGGCGGGTGCGGTCATAGGAGCAGCGTAGTGTCCTGCCGCTCAGCGGTAAGGACCCGCAGCCCGATCACTCTCGGCGACCACCACGGCTCCCCCGGGCGCGGCGCTGGCCAGCGCCTCGTACGCGGACGGCTCGTCGACCGACTCGGCGAGCAACGGCACCGCGCTCACCTTGACCTCGAACGCGCCCAGCGCCCGCCGGTAGGTGCCTACCGACTCCCACTCGGTGACGAGTGACCAGTAGCGGGGGTCGTCCAGGGCTCGGACCAGTTGGCCGCGCAGGTAGCCGGGGCAGGCGGCCAGCGCGGTGAGGGCAGCGTGCGCCCGTTCGGTGAAGCCGTCGGCGACATCGACGTCGACCACGAACCGGTTGGTCACCAGCACCGGGGGTTCCTCCTCGTAGAGTCTGTGGGATGCAGCGTACGCAGCGCCCTCTGCTGGCCCGGTTGGCCGGGGCGAACCCGACGTCGGTGTTCCTGCTCACCCTGGTGGTGGTGCTGGTGGCGTTCTTCACGCCGGGGGTGGTCGGCGGGCTGCTGACGCTGGCCCTCGCCGCCGCCCTGATCGCCCTGTTGGCGACCACCTGGACGGTTCAGGCGCCGCAGACCCGGCTGATCCGGCTGCTGATGCTGACGCTGCTGGTCACTGTGGGTCTGGCGAAGCTGCTCTGACATGCAAGCATGCGTTTTTGACAATCATTGTCGTTACCACGGACAGTTGGGGACATGACCAACCGCACCACGTCCCGCGTCCTGGCCGCCGCGACCGCCCTGCTCGCCCTGAGCGCCGCCGCCGGCTGCTCCACCGGCGGTGCCGGCGGCGCCGATCCGCAACGGGTCGACGTGGTTGCCGCGTTCTATCCCCTCCAGTTCCTCGCCGAGCGCGTCGGCGGTGACGCCGTCCGCGTGACCAACCTGGCCAAGCCCGGCGCCGAGCCGCACGACCTGGAACTCAGCCCGAGCCAGGTCGGTCAGGTCACCGAGGCCGAAATGATCGTCTACCTCAAGGGCTTCCAGCCGGCGGTGGACGAGGCGGTCGCGCAGGACGACGACGACCGGGTGTTCGACGTGGCCGGCGTGCAGCCGCTGCTGGACGCGAGCGCCGGTGGCCACAACCACGAGGGCGAGGAGGAGCAGGGCGAGGAGCAGCACGGGCACGCCAAGGACCCGCACGTCTGGCTCGACCCGACCCGCCTCGCCGGCATCGGCGACCAGCTCGCCAAGCGTCTCGGCACTGTCGACCCGGACCACGCCGCCGACTACACCGCCCGCGCCACGGCGCTGCGCGCCGACCTCACGGCCCTCGACGGCGAGTTCACCCAGGGCCTGGCGACCTGCCAGCGGCGGGAGATCGTCACCAGCCACGCCGCGTTCGGCTACCTGGCCGACCGCTACCGGCTCGACCAGGTGGGCATCACCGGGCTGACCCCCGACGTCGAGCCCTCGCCGCAGCGGCTCGCCCAGGTCATCGAGGAGGCCAAGGAGCACCGGGCCAGCACGATCTTCTTCGAGTCGCTTGTCAGCCCGAAGGTCGCCGAGACCATCGCCGGTCAGGTCGGCGCGAAGACCGCGGTGCTCGACCCGATCGAAGGACTCGCCGCGGGCAGCGGCTCGGACTACCTTTCGGTGATGCGTACCAACCTGCAGGCCCTGCGGACGGCGTTGAGCTGCTCGTGAGCGCCCCCGTCATCACCGTCGAGCACGGCGCGGTCGGCTACGACGGCCGCCCGGTGCTCCGGGACGTCTCGCTCACCGTGACCGCCGGGGAGGTGGTCGCGGTGCTCGGGGCCAACGGCTCCGGCAAGTCCACGCTGATCCGCGCGATCCTGGGCCTCGTGCCGCTCGGCGCCGGCTCGATCACCCTCTTCGACAGGCCGTTGCGCCAGTTCCGCCAGTGGCAGCGCATCGGGTACGTGCCGCAGCGCCTCGGCGCCGGCGGAGGTGTGCCCGCCACGGTCCGTGAGGTGGTGGCCTCCGGCCGGCTGGCCCGCCGGGGCGTACTGCGTCCACCCGGCGCGGCCGACCGGGCCGCCGTCGACGCGGCCCTGCGCGCGGTCGGGCTCGCCGACCGGGCCGGCGACCCGGTGGCCACCCTCTCCGGCGGTCAGCAGCAGCGCACCCTCATCGCCCGCGCGCTTGCCGGCCAGCCGGAGCTGCTGGTCCTCGACGAGCCCACCGCCGGCGTGGACGCGGCCAGCCAGGAGGCGTTCGCGGGCGCGCTGCGCGACTTCGTCGCCGACGGCGGGACCGTGCTGCTGGTGGCACACGAGTTGGGCCCGCTGCGACCGGTGATCACCCGGGCGGTCGTCGTCCACCAGGGCGGCATCTGTCACGACGGCGCGGTCCCGGACCCGGCCGGCCACCACGCGGAGCCCGACCACGACCACGTGCACCCGCACGGTCCCGACGAGCCCGCCGGGCTGTGGAGCAACTGAGAAAATGGAACTCTTCCAGTACCCCTACATGCAGCGCGCCCTGATCGGCGCGCTGGTGATCGGCCTGGCCGCGCCCGCGCTCGGCATCTACCTGGTGCAGCGCCGACTGACGCTCATCGGCGACGGCATCGGCCACGTGGCGTTGACAGGCGTCGGCGCCGGCCTGCTCCTCAACCGCTCGCCGGTGCTGGTGGCGGTGATCGTCGCCACGGTCGGCGCGATCGCCGTCGAGGTGGTCCGCGCTCGCGGGCGGACCTCCGGTGACCTGGCCCTGGCGCTGCTGTTCTACGGCGGCATCGCCGGTGGCGTCCTGCTGGTCGGCCTGTCCGACGCGACGAGCGCCAACCTCAACGCCTACCTGTTCGGGTCGCTGCTCTCCACTTCGACCACCGACCTGATCACCGTCGGAGTGCTCGGCGCGGCGATCCTGATCACCATGATCGTGCTGCGGCCGGCGCTCTTCGCGATCAGCCACGACGAGGAGTACGCCCGCGTCTCCGGCCTGCCGGTGCGCACCCTCAACCTGCTGATCGCGGTCACCACCGCGGTCACGGTGACCATCGCGATGCGGGCCGTCGGGGTGCTGCTGATCAGCGCGCTGATGGTCGTTCCGGTGGCCACCGCCCAGCAGGTCACCCGAGGCTTCCGCAGCACGATGACCGCGGCCATGGCGCTCGGGCTCTTCGCCGCCGGCGCCGGCGTCTGGGTGGCGGCCACCGCCGACACCCCGCCCGGCGCCTCGGTGGTGCTGCTGGCCATCGCCTCCTTCCTGGTGGTTGCCGTGGCCGGTGCTCTGTGGCGGGCGGTACGCCGCCGCACGGCCCCCGCCCCCGCACCGGCGGCGGAGCCGCACGAGGTCGTCCTCCACGGAGGCTGATCGGCGGATGTCGGTGGTATTGGTTACCGTTGCAAGATGACCAGCGCAACGGGCTACGAGGGTTTCGACGGAGCCAGCGAGCTGCTCCGAGCCCTGTCGGCGCCGATCCGGCTGGCCATCGTCAGCGAGCTCGCCGGCGGCGAGCGGTGCGTGCACGAGCTGGTGGAGAAGCTGGGCGCGGCACAACCGTTGGTGTCCCAGCACCTGCGGGTGCTGCGCGGGGCGGGCGTGGTGCGCGGTTCCCGCCGAGGCCGCGAGATCGCCTACAGCCTCGTCGACGAGCACGTCGCGCACATCGTTGCGGACGCGGTCAGTCACGCCGGGGAGGGATCATGAGCGAGAGCGGCGCCGCGGTGCGCAACACCCGGCAGCGCTCGGCGGTGAGCGCGCTGCTGGGCGAGATGGAAGGCTTCCACAGCGCCCAGGATCTGCACGCGATGCTCAGGCAGCGCGGTGAGCGGGTCGGCCTGACCACTGTCTACCGCACCCTCCAAGGGCTGGCCGACGCGGGCGAGATCGACGTGATGCGCCCGCCGGGCGGTGAGCACCTCTACCGCCGGTGCAGCGAGGGGCACCACCACCACCTGGTCTGCCGGGCCTGCGGGCGTACGGTCGAGGTCGCCGGCCCCGCCGTGGAGAGCTGGGCCGACCGGGTCGCCGCGCAGCACGGCTACGCCGACGTCAGCCACACCCTGGAGATCTTCGGCACCTGCCCGGCCTGCGCCCACTGACGCCGTGACCGACCTTCAGTTCACGCCGGTGCGGCCAGTGCCCGACGAAGCGACCCTGCTCGACTGGCAACACATCCACAATTCGATCATCCGCACGGCTCCGCTGTCGGCGGAAGAGATCGTCGCTCGCGCCGAGCGCAACATCCTCGAGGTCGCGTACGCCGACGGGGTGCCGGTGGGCTGCTCGACCGTCCGACCGCCGACCCCCGACGCCGCGACCGTGATCGCGCGGGTCGTGCCCGGCAGCCGCCGACGTGGCTACGGGGAGCAGATCTACCAGCGCGGGCTGGCGCGGGCCCGGGAGCTCGGCGCGCAGGTCATCGAGACAGTCGTCCTGGCGTCCAACGACGAGGGCCTGCGGTTCGCCCGACAGCACGGCTTCGTCGAGATCGAGCGGTACGTCCTGCCGGGCGACAGCGTCGCGTTCGTGGACCTGCGGCTCGCCTGACCGAAAGCGGTCGCGCCTTCGCCCGGGCCGCCCCCGGCCACCGATCGACGGGTGCCGGGCCGGAGCCGTTCGTGGCACGCTGTCCGGCGTGAAGATCTACGCCGATCGGTTCCCGACCGCCGTCCGCCAGTTGCTCACCGACCTGCTCGTCGTCGCCTGGGTGTACGTCGCGATCCGCTCCGCGCTCTGGCTGCACGATCTGGTGCAGAAGCTCGCCGTACCCGGGCAGAAGCTGGAGGGCGCCGGAAGTGGCCTCGCCGACAACCTCGCCGACGCCGGCGGCAAGGTCCGGCGGGTGCCGCTGGTCGGCGACGAGCTGACCGCGCCCTTCCAGCGGGCCGCCGACGCCGCCCGAGGTCTCGCCGACGCCGGCCGCGACCAGCAGCACCTGGTCGACCAACTCGCCCTCGCCCTCGCCGTCGCGGTGCTGATCTTCCCGCTCGGTCTGGTGCTGTTCGGGTGGCTGCCGCTCCGGGTGCGGTGGATGCGCCGGGCCGGATCGGCCGCGAAGCTGGCCGCCGGACCGGCCGGGCGGGACCTGCTGGCGCTGCGCGCGCTGGCCACCCAGCCGCTGGGCCGGCTGACCCGGATCGCGCCGGACGTCGCCGAGGCGTGGCGACGCGGCGACGACGCGACAGTCGACGCCCTGGCCGCGCTGGAGCTGCGCCAACTCGGCCTGCGCGGCCGGAGCCGCTGAGGTCGGCGCGTCGCGTTCGGCCGCCGCTGGTCGCTCGCCCTTGCCATGATCAGGTGATGAAGAACAGGTCTGAGAACCACTTCTGACCTACTTGTCATCACCTGATCAACGGGCACCGCCGCACCGCCCCGCGCGAACATTCCCGTCGGGCACGCCCACCGCGCCACTTCGGCCTACGCAGCCAGGGCCGTTAGGGTCTTCGGGTGTTCTACTTCCTGATCGTCATCGCCGTGCTGCTGCTCGGCTACGCCGCCGTCCTGGTCTCCTTCGTCCGCCGGGGCAAGAAGATCCCACCTGCGGCGTACCTGGGCCTGGCGGTACTCAACGGCCTGATCCTGGCGGCGGTGCTGGCCTGGGCGGTCTCCCGCTGACCACCCGACGTCGCACCCGTTACGGCTTCGGCGGGATGCGACGGCGGACGTCCTCGGCGGTGGACGGGCCGGGCGACCAGCGGGCCACCCAGGGCAACTCGTCGGACGGGGTGACGACGCCCTCCTCCAGGCCCGCGTAGCGGCCGGCGAGGATCCGCTTGGCGGCGGCCGTGTCGACGGAGTCCGTGTTGTCCCACAGGGCGGTGAACAGCGCGTCCACCCGGACCCGGGCCTGCCGGCAGAACAGGTCGGCCAGCTCGACGTTCTCCGGCCGCGTGTCGCGCTCGGCGGACGCCCGGACACAGACCGCGGACATCGCGAACAACTCCGCGCCGATGTCCACCACACGCCCGAGGAACGCCTGCTTGCGCTCCATCTTTCCCTGCCAGCGGGACATCGCGTAGAACGTCGACCGGGCCAGCTTGCGCGACGACCGCTCCACCTGCCGCAGGTGCGCGGCCAGGGGGCCGAACTCGGCGTACGCCGACGGGCTCTGGCCCCTGCCGACCGCGAGGGTGGGCAGCCACCTCGCGTAGAACGCGCCCGCTCGTGCGCCGGCGCGGGCCTTGCGGCCGAGCCCCGCCTCCGGGTCGATGATGTCGCCGGCCACCGACAGGTGTGCGTCGACCGCCTCGCGGGCGATCAGCAGATGCATGATCTCGGTCGAGCCCTCGAAGATCCGGTTGATCCGCAGGTCGCGGAGCACCTGCTCGACGTTGGCCGGACGTTCGCCGCGAGCGGCCAGCGAGTCGGCCGTCTCGTAGCCACGCCCGCCCCGGATCTGGATCAGCTCGTCGGCGATCTTCCAGGCCATCTCGCTGGCGTACAGCTTGACCAGCGCCGCCTCGATCCGGATGTCGTTGCGGTCGTCGTCGGCGAGCAGGCAGCAGAGGTCGAGCATGGTCTCCATGCCGTACGTGGTGGCGGCGATGAAGGAGAGCTTCTGGGCGACCGCCTCGTGCTCGCCGACCGGCCGACCCCACTGGACCCGGTCGGCGGCCCAGCCGCGCGCCACGTTCAACGACCACTTGCCCGCGCCCACGCACATGGCCGGCAGCGAGAGCCGACCGGTGTTCAGCGTGGTCAGGGCGATCTTGAGCCCCTTGCCCTCACCACCGATGACGTTCTCCGCCGGCACGAACACGTCGTGGAACCGGGTCAGGCTGTTCTCCAAGCCGCGGAGGCCGACGAACTCGTTACGCCGTTCCACCGTGATGCCCACGCTGTCGCCGTCCACCACGAACGCGGTGATCCCGCCGCGCCGACCCTCGGCGGCCGGCACCCGGGCCATCACCACCAGCAGGGTGGCGACGATGCCGTTCGTGGCCCAGAGCTTCACCCCGTTGAGCCGGTAGCCGGTGCCGTCCTCGGTCGGCTCCGCGGTGGTGGCGAGCCGGGCCAGATCGGAGCCGACGTCGGGCTCGGTGAGCAGGAACGCGGAGACCTCGCCGGCGGCGAGCCGGGGCAGGAAACGCTGCTTCTGCTCGGCGGTGCCGAACATCTTCAGCGGCTGCGGCACGCCTATCGACTGGTGCGCCGAGAGCAGCGCGCCGATGGCCGGGCTGACCGAGCCGGCCAGCATCAGCGCCCGGCAGTAGTGCAGGTTGCTCAGCCCGAGGCCGCCGTACTTCCGATCGATCTTCATGCCGAACGCGCCGAGGTCGGCCAACCCGTGGAACACGGAGTCCGGAATGGAGGCGTCCCGCTCGATGGCCGCGCCGTCCACCTCGGAGGTGAGGAACTCGCGGAACCTGCCGAGGAACTCCTCGGCGCGGGCCACGTCGTCCGGGTCGGAGGTGGGCCACGGGTCGATGAGGTCGAGTCGGAACCGCCCGAGGAACAGCTCCTTGCCGAAGCTGGGCCGGTCCCAGGTGGACTCCCGGGCGGCCTCGGCGACCTGCCGGGCCTCCTTCTCGGAGACCTGCCCGGCCTCGGTGGGCAACGGGGCCGCGGTGCCGGCGGTGTCGGCCGCGGACTGAGAGTCGCGGCCGTCCGGTGCCGATCGGCCGTTCTGCGTCGTGGTCACGGCTGCCCCCTCGAAGCTCGGTTGCGGCTGCGGCTGTTGCGCGTCCCCCGGCGGCTCGGCCGGACCGGCGCGGACCGCGTCGACGTGCGTGACTACCGTCACGCTACCCCCGGTTGTTACCCAGGGGTAGCGCTGCGTGCGGATCGACGTGCTCAGCGACCGCCGGCCGCGTCCGGGTCGTCGTCCTCGTCGTCGATGTCGTCGTCACCCCAGTTGCGTCGGGCGAACGGCAGGATCACCCAGAACGCGAGGAACCAGAGCCCGGCCACCGCGCTGAGCACGAAAGCGATCGGCCGGTCCAGCACGAAGTCGGTGATCAGCAGCACCGCGCTGACCATCGCGATCAGCATGAAGCCGAGGCCGCCGGTGGCCATCCGGTGCGCGAACCGCACCAGCTCCGGCTTGCGCCCCTGGCGGAACAACGCCCGGTGGAACGCCACCGGCGAGATGATCAACGCGGTGGCGGCGGCCGCGGCGAGCAGCGCGACGATGTAGACGTCCCGCTGGAACTCGGTGGTCCGGGTGAACCCGTTGCTGAACGGCAGGGTGAGCAGGAAGGCGAAGAGGATCTGCACACCGGTCTGGGCGACCCGCAGCTCCTGCAACAGGTCGGCGAAGTTGCGTTGCCAACGCTGCTTCTCGGTCTCCTTGGACACGCGCTACCTCCGGTCAGACGCTACTGCCGGCGGTCCCGGCCGCCGGCAGCAACGCCAATGCCCCCCACGACCGAGCGCGAAACAGGTTCGCGACATGTCCGGGCCATCTCCCGGTCACCCGTCGGCCATCGGCCGGCCGCCGCGCAGGGGGCCGCCCGCGCCACGCCGCCCGCCCCGCGCCGCCCGCGCCACGCCGCCCGCGCCGCCTGCCATCGCGCCACGCCGCCGCCACGCCGCCCGCTATCCGCGTTATCCGTCGCCAGCGCGCGACGCAGGGTGTCAGGAGCCGCGGCGGATCCGGCCGGCGTACCGGGCCTCCAGCGCGTTGTTGTGCGCGTCGCCGTCCGGGATGTTCGCCGAGAGGTAGACCGGGGGCCGCTGCCCCGCCGCCAGCAACCGGGCGACCACCTCCACGGTGACCTGCTGCGCCAGGAGGGCCGCCGTGATCGACGAGACCGCGCCGACCGCGCCACCACCGGGCAGCGGCAGCGTCGCGTCGCCGTACGGCGCCCCGTTGTCGAGCACCACGTCGGCGAGATCGGCCAGCTTGCGCCCGGACGGGTGGCGGGACGTCATCCGCCCGGAGTGCTGCGCAGAGGTGATCGCCACCAGCGGGTGACCATGCTCCTTGATCAGCGTGGCGAACTCGACCATCGCGCCGTTGACCCCGGAGTTCGACGCGAGCACGAAGACGTCGGCGGGCCGTACGGGGGCCAACTCCCAGAGCCGGTGCGCCACCGCCGGATCCCGCTCCAGCAGCGGCCCGAGACGCTCGACCGGTTCGCCGCCCAGCAGCACCAGGTCACGCAGCGCGATCCGGTTTGTGGGCACCAGGCCACCCGCCCGCCCGGCGATCTCCATGGCCAGCGCCTCGGAGTGCCCGGTGCCGAAGGCGTGCACCACCCCGTCGGCGCGGACCGCTTCCGCGATCAGATCGGCGGCCCGCCCCACCGCCTCCCGCTGGCTGGCGGACACCCGGCCGATCGTCTCGGTCACCACTGCCAGGTAGTCCTCGGCGCTCACACTCATAGATCCTCCGTCGTCCGGTTACGGGCCATCCACTGCACCGCGAAGTCGACAGCTGTCCGCTGGCGTACCAATCTCCCCGTCCCAGCGCCGACCGGGCCGGAGCGCACCGCCCCGGTGGCCTCCAGGTCCCCGCCCAACGCGCCGAAGTCGCTCGCGTCGAGCCGGACGTCCTGCCACCACACCCACTCGCGGCCACCGTCGGCCGTACGCACCGCCGCGCCCAGCCGCTCGCGAACCAGCGCCGGGAGGCGATATTCGGCCAGGTGCAGCGAGGTGTTGACGGTGTGGTCCACCCCGAGCAGCAGCACGTCGGCGTCCAGGTCGTAGAGCCGGGCCAGCGGCGAGCCCGCACCGAGCATGTCGGTCAGGCCGTGCCCGGTGACCACCTCCTCGGCCATCGGCCCGAGCGCGGCGAACGACACGTGGGGATGCGCGCTGCGCAGCGCGGTGGGCCAGCACCGGACCGTCTCGGCGAACACGCCCATGTGCCGGCTCGGCGTGACAGCCGGGTCGAAGCCCGGCATCTCGGCGCGGATCAGCGGCCACCAGTCCACAGGCACCGGCGGATTACGCCACTGCGCCGGGTCGCTGTTGTCGGGGGTGTGGGTGGGCACCACGATCGTGCCGTCCGGGCCCAGCGCGTCGCGCAGGGCGAGCACCAGCGCCTGCGGCCCACCGCAGACGAAGCCCAGCGGGCGCATCCCGGCGTGCACCAGCACCGTCGAGCCGGGGCGTACACCCAGTAGGCGCAACTGCGCGGCGAGCGAGCGACGGGTGCCCAGCCCGTCGGCGGGGGTCGTCACGGCGCGCCTCCCCCCGGCGCTCGTCGGCCCGGCACGGCTCAGGCCGTCCCCGCGACCCGGGCCAGGACCGCCTCGGCCAGCGCGGCGGGCGCGGCGTCCGGGATCCAGTGGGTCACCCCGGGCAGCGGTACGAAGCGGTAGTCACCTGTGACATTGGCGGCGCACGCCTCGGCGGCGGTACGCCCGATGGCGATGTCCCTGTCGCTCCAGACGTAGGTGGTGGGCACGGCGACCGGACCGACGCTTGCCAGGTCGGTGCGGGACATGGCCCGGTACCAGTTCAGGGCTGCGGTGAGCGCGCCCGGCTCCCGCATCGGATCGGCGTAACGGTTCACCCGGGAGGCGTCGCCCACCCCGCCGAGCATCCTGCGCAGCGCCGTCGCGTGCCACGCCAGCAGCACCTTCTCGGCCTTGCCCGGCTTGCGGAACAGCGCGATGTACGACGAGCGGGCCTTCTGCTCGGTGTCGGTGCCGAGGGCGTGCGCCATGGCCGCCGGGTGTGGCACGGACACCGCCGTCAAGGTACGGACCCGATCCGGGTGCGCGGCGGCCACCGCCCAGGCCACTATCGCGCCCCAGTCGTGGCCGACGAGGTGGACGGCGTGCACACCGAGCGCGTCGAGCACGGCCACCGCGTCGGCGACCAGTTCGGGAATCCGGTACGCGGCCACCGCCTCCGGCCGGGCGTTCGGCGAGTAGCCCCGCTGGTCCAGCGCGTACGTGCGCAGCCCGGCCGCGTGCAGTGCCGGCACGACCTCGTCCCACTCGCCGCTGTGCTGCGGGAAGCCGTGCAGCAGCAGGACGGGAACGCCGTCGGACGGGCCGCCGGTGCGTACCTCGAACGTGAGACCTCGCGCGTCGACCTGCATGATCGTCAGCCTACCCAGCCGCCGCCGCGCCGGTCCGGACGCGCAGGTGACGGGCTGCCCTGCTGGGCCGTTACCCCTGGTCGGTGCTAGCGTCAGCGAGACAACTTCACATCCGACAGGGGAGCGCACAGCGCTGAGAGTGCGGGCACGCCCGCAGACCCTCGAACCTGATCTGGGTAATGCCAGCGCAGGGAGTTCGGTCGACCTCCAGCCGCGCCGTGAGTCCGGTGCCACCGGACGCGCGGCGTGCGTCTTCTCCTGGTTCGTTCCACTGAACTGGGAGCACAGCATGGACAACACCACAAGCCGTTGGCGCACCATCGACATCGTGGTCGCCTCGGTGATCGCGGTCGCCTTCGGCGTCATCTTCTGGGCCTGGGGCCTGGTCTGGAGCGCCACCGAGGGGGCTTTCGCCTTCTTCCCGCCGGCGCAGACGCTGATCTACGGCGTCTGGCTGCTGCCGGCCGTCGTCGGCGGCCTGGTCATCCGCAAGCCCGGCGCCGCGCTCTACTGCGAGACGGTGGCCGCGGTCGTCTCCGCGCTGCTCGGCAGCCAGTGGGCCGGCACGGTGATCCCCCAGGGCATCGTGCAGGGCATCGGGGCCGAGCTGGCCTTCGCCGCCTTCCGGTACCGGTCGTACCGGCTGCCGACCGCCGTGCTCGCCGGTGCGCTGACGGGTCTCAGCGCGGCGCTCTTCGACTTCTTCGTCTGGAACGTCGACTACGCGTTGGGCGACTACCGCATCCCGTACGCCCTGCTCACCATCGTCAGCGCCACCGTGATCGCCGGCGCGGGCGGTTGGCTGCTGACCCGCGCCCTGGCCAACACCGGCGCCCTGGACCGCTTCCCCGCAGGCCAAAACCGAGCCCTGATCTAACCCCCACTGCCTACCCCCACACCCACCCCGGTGATCAAGAGGTTTGCGTCATCGGAGGGCGGAATTCTGACGCAAACCTCTTGATCACGCGGCGGTAGGGCCGGGAGGGGGTGGGTGTGGGGGGCGGGGTTCTGTTGCGGGGGTTCGGGTGGCGGCATGCCGGGCGGCGGGCCTGGGCTCTGCGCGGGGTGGATCTGCGGGTGGAGGCCGGGGAGCGGATTCTGCTGCTCGGGCCATCGGGAGCCGGCAAGAGCACCCTGCTCAGCGCGCTGGCCGGACTGCTGCCCGAGGATTCCGGCGAGCAGGAGGGCACCGTCGAGATCGACGGGCTCGACCCCCGCAAGGCGCGGGAACGGGTAGGCATCGTCTTCCAGGACCCGCAGAGCCAACTGGTGATGGCGCGCAGCGGCGACGACGTCGCGTTCGGGCTGGAGAACCGGGGCGTGCCGACAGACGACATCTGGCCCCGGGTCGACGAGGCGCTGCGGCGGGTCGGTTTCCCGTACCCCCGGGACCGGCCGACGGCCGCGCTCTCCGGCGGCGAGCAGCAACGCCTCGCCCTGGCCGGCGCGCTGGCCCTGCGGCCCGGCCTCCTGCTGCTCGACGAGCCGACCGCCAACCTCGACCCGGACGGGGCCGCCCTGGTCCGACGCACGGTGGCGAGCGCGGTGGACGCCGACACCACACTGATCCTCGTCGAACACCGGGTCGCCGAGGCGCTCCCGCTTGTCGACCGGGTGATCGTCCTGGAGCCCGGCGGCGGCGTCCGCGCGGACGGAACGCCCGACGCGGTCTTCGCCGCGCACGGCGACACCCTCGCCGCCGAGGGCGTCTGGGTGCCCGGTCACCCCATCGCGCCCCGCACGGCCACCGCCGCCCCCGGCGACGTGTTGCTCACCGCCGAGCGGCTCGGCCTGCCGCCCCGGCTGGGCCCCACCGACCTGGCGGTACGCGCCGGAGAGGCCCTCGCGGTACGCGGACCCAACGGCGCCGGGAAGTCCACCCTGGCGCTGCTGCTCGGCGGCCTGCTCAAACCGGGCGTCGGCCGGGTCACCGCCTCGGTCGGGTTGGCCGGGGTCGACCACCGCGCTCCCCCGCACCGCTGGCGGGCGCCCGCGCTGACCCGGCGGATCGGGTCGGTGTTCCAGGACCCGGAACACCAGTTCGTCACCGGAACAGTCTTCGACGAGTTGGCGCTCGGTCCACGCCGGACGGGTCAACCCGAGGCGGTGGTCCGGGAGACCGTCGCGGGTCTGCTGGACCGGCTGCGGCTGACCCGACTCGCGGCGGCCAACCCGTACACCCTCTCGGGTGGGGAGGCGCGGCGGCTGAGCGTGGCGACGGCCCTGGCCACCGCGCCCCGCCTGCTGATCTGCGACGAACCGACATTCGGTCAGGACCGGCGGACCTGGCGGGAGCTTGTCGATCTCCTCGCCGACCTGCGCGACGCCGGCCACGGCGTGGTCGCGGTCACCCACGACCTGGACTTCGTCGCCGCGCTCGCCGACCGGACCGTGACCCTGGAGCGCGGATGATCAGCATCGAGCCGGTCGCCGCGCCCGGCGCCCCGCTGGCCCGGCGCAACCCGGTGGCGAAGGTGGCCGCCGCGCTGGTCTTCTCGTTCGCCCTGCTGGCGACGCTCGACCCGGTGGCGCCGGCCATCGCCATCGCCGTCGAACTCGCCGTCCTGCCGCTGTTCGGCGTCCGCTACCGCGTGCTGGCCCGGCGGGCCCTGCCCCTGCTGCTCAGCGCCACAGGCATCCTGGTCACGCTCGTGCTCTTCGCCGCCGACCAGTCCGGCCGGGTCCTGCTGGACGTCGGACCGGTGCTGGTGAGCACCGGCGTGCTGGGCACCGCTCTCGGTCTGGTGCTGCGGATCTTCGCGGTGGCCCTGCCCGGCGTGATCGTCTTCGCCACCACCGACCCGACCGACCTGGCGGACGCGCTGATCCAGAACGCGAAGGCGCCAGCCCGGTTCGCCATCGGCGCGCTGGCCGCCTTCCGCCTGGTGCCGCTGCTCGGCCAGGAATGGCAGATGATCAGCATGGCCCGGCGGGCGCGCGGCGTCGACGCCGGACGCAACCCGGTGGCGAAGCTGCGACTGTTCGCGTCCACGGCGTTCGCGCTGCTGGTCGGGGCGATCCGCCGAGGCACCCGGCTGGCCGTGGCGATGGACGCCCGCGGATTCGACGCCGGCACCCCGCGTACGGTCGCCCGGCGGCAGCGCTTCACGGCGGCCGACGGGCTGCTGGTCGCCGGTGCGGCGGCGCTGGCCGGGGCGGCGCTGACGGTCAGCGTGCTGCTCGGCACGTTCCGCCCGCTGCTCGGCTGAGGGCGGCTACGCAGTCACCTGTTCGC
Source organism: Micromonospora sp. DT43 (assembly GCF_049841645.1). Taxonomy (NCBI): domain Bacteria; kingdom Bacillati; phylum Actinomycetota; class Actinomycetes; order Micromonosporales; family Micromonosporaceae; genus Micromonospora; species Micromonospora sp. DT43. The sequence goes on along the minus strand of NZ_JBNCKR010000001.1, from coordinate 97,363 downwards.
GTTCCTGCCGTGACCGGGACACCCGACGTTCCGCTGGCCGCAGCAGATTGACCCGGACGCCTCCCGCGAACGCGACTGGAGCGGCACATGGGACACGGACCGGCACCCCGCGATGACCACGACCAGACGGCCGCCACCGACGGACTCTGAGCCTGGGCCACCGGACCGCACAGGAGGCCGAGCACTGGCGGGCCGAGCACTGGCTGGCCGGGCTGCCGGCGAGCCCCGCCGAGCTGAGACAGGCCGCCGAACATGCGGCCATGGAGCACGGCACCCGCCGTTCGGGTCGGGCGGTGCGCCATCCCGGGGTCGACCGTCCGGTCGGGACGCTGACCGTCGCCAATGCCATCCAGCGTGTGATCGTGTGGGCGCGCCGCCGGCCGGACCCGACGCCCTGCTGCGCCGGGAAGCACTGACCGGACGTTCAGTCGAGCTGCCGGATCTCGACGTCGCGGAAGGCCACCTCGTACGGCGGCTCTGCGGGCTCGTCCCGGGCCGGGTCGCGGAAGATGCCGAGCACCACCCGGCCCGGCACCGGGGCACCGTCCCGGGCCGCGCCGATCTCCACACCTTCCCGGAGGAACCGCAGCTGCCCGCCCCTGGCGACGATGCCCACCTTGATCGTCCGGCCCAGTGCCAGCTGCCCAGCCGGGTACGGGAAGGTGCCCGCCGGGGTGACCGCGTTCGGGCTGTCCACTCCGTGCGCCACGAGGTGATATCCGTCCGGGCAGACCCGCAGGGCGTGCCCACCCGTCAGGTCGGTGAAGCGGAACCAGATGCCGGCGCAACTGCCGGGCCGCCGCAACGCCACGTCCACCTCGACCTGAAAGTCGGCGAAGGACTGCTGCGGCCCCAGGCAGCGGTACGGACCCTCGGACCGTTTCGTCACCACGTACGCCCCGTCGAACGCGCAGCTGACCCGGTTCTTCTCGTCGGTGCGGGTCCGCCAGTAGTTGGTGACGGTGAGCGGATCCCGGATCACCACCGATGGCAGTGCCGGGGTCACGCCGGACGGACCGACGGACGGCCCGACGGACGGCCCGACGGACGGCGTCGGGGCGAGGTCGAGCGGCTCGCCCGGGCCTCCCCGCAGCACCCCGGTCAGCACGCCGACGCCGGCCAGCGCGGCGACCAGCGCCAGGGCGGAGAGCACCGTGGCGGCGACGAACGGCCACCGCCGGGGAGTCGGCGCGGACGGGCTCATCGCGGGCGCGGAGGTCGCGGGCGGGGGCGCGGAGGCGGGTAGGGCGTCCGCCGGCCTCGCGACGGAGGTCGGCCTCGGCGTCGGGGTGGCGGACGAGACACCCCACCGGGTGGTGGCGTCGTCGTCCGCAGGCGGCGTGGCAGGGGCACCGGACGCGACCACTGACCCGTGGGTGGTGTGCCGCCGACCGGCGAGCTCGGTCTCGGGGAGGGGACGCTGGTCGGTCGCCGCCTGCGCCTGCTCGACGGCGGCGAGCAGCGCGGACCGGTCGGCCGTCACTTCAGCGGAGCCGGTCTCCGGCCGCGGAGCGACCGTCAGCAACCGGTCCAGCAACTCCCGCGCACCGGGCCGGTCCGCCGGATCCTTCGCCAGCGCCTGCTCCACCAGTGTGCGCAACGGGCCGGTCAACCCGTCCAGGCCCGGCTCCTGAGTGAGGATACGCACCGCGGTGGCCTGCGGCGTGTCCGCTGCGAACGGGGTCCGACCCGTACCGGCGAACGCGACGACCGCGCCCCACGCGAACACGTCGGCCGCGGCGGTCAGCGTCCCACTGCCGGCCGGCTCGAACCGCTCCGGCGCCATATACGCGACAGTCCCGACCACCTGGTCGGTCCGGGTGACGGCGCTGCCCTCCACCGCCCGGGCGATGCCAAAGTCGATCACCTTCGGGCTGCCCGGCGGCAGCAGCACATTGCTCGGCTTGAGGTCGCGGTGGATCACGCCGGCACCATGGATGGCGGTCAGCGCCGTCGCCACGCCGATCGCCAGACCGTGCAGGTTGCCAGCGGCCAGCGGCCCCCGCTCCGCCACGACGGCAGCCAGGCTCGGTCCGTCGACGTATTCGACGACGAGGTAGGGCGGCTCATGATCGGGGTCCGCGTCGAGCACCTCGGCGGTGCAGAAGGGAGGAACCTGCCGGGCCCGCTTCACCTCGCCCCGGAAGCGCCGCCGGAACTCGGCGTCGTCGGAGCGGTCGGTGCGGATCACCTTGACCGCCACCAGTCGGCCACCCGACTGCTCCGCCAGAAAGACGGTGCCCATCCCACCTTCGCCGAGCCGGCCGAGAAGCCGGCACGTCCCGAGGTGCCGGGGATCGCCAGGGCGCAGCGGCTGGAGGTCCTCGGTGGTATCGCCCGTCATCCCGTCCTACTTCCGTGCCTCACGCCCGGTCCGCGCCGGGAGCCGGCACAGTATCGCACCCGTCCCGCTCATCCCGAGGCCGCGGCGGAACCAACCACTGCCCAGCGGCGGCGTCCACCGACCTTCCACCCTGGACGGTGAGGTGCGCCCCGTCGGAGGCGACGTCGCGGCCGGCAATCCGTAGGACCCCCGTCGGCGCCTCCCCGCCAGTGTCCACGGCCACCCCCTGCCGGACCAGCGCGCGAACCGCCGCGTTGGCCCGCCGGGCCCCGCCGCCGGAACCGACCGGCTCCACCACCAGTGGCACCCCCGCGCCCGCCGCGAGCTGGGCGGCCACCCGCAGCGCAGCCGGCCCGTCGGCGCCGTCCGCGGCGACCGCCACGGCGGGCCAGGGGCGGGCCGGCAACCGGTGCGCCGTGACCCACACCGCGTCGGGCACGTCCACGTCGGCGGGCTGGGTGGACAGCACCACGGCCGGCTGCGTCGTCGCCACCTCGCCCGCCAGCTCACCTTGGGGGTCGGTCGCATACCGCACCAGCACCGGCGCGCCGAGACCCGCGCTGCGGACCGACTCGGCCAACCGGGCCAGCTCCCCCATCGCGGCGGTCATCCCCGCCAGCTCCGTATGCAGGCCCGCACCGACCTCCACGGCGGCTACCGGGTACGGCAGCAGGCGGTTCAGCACCACTTCGGCGGGTCTTCGGGATCCGGCCAGGTCGACCGCGAGCGCGGTCAGTTCGGCCGCCCGCTCACCCTCCGGCACGACCACCAGCACCCGGTGGGTGTCGGGCCCACCGAGCGCGGCCCGCTGTGCCTGGGCGATGTCCCGGTCCACCAGGCGACGGGGATAGATCACATTGAGCAGTGGCCCGGCCATCACGGTGGTGACCAGGGCCATGACCACCATCAGCGAGAACAACTCAGGGTTGAGGATGCCGAGCTGCAGACCCACGGTGAGGATGACGATCTCGGTGAGGCCACGGGTGTTCATCAAGGCCGCGAGCGCCCCCGCCGGCCGTCGGGCGACCCGCTGCGAGCGGGCGCCGAGGTACGCGCCGACGAACTTGCCGCCGATCGCCGTGACGAGGATGAGGGCGAGGTCCAGCACACCGGAGAGACCGATCCGGGACAGGTCGACCTGGAGCCCGGCGATCACGAAGAAGACCGGGAGCAGGAGCAGCACGGAGACCTGCTCCAGGCGCTCCAGGATCTCCTCCCGCAGCGCCGCACCGTCCACCCGCGGCATGATCGCGCCGAAGACGAAGGCACCGAAGATGGCGTGCAGGCCGAGCAGCTCCGTGGTGTAGCAGGACAGCAGCAGGCCGACCAGGATGACACCGAGCACGTCCGGGGTGAGTCGGCCGGCACGTGCCCGGACGACCGTCAAGCGGCGCAGCATCGGCCGCACCCAGCCGAACATCACCAGCAGGTACGGTGCCACGAGCAGCACCTGCCACGGGAATCCGGCCTCCGCACCGCCCACCGCGACGACCCCGGCCAGCAGGCACCAGGCGACCACGTCGTCGACGGCGGCGCTCGCAAGCGCCAGCCCGCCCAACTCCGTCCGGACCATCCCCCGATCGGCGAGGATCCGCGCCAGCACCGGAAAGGCGGTGACCGCCATCGCGGCGCCGAGGAACAACGCGAACGGCACCACCCGGTCGACGTCGTGCCGCCCCGCCAACCAGGCGGCCAGACCGACGCCGAGGCCAAGTGGCACGAGGATCGATCCCAGCGAGACCGCGGCCGCCGCCCGCAGCCGGCCCCGCACCAGGGACTGGTCCAGCTCGTAGCCGATGATGAACATGAACAGCACGAGACCGACGTTCGCGAGCCCGGACAGGGCGGGCCGGATCTCGGTGGGGAACATCCGCCCGCTCAGCTCGGCACCGAAGATGGTCGGACCGAGCAGCACACCGGCCACGATCTCGCCCACCACCGGCGGCTGCCCGAGGCGCTTCGCCGCCGCCCCGAGCAGGCGGGCGAGCGCAATCACGACGGCCAGGGCGAGCAGGAGTTGGCCGACCGCGTGCGCGGTCACGCCTCGTTCTCCGCGGCGATCCCGTCGAGCCGGGCCGCGACCTGCGCCGCGGTGGGACGGTCGCCCGCGGGCGCCAGGCAGTCCGCCACCAGCTCGCGCAGCGCGTCCGGCAGGTCGGGGTCGACGCGGGGCGGTCGCGCGAGCACCGCCCGCAGGGCGAGCAGCGCGTTTCCCGGGGGCAACTCGCCGTGGACGCCGCTGCCGGCAAGTACCCGGTGCACGGTCGCGCCGAGGGACCAGACGTCACCGTCGGGTCCGGCGGGGTCGCCGAGGAGCATCGCCGGGTCGACGTACTCAACCGAGTCGGCCGACCCCATCCCGGTGATGGTGGCGCCCTCGGTGAAGATCTGCGAGAGGCCGAGGTCAGCCAGCCGACCGCCACCGTCGCGCAGGAGCACGTTCCCCGGCTTGATGTCGCGATGCGCGATGCCCGCCGCGTGCAGGGCCGACGCCGCCCGGGCCGCGTCGGCGAGCGCCCGCAGCGCGGTCGACCGGTCGACAGGCACGGCGGGCTGGGCGAGCGAGCCGTCCGGCAGGTATTCGGTCGAGTAGTAGAAGAAGCCGTCGTGCTGACCCGCGTCGTAAAGGTCGACCAGGCACGGGGACCTGACCGCGGCGAACGCGGCGAGCTCTCGGGTCGCCCGCCGGAACGCCGTCTCCTCGGACTCGGCGTGCAGCACCTTGACGGCGACCAGGTCGGCCGGGATTGGGAGCCGGGCCGGCCGGTTCGCCAGGTAGAAGGTCCCGTGGCTACCTGAGCCGAGCGGGCGGATGAAGGTGTAGTCGGCGATGCCGCGCACGGGCTTCCTCAGGGGTTCCGGTGGGATTCGTACCGCAGCCACCGTGCGGCGAACTCGATCTGGGTGCCGGGCCGGATCACGACCGGCTCGCCGGCGGGCACCCGCCGAGTGTCGGCGTCCGCTGCCTCGCGCAGCATGGTGCCGTTGGCGGAGCCTAGGTCCACCACCGCCACCTGCCAGCCGCGCAGCTGGATCCGCAACTGCAGGCGGGAGACTCCGGAGATCTCGCCGGTGAGCCGGACCTGCCGCGCCCGCCGGGCCCGGACGTCCGGATGCTGCTCCGGACGGCGCCCGACGACATAGTCCGTGTCCAGCCGGAAGGTGACCCCATCGTCGGTGAGCAGCACGCCGAGTGGCGGCCGCGGCGCCAGCCGGGTGGCGAGCGTCTGCTGATGCATGGCGATGCCGCAACGTTGGCAGTAGCGCAGCCCGGGGTCGTTGAAGTGGCCGTTCCGGCAGTCCACGCCCTCGACCATCGCCGGCAGCACGACCGTCGGCTCACCGGCCGTCGTCGCGATCACCTCGGTGGCGCCGGCAACGAGCAGCACCGCGGTGAACGGCACGGCCGGGTCCGGCTCCCGGCCGCTCACCCGAGCCGCCCGCCGAAGAAGCGCCAGCGCAGGAACGGCACCCGCATCGGGCCGTTGGCGACCAGCCAGACCGCCAGCCAGACCGCCGAGAAGTGCAGCAGGAACGCACCGAGCGGAGGTGGCCCGGCGAGCCCCGGCAGCACGTGGTGGTCGAGCAGCAGCCAGATCAGCGCTGCCTCGGGCACCCCCGTGCCCAGACCGAACAGCAGCGGCCAGTCCTTCTCCCAGCGGAACTGCATGAGCAGGTGGTAGACCAGCTCCCAGCCGACGCCGAGGACGGCGACGGTGAGCAGCACCCCGAAGGTGTCCCGGTAGCCGACACCGGACGGCAGCAGCGGGGTCACGATCGCGGTCACGAGTGAGCCGACGACCGCCAGGAGCACGAGCCGGGTCTGGATCCGTCCGGCGAGGGTGGGCACCATCGTCTCAGCCCTTCTGACCGGCAGGCCGGCCACGCATCCACCGCACCCACTCCACGGTGGAGCGCACCGGCCCGAGGCGGGCGCCGAAGCCTCGGCGCGCCAGGTCGTCGGCGATCTCCTGGGCTGCGACCTGCAACCCCAGGAAGGTGTCCACGCCGGGGAAGTAGCCGCCGAGGGTAGCCGTGCCCGAGGCGTAGAGGGCACCGTCGCCGCTCGCGGTCCCGCGTACCTCGAAGTGCCGCTCCACGTCGAGGCGGCCGACCGGGTTGCGGCCGGCGCCGCCATGTTCGAGCAGGTCCGCGATGACTCGGTGCTCGGCGATGTCGGCCTCCAAGCCGGTGCAGTCGATGACGTAGTCCGCGAGCAGCGTCCTCGTGCCGGCGTCGCCGGTGACCCGGCTGGCGATCCGGCCGTCGACGGTCGGTTCCACCTGGGCGACCGTGCCCTGCCAGGTGCGGTACCAGCCGCCCTCCCGGCCGGCGCGCATCTGTTCCTGCCAGCGGCGGCGCTTCGGCGTGTTGGTGCCGCCCATCGCGGCGTACGCGGCGGCCCGGTCCGCGCCCTCGAGGCGGCGAATCCGGGCCTTGAGCTGGCCGCCCCACACCGACTTGGGATAGTTGAACCCCTGGTACGCCCATCCGTCGCCGCCCCGGCGGCGCAGCCACGGGTGCGGCCCGTGCGCGCCGCTGACATAGGTGCGGAACAGGTGCTCGATCTCGGTACCCAGACCGTGCCGTTCCCGGTCGTCCATCAGACGCTGCAGCACCCGGGACGCGACGATGCCGCCGCCCCGGACCAGCACGGTGCCCGGCCGGGTCTTGAGCACCTCGTACACGTGCTCGTGCGGCTCGTAGGCGTTGACCACGTGCTCGAAATCCTGGTGGGTCTCGCGGAACTGCTGCAGGTCCGGCAGGAAACGCAGGCCGGGATAGCCGACCGCGAGGTGCACGAATCGGGACCGGTAGGCAACCCGCCGGGTCGACGAGCTGCCGGCCGGCGGAGTGAGGATGGTGAAGTAGCCGCCCCCGGCACGCCGCCGGACCATCCGCACCACGCCGTTGACCAGCATGTCCCGGTATCCGATCCGCTCCGCCTCCCGCTCCAGGCCGGCGAACACCTGCCCGGCCCGGGGCGTCCAGTAGTCGGTGAACAACGGCTCACCCAGCACGTGCAGCAGCGGCCGAAGGCTGCGCTCCTGCCAGGCCTCCGCCACCGCGTACGACGGGAAGCCCCAGATGTTGTCGGGCCGGGAGGACGAGTCGGAGCGAATCCGCTCGCGGCGCGGAATCTGCGACACCCGGGTCAGATATTCGTACGTCTGCCAGGGATAGTCGATGTTGGACAGCACCCGGATCCGGTCGCTAGCCACTCCGGCGATGCGGAGGTAGTCCACAGTGACGAAGGAACCGATCCCGCCGCCGACCGTCACGAACGGGACATCCACCACCGGTATGCCGGCACCGGCCAGCATCTCGTCGGCCCACACGTCGCTGGCCAGCAGTTCGGAGTTGAGATCTCCGGCTGCCTCACGTTGTTCCACCAGACCGCTCCCCGTTCGCGCGGCACGCCCCGCCCGTGCCACATCGGAGAGTTCTAGCACGGCGGCCGACGCCCCGCTGCCCCGCGAATCCGGGAACGGACCCCAGCCGCGGCCGGGGCCCCACTGGTTTCTCCGGTTCGCCGCGGCGACGTGCGGCGGCCCGGCTCGCCGGAGGCCGGCCGCCACCGTCCGCCGTGTCACACGCACCCGCCGTCGCCTATCCGCCCACGATGCCGCCCGCCGCGATACGGTCGCAGCAGGATAGTTCGACGGCGAGAGGTGGCGGCACGAATGGCTGAGCAGGCGACGGCGCAGATCGGCGTGACCGGGCTGGCGGTGATGGGCCGGAACGTGGCCCGCAACCTGGCCCGCAACGGCTTTACCGTGGCGGTGCACAACCGGTCACCGGAGCGCACCCGCACTCTCGTCGCCGAGCACGGTGACGAGGGCACCTTCGTGCCTGGTGAGTCGATGGCCGACTTCGTGGCGTCGCTGGAACGGCCGCGCGCGGTGATCGTGATGGTCAAGGCCGGTGCGCCCACCGATGCGGTGATCGACGAGTTGGTGCCGCTGCTGGACGAGGGCGACATCATCGTCGACTGCGGCAACGCCCACTTCGCCGACACCCGCCGCCGAGAGGAGGCGCTGCGCGCGCAGGGGCTGCACTTCAGCGGCACCGGCGTCTCCGGTGGTGAGGAGGGCGCGCTGCTCGGGCCGAGCATCATGCCTGGCGGTTCCGCCGAGTCGTACGCGAAGCTCGGGCCGATGTTCGAGAAGATCGCGGCCCAGGTGGACGGCGTGCCGTGCTGCACGCACGTCGGGCCGGACGGCGCCGGGCACTTCGTCAAGATGGTGCACAACGGCATCGAGTACGCCGACATGCAGCTCATCGCCGAGGCGTACGACCTGCTCCGGGCCGGTCTGGGCGCGAAGCCGGCGGAGATCGCGGAGATCTTCCGCGACTGGAACAACGGCGAGTTGGAGTCGTTCCTCATCGAGATCACCGCCGACGTGCTCGCGCACACCGACGCGGCGACCGGTCGCGCGTTCGTCGACGTCGTGCAGGACCGGGCGGAGCAGAAGGGCACCGGTCGGTGGACTGTGCAGAGCGCCCTCGACCTGGGCATTCCGATCACCGGGATCGCCGAGGCGACGTTCGCCCGCTCGCTGTCGGGGCACGTCGACCAGCGCGAGGCCGCCCGCCGGGCATTCCCGGACGCGGGTGAGCAGTGGCAGGTCGCCGACCGGGACGCGTTCGTGGAGGACGTCCGCCGGGCGCTGCTCGCCTCCAAGATCGTCGCGTACGCGCAGGGCTTCGACCACATCCGGGCCGGCAGCCAGGAGTTCAACTGGGACATCGACCTCGGTGGCACGGCGACCATCTGGCGGGGCGGCTGCATCATCCGCGCCCGCTTCCTGAACCGCATCCGCGAGGCGTACGACGAGCAGCCCGACCTGCCCACGCTGCTGGTGGCGCCGTACTTCGCCGAGGCGGTCGCGGCCGGCGTGCCGAGCTGGCGGCGGGTCGTGGCCGACGCTGCCCGGGCGGGTGTGCCGACGCCGGCGTTCTCGTCGTCGCTTGCGTACTTCGACGCGCTGCGCGCCGAGCGGCTGCCCGCGGCGCTGATCCAGGGCCTTCGGGACAACTTCGGCGCGCACACCTACCAGCGCGTCGACCGCGAGGGCTCGTTCCACACCACCTGGGCCGGCGACAAGACCGAGTCCCCGGCGTAACGGGAAGCGCTCCACGCCCGCAAGATCGCGCTGAATCCGTGATGGAGGGGCCTTCCGACGACGGGAGGCCCCTACCTCCATGTTCGAGCGTGATCATGGGCCCGACGGGAGGCGTCCGGGGGCACCGGTCAGGCGACTGTGGCGTGCATCTCCCAGACGAGGATCTCGGCCGGCTCGTCGGCTGTCACCCGCCGGCCGCCGGTCATGGTGAGCCGGGCGGCGTCGCCGGTGCCGAGGGGGCCGCTGTCCTCCAGGGTCACCGTGCCATTGGGCACGTACAGGTGCACGAAGGGCGCGTCCGGGAGGGTGGCCTCGTCGCCGGGGCCGAGTCGGGCGGCGTGCAGGGTCGCGTACCGGTTGCGGATCCGGATCGCGGACGCGCCGTCGTAGCGGTCCATCCCGGAGGCGATCGGCACCAGGCCGCCGCGCAGCAACTCGTCCTCGATCTCCAACTGCTCGTAGCCGGGGTCGACGCCCTGCTCGTCGGGGAGCACCCACATCTGCACGAAGTGCACGGGGTCGCTGTGCGGCTCCTGGTTGTTGAGCCGCCAGGCATCGTTCTTCTCTGAGTGCAGGATGCCGGTGCCGGCGCTCATCCGCTGCGCCAGGCCCGGGTAGATCACTCCGGAGTGGCCTGTGGAGTCCTGGTGCACGAGCGAGCCGCGCAGCACCCAGGTGACGATCTCCATGTCCTCGTGCGGGTGGGTCTCGAAGCCGGCGCCCGGCCGGACCACGTCGTCGTTGTTCACCAGCAGCAGCCCGTGATGGGTGTTGGCCGGGTCGTAGTGCCGGGAGAACGAGAAGGAGTGCTTGGAGTCCAACCAGGAGATGCGGGTGGCGAACCGGTCGTCGGCGCGACGCAGGTCGACCGACGGCGCGGGTGCGGTCACCAGGCACGCTGCCCGGTGTCGGGGGTCGTCGGCGCCCAGGCCAGGGCCGGCTCGCCGGTGGCCAGCTCGGCGATCTCACCGGTACGCAGCTGTGGCGTGTGACCGAACTCCGCGCAGTGCTGCTCGGCGATCTCGGCGCAGATCTCGGCCACCTGCTCGCAGATCGGGTCACCCAGATCGGCCGCGTTCAACGCCATGATCATCTTGTATCGGAGATCCCGCATATCCACCCCAAACCGCCATCATCCCGCCACCTCCGGACCCTACCCGCCCCCATCCCGCACCACCTGCGAACAGTCGCACATCCCAGGCCAACCGCCCGAGCGGTGCCACCACGCCCACCGCCAACCCGCCCGAGGGGGTTGGGCGCGGGCACGAGAAGGCGCCGCCCGCATTCGTGCGGGCGGCGCCGGAGAGTCACGACCTACCAGAACCGGCGGCGCTTGGCCTTCTGCGGGCGGATCAGATCCGCGCCCCTGGTCAGCAACCGGGTCGCCCCGGAGGGACCACGCCGGGCCTCCAGGGTGTGGCTGAGCCGGCGGGCGCCGGCCGCGGCCAGCGGCACCGCGACGGCCATCACCGCCCACTGGGCAATGCGCTTCTGGATCATGTGGGTTCACCTCCGTCAGTAGCTGCCTGACGTTCCTGATACCCAGCGTGACGTGTCGGTAAGCCTCGCTCAGACCGTCGGGGCCACCGGGTTGGGCAGCGCGCCACCGAACCGCCGGTCCCGCTGGGCGTACAGCTCGCACGCGTACCACAGGTGGCGGCGGTCGAAGTCCGGCCAGAGCGTGTCCAGAAAGACCAGCTCGGCGTACGCGGTCTGCCAGAGCAGGAAGTTGGAGATCCGCTCCTCGCCTGAGGGTCGCAGGAACAGGTCCACCTCCGGGATCTCCGGGTGGTAGAGGTACTTCGCGACGGTCTTCTCGGTCACCTTCGACGGGTCCAGTCGACCGGCCGCCACGTCCCGGGCGATCGCCGCGGCAGCGTCGCCGATCTCGGCCTGCCCGCCGTAGTTCACGCAGAACTGCAGGGTCAGCGTCGAGTTGCCCCGGGACATCTCCTCCGCGGTCTGCAACTCGGAGATGACGCTCTTCCACAGACGCCCCGGCCGCCCCGACCAGACCACCCGGACACCGAGGTCGACCAACTGGTCGCGGCGTCGACGGATCACGTCCCGGTTGAACCCCATCAGGAACCGGACCTCGTCGGGCGAGCGCCGCCAGTTCTCGGTGGAGAACGCGTACGCCGACAGGTAGGGGATGCCCATCTCGATCGCGCCCTCGATGGTGTCGAAGAGACTGTGCTCCCCCGCCTCGTGGCCCTTGGTGCGGGGCAGCCCGCGGTCCTTGGCCCACCGGCCGTTGCCGTCCATCACGACCGCCACGTGCTTCGGCACCGCCTCGCTCGGCAGTGCTGGCGGCCGGGCACCGGACGGGTGCGGCGTCGGTGGCGTCGGCTCACGCCGGCCGGGCCTCATCGATCGGATCACTCGGCTCTCTCCCTGCTCGTGCCGTCCGCACCGGCCTCGACGTCACCGCGTGGCCGGAGCATCGCAGCCCCACCGCCGCCCGGCGGCGGGACCGTGCCGGCGACCGAGGGACCCCGGTCGACCAGCGGCAGCGAGCGTAGCGCGCGTTCCAGATGCCACTGGAGGTGCGCCGCGACCAGGCCACTGCACTCCCGGCGTACACCGGCCTCGGTCGCGTCGGCGACCACCCAGTCGCCTGTGGTCAGCGCGGACATCAGGTCGATGGTCGCCGGCGCGGGGTGGGCCGCGCCCGGTGGCCGGCAGTCCGGGCAGACCGCGCCGCCGGCCGGCACGGAGAACGCGCGGTGCCGCCCGGGGGTGCCGCAGACCGCGCAGGCGACAAGCGCCGGCGCCCAGCCCGCGAGGGCCATCCCGCGCAGCAGGTACGCGTCGAGCACCAGCGTCGTCGCGTGCTCGCCCCGGGACAGCGCCTTCAGCGCCCCCACGGTGAGCTGGAACAGCCGCAGTGACGGCTCCCTCTCGACAGGCGTCAGCCGCTCGGCCGTCTCGGCGATCGCGCTGGCCGCCGTGTAGCGGGGATAGTCCCCGAGGAACCGCTTGCCGTAGAGCTCGATGCCCTCGACCTGGCTGACGGTGTGCAGTGAGCTGCCGAGGTTGCCCTTCGGGTCACCGGCGAGCTGGAGGTCGACGTGACCGAACGGCTCCAGCCGGGCGCCGAACTTGCTCATGGTGCGCCGGACCCCCCGGGCGACCGCCCGCAGCCGGCCGTGCCGGCGGGTGAGCAGCGTGATGATCCGGTCGGACTCGCCGAGCTTCTGCACACGCAGCACCACCGCGTCGTCGCGGTAGAGCTGTCGGCGGTACCCGGCCATCGGACCATTCTCCCTCGGGGTGTGAAATCAGGGTCGGCTCGGGGTGGATGCGCGGACGAACCCCGATGCGCCCGGCTCGTCACCGGCCGTAGCGTGCTCGCCATGGCACTGCACCAGACCACCGCCGCCCGTCGTCGCCGCGCCGCCGCGCCCGTCGCGTTGGGGCTGACCACCGCCCTCATCCTGCTCGCCGGGTGCGACAACCTGTCCTTCCGCCGGCTCGACTATGACAACACCGAGGCGGTGAAGATCACCACCATCCGGGTGCAGGGGGGCTCCGGGGACGTGATCGTCCGCGGCACCGGCACGGCGGGCGAGGCACGGATCAAGCGGGTGGTGCGCTACCAGGGCGGCGAACCCAAGACCCGGTACGAGATCAAGGACAGCGAGCTGATGCTGGACACCGACTGCGGCAACCGGTGCAGCGTCTCGTACGAGGTGACAGTTGGAGAGGGCGTGACCGTGCAGGGCGAGAGCGGCTCGGGTGACGTCGAGCTGACCAAGACCGGCGCGGTGAAGCTGCGGCTGGGCTCGGGCGACGTGCGGATCAGCGACGTCGCCGGGGCGATCGACGTGGAGACCGGCTCCGGCAACATCGAGGTGAGTGAGGCCCGTTCGGCAGTACGGCTGCGCGCCGGCTCGGGCGACATCACCGCTCGCCGGGTGGACGGCGCGACGGACGCCGAGGCCGGTTCCGGCAACGTCACCGTCGAGCTGGAGACGGCCGCCTCGGCACGTCTGCACGCCTCAAGTGGGGACGTCTCGTTGGTCGTGCCGGCCGGCAGCTACCGGGTCCGCTCCAGCACCGACTCCGGTGACGCTCGGATCACCGTCGCCGACGACCCGGCCGCGTCCCTGGTGCTCGACGGCTCGGCCGGCAGCGGCGACGTGTCGATCAGCCAGCGTTGATGTCGATCAGCCTGCGTTGATCTCAACGGTCGCCGCCGCACCGGACACCGGCTGCGCCGGTACGGTCACCCGTCCCGGCCCCGCCGGCGCCTGGCCGCCCCGCCGGGCTCCGGTCGCGCAGACTCGCCGGGCTCGCGTCGGGACCGCTCGGTGGGCCGTACCGCCCCGCTGTGGCCGGGTCGGGGCGGAGCGGGCGGCTGGTAGGGGTCGCCGGGCCGGCGGGGATCAGCTCCGGGCGGCGACGGGCGGCGACGTCCTCGACCCAGCCGACGACAAGGGTGACCAGACCGACAAGCGCGAAGACCAGCAGCACCCGGACGGCGAGCCCCACCGGGTCCTGGCGCGACCATCCGACCACGTCGACGAGCGGAGTGAGCGCCACCACGAACGGCATGTGCCAGAGATAGATGGTGAGAGCCCGCCGGTTGACCACTGTCACCACCCGGTCGGCCAGCCGGCTGCGCTCCAGCCAGGCCACCCCGGCCGGAGCCCGACCCAGCACGATCAGGATGAACGCGGCCGACCACAGCGCGTTGCCGAGGTGGTTCTCGTTGAGGTCGTACCCGCGCGGGCCGGGATGCGTGACGATCCAGGCCCCGCCGGCGACAGCGAGGGCCAGCGACAGCGGGTACAGCACCCGACCGGCGAGTCGGCGCAGCATCCCGGCGTGGTGGGCGAAACCGAGCAACCACGCGCCGAAGTACAGCCCGAACTCGCGCACCACCGGCGGCGCCGGGTAGATTCCCACCTCGATCGTCACCAGCACCACGTACGGGGCGAGCAGGGTGGGCAGCGGCGCCCGCCGGAACAGCCAGAGCGCGACCGGCGAGGCGAGCACGAACCACAGGTAGTCGCGCAGGTACCAGATGGTGCTCAGTCCCACCGCACCCCAGTTGTTCGCCGGCGGATCGGCTATCGGAAACAGCCACAGCAGCACCCGGGGCGACAGCGACAGCCCGGTGAGCAGCATGGCCGGCACGAAGACTGCCGCCAGCACCCACAGCGACGGCAGCAGACGGCGCAACCGGCGGCCGACCGCCACCGGGCCGGTGCGGTCGAGCGAGGCGGCCATCAACGAGCCGGCCAGCGCGAACATCACCGACATGGCAGGGAAGACGAGCGTGAGGGTCGCCAAGCCGGTGACGTGGTAGACGACCACCCGGACGATGGCCAGGAAACGGAGCAGATCGAGGTATCTGTTGCGCATCAGCCTGCATCTGGGTCGGGGACGCGGGGGTGTTCTTCCCCTACCCTCCGCGGCCCGCGCGCCAAACGACGCCGACCCCCACCGATCGTGAAGCTGCCCACGCTCGGCCGATGATCGGACCGACCGGCGACCCGGCCCACCCGGCGGCGTTCAGAAGCCCAGCTTGCGCAACTGCCTCGGGTCGCGCTGCCAGTCCTTCGCGACCCGTACGTGCAGGTCGAGATAGACCCGGCTGCCCAGCAACTCCTCGATCTGCCGGCGGGCGTTCGTGCCGACCTCCTTGAGCCGGCTCGCCTTGTGGCCGAGAACGATTGCCTTCTGGCTGGGCCGCTCCACGTACAGGTCGGCGTAGATCTTGATGACCTGCCCCTCGGGGATCATCTCCTCCACCACCACGGCGATGGAGTGCGGCAGCTCGTCGCGGACGCCCTCCAGGGCCGCCTCCCGGATCAGCTCCGCGACCATCACCTGCTCCGGGTCGTCGGTGAGCATGTCGTCCGGGTAGAGCTGGGGCGACGGCGGCAGGTACTTGGTCATCACGTCGACGAGCGTGTCCACCTGGTGCCCGGAGACCGCGCTCACCGGCACGATCTCGGCGAACTCCCCCAGCTGGCTCACCGCGAGCAACTGCTCGGCCAGCCGGCGCTTGTCGACCAGGTCGGTCTTGGTGACCACCGCCAGCACTGTTGCCTTCAGCTCGGCCAGCTCGCCGGTGATGAACCGGTCGCCGCGGCCCACCGGCTCGTCCGCCGGGATGCACAGGCCGATCACGTCGACCTCGGTCCAGGTGGAGCGGACCAGGTCGTTGAGGCGCTCGCCGAGCAGCGTACGGGGGCGGTGCAGACCCGGCGTGTCCACCAGGACCAGCTGCGACTCCGGACGGTGCAGCACCGCCCGGATGACGTGCCGGGTGGTCTGCGGCTTGTTCGAGGTGATCGCGATCTTGGTGCCGACGATGGCGTTGGTGAGCGTGGACTTGCCGGCGTTGGGACGGCCCACGAAACAGCCGAACCCGGCCCGGTACGGACGCGGCTCCGGATCCCGCACGGGGCTCACTGGGTCACCGTGCCGAGCACGGTGCCGTCCGGCGCGGCCAGGTGGATCGGCGCGTCCACGGCGAGGTCGCGTACGGCGGCGTGCCCGGCGCCGTCAAGCGTCGACGCCTCGGTCACCACAGCCGCCGCCTCCAGCCGGCCCGCCCCTGCGGCCACGGCCGAGGCCACCGCCAACTGCAGAGCCGTGAGGGTCAGCGAGGGCAGCGCGACGCTGGCCGCCGCGTACGTCCGGCCATCCTGATCCCGAACCGCGGCGCCCTCCACGGCACCGACCCGCCCGCGAGCGCCCCGGGCCAGGACGACGAGCTTGCCGTCCTCGGCGCTCAGCGGTGCCGGCGCGGTGGGGGTGGGCTGGGCGGCGGGCGCGGCGGGTGTCTCAGGCATCGGCGGCTTGCCTCTCCTCGTCTCGATAATGATCCGGGTCGTCCCCGGGGCCGGCATGGTCGCCGCGCCCGGTGCTGTCCTGCTCGTCGCCCGACTCCACCCTGCTGACCAGGACGGTGTCGATCCGGTTGCGCCGGCCCGTGGTGCCCTCGGCGACCAGCCGGAGGCCGGCCACCTCGGCCTGCGCTCCGGGGATCGGCACCCGCCCCAGCGACTGGGCGAGCAGGCCACCGACCGTCTCCACCTCGTCGGTGGGCAGGTCGGCGCCGAACATCTCGCCCAGGTTCTCCACCGGCAGGCGGGCGGTCACCCGCACCGAGGAGTCCGCGAGGCGTTCGACAGGCGGGCGTTCGACATCGTACTCGTCGGTGATCTCACCGACGATCTCCTCCAGGATGTCCTCGATGGTGACCAGACCGCCGGTGCCGCCGTACTCGTCGACCACGATGACCAGGTGGTTGCGGGCCGCCTGCATCTCCGACAGCAGGTCGTCGACCGGCTTGGACTCCGGCACGAAGGTGGCCGGGCGCATCAGCTCGGCCACCGGCAACTGCTCGGCGTCCGGGTCGCCGCCCCGCGACCGGCGGATCAGGTCCTTCAGGTAGAGCACCCCGAGCACGTCGTCGACGCTCTCGCCGATCACCGGGATGCGGGAGAAACCCGAGCGCAGGAAGAGCACCAACGCCTGGGCGAGGGTCTTGCCCTCCTCGATCCACACCATCTCGGTACGCGGAACCATCACCTCACGGGCGATGGTGTCGCCGAGCGCGAAGACCGAGTGGATCATCTGACGCTCGCCGTGCTCAACGACGCCGCGCTGCTCGGCCAGGTCCACCAGCTCGCGCAGCTCCACCTGGCTGGCGAACGGCCCCTCCCGGAAGCCGCGCCCCGGGGTGACCGCGTTGCCGATCAGGATGAGCAGCGACGCGAGGGGGTTGAGCGCGCGGCCCAGCCAGCGGACCAACGGCGCGACCGCACGGCCCACCGCGTACGCGTGCTGCCGGCCGATGGTGCGCGGGGCGACACCGACCACCACGAAGCTGACGACTGTCATCGCGCCGGCTGTGACAAGCGCGGCACGCCAACCGGCGCCGAAGCTGTCCACCGCTACCAACGCCACGAGCGTGGTGGCGGTCAGCTCGGCGAGCAGCCGCAGCAACAGCAGCAGATTGAGGTGCCGGACGACGTCCGAGGCCACGACCTGGAGGGTCCGCGCGCCGCGCACGCCGTCGCGGGCCAGTTCGGCGGCCCGGGCCGGTGAGACCGCGGCGAGCGCCGCCTCGGTCATGGCGATCACGCCGGCCAGCACCACCAGGCCCGCCGCGAAGACGATCAGTTGCAGGTCGGGAAGGCCGGCCGTGGGGCCGACCGCGAGTAACGGAGGAGTGGACATCACTGGGTGCGGGTCGACCGCCAGCTCGCCAGCAGTCGAGCCTGCAGAGCGAACATCTCGCGCTCCTCCTCCGGCTCGGCGTGGTCGTAGCCGAGCAGGTGCAGCACCCCGTGCACGGTGAGCAGGTGCAGCTCGTCGGCCGAGGCGTGCCCCGCGGTCGCCGCCTGCTTGGCCGCGACCTCGGGGCACAGCACGATGTCACCGAGCAGGGCGGGTTCGCCGCCGGCGGGTGCGCTCTCGCCCGGGCCGTGGTCGACGCTTCCCTCGTCCATCGGGAAGGCGAGCACGTCGGTCGGGCCGTCCCCGCCCATCCAGCGGTGGTTCAGCTCGGTCATGTAGTCGATGTCGACAAGCAGCACGGACAGCTCGGCGAGGGGGTTGACCCCCATCTCGTCGAGGGCGTGCCGGGCGACGGCGAGCACGGCGTCGGTGTCGACGTCGACACCGGACTCGTTGGCGATCTCGATGGACAACTGCTTTCCTCTGCTTTAGCGGCGGCGGCCGGCCCGGCCGCCCTGGGCGGGTCGCCCGGGCACGGCATGGACGCCCTGCGCCTGCTGGTTCTCCCGCTCGGCGTCCCAGCGGGCGTACGCGTCGACGATCTCCCCGACCAGCCGGTGGCGCACCACGTCGGAGCTGGACAACTGGGAGAAGTGCACGTCGTCGACGTTCTCCAGGATCTCCCGGACCACCCGTAGGCCGCTGCTCGTCCCGCCGGGAAGGTCCACCTGGGTGATGTCACCCGTCACGACGATCTTGGAGTTGAAGCCGAGCCGGGTGAGGAACATCTTCATCTGCTCGGGCGTCGTGTTCTGCGCCTCGTCCAGAATGATGAACGCGTCGTTCAGGGTGCGACCCCGCATGTACGCCAGTGGCGCGACCTCGATCGTCCCGGCGGCCATCAGCTTCGGGATGGACTCCGGGTCGAGCATGTCGTGCAGCGCGTCGTAGAGCGGGCGCAGGTACGGGTCGATCTTCTCGTTGAGCGTGCCCGGCAGGAAGCCCAGCCGCTCGCCCGCCTCGACCGCCGGTCGGGTCAGGATGATGCGGTTGACCTGCTTGGCCTGCAACGCCTGGACGGCCTTCGCCATCGCCAGGTAGGTCTTGCCGGTGCCGGCCGGGCCGATGCCGAAGACGATTGTGTGTGAGTCGATCGCGTCGACGTACCGCTTCTGCCCGAGTGTCTTGGGGCGGATGGTGCGCCCGCGACGGGAGAGGATGTCGAGGGTCAGGACCTCGGCGGGCCGCTCGGCGCTGCCCTGCTCGAGCATGCCGACGGTACGCCGGACGGCGTCACTGGTCAGGGTCTCGCCTTTCTCGATGAGTTCGAGCAGCTCACTGAAGACCCGCTCGGCGAGGGCGTTGTCGGCGGGGGCGCCGGTGATCGTGATCTCGTTGCCCCGCACGTGCACGTCACTGACGACCGAGCGTTCGACGAGTCGCAGGATCTCGTCGCCCGCGCCGAGCAGATTGACCATGATCTTGGGGTCGGGCACGGTGATCCTGGTCTGCACCCGGGGCGGGCCGGGAGGTGGGGTGCCGGTCATAGGTCGGGCCGAAGGGCCCTGCGCACCTGCTCTCGATCTCGGCGCCGGCCCTGCTGGCACGGCGTGCGGACGTTACACCCATCGTATCGGGTCAACGCGGGCCGCATCGCGCCCATTTCCGCTGGCCGCGATCAACTCCCGGCCCGGAAGTCGTACCTGTCGAAGGTCTCCTGGTGGCGGGTGAACCGGTAGGTCGCCCAGTGCATCCGGACAACCGTCCGCGACTCGTCCCGGGTCAACCGCAGCAGCTCGCCGACCTCCCGGCCGGAGACCGTCCGGAACACGTCCGGGCGGTCGGGCAGCGGCGCGAAGACCGCCGGCGGGCGGCCCGCCGGGTCCCGGACCCCGCGCGCCCGCAGCGCGCCGTCGTGCCAGGAGAAGACATATTCGGAACCCTCGCCCCACCAGCGGCCGAGCACCCCCCGCAGGGCCGCCGGAGCGCCTGGGCCGGGCGCCCACGGCTCGATGTCGGCGGGGTCGTGCTCGACCGCCTCGGCGAGCAGCCGGTGCGGCAGCTCGAACAGCTCGGCCGCCGTACCGGACGAGCCGAGCACCGCGGCGCCCATCGCGCCGGCCGTCCCGTCGCCGCCCCGGCGGCCGTACACACCGGCCAGGAACCCCGGCATCGCGCCGTCGTGCCCCACGTGCACCACCCGTTCGCCCTGCGGGACGAGGATGAGGCCGAGCCCGAAGCCTGTGCCCCAGAGCGTCTCGTCGGTGGTGGTCAGCGGCCAGCGCATCTCGTCAAGGGTGCCCGGGGCGAGTACCGCGCCGGCCGGGTCGAGCGCCGCCGGGTCGGCGAGGAACGCCGCCCAGCGGGCCATGTCGGTAGCGGTGCTCCAGAGCTGGGCGGCCGGGCCGACCGCGCCGAAGTCGGTGGGCGGCTCCGGGTGCGCCTCGTCGGAGTACGCGTCGACCAGGTAGCCGGTGGCCGCCGAGGGCCGGGGCGTCACTGTGGTGTCGGTAAGCCCCAGAGGCGTCAGCACACGCTCGGCGAGCACCTCCGCCCAGCTCGCGTCGCGCAGCCGGCCGACAAGCAGGCCGAGCACTGCCAGGCCCAGGTTGGAGTAGTGGAAACGCCGGCCCGACGGCAGCACCCGCTCGGCGCGGTCCAGCTCACCCACCAACCGCTCGGTGTCCGGCGCGTCCAGGGTGTCCCAGACGTCGCCGTACGGCTCGCGTTGCAGGCCACCGGTGTGCGACAGCAGGCGACGCACGGTCAACTCGCCGTGCGCGGGAAGGTCCAGGTGCCGGCCCACCGCGTCGTCCAGGTCCAGCAACCCGTCGTCGCGGCACTGCAGGGTGAGCACCGCCGTGAAGGTCTTGGTGACCGAGCCGATCCGGAACTGGGTGCCCGGCCCCAACGGGCTGTCGGTCCCGGTGCCCCCGACGGTGCAGGTCCACAGCGGCCGGTCGGCGCGGTGCAGCGCCGCCGACACCGCCGGCACCCGCGCGTCGGCCTGCACCCGCCGGACCAGCCGACCCAACCGGTCGTACGCGTCCGTACCGCTCGTCACGCCAGGTCCCGGGCGAGCATCGGGCCGAGCGGCGCGCCACCGAGCAGGTGCGCGTGGGCGTGGAACACCTCCTGCCCGCCGTACGCCCCGGTGTTGAACATCAGCCGGAACCCGTCGCCGAGCAGCCCCTCGTCCTCGGCCACGGCGGCGGCCGTGGCGAGCACTTCACCGGCCAGCGCCGGGTCGCCCCCGGCGAGCGTGGCGACGTCGGCGTAGTGCTCCTTCGGAATGACCAGGACGTGCACCGGGGCCTTCGGGTCGATGTCGCGGAAGGCGAGCGTGGTGGCGGTCTCCCGGACCACTGTGGCCGGGATCTCCCCGGCGACGATGCGGCAGAACAGGCAGTCGGATCCCATCGGGGCAGTGTAGGTAAGCGCGACCGGCTCGGGCAGGATGGCCGGCATGACGGATCGGGCGGTACTGGTGACCGGCTCCTCGCGCGGCATCGGCCGCGCAGTGGTGGAGGCGTTCGCCGCCGGCGGCGACCGGGTGGCAATCCACCACCGCGACTCCGCCGACGCGGCCGAGGAGCTACGGGCGCGGCTGCCCGGCTCGGGGCACGTGGTGGTCCGCGCCGACCTCACCGACCCGGACGCCGTCCGGGCCATGGTCGACCGGGCCGCCGAACTGCTCGGCGGGCTCGACGTGCTTGTTAACAACGCCGGGGTGTACGGCGACCGGGACGACCCGCACCCGGTTTTCGGCACCTCGTACGAGCAGTGGCAGCGGCGCTGGCGTCAGGTGGTGGAGACCAACCTGACCGGGGCCGGCAACGTCATCTGGTGCGCCGCCCAGCACCTGCGCGAGCGTGGCGGCCGGATCGTCAACGTGTCGTCCCGGGGCGCGTTCCGGGGTGAGCCGGACCAGCCGGCGTACGGCGCCAGCAAGGCGGGGCTGAACGCGCTGGGCCAGTCCCTCGCCGTGGCGCTCGCCCCGTACGGCATCACGGTGGCCACCGTCGCGCCGGGCTTCGTGGCTACCGACATGACGACCGAGCACCTGAGCGGCGAGCGCGGCGCGGCCATCCGGGCGCAGAGCCCGTTCGACCGGGTGGCCCGGCCGGAGGAGATCGCGGCCGCCGTGCACTGGTTGGCGTCGCCGCAGGCCGAGTGGGCCTCTGGCACCATCGTCGACCTCAACGGCGCCTCCTACCTGCGCAGCTGACGGCCCGCTCCGACAAGATCGACTACCAGCGGCCCAGGCGGGTGGCGAGCACGGCGAGCGCCGCCACGCCGGCCGTCGAGGTACGCAGCACGGCCGGGCCGAGTCGCACCGGCCGGCCTCCGGCCTCCCGGAACGCGGTCAACTCGGCCGGGGCGATGCCGCCCTCCGGGCCGACGACCAGGACGATCTCACCGGTGGACGGCAGCTCGGCGGTGGTCAGCCGCTCCTCGGCCTCCTCGTGCAGGACGAACGCGGCAGCGGCGCCGGCGATGCGGCGGGCGACAGTCGCGGTGGACTCGTCCGGCGCACCGGCCACCACGGGCAGCCACGGCCGGCGGGCCTGTTTGGCGGCCTCCCGGGCGGTGGCGACCCACTTCTCCCGGGCCCGTACGCCCCGGTCGCCGCGCCACTGGGCGACCGAACGCGACGCCGCCCAGGGCACGATCTCGTCCACCCCGACCTCGGTCATCGCCTGCACTGCCAGCTCGCCCCGATCACCCTTGGCGATGCCCTGCACGGTGACGATCCGGGGTACGGGCGCGTCCGCGTACCCCCGGGAGGTGACGGTGACCTCCAGGCTGCCCCTGCCGACGGCGGTGACCACGGCGGCGGCCGTGCCACCCCGCCCGTCGGCAAGCAGCAGCTCCTCGCCGACGCGTAGCCGCTGCACGGTGGCGGCGTGGTGCCCCTCGGGGCCGTCGAGGGTCAGCGCGTCACCGGTGGGCAGCGCGTCGACCAGGAAGAGCGGCGCGGACACGTCAGGCGTGGCCGTTGAACGCGTCGCGCATCCGGGAGAAGAAGCCGCCCTGCTTGGTCAGCTCGGCGACCTCCTCGCCCCGGGTCTTGGCGAAGTCGCGCAGCATCTTCTCCTGGTCGGGGTCGAGCTTGGTGGGGGTTCGGACGTCGAGGTGCACGTAGAGGTCGCCCCGGCCGGTGCCGCGCAGGTGCGGCACACCACGGGCGCGCAGCCGCAGCGTGCTGGCCGGCTGGGTGCCGGCCTTGACGTCGACGGTCTCCTCGCTGTCCAGCGTCTTGATGGTGAGCCGGGTGCCCAGCGCGGCGGCGGTCATCGGCACGGTGACGCGGCAGTGCAGGTCGTCGCCCTTGCGGGAGTAGACGTCGTGCGGCCGCTCGTGGATCTCCACGTAGAGGTCACCGGCGGTGCCGCCGCCGGGGCCGACCTCGCCCTGCTGGGCCAGCCGGATCCGCATGCCGTCCTCGACGCCGGCCGGGATCTTGACGGTGAGCGAGCGGCGGGTGCGCACCCGGCCGTCGCCCGCGCAGGTGGGGCAGGGGTGCGGGATGGTGGTGCCGTAGCCCTGGCAGACGGTGCACGGCCGGGCGGAGACCACCTGACCGAGGAAGGTGCGCTGCACCGACTGCACCTCGCCCCGCCCACCGCACGCCTCACAGGTGGCGAGGTGCGTGCCGGCGGCCGTGCCGGCGCCGGAGCAGGTGGTGCAGAGCACAGCGGTGTCGACGGTGATCGGTGCCTCGACGCCGAACGCCGTCTCGTGCAGGTCGAGTTCGAGGCGCAGGATCGCGTCGGCGCCCGGACGGGTACGCGGACGCGGCCCACGGGCACCGCCCGCCGCGCCACCGAAGAACGCGTCCATGATGTCCTGGAAACCGACGAACGGACCGGCCCCACCCGGGCCGCCCGGGCCGCCCGCGCCGCCGCCCCCGGGGGCGAGCGGGTCGCCACCCAGGTCGACGATCTGCCGCTTCCGGTCGTCCGAGAGGACCTCGTACGCGGCGTTGATGTCCTTGAACTTCTCCTGGGCCTCCGGGTCCGGATTGACATCCGGGTGGAACTGGCGTGCCAGCTTGCGGTAGGCGCGCTTGATCTCATCATCGGAGGCTTCCCGGCTGACACCGAGGATGCCGTAGTAGTCCCTGGCCACTGCGTTCCGTGTCCTCATGTTCGTCTCGCGTTACGCCGACCGGCGGCCGCAGCCGGCCGTCGGCCCTGACCTGTCAGTTCTGGGCCAGCAGCTCGCCCACGTAGCGTGCCACGGCGCGCACCGTGGCGATATTGCCGGGGTAGTCCATGCGGGTGGGCCCCAACACACCGAGGCCACCCACGATGGTGGCCCCCGGGCCGTACCCGGTGCTGACCACCGAGGCGGCGCGCAGGTTGTCGAACTCGTTCTCGTCGCCGATCAGCACCCGGGTCGTGCTGGGCTCGGTCTCGCCGATGAGCTTGAGCAGCACGACCTCCTCCTCCAGAGCCTCCAGGATCGGCCGCAGTGAGCCCTGGAAGTCGAGCAGGCCACCCCGGGTGAGGTTGGCGGTGCCGGCCAGGGCGATGCGCTCCTCGTGCCGCTCGACGAGCGTCTCCAACAGGACCGTGGCGAGGGTGGTCATCGTCGGACGCAGCTTGGGCGGCACCTCCTCGACAAGCGCCTGCACCAGCGGCGGGGTGTCGGACAGGCGGGCGCCGGCGAGCTTCTCGTTTATCACTCGGCGCAGGTCGGTGACGTCGTCGGCGGGCACCGGCCCGGGCAGCTCCACCAACCGCTGCTCGACCCGGCCGGTGTCGGCGATCATGACGAGCATCAGCCGGGTGGTGGAGATCGGCACCAGCTCCAGGTGCCGCACCGAGGAGCGGGCCAGCGACGGGTACTGCACGACTGCCACCTGCCGGGTGAGCTGGGCAAGCAGGCGTACGGTGCGGTGCACCACGTCGTCGAGGTCGACCGCGCCGACGAGGAAGCGCTCGATGGCCCGGCGTTCGGCAGGGCTGAGCGGCTTGACCCGGGACAACCTGTCGACGAAGAGCCGGTAGCCACGGTCGGTGGGCACCCGGCCGGCACTTGTGTGCGGCTGCCGGATGTAGCCCTCCTCCTCCAGCACGGCCATGTCGTTGCGGACCGTCGCCGGGGAGACACCTAGTTGGTGCCGCTCGACAAGCGCCTTGCTGCCGACCGGCTCCTGGGTGGAGACGTAGTCCTCGACGATGGCGCGGAGCACGGCGAGCTTGCGGTCGTCCAGACCCATCCTCCGCACCTCCTGTCGCACGTCGGCCGACGGCCCACCGGGGCCGACGGCCGCCCTGGCACTCGACTGTAACGAGTGCCAGTCTACGTCGGCGCCCCCGCCGACGCGATGATCAACGACAGGCCGCCGCTGCGGCCCGTGCCACCCCATCCGGCCGATCGGCCCGCGTGGCCGGCCGGTGTCGCTCTGGTGCGACCTTGCTGCGGGCACCTACCGTGACAGTCATGACTGAACCACCTCGCCCTCCCGGTGCGGGAGACCCCGGCAGTTACCCGCCGGAGCCGACTCCCCCGGGCTCGTCCTCCGCGGCCGAGCCGCCCACCGCACCACTGTCCGGGGCACCCGGCCCGGGCGGCTATCCCCCGGCCGGTGGCTATCCGCCGCCCACCGGTGACCAACCGCCGTCAGGTGGCTACCCTCCGGCGGGTGGCTATCCGCCGCCCGGCGGTTACCCCCCGCCCGGCGGTTACCCCGCTGGCGGGTACCCGACCGGTGGCGCCTACGGCGGCCCCGGCGGCGGCTATGCCAACAACGAGGACAAGACCTGGGCGTTGGTCGCGCACTTCGGCGGTGCCCTCGGCGCGCTGATCAGCTTTGGTCCGCTGGGCTTCGTCGCCCCGCTCATCGCCTACCTGGCCCGCGGCAACCAGTCGCCGACCGTCCGGGCGCATGCTCTGGCCGCCCTCAACTTCCAGATCCTCTGGTCGATCATCGCGTTCGTGCTGCTCTTCGTGAGCTGGTGCCTGCTCTTCCTGCCCAGCATCGCCGTCGTGGTGATCCAGATCCTGTTCGGGATCATCGCGGGCATGAAGGCCAACGAGGGCACCCCCTACCGCTACCCGATGTCAGCCAACTTCATCAAGTGATCCGGTCCGGCCGCTCCCCCGGCCGGCCCGCAGCACCCGCTGCCCCGCTCCGGGGCAGCGGGAGCCCACTCAGGGCAGCAGGTCGCGCACGACCGCGTCGGCGAGCAACCGCCCGCGCAGGGTGAGCACCGCCCGACCGGCCGCGTACTCATCGGCGTCCAGCAGGCCGTCGGCCAGCGCCCGCTCCGCACCGGCCCGGCCGGTGCCGTCGAGCACCGCCAGCGGCAGGCCACTGGCGAGTCGCAGCCGGAGCATCACGTCCTCCATGTGCGCCTCGTCGACCGTGAGCACCTCCCGGGCCAGGCCGGGAGACGCACCCGCGGCCAACCGCTGGGCGTACGCCGAGGGGTGTTTGACGTTCCACCAGCGCACCCCGCCGACGTGGCTGTGCGCCCCCGGCCCCAGCCCCCACCAGTCCGCGCCGGTCCAGTAGAGCAGGTTGTGCCGGCAGCGCGCCTCGTCGGTGCGGGCCCAGTTGGAGACCTCGTACCAGGAGAGCCCGGCCGCGTCGAGTGCGGCCTCCGCGGCGAGGTAACGGTCCGCGGCCACGTCGTCACTGGGGTACGCCAGCTCGCCGCGTTTCATCCGGGCGGCGAGCCGGGTGCCGTCCTCGACGATCAGGGCGTACGCGCTGACGTGGTCCACCCCTGCGGCCACGACCTGCTCCAGCGTGGCGGCGAAGTCCTCGGCGCGCTCCCCGGGCGTGCCGTAGATCAGGTCCAGGTTGACGTGCTCGAACCCGGCGTCGCGTGCCTCCAGGGCGGCGGCGGTGGCCCGACCGGCGCTGTGTTTGCGGTCCAGGATCGCGAGCACCCCAGGGGAGGCGGACTGCATGCCCAGCGAGATCCGGGTGTAGCCGGCGGCCCGCAGCCGCCGCAACGACTCCGGGGTGACCGACTCCGGGTTGGCCTCGGTGGTCACCTCGACGTCGGCGGCGAGCCCCCAGGTGCGGTCGATGCCGTCGAGGATGCGGGCCAGGTCGTCGGCGGGGAGCAGGGTGGGGGTGCCGCCGCCGACGAAGACCGTGTCGACCCGGGGCGGCGGGTTGTCGCCGAGCACCCGGGCGGCGAGCGCCAGCTCGGCCAGCACGGTGTCGGCGTACGCCTCGCGGCTGGCGCCCCCACCCAGCTCAGCTGCCGTGTAGGTGTTGAAGTCGCAGTAGCCGCAGCGGCTGGCGCAGAACGGCACGTGGACGTACACGCCGAAGCCGCGCGCGCCGACCGCCGAGGTGGCGGTGGCGGGCAGCGATCCGTCGACGGGGACGGTCTCACCATCTGGAAGGACGCCGGGCATGGCCACTAGTGTGCCCGGCATGACCTCTCCCGACGTCCTCGTGCGGGTCGCCACGGCCCGTGGGGTGACCACCCTCACCCTCGACAGCCCGCACAACCGCAACGCGCTCTCCACAGCCCTGATGACCCAGTTGCTGGCCGGGCTGGCCGAGGCGGTGGCCGACGACGCGGTCCGGGCGATCGTGCTGGACCACACCGGCCCGGTCTTCTGCTCCGGCGCGGACCTGAAGGAGACCGCCGCGGCGTACGCCAGCGGAACGGTGCCGGCCGGGATGCTTGGCGACGTCCTCGCGGCGCTGTGGGAGTGCCCGAAGCCGGTGCTCGCGCGGGTCGCCGGGCCGGCGCGGGCCGGCGGGCTGGGCCTGATCGCGGCCGCCGACCTGGCGGTCTGCGCCGACGAGGCGACGTTCGCGTTCACCGAGGTACGGATCGGGGTGATCCCGGCGGTGATCTCGGCGACCGTGCTGCCCCGACTGCACCCGCGTGCCGCCGCCGAGCTGTACCTGACCGGCGACACCTTCGACGGCCGACGGGCCGCCGAGATCGGCCTGGTCACCGCGAGCGTGCCGGCGGACGGGCTGGACGACGCGGTACGG
Source organism: Micromonospora sp. DT43 (assembly GCF_049841645.1). Taxonomy (NCBI): domain Bacteria; kingdom Bacillati; phylum Actinomycetota; class Actinomycetes; order Micromonosporales; family Micromonosporaceae; genus Micromonospora; species Micromonospora sp. DT43. Next base: position 69,708 of record NZ_JBNCKR010000001.1, on the reverse strand, counting down.
CGCTACTGCGACTCGCTGGTGCGCGGTGCGCCCGGCGCGCTGGCCGGCGCGAAGGAGCTGCTGCGCCGGCCGGGCGCCGCCGAGCTGCGAGGTGACCTGGCCCGGCTGTCCGCCCTCTCCACCGGCTACTTCCTCTCCGACGAGGGGCGCGAGGGAGTCACCGCGTTCCGGGAGAAGAGGCCGGCGCGCTGGGTGCCCGCTCTGGACGACGGTTCCGGCGATCATGCCGGATAGGACCGGCCGTTGGCCTGCCGGGGCGCCGCCGTGTTGTCGGCGCCCCGGTGTCCGGTCGGGTCACCAGGCGGTCGCGCCGCCGTCGACGGGGTAGTTCGCTCCGGTGATGTACGACGCCCGGTCGGACGCGAGGAAGACCACCAGCTCGGCGACCTCCTCCGGGCGGGCGAAGCGCTTGAGGAGCGTCTTCGCCGTGATGGCGTCCCGGGCCGCCTGGTTGTCACCGAGGTCCCGCTCACTGGCCGGGGTGAGGATCGGGCCGGGGCTGACGGCCACCGCGCGGATGCCGTGGGGTGCGCCTTCGAGCGCGAGCTGCCGCGTCAGACCGATGACGCCTGCGTTCGCCGCGGTGTGGCCCACCATCGGGGGGACCTGGCCCGCGATCATGCCGGCCATCGAGGCGGCGTTGATGATGACGCCGCCACCGCGCCGGACCAGGTGCGGCCAGGCGTACTTCGACACGAAGTAGGGAATGTCGAGTTCCCCGGTGATCGTGTAGCGCCAGTCCTCCACCGAGAAGTCGGGCATCGGGCCGAAGCGCAGCGCTGCCGCGTTGTTGTAGACCACGTCGAGCCCGCCGTAGACGGTCGCGGCGTCCTCGACGAGCTTCCGGGCCTGTTCCGGGTCGGTCAGGTCGACGGGCGCGACGCTCGTCATCTCCCCTCCGGCCGCCCGGACGAGGTCGACCGTCTCGTTGTTGCCGTCGACCTGGATGTCGGCTCCGACGACCTTCGCGCCCTCGCGGGCGAAGGTGAGCGCCGCGACGCGGCCCAGACCGCCGCCGGTGCCGGTGATGAGTACGACCTTGCCGTCCAGCATGCCCATCGAACTTCTCCTTGCCTGGTCAGGATCCGTTTCCGGCCCCCTGATTGACGTGTCAATCGCCCAAGTCCCCGATCGGTCGATCGCTTCCCCAACCGAGGCTCGGGTGACCTGGAAGACAGGCCGGAGTCCGACCGACGCGGCAGGTGAGTTCGCCGCCGGAGCGGGAACGTCCCGTTCGGTACGCGCCGGCACCGTGGACCCCGAACCGCTCGGACGACCCGGACGACGCCAACGGGGACGTACGCTTGTCGAACTGTCGTTCAGGGGGTGTGGGTGCGAACTCGGGCAGCCGTGGCGGGTGGAGTGGTGCTCATCCTCGTCGCCGTGATCGCGATCTGGCTCGTCGTCCGGCAGGTCGGGAATGAACTGCGCCTGCCGCTGGCGGGCCGCACCTGCACGGTCCAGGCCGACGGCCGGGTCGCGCTGGACGTCGAGCAGATGGCCAACGCGGCGACCATCGCGGCGATCGGCGCCCAGCGCGGGATGCCGGAGCGGGCCGTGGTGATCGCGCTGGCCACCGCGTACCAGGAGTCGGGGCTGCGCAACCTCCCCGACGGCGACCGGGACTCGGTCGGCCTGTTCCAGCAGCGTCCGAGTCAGGGCTGGGGCACGTCGGCGCAGATCCGCGACCCCCGCTACGCGGCGAACCGGTTCTACAAGGCGCTCAAGAAGGTGCGCGGCTGGGAGAAGATGCGGGTCACCGACGCCGCCCAGCGGGTGCAGCGCTCGGCGTTCCCCGAGGCGTACCAGAAGTGGGCCGACGACTCCGAGGTGCTCACCAAGGCCCTGCTCGGCGACGTCACAGGCGCGGTGGCGTGCACGGTGGGGCGTACCCCGGTGATGCACGGCGCGGCGGCGGCCGCCCAGCTGACCCGCAACCTGGTGCTGGACTGGGGTGTGTCGAGCGCCGACCCGGCCAGCCAGACCGGGCTTGCGGTGACGGCGGACGACAAGCGCGACGGCTGGCGGTACGCGCACTGGCTGGTCTCGCACGCCCAGGACCACGGGGTGAAACGGGTCCGCTTCGGCGACCTGGAGTGGACCGCCCGCAACGGCACCTGGGGCCGGGTCACCGGCGAGCAGGGTCCTGCGGGCCAGGTGGTGGCCGAGGTCTTCGCCGAGGGCTGAGCGACCCGGATCTCTTAACCGGCAGTCACCGCACAATCGGTCACGGCACCACAGAGCACCCAATTGACCCCAGAGATGTCACCGTGTGCAGCAGTACCGCTGCATGCGGTCTGGCCGGGGCCCGCCCACGTCGCACGCCCTCCCCGACGCATGGACAGTCGCGTTACGATCGGCGGCCTGTGCCAGAAATGGTTTCACCTCATGGGGAGGGGTACGACGCGGTGTTCGATTACGGCGACCGGACCGGCTACGAACCGATCAGCGACACTGACCGCAAGGAGTTTCACGAGCAGGGCTTCCTCCTGCTGCGCAACGTCCTGACGGAGGACCACCGGGCGGCGCTGGAGGCGGCGGTCGACCGCGTCTACGCGGAGGAGCAGGCCAAGGGCAACACCAAGAAGGACGGCACGCTGCACCTGCTGGGCTTCCTGGAGCGCGACGAGCTCTTCGGCGAGCTGCTCACCCACCCGATCGCCTTCCCGTACATGTGGGGGCTGGCCGGCTGGAACATCTACACCCACCACAACCACCTGGACGTCACCCCGCCGGCTCTCGAGCCGGAGAAGCCGTACTGGGGCTGGCACCAGGACGGGTACCGCCAGAACTCCGACCCGGAGACGATGGACCCGAACCTGCCCCGGCCGATGTTCTCGCTGAAGGTCGCGTACGTGCTCTCCGACCTGTCGGAGACCGGCCGTGGCGCCACCAAGGTCATCCCGGGCAGCCACCTGAAGAACTCGCTGCCCCGGCCGGCGGACCTCACCGTGCAGAACCCCGACCCGGAGGGCACGGTGGAGATCACCGCGAACCCGGGCGACGCGTTCATCTTCGACCGTCGGCAGTGGCACTCCCGCTCGACGAACCTGTCGACGATCACCCGCAAGATGCTCTTCGTCGGCTACACCTACCGGTGGATCCGCCCGCTCGACGAGCTGCACCCGGACCTGGACGGCGAGTGGTACCGCAACCGCACGCCCGTGCAGCGCCAGCTGATCGGTGAGGGCACCCACACCGCCAACTACTGGGGCATCAACTGGGACGGGTACGTCGACGACGAGATCCCGCTGCGCAAGGAGCTCAAGGAGCGCGGTCTGCTGGACCGCAGCGTTCCCTGGCTGCGCTGATCACCCGCGGCTGAGAACGGCCCCCTGCCAACGGCGGCAGGGGGCCGTTCTCGTATCCGCTTCCGGGCCACCCGGCGCCGCACTGTCGGTAGCGTGACGGTAGGCAGGCCCGGGGCGCAGCGCCCGCCCGGGGCGCGGGGTGGCACCGGAGGCAGCCGCGATGACGTCCGCTCCGCTCCCCCGGATCCTCCGCCGACGCGGCGAGCCGGAATATCCGACCTTCCTGGAATTCTTCTTCGACCTGGTCTACATCTTCCTGCTCTCCCGGCTCGCTGCCAGCCTGGGCGAGGACCTCACCATCCGGAGTGCGGCGCAGACCGCCGTCCTGCTGCTGGCCGCCTGGTGGGTCTGGGTGCTCACCGCATGGCTCACCGACCTGTTCGACCCCCGACTGCCGATCATCCAGGCGACCGTCCTGCTGGTCATGCTCGGCACCCTGCTGATGGCGATCGCGACACCGTACGCCTTCGGCCGGTACGGGTGGCTCTTCGTCGCCGCGTACTTCGGCATCCACCTGGTCCGGGACGCCGTCCTGATCCCGGGCACCCGGGTGAACCGTCCGATCCAGGCCCGCAGCGTCCGGGTCTTCTTCTGGTTCGGCATCACCGCGACGCCCTGGGTGGCCGGGGTGTTCGTGGACGACACGGCTCGTCTGGTGCTCTGGTCGCTCGCGGTGGCGGTCGACCTCGGCTCGGCACGGATCGGCTGGCCGACGCCGGGGCTGGGGCGGACCGAGCTCGCCAGCCAGATCTTCACCGGGGTGCACCTCTCCGAGCGGCACCGGGCGATCTTCATCGTCGCGCTCGGCGAGTTGATCCTCAGCACCGGCACGAGGTTGGCCGGCAGTGGGTTCACGGCCGGGCAGGTGACCGCCGGCGCTGTCGCCTTCGTCAGCGCGGTCCTGCTGTTCCAGCTCTACTTCCAGCGTGTCCAGCGGATCCTGGCCCCACCGAGCGTCACGACTGTGGAGCGGGTCCGCTCCGGCACCTCCACCTCGTACACCCATCTGGTGATGGTGGCCGGGGTGGTCGTGATCTCGACCGGCACCTCGATGGTCATCGTTCGGCCGTCCGGTAACACGCCTGTGGAGCTGATGGCCACCATCCTCGGCGGGCCGGTGCTGTTCCTGCTCGGCAGCGTGCTGTTCGATGCCGTGGTGACGGCCCGGTTCCTCTGGTCGCGGGTGCTGGCGATCGCGGTGCTCGCGGTCGTGCTGCTGTGCGCCCTGGCGGCACCCGGCGTGATCCGGCTGCCGCCGCTCACCGTCCTGGTGGTGGCGAACCTGGTCCTGCTGCTCACCCTGGTCGGGGAAGGGCTGGCCGCCCGTCGCGGACGGGTCGAGGCCACCGCGCCGGCCCGCTGAGGGGCCACCGTGCCAGCACGGAGTCTCACCCGAGCATCGGCGGTGCCGGCGTACGGGCGTGTCGTCGGGTGCTGACCAGGTTCGCCACGGCGATCAGGGCCAGCACGACCATGGCGAGCAGCGCGACCATGACCGGCGGCAGCAGGGGCGCGACAGGCGCCAGGCACGCCAGCAGCACCACACCGGCCAGCCGGGACCGCGAGATCCGTCCGAACACTGTGAAGTCGAGGACCCCCCGACCGAGCAGGTACAACGCCGGACCGCCGAGGATGACCGCGGCCCACGACGGCGGGGTCTCGCCCAACGGGCGACCCACCACGAGGTGGCTGGTGACCGCCGCGCCGGCGATTCCGGCCACCATGATCAGGTGGGTGACCGCGGCGGACTGGGTGAGCAGCGCCGGGTCGGTCGACCTGGCGATCGCGTCGGTCAGCAGCTCACCGGCGCGGTAGATGTAGATCCGCCACATCAGCACCACAGTGCTGAACACCACGAGCAGGGCCCAGACGCGCTCCAGGGTGTACTCGCTCCTGCTGAAGGTCGTACCGGTCACGAAGATCGACACCCCGAGAGCGATGATGACGAACTGCCGGTAGCGCTCGGCCACCCGCGCGTCGACCAGCCGCCAGTCCCGGGGTCGTGAGCGGCCGATCCGGGGCAGCGGCCAGCCGAACACCGCCGCGACGTACTCGACGACGATCGCGAGCGCCCAGATCGGCAGCTGACCCGAGCCGCCGACGAGCGCTCCGGCGATCCAGCCCACGCCTGCGACGGCCTTCCAGGTCTGGATCCGGATTGTCGAACGCGGCACGCTCCGGCCCCGCGCGACGAACACGGCGTAGTAGGCGGTGGTGCTGAGCGGGATGGCCAGGAAGGTGACCGCGAAGAGCAGTGCGCGATCGCCGTACGCGTCGGCCGCCGCCGCGGCCAACAGCAGACTGGCCGCCGCCACCGAGATGAGATGCCCCTGCCCGGATGGACGGGTCAGGTCGATGGTGTCGGCCGTCCACACGGTAAGCGCCCAGATCATCGTGAACGCGAGCAGCAGCACCAGCACCTCGGCGAGGCCGGTCCAGGTCAGGTCCTTGGCCAGCATGGTCGCCAAGGTGACAAGCGCGAAGACGTACACGAGATCGAAGAAGAGTTCCAGGAATGCCGGACGCCCCAGGTCCGGATCGGTGGGCATCGCCGCGGCGGCGTCGCCGTCCGTTGCCATCGACATCGCGCCCCACCCGGCCTCCACCGCATGCCCTCAGTGGGGACAATACGGGCAACTCCCTGCCGGCAGTCCCGTCATCCGGTTCTTACCGGCCGCCGGCCGCGCGGAGTCGCGGTCAGCCGCGGGAGGAGAGGCGGCGGCGGACCTTCTCGCGCATCGGCGAAGGCAGGTCGTCCGCGTCGAGCAGGCGGGGCAGCAGCTCCGGCTCCAGGCTGGTCGCCCGGAACACCTCGCCGATGGTCACCCCGTGCGCGGGGCGGTCGACCACCTCGACCGGATCGCCGGCACCCACCTCACCCTCGCGCAGCACCCGCAGGTACGCCCCAGGGCTGGCCCGCACGGTGAAGCGCCGGATCAGGTCTGGCACTCCCCAGAAACCAGCGAACGTCGTGCAGGGGTAACGCGGCATCGTCACCTGGAGCACCGCAGTGCCCACCGCCCACTGCTCGCCGATGACCGCGCCGGTCAGGTCGATGGCGTACGTGGTCAGGTTCTCCCCGAAGCCGCCCGAGCGGATCGACCGGCCGATCTCGGCCGACCACCACGCGGCGTCCTCCTCGGCGTACGCGTAGACGGCCTTGTCCGGCCCGCCGTGCACGGCCCGCTCGCCGACGAAGTCACCGGCCAGGCCCTGGGTGAGCACCGACACCGGCCCGTCGACCGGTCGCTTGTCGATGCCGCTGCGACCGCTCGCGTCGCCCGCCCACGCCGCCTCGGTCACGACGCCGATGTTCACCGCTGCCACCCTGCCCGTCATGACCGACAGCCTAGTTGCGGGGCGGTGTCCCGACCGTCCGCAACCTCCGGCTTGGCTCGACCCTCGAGCCGGGGGCTCGTCCCTCGGCCGGTGGGTCAGCCCTTGACCGCGCCGGCCACCAGGCCGGAGACCATCCGCCGCTGCACCAGCAGGAAGAAGATGATGACCGGCAGGGTGAACAGGGTGGAGGCGGCCATGACCGGCCCCCAGTTGGTGTCGTCGCGCCCGAAGAAGAACGTCATCGCCACCGGCAGCGTGTAGCGACCCTGGTCGTTGATGAACGTCAACGCGAAGATCAGCTCGTTCCACGCGGTGATGAAGGAGAAGATGCTGGTGGCGACCAGGCCCGGCGCGACGAGCGGGAACAGCACCCGACGGAACGTCTGGGCCCGGCTCGCGCCGTCGATGGCCGCCGCCTCCTCCAACTCCTTCGGCACGGCGGCGACGAAACCGCGCAGCATCCAGACCGCGAACGGCAGCGAGAAGCCGAGGTACGTGAGGATCAGGCTGGGCAGGGTGTTGTAGAGCCCGAGCCGCTGGATCATCAGGAACAGCGGGATGACCAACGCCTCCAGCGGGATCATCTGCACCACGAGCAGCATGATCAGGAAGCTGGTCCGCAGCTTGAAGCGGAACCGGGCCACCGCCGTCGCGGCGAGCAGGGCTACCAGGCCGCTGAGCACCACGGTCGAGACGGCGACGATCGCGCTGTTGACGAAGAAGTCCAGGAAGCTGACGCCGGGGATCAGGTTGCCGGTCAGGATCTCCCGGTAGTGCGCCAGCGTCGGGTGGGCCGGCACCGGTTGCGGGGTCGACGAGAAGATCTCGCTGCTCGGCTTCAACGAGGTCGAGATCATCCAGTAGACCGGGAACGCCGCGAAGAGCGCGACCAGCAGCCCGGCGGCGTTGAGGGCCACCTTCTTCACGACTCGTCCTCCTGCCTGAGCACCATCCGTACGTAGAAGCCGGTCACCACGAGCAGGATCAGCGTGAGGATCACCGCGATGGCCGCGCCGAGGCCGTACTTCGGCGGCGGCGAGAAGGCCTCGGCGTACGAGTAGATGGAGAGCATGAACGTCGGCCGGTCCTGGGTGCCGCCGGCCAGGACGAACTGCTGGGTGAAGACCTTGAAGTCCCAGATGGTGGAGAGCACGATCAGGATCCCGAAGACCGGGCGCAACAGCGGGAACGTGATCTTCCAGAAGACCCGCCACGGGCTGGCGCCGTCCACGCGGGCCGCCTCGTGCAACTCGCTCGGCACGCTCTTCAGACCGGCGAGCACGCTCACCGCGATGAACGGGAACGAGTGCCACACGACCACCAGGGTCAGGATGGCGAAGAAGAGCAGCGGGGAGTTGAACCAGCCGTAGCCGGTCCAGTCGCTGCGGCCGAAGAGACCGTTGGACAGGCCGTCCGGCAGCGCGTTGAACAGCCAGGTGACCAGACCACTCGTGTCGTCGAAGATCCACTTCCAGACGATCGTGCCGGTCAGCGCCGGGGTGGCCCAGGCGAGCATCACGCAACTGGCGACGAAGGTGGCCATCTTGCGGCCGAGCCGGTTGAGCAGCAGCCCGACCAGGGTGCCGAGCACCATCGTGAGCAGCACGTTGGCCGCGGCGAACAGCACTGTGTTACGCAGCACCGTCAGGAAGAACGGGTCGGAGAGGATGTCCGTGTAGTTGCCGAGCCCCACCCACGGCCACTCCCGGTCGCCGCGCAACTGCCGGACGCTGTTCAGCCGGTAGAAGGACATGGCCACCACCTGGCCGAGCGGCCAGAGCAGCAGCACCCCGATGATCACCAGGGCGGGCAGGAGCAGCAGGTAGGGCAGGCGGTCCACCCGGCGACGCCGCCGCGCGGGGTTCTCCCGCGCGGCGGCCGTCTCCGGCACCTCGGTCAGCGTGGTCACTTGGAGTTGAGGATGCTTTCCATCTCACCGGCCGCGTCGGCGGTAGCCTTCTCGACCGTCTTCTGACCCTTCATGACCGAGCTGTTCATCGCCTGGGTCACCGTCTTCGTGCGGCTGACCTCCACCCACTTCGGGGTGAGCGGCGTGAGCTTGGTGTTCTGCATGGTGGTGGCGAACGCCGCCATCACCTTGTCGTTGGCGTACGTGTCACCGGCGACCAGGTCCTTGTAGACCGGGAAGAAGCCGAGGCTGCTCGCGAAGCTCTGCGCGTTCTTCTTGTTCAGCAGCACGGTCAGGTAGTCCCAGGCCAGATCCTGACGCTCGCTGTCCTTCCAGATCGCCACATCCGAACCACCTGCGAAACCGGGCGCGGCCTTGCCGTCCGGGCCGGGGATCGGGAACGTACCCCAGACCTTCTCGATCTCGGGGTTGTCCTTCTTGATGGCGCCCTGCTGCCAGCTACCGGCGAACGCCATGGCGGCCTTGCCGGTGGCGAACTGGGTGCGCGCGTCGATCTCGTTCCAGCCGGCGGCGGCCGGCGGGGCCACCTTGTGGACGGTCACGAGGTCGGTCCAGTACTTGACGGCCCGCTGCGCCTCCGGCGTGTTGTAGCCGGACTTCCAGGCGCCGCCCTGGTTGGTCGCGATCTCCGCGCCGGCGCCCCAGAGGAACGAGTAGAAGGGCAGCTCGGAGTTGCCCGGCAGCGCGATGCCGTAGGTGCCCTTCTTCTTCGCCTGCACGGCCTTGGCCACGGTGACCAGCTCGTCCCAGGTCTTCGGGGGCTGCACGCCGGCCTCGGCGAACCAGTCGGTGCGGTAGTAGATCGCGCGCACACCGGCGTACCAGGGCACGCCGTACTGCTTGCCGTCGAGCTGCGCGTTGCGCACCAGGTCGGGAAGCAGGTCCTTGCCGTCCGCCCAGCCGCCCATCCGACCACTCACGTCGGCGAGCGCCTCCTGCGCGGCCCAGCCCTGGGTCTCGGTGTTGCCCAGCTCGGTGACGTCCGGTCCCGCACCACCGGCGAGCGCGGCCTGGAACTTCTTGGGCGCCTCCAGCCAGGGGATGTATTGCACGACCACGTCGGTGTCGGGGTGCTTCTGGCGGAACTCCGCCTCGACGCCGTCGAGGAACTTGTTCTGCGCGTCGCCGCCCTCGCCCATCATCCAGACCGTGAGCTTGCTGTCGTCGGCCGCCTTGTCGTCGGAGCCTCCGCAGCCGGTCAGCACCATCGCGGCCGAGGCCACCACGGCGGTGACCGGGGCCAGCCGCTTCCACCTGTTCACGCCACTTCTCCCCTCGCGCCGCTTGGAACTAACCTTCTCCGCCGCACCCTAGTACGAAGAAATCCTTTACGACAGTGGGCGGGCTGGCCAAAGCGAGGCGACGGTACCGCAGGGCACCGACCCGAAGGGCGGTGGCACAGGGCCGAACCCGGGCACTCCACCACGAAAGAGCGCCCGACCGGTGGTCGGACGCTCTTTTCCGTGGTGCGGTGATGCCAGGTTGTTACCGGGTGACGCGGCGGCGGCCACCCACGCCAGCCACCAGCGCGACCGCGATCGCGGCCACCACGACCTGCACCAGCAGCTCCGTCCAGTCGATACCGGACGTCTCGGTCGCGATACCCATCGCCCGCGCCAGCACCGTCCCCAGCAGAGCCGCACCGATACCGATCAGCAGGTGCAGCCACATCGGCATGTTCTGCCGACCCGGAACAACCAGGCGGCCGAGCGCCCCGACAATGAGACCAACAACGATGGCAGTGATGATGCCCCACACGGTGAGCTCCACGGTCGCCCTCCTTCTAAGAATGTCTGACACACAATGTGTGCTTCCTGTCGTGACGACTAAGTTCCCGACCCACCAAAAATCCAAACCGACTTCGGGGCCCAGACGATCACGACTTGGCCACGAGGGGACGTTCCACTGGGCGCCCGCCCCATCGTGATCGACTCGGCTTCGCTGAAGTCGGGGTGTCCGAGCACCGGGGACACCGCGCTTTCACTGAAGCCGAGTCGATCACGACGCCGCTGGGCCGATCCCGAACGCCGAGGGGCGCCCGGCCTGTCGGCCGGGCGCCCCTCGGAAGTGGTGCGGTGTTACGGGTGTGCTGCTGTCATCGGGTGACGCGGCGGCGGCCACCCACGCCAGCCACCAGCGCGACCGCGATCGCGGCCACCACGACCTGCACCAGCAGCTCCGTCCAGTCGATACCGGACGTCTCGGTCGCGATACCCATCGCCCGCGCCAGCACCGTCCCCAGCAGAGCCGCACCGATACCGATCAGCAGGTGCAGCCACATCGGCATGTTCTGCCGACCCGGAACAACCAGGCGGCCGAGCGCCCCGACAATGAGACCAACAACGATGGCAGTGATGATGCCCCACACGGTGAGCTCCACGGTCGCCCTCCTTCTAAGAATGTCTGACACACAATGTGTGCTTCCTGTCGTGACGACTAAGTTCCCGACCCACCAAAAATCCAAACCGACTCAACCCCGAAGAAGTTGTCGCGGTCGATGCGGGAGCGGCTGCGTCGATTGGAGGGGAAACGCGTCCACACAGGTCAGGCATCATGTTGCCCAGGGCGACGACCGCACGCCACGCCCCAAAAAATTTCTCCCCCGGCCGGGCCCCCCGGCCGCCCGCCACCGGTGATCAAGACGTTCGCATCAGGATCCGGGGAGCGGATGACGCCAAACCTCTTGATCACCGCGCGGCACGGGCAGGGGCAGGCAAGGCCGCGGGCGGAGAGGCCCCGCCCAGGCGGGACCGCGGGCACGTGGGGTGGGGTGGGCTTACTTCTTGGTGGTCTTGGCGTCGCCGGAGTCCGAGGACAGCGCGGCGATGAAGGCCTCCTGCGGCACCTCGACGCGGCCGACCATCTTCATCCGCTTCTTGCCTTCCTTCTGCTTCTCCAGCAGCTTGCGCTTACGGCTGATGTCACCGCCGTAGCACTTGGCGAGCACGTCCTTGCGGATCGCGCGGATGGTCTCCCGGGCGATGACCCGACTGCCGATGGCCGCCTGGATCGGCACCTCGAACTGCTGGCGCGGGATGAGCGTACGCAGCTTGGCGGCGATCGTGACGCCGTAGTTGTACGCCTTGTCCTTGTGCACGATGGCGCTGAACGCGTCCACCGGCTCGCCGTGCAGCAGGATGTCCACCTTCACCAGGTCGGACGCCTGCTCGCCGGAGGGCTCGTAGTCGAGCGAGGCGTAGCCCTTGGTCCGGCTCTTCAACTGGTCGAAGAAGTCGTAGATGATCTCGGCGAGGGGCAGCGTGTAGCGCAGCTCCACCCGGTCGGCGGAGAGGTAGTCCATGCCGAGCAGGCTGCCGCGCCGGCCCTGGCAGAGCTCCATCACCGCGCCCACGTAGTCGTTGGGCGTCAGGACCGTGGCCCGCACCACCGGCTCGTACACCTCAGCGATCTTGCCGTTGGGGTACTCGCTGGGGTTGGTGACGACGATCTCCTCGCCGTCGTCGGTGATCGCCCGGTAGACGACGTTGGGCGCGGTGGAGATCAGGTCGAGGTTGTACTCGCGCTCCAGCCGCTCCCGGATGATCTCCAGGTGGAGCAGGCCGAGGAAGCCGCAGCGGAAGCCGAACCCGAGCGCGCCGGAGGTCTCCGGCTCGTAGTCCAGGGCGGCATCGTTGAGCTTGAGCTTGTCCAGGGCCTCACGCAGGTTCGGGTAGTCGGACCCGTCGATCGGGTAGAGGCCGGAGTAGACCATCGGCTTCGGGTCCTTGTAGCCACCCAGCGCCTCGGCCGCCGGCCGGCTGTTGATGGTGACCGTGTCACCGACCCGGGACTGCCGGACGTCCTTCACACCGGTGATCAGGTAGCCGACCTCGCCGACGCCGAGCGCCTCCGCCTTCACCATCTCCGGTGAGATGACGCCGATCTCCAGCAGCTCGTGCACCGCGCCTGTCGACATCATCTTGATCCGGTCGCGGGCGCTGATCCGGCCGTCGATGACCCGGACGTACGTGACGACGCCACGGTAGACGTCGTACACCGAATCGAAGATCATCGCCCGGGCGGGCGCCTCGGCGTCCCCGACCGGCGGGATGAACTGCCGGACGATCTCGTCGAGCAGGTGCGGTACGCCCTCGCCGGTCTTGCCGGAGACCCGGATGCAGTCGGCGGGGTCGCCGCCGATGAGGTGGGCCAGCTCCTCGGCGTACTTCTCCGGCTGGGCGGCCGGCAGGTCGATCTTGTTGAGCACCGGGATGATGCGCAGGTCGTTCTCGAGGGCCAGGTAGAGGTTGGCCAGGGTCTGCGCCTCGATGCCCTGCGCGGCGTCGACAAGCAGCACGGCACCCTCGCAGGCGGCCAGCGACCGGGACACCTCGTACGTGAAGTCGACGTGTCCGGGGGTGTCGATCATGTTGAGCACCGCGTGCTCGCCGGTCCGCTCGCCCTCACGGATGGTCCACGGCATCCGGACGGCCTGGCTCTTGATGGTGATGCCGCGCTCGCGCTCGATGTCCATCCGGTCCAGGTACTGCGCGCGCATCTGCCGGGGGTCGACCACGCCGGTGAGCTGCAACATCCGGTCGGCCAGGGTCGACTTCCCGTGGTCGATGTGGGCGATGATGCCGAAGTTCCGGATGCGACCGGGGTCGGTGGCACCAGGGGCGTTCGCGCCGGGATCGAGCTTCGGTGGCACAGCGGTCCGTTCTGGTCGGCTGACGTGAACAGGCCGGCGCGCCGCCGACCCCCTCCATGTTCCCACGCCGTCGGGGTACGCCCGCTGCGCGGGCGACGGATCGCCCCCGGGACCCCTCACTCCAGGGGCGGCTCGACGAACAGCGCTGCCAGCCGGGGCAGGCGGCGGCGGGCCTCCTCCTCGTCGTCGAAGTCCCAGAAGTCGTTCAGATCGGGCGTCCGCACCGGCTCGCGGTCCTCCGGCAAATCCGACGCGGTGGCCTTGCGGTACGCGTCCCACGGCACCGAGAGCATCTGCTCGGCGGAGAACTCCTCCCCGCTGAGCGAGGCGGCCCGCACCTGGGCCAGCTCGGCCAGCGAGTCGGGGTCGCTGACCGCGCGAGCGAAGACCGCCCGCCCCTGGGTCATCAGCCAACCCCGGAAGTGCTCGAAGCCGTCCGCCGAGGCACCGCCGTTGATCAGGTACGCCGCGCCCCACAGGTCCGCCTTGTGCGAGGCCGCCAGCACCCTGCGCTGGTGGTGGGCGTACCCGATGATGTCCTCCGGGTCGCGCTCGGCGAGCAGGGCGACGGCCCGCGCGGCGACCGGCCCGGGCTCTCCCCCGCCCCCGGCGCGGGCCTGGTCGATCAGCTGCCAGAAGTCCTCGGTCCTCATGGCTTGGCAGTCTGGCAGTGTCGCCGCGCGCCGCGCACGTACCCCGGGGCAGCATGGTGTGGTGTCCTCCCCGCCGCTGCCCCCGCTGCCGTACCACGCGGGTGCGCTGCGCCCGTCGTGGCCGACGCTGCCGGCGGCGCTGCGGGCCGCGATCGCCGGCCGCCTCGGCTCGCCGGTGGTCACCGCCCGGATCGCCGCCGCCGGCTTCACCCGCGGCTTCGCCGCCGTGCTCGACACCGCCGACGGCGGCCGGGCCTTCGTCAAGGCGGCACCCGCCGTCGAGCAACCGCGCCTCGTGCAGGGGTACGCGCGGGAGGCCGCGATCCTCGACCGGCTGCCGCCCGGCCTGCCGGCGCCCCGCCTGCGGTGGACGCTCGACGAGTCCGGCTGGTTCGCGCTCTGCACCGACGCGGTCGACGGCCACACCCCGCGCCTGCCCTGGGCGCCCGCCGAGCTGGACGCCACGCTCGCCGCGTACGCCGAGGTCGCCACCGCCCTGGCCACCCCGCCGGCCGAGCTGACCGCGCTCAACCTGCCACAGCTCGCCGAACTGGCCCGCTCGGACATCCTCTGGTGGGAGGAGGTCGCCGCCGGCCGGGAACCATCCCCGGCGCTGCCCGCCGCCGCCCGGGGTCGACTGCCCGAGCTGGTGGCGCTGGAGTCCCGCCTCCCCCGGTACGCGGACGGCGCGACCGGCATGATCCACGGCGACCTGCGGGTGGACAACGTGCTCATCGACGCGGTCGGTCGGGCCTGGCTCTGCGACTGGACCTGGGCCTGCTCCGGGCCGGCCTGGTTCGACCTGGCCGGCCTGCTGCTCACCGCGTACGCCAGCGGCCTGGACACCGACCGGCTCTTCGCGGGGCACCCGGCGTCGGCGGGCGCTCCCCCGGACGCGCTGGACGCCACACTGGCCGCGTTGGCCGGCTACTACCTCACCGGAGCGGACGCGACACCTGTGACGGCCTCTCCGCACCGCTCCGCCCACCAGCGGTGGAGCGGCGAACAGGCCCTCGACTGGCTCGCCCGCCGGCAGGGCTGGGGGTGACGGGACACGGCGGCCCGCGATCCCGGTTGCCTCGGAGCGCGGCGGCCACGGCGGGCCGTGATCGACTCGGGTTCCTGGAAACCGGGCTCTCAACCGCGGGCGGATACCCTGGTTTGCAGGAAGCCGAGGCGTCCGGTTGCCGTCTACGACCCGAGCGGACGCCGTATCCGGCCGAGCCGTTTTGGCTCGTCCCGGACGACCTGGTAACCTGGCTCTTCGCGCAGCGATGACGCATGTTCGTCATCCGGCGCACAGAAGCTGACCAACCCGAGCTATCAAGACGAGGCTGTCGCGTGGCGAACATCAAGTCCCAGATCAAGCGCAACCGGCAGAACGAGAAGGCCCGGCTGCGCAACAAGTCGGTCAAGTCGTCGCTGAAGACCGCCGTCCGGAAGTTCAACGAGGCTGCCGAGGCCGGTGACGTCGAGAAGGCCACCGCGCTCATGCTGGACGCCTCTCGCAAGCTGGACAAGGCCGTCAGCAAGGGCGTGATCCACTCCAACCAGGCCGCGAACCGCAAGTCCGCGATCGCGAAGCGCGTGGTGGCGCTCTCCGCCTGACGGCTCACCGTCAGACTGATTCGGAAAGCCCCGGGCCCTCGGTCCGGGGCTTCCGTGTGTCCACGAACGGGTCGGCGTGGCGTCGGCGGCCGATCGGCGCATCCGTGCTGTCGGCGACGCCGTGGCCCGCCGGGCTCGTCGTCCACGCCGGCAGCGCGCTCGGCGACGGTCAGTCCGACGGGTCGGTGCGGCGGGCGGGCCGCATCGGGTCGGCGCTGACCACCACCCCGGTCATGGCGTTCGCCACCCGCGCCCGACCGACCACCGGCTCCATCTGTCGGCGGAAACGGTCCCGCTCCTGCTCGGGCACGAGCGCGGCGGAACGCACCACCACGGCGGCCACCATGTCGTTGAGCTTGACCATCGCCGCCACCACGACGGGCAGCACCAGCACCGCCCACCAGGTCACCAGCTCCGCGAGGGCGAGCAGCACCGCCAGGGCGACGGCACCCTCGAAGAAGAGGAAGCAGAGCACCCCTCCGGGGTTGACGAACCGCAGGCCGAGGAGCCGGGCGTAGAGCGGCCGGTACCGCTCCTCGTCGGCGGGCATGGTGGCCCACGCCGTACGGTTCGGCCCCGTCACCGACTGCTGCCCTGCCGGGCGGCCGCCACCGAGAAGACCGCCCGCTCCAGGGCGTACGCCCGGTCGTCCGAGCCGCCCTTGACGGCCGCGTTGCACTCGGCCGCGACCTGCATGGCCCGGACCAGCCCCTCCGGCGTCCAGCCGCGCCCCTGCCGCTGCGCCCGCTCGATCTTCCAGGCCGGCATCCCGAGGCTGCTGGCGAGCTGGTACGGGTTGCCTCGCCCGGCCGACGCCACCCGTGCCACAGTGCGCACCCCGTCGGCCAGGGCGTCGGCGATGGGCACCGGGTCGACGCCGACGTGCAGGGCCCAGCGCAGCGCCTCCAGAGCGGCAGGCACGTCGCCGACCATGGTGGCATCCGCCACCGTGAAGCCGGTCACCTCGACCCGTCCCCGGTAGTAACGGGCCACCGTCTCGGCGCTGATCCGCCCGTCGGTGTCGGCGATGAGCTGGGAGCAGGCGGCGGCCAGCTCGCGCATGTCGTTGCCGACGGCCGCGATCAACGCCTCGGCGGCGTCGTCGGTGCACTTTCCGCCGGCCCGGCGGATCTCGTCGCGGACGAAGGCGACCCGTTCGCGGTGCCCCTTGAGCTTGGCCGCCGGGACTACCGTCGCGCCGGCCGACCGCAGCCCGTCGGCGAACGCCTTGCCCTTGGCCCCGCCCAGGTGCAGGACCAGCAGTTGGACGTCCGGGTCGGGATTCTTCGCGTACGCCAGCAGCGCGGCGACCAGGTCCTTCCGGGCGTCCTGACCGGAGCGCAGGATGAGCAGCCGCCGCCCACCGAACAGCGACGGGCTGAGCATCTCGGCGATCTCGCCGACGGTGAGCGCACCTGCCTGGTACTCGCGAACGTCCGCCCCGGCGTCGATGCCGCGGACCCGCTCGACAGCTTCGGTCACGGCGCGCGTGGCGAGCAACTCCTCGTCGCCGAGGACGAGCAGAATGGGTGCGAGGCTGGCGGGGGTCACGTCGCCCATATTCGCACGGCCCATGGCGGGTACGGGCCTGCTCATTCGCCGCCCGGTCGGTACAGCCCGCACTAAGCGCAAATCCAGACATTTACCTCGGTTCACCATCTAATCCGCAAGACGGTCGCTATTTCGTCCGTGACGCTGCAATTTCCACGGCAGGGCCGCCCGAATGGCGGTGGTCGCCTTGCACGCCGGCCGGTCCGGCACCCCCTCGGGTCGCCTCTCACGCCGGCCGTCCGGGCGCCCCCTGGCGGTCGCCTCTCATGGAGGCCGTCCGGGCGCCCCCTGGCGGTCGCCTCTCATGGCGGCCGTCCGGGTGGCACCCCTCGGTGGGCCACCGCGAGACCGGCGCCGGTTCGGATCGCCGCCAGGTCACCGTCGGTGTCGGTCCGCAGGACCCGGGTGCCGCTCCTGCTCAGCCGGGCCAGCAGCGCCGGGTTCGGGTGCCCGTAGGTGTTGCCCGCACCGACCGGCACCAGCGCGACCGCCGGCCGGACAGCGGCCAGGAAGCCGTCGTCCTGATACGCCGAGCCGTGATGGGCGACCTTCAACACGTCCGCGCGTAGCTGTTCCGGTGCCGTCCGGGCCAACACGGCGTGCTGCTCCTCGGTCTCGGCGTCGCCGGGCAGCAGGATTCGCACGCCGGCGACGGTGGCGCGCAGCAGCAACGAGTTGTTGTTCGGGTCGGACCTCGTGCCGGCCAGCGGGTACGGAGGACCGAGCACGAGCAGGTCGACACCGCCGACCCGATGCAGCGCCCCGGCGGTGGTGCCGAGCAGCGCGGCCCGCCCGCTCAGCGCCGCCGCGCGGACCGCGTCCCGGCCGCTCGCCGGGTCCGTCGATGGTGGCGTCAGCACGGCGGTCACCCGTCGGCCGCGGAACACCCCGGCCACACCGCCCACATGGTCGACGTGGAAGTGACTGACCACCAGCAGCGGCACCTCCCGGATGCCCAGCCGCCGCAGGCACCCGTCCACCGCGCCCGGGTCCGGTCCGGCGTCGACCACCACCGCCCGGCCGGGGGCGACTGGCAGCACCAGGGCATCGCCCTGCCCCACGGCACAGGCCACCACCACCCAGCCGGGCGGCGGCCAGCCGGTGGCCAGCAGCCGGATCGGGAGGGCACCGAGCAGCGCGGCGAGAGCGACGATCGCCACCAGCCGGCGTACCACCGGTCGACGTGCGGCGACCAGCAGCGCCACGGTCAGCCCGGCCAACAGCAGGGCACCCCACGCGCCGCCCGGCCAGGGCAGGGTACCGGCGGGGAGGCGGGCGCCGTGGCGGGCGAGGACGACGAGCCACCAGGCCGGCCAACTGGCCAGCCACGCGACGAACCCGGCGCCGGCCGGCCAGACCGGTGACAGCACGGCAGCCGTCACGCCCAGCACCGTCGCCGGAGCGATGGCCGGCACCGCCAGCAGGTTGGCCGGCACGGCCACCAGGCTGACCGTGCCGGAGATGCCTGCGACGACCGGCCCGCAGGCCACCTGGGCGGCCGCCGGCACCGCCAACGCCTCGGCCAGCCCGGCCGGGACACCTCGGCGGCGCAGCCCGTCCCGCCAGCGCGGCGCGAGCAGCAACAGACCACCGGTGGCCAGCACGGACAGCGCGAACCCGGCGTCGCCGGCCAGCTCGGGGTCGGCCAGCACCAGCACCGTGACAGCGGCGGCCAGTGCGGGCAGTGCGGCCCGGGGCCGACCGGCGGCCAGCGCGACGAGCCCGATCGCCCCCATCGTGGCGGCCCGGACGACGCTCGGCGACGGGCGGACCAGGATGACGAAACCCACAAGCGCCACCCCGCAGAGCAGGCCGGCGAGCCACGGGCCGGCACGCGCCCAGCGGGCCGCCAACAGCACCGCACCCAACACGATCGCGACGTTGCTGCCCGAGACGGCATTGAGGTGTGTCATCCCGGTCGCCCGGAAGTCCTCCTCGACGGCGGGTGGCAGGCGGGTGGTGTCCCCCACGACCAGCCCCGGCAGCAGGCCACCCGGGTCGTCGGGGAGGGGCGCGCAGGCCCGTTGCAGGCCGGCTCGCAGCGTGCCGGCGGCGCGCTGCGCCCAGGACGGCGCACCGTGGCGCTCGGGGGGACCTGTGACGCCGAGCACCGCCGCGGTGAGATCGCCGCCGCGTGGAACACCGAGGCGACCCTCGGCGGTCACGCGCTGCCCGGGCAGCAGACCTCGCCAGCCCGGGTCGGTGGCCAGGACCAGCAGTCGCGCCGATGTGTGGACCCGCTGGCCGTTCGGCCCGGTCAGCCGGATCAGCTCACTCGACACCAGCAGCATGCCGGGACGGCCGGCGGATCGGATCGGGCGTGGGTCATCCCGGACGACCAGCTCGGCGGTGACCGGAGCGCGCTGCTCGGCCAGGACGCGGATCGGCGGCGCGTCCCGGACGGCCAGGCGGCCGGCGGTCGCCGCCGCGCCACAGAGCACGCCGAGGCCGACCGCGACGGCGATCCAGCCGTGCCGACGGGCGGAAGCCCCGGGGTGACCGAGTCGGCCGAGCAGGTGCAGGGCGCTCACCGCCGACAGCACGGCCGCTGTCCCGCCCACCAGCAGGAGCGGGCGGACGCCGACGTGCAGGCCGGTGAGCGCGGTGAGCCAGGCGGCCACGGCCAGCCCGGCGAGCCGAAGATCGGGCGGCGGGGCCCCGGGTGGAGCAACGGCGGCGCGACGCGACGGTGCCTGGTGACCGCCGCTCACACCGTCACCAGGTCCTTGAGCTGCTCATAGCGCGCGTCACCGATCCCGTCGACCTGGCGCAGGTCACCGACGCCCTTGAACCCGCCGTGCTGATCCCGGTAGGCGAGGATCCGTTGGGCGAGCACCGGCCCCACCCCCGGCAGCGCGTCGAGCTGGGCCAGCGTCGCGGTGTTGAGGTTCAGCGGACCGCCGGCGGCAGGTGCTCCGCCAGCCGCCGGATCGGCCCCACCCCCCGGCGCCGGTGGTGGCGTCACCCCGACCACGATCAACTCGCCGTCGGTGACCTTGCGGGCGGGGTTGAGCAGCGCCACGTCGACCCCGGGCAGCGGGCCGCCGGCCGCCTGCACGGCGTCGGCGAGCCGCGCACCGGCCGGCAGGCGCACCAACCCGGGCCTGCGGACCTTGCCCGCGACCGCCACCACCAGCTCGCCGGCCGCCGACGCGCTCCCCTGCTCCGCCGCGACGGCCGGGGCCGCCTCGGCGGTCGACGGGGCGACCGGTTCCGCGTGCGGCCGGGACCGCCAGGCCCAACCGGCGGCGGCCAGCACCACCACGAGGGCGACGACCGCCAGCGCCCGCACACCGCGCCGCCCCGGATCGAACGCCCCGGGGCCGGGCAGCCGTGCCGCACCGCCGTCGGGTTCGGGGGGCACGTCCGCCGGACTGGTCAGCGGCGCACCGTTCCTGAGTGGCGGCGGGAGCGCCTCCCCGAGCGGCCCGCCGCCACCCGTCCGGGCCGTCAACCGGCGCAGACGCTGGCGTACCTCTGTCTCCTCGTCCTGCGACACACCGCGACGCTAGGACGACGGGCGGAACGCCGGGGCGCCGCGACCTGGACCTGTGGACAACCGGCGCCACTGTGGACAACGCCCTGATCATGTCCGGATCTGCTATCGGGCAACCCGGGGCAACGGCCCCTCGTGACGCACCGGGGCCAGGCACGAGAGGTAGCGCGGATGCATGGACAACCATTAATGTGAGAGGTGTGACGTGTGACGTCACGGTGAACCAGCGCCCAGCGGATCGATCCCGTACCGCGCCCACCCACCGGAAACGGGGCACGCGGCACGTCCCGCACCGCCGACCCGTGCCGTCCCGCTGGGGCGCGCGCCCGCACGACGGACACCCCCTCCGTCGACGTCCGTGGGCTCCCGACCGCCTGGCCGCCACCCATCCCCACCACCCCCACCAGCAGTGAAGAGGAATCCATGGACGTCAAGAGAAGGCTGAGCCGTTCGCTGGCCGCCGCGGGGACCCTGCTGGTCCTCGCCGCCGGTGCCGGCGCCTACGTGGTCTCGGAGACGCCCGGCGTCGCCCGCGCCGCCGGCACCGGCCCGTGTGACATCTACGCCGCCGGCGGCACGCCGTGTGTGGCCGCGCACAGCACCACCCGAGCCCTGTACGGCGCGTACAACGGCCCGCTCTACCAGGTCCGCCGCTCGTCGGACAACACCACACGCGACATTGGCGTGCTCGCTGCCGGCGGCGTCGCCAACGCCGCGACGCAGGACACGTTCTGCGCCAACACGAACTGCGTGATCACGGTCATCTACGACCAGTCCGGCCGCAACAACCGCCTCACCCAGGCACCTCCGGGCGGCTTCAGGGGCCCCGCAGCCGGCGGGTACGACAACCTCGCCGACGCGAAGGCGGCACCGGTCACCATCGGCGGCCAGAAGGCGTACGGCGTCTACATCGCCCCCGGCACCGGCTACCGCAACAACAACACCAACGGCGTCGCGACCGGCGACCAGCCCGAGGGCATCTATGCCGTCGTCGACGGCACGCACTACAACCAGTGGTGCTGCTTCGACTACGGCAACGCGCAGACGAACGTCCAGGCCGACGAACGCGCCATCATGGAGACGGTCTACTTCGGCGCCAACAAGCAGTGGGGCTACGGAGCAGGGGCCGGCCCCTGGATCATGGCCGACCTGGAGTGGGGGCTGTTCTCCGGCGTGAACGCCGGCTACAACAACATCGCGCCCATCAACCACCGCTTCGTGACCGCCATGGTCAAGGGCGAGCCGAACCACTGGGCGATCCGGGGTGGGAACGCGCAGTCGGGCGGCCTGACGACCTACTTCGACGGCCGACGCCCCAACGGCTACAACCCGATGAAGAAGGAGGGGGCGATCCTGCTCGGTATCGGTGGCGACAACAGCATCACCGGCCGGGGCACCTTCTTCGAGGGTGTGTTGACGTCCGGCTACCCGTCGGCCGCCACCGACGACGCCGTCCAGGCCAACATCGCCGCTGCCGCCTACACCCCCGCCGGCGGCAGCAGCAACCCCCAGCAGAACGTGCAGGTCGTGGGCGCCCAGTCCGGCCGCTGCGTTGACGTCCCCAACGGCACGACCACCAACGGCACCCAGGTGCAACTGTGGGACTGCATCAGCAACAGCGCCGCCCAACGCTGGTCCTACACCGCCGGAAAGCAGATCCAGGTGTACGGCAACAAGTGCCTCGACGCCAACGGCCAGGGCACCACCAACGGCACCCAGGTGATCATCTGGGACTGCAACGGGCAGGCCAACCAGCAGTGGAACCTCAACTCCAACGGCTCCATCAGCGGCGTCCAGTCGGGGCTCTGCCTCGACGCCAACGCCGCCGGCACCGCCAACGGCACGAAGCTCATCCTCTGGGCCTGCAACGGGCAGCAGAACCAGCAGTGGGCCCTGCGTAGCTGATCAGGCAGCCGGGCGTGCTGCCTCGGCGTCAGCACCACGACGCGGAGGCAGCACGCGCGCGCCGGACCAAGTGACGAACCGACCAACCGAGCAGCGGATCAGCGGATCAGCGGGCCTCCGGATCGAGGCCGAGCACAGCTCGTCCGCCGTCGACAGGCAGTGTCACCCCGTTGACGAAGCTGGCGGCCGGCGACAGCAGGTACGCGACCGCCTCCGCCACCTCCTCGGCACGCCCGATCCGGCCCACCGGGTGCAGCCGGGTCAGCTCGGCGTCGATCCACTGGGCCTGGGACGGCTCCTGCGCGGCGAGGAACTCGGCGTGCCGCTCGGTGGCGATCGAGCCGAGCGCGACGGCGTTGGCGCGGATGCCGTGCCGCCCGTACTCGACGGCCAGCGCCCGGGTCAGCCCCTCCACGGCGGCCTTCGCCGTGGCGTACGGCAGGGCGCCCGACACCGGCCGGCGGGCCTGGTGCGACGAGACGTTCACGATGGCCCCGCCCGTGCCGGCGGCCAGGAACCGGCGGACCGCCACCGCCGCGCCCACCACGGCCGGGCGCAGGTTCAGCCCGATCAGGTCCAGCACGGTGTCGGCCGACGCCGAGTGCAGCGCCGCGTCCCGGAAGACCGCAGCGTTGTTCACCCAGCCGGTGAGTCGGGCGGCGCGCTCCGCCACCTCGGCGGCCTGCTCGGCCACCCGCTCGTCGCCGGCGTCGCCGACCACCGACAGCAGGCGGTCGGCTGCCGGGTGCCCGGCCAGCCAGTCCACCGCGTCGGCGTCGCGCTCCACGACGACGACTGTGACCCCTGTCGTCACCAGCCGTTGCACCACGGCCCGGCCGATGCCTCGGCCGCCCCCGGTCACCACGCAGGCGGTGGCCACCGGCTCAGCCCTCCGACCGGCGGTGTACGACCACGCACGCCAGCCCCGGCCCGGCGTGCGCGGCGACCACCGCGCCGGCCTCGGAGACGTACGTGTCGCGTAGCCGTGCTCCGAGCCGCTCGGTGAGCGCGGCGAGCAGCGCCTCGGCGCGTTGCGGCGCGGCCAGGTGGTGTACGCCGAGGTCCACGTCGTCGTCGCCGGCCGCCTCGACGGCCAGGTCGACGAGACGGGCCACTCCCCGGCTGGCGGTACGCACCTTCTCGCGCAGCACGATCGCGCCGTCCGGCATGTGCATGATCGGTTTGACCGACAGGGCGGTGCCGAGCAGCGCCTCGGCCGCGTTGATCCGGCCGCCCCGGCGGAGGAACTCCAACGTGTCGACGTAGAACCAGACGGTGGTCCGGGCGACGGCGGCGAGAGCCGCGTCGCGTACACCCGCGAGGTCTGCTCCGGCCTCGGCGGCCGTGGCGGCGGCGATGGCCGGGAAGCCGAGTCCCATGCCGGCGGAGCGGCTGTCGACGACCTCGACGCGACCGTCGAGGTCGGCGGCGGCCAGCCGGGCCGCCTCGACGGTGCCGGACAGGCCGGAGGACAGGTGCACCGAGACGATGCCGTCGGCGCCGTCGTCGAGGAGGCGGCGGTACGTCCGGGCGAACTGCTCGGGCGCCGGGCGGGAGGTGGTCGCCGTGACCCGGCGGGCGCTCAGCGCCCGGGTGGCGTCGGCGGGTTGGGTCTCCACCCCTTCCAGCCCTTCCGCGCCGTTGAGCACGACGGTCAGCGGAATCACCGTCAGCCGGTGCGCCTGCGACAGCTCGGGCGGGAGGTAGGCGGTGGAATCGATGACGACCGCGACGGGCATGCCCGGCACGCTAGCCGATCGGGGCCCCGAACGCCGAAGCGCGAACCCTCAGATCGCGTCGACGGCGACCGGCGCGGTGATCAGGCCGACATTGTGGGCCCGCAGCTGCCAACCCCGGACGTCCTGGGGACGGCCGACGGCCGGCGCGCTGGGTGCGCGCCGCAACTCGGTCCAGTGGCAGTTGGCCAGGGAGCCGACGCCGCGCAGCACGCCCGGGTCCCAGCCGAGCAGGTGACCGACGCCCTGCCGGGAGCCGCCACCGTGGGTGGCGATGACCACTGTGCCGTCGGGGGCCGCATCGGCCGCTTCCCGAAGGGCTGCGGCGACCCGTTCGCCGAGGTCGTGCAGCGGTTCGAGATCGGCGCCCGGGTCGGGGTCGCCGGCTCGCCAGCGGGCGTACTCGGCGGGGAAACGCTCGGCGACCTCGGTGAGGTGCAGGCCCTGCCACTGGCCGAAGTGCCGCTCGCGCAGCCGGGCGTCGGTGCGGACCGGAAGCCCGGTCAGCGCGGCCAACGCCGCCGCGGTCTCCGCGGCGCGGCTCAGGTCGCTGGACACGATGGCGTCGGGACGCAGCGCCGCGAGCAGCGGGGCGGCGGCGCGGGCCTGGTCGCGGCCGAGCTCGTTGAGGGGTACGTCGGTCTGCCCCTGGACGCGGTTGGCGGCGTTCCAGTCGGTGTTGCCGTGCCGCCAGACGATCAGCCGGGTCATTCGGCCGCGGCGGTCCCGCCGGCGTCGGCCTCGACCAGGTCGCGGTCGACGAACGGGATGGTGGGGCAGTCCTTCCAGAGGCGGTCGAGCCCGTAGAACTCGCGCTCCTCGGTGTGCTGGACGTGCACCACGATGTCGACGTAGTCGAGCAGCACCCAGCGGCCGCCCCGCTCACCCTCGCGCCGGATCGGCTTGGCCTTCTCCGGAAGCTCCAGCAGGCGCTCCTCGATGGCGTCGACGATGGCGAGCACCTGACGCTCGTTGGGGGCGGCGGCGAGCAGGAACGCGTCGGTGATGGCGAGCTGGTCGCCGACGTCGATGATCGAGATGTCCTGCGCCTTCTTGTCGGCGGCGGCCTGGGCGGCAGCGATAGCCAGCTCGTGAGCGCGTGCGGAAACTGTCACCGTTCTCCTTCGATCAACCTACGATGCTCCAAGCGTCTCACACCCGGCGAGGTCCCGACCCGTGAGTTCTGGTCGGTTAGCGGCACGAAACGGTGCATAGCGGGCAGGATCAGGACTGGTAGAGGCGCCGCTTGGCGATGTACTGCACCACACCGTCTGGCACCAGGTACCAGACCGGCTCACCCCGGGCCACGCGGGCGCGGCAGTCGGTCGACGAGATGGACATCGCGGGCACCTGGATCAGGCTGACCGTGTCCGCCGGAAGGTGCTTGTCGGTAAGCGGGAAGCCGGGCCGGGTCACCCCGATGAAGTGGGCCAGCTCGAAGATCTCGTCCAGGTCCTTCCAGGACAGGATGCGTTGCAGCGCGTCCGCGCCGGTGATGAAGAACAGCTGCACCTTCGGGCCGTACTCGGCCTGGAGGTCACGCAGGGTGTCGACGGTGTAGGTCGGCCCGCTGCGGTCGATGTCGACGCGGCTGACCTGGAACCGGGGGTTGGAGGCGGTGGCGACGACAGTCATGAGGTACCGGTCCTCGGCGGGGCTGACCGGCTCGTCAGCCTTCTGCCAGGGCTGCCCGGTCGGGACGAAGACCACCTCGTCCAGGCCGAACCGGTCCGCCACCTCGCTGGCCGCGACGAGGTGCCCGTGGTGGATCGGGTCGAAGGTGCCGCCCATGATCCCGATCCGCCGGATATCTTCCTCCACCCCGTGATCGTAGGCCGGGCGTCCGGGGCAGCCATCCCGGCCCGGCAACGGCAGGCGTCGGCCGACTCGGCTTCCCGCGGTGATCGACTCGGCTTCCTGGAAATCGGTGCGTCGTACCCGTCCCGACACCGCGACTTCACGGAACGCGAGTCGATCACTCCCAGGCGGCCCCGCCGCGCAGAAGGAGGCGTATACTCGTTTACGAGTAATCGTCCACGAGCAACGGAGGCATGTCGTGCCGAAGCGGCGCAAGGTCGGCAATCTGCTGGCGCTGGCCGTGCTGTCCGCCCTGGTCCAGCGGCCGATGCACCCGTACGAGATGGCAACCACACTGCGCGCCTGGGGCAAGGACCAGGACATGGAGATCAAGTGGGGCTCGTTCTACACAGTCATCGGCAATATGGACAAACACGGCATGGTCGAGGCGGTCGAGAGCCTGCGCGAGGGGCGACGCCCGGAACGCACCGTCTACCGGATCACCGACGCCGGGCGGGCGGAGCTGGTCGACTGGGCACGCGAGCTGGTCTCCACCCCGATGCCGGAGCATCCCCGCTTCCGGGCCGGCCTGTCCGTGCTCGCCGCCCTGCACCCGGACGAGGCCATCGACCTGCTCCGACAGCGGCTCGACCGGCTGGACGACGCGCTCCGCCGGGACCGCGAGACGCTCGACACCCACCTGCGGGAGGTCCCCCGGCTGTTCCTGGTGGAGTCGGAGTACGACCTCGCCATGCGAGCTGCCGAGACGACCTGGCTGCGGGCCCTGCTCGCGGAGCTGACCTCGGGCAGCTATCCCGGCCTGGACACCTGGCGGGCCTTCCACGAGACCGGCGAGATGCCCCCCGAGCTGACCGAGCTGGCGGAGAGGACCAGCGGCCCCGACACCACCGACTGAGAAAGACAGCTCCGGCGGGGTGCGCCAACACCCCGCCGGAGCCCTACCTCGAACCGACACCTGAGCAGGCACCCGGCCCGAAGCGGCAACCACGAGGATAACCGGGTTCCCTCCCAGGTCGGTTCACGCGCACGCACCGACGACACCCAGGGAGAGAGCATGACCACGGTACGAACCGCGATCGTCATCGGCGGCGGCATCGCCGGCCCGGTGACGGCACTCGCACTGCACCGCGCCGGCATCACCGCCACCGTCCACGAGGCGTACCCGGCCACGGCCAGCGGGGTGGGTGGCATCGGCGGCACCCTCGCGCTCGCGCCCAACGGCGTGGCGGCCCTGCGGACGGTCGGCGCCGACGAGGCGGTGACGGCGACCGCCACCCCGATCGACAGCAGTGTCATGGCCGTCGGCCGTCGGCGCATCGACCTGCCCACGCTTGCCGGGGTGCCGCCGCTGCGCGTGGTGCACCGTGCCGAGCTGCACCGCGTGCTGCACGACCGGGCGGTAGCCGAGGGCGTCGCCTTCGCGTACGGCCGGCGGCTGGTGGCCGTCGAGCAGACCGACAGCGGCGTGACAGCCCGCTTCGAGGACGGCAGCACGGCCACCGCCGACGTCCTGGTCGGCGCGGACGGCATCCGGTCCACGGTCCGTGGCCTCATCGACCCGGCCGCGCCCGGCCCCCGGTTCACCGGGCTGCTCAGTTTCGAGGCGGTGGCCCGGCACGAGGTGGGTGTCGCGCCGGGCACGATGACGTTCGCGTTCGGGCGACGTGGCTACTACCTGTACTGGCCGGAGCCCGGCGGCGGCACCCGCTGGGGCGCCAACCTGCCGCAGCAGCGACCCATGAGTCTCGTCGAGGCCCGCGCGGTGCCGGCGGACCAGTGGCTGGCCACGCTGCGCAGCAGCTACGGCGACGACGACCCGGGGCGCGAGCTGATGGCCACCAGCGCCGCCGACGAACTTCAGGTGGTCGGCTCGTTGCAGATCATGCCGCCGGTGCCGCACTGGCACCGGGGGCGGATGGTGCTGGTCGGCGACGCGGCACACGCGCCGTCGAACAGCTCCGGGCAGGGCGCCTCGCTCGCCATCGAGAGCGGCGTGCAGCTCGCCCGCTGCCTGCGGGACCTGCCCGACGTGGCGTCGGCGTTCGACGCGTACGTGCGGCTGCGCCGCGACCGGGTCGAGAAGGTCGCCGCCCGCGCGGCGCGGATCAACCACGCCAAGGCGCCGGGGCCGGTCGCCCGCACGCTGATGCCGCTGCTGATGCCGCTGCTCGTGCGGACGGCGATGGACCCGGAGCGGACCATCGCCCACGAGCAGCGCTACGTCATCGACTTCGACGCACCGGTGACGGCGGAGCCCGCGCTGCGCTGAACGCCTGGCGCGGGGTGGCCGTCACGCCGCCCCGCGCCCGCCTCGGCTCAGGCCGCCGCGGCGGCCACCGCCGTCCTGGCGACGAGCGCGCGCCGCAGGTCGTCGTCCGCGTCGGTGACCACCCGGCGCAGGCCCGGGGTCAGGTCGTCGCGGGCCAGCAGCGCCGCGGCCGCCTCCCGTGTCGGCTGCGCCACGGCGTAGTGGGGAAACGCCAGCTTGGCGACCCGGTCGGCCGTCCACGTGGTACGCCGACGCGCGGCAGCCGGCATCTCGGTGAAGTACCGCTCGACGTACGAGGCGGTCAGGTCGGCCTGCTCGGGCTGCCAGAACCCCTCGGCCGTCGCCTCCAGCAGTCGGTTGGACAGCTCGGTGTCGCGCACGATGATCTCCCAGGCCGCCTGCTTCGCGACCGGGTCGCCCACGGCGGCCCGGCAGCGGGCTGCCCGTTCCGCACCTGTGGAGCTCACATCGGCGGCCGCCTCGGCGGCGATCTCCGCCTCGCCTGCCGCGCCCAGCACCACGAGTCGGCGCAGCACCGCCCACCGCAGCTCGGCGTCGACCTTCAACCCGGCCGGCACGTCCCGGCCGGCGAGCCAACCGACGAGCAGGTCCGTGTCGGTGGTCGCGGCGATCCAGCCGCGCGCGGCGGCGAGTTGCAGCGACTCCCCCGCCGTGGCGCCGTCCAGCAGCCGCCGGCAGGCCAGGGCGATCCGGGCCAGCGCCGCCGACCGGGCCAGCGGGTCGAGATAGCGGTCCACCAGGGACCGGCTCAGGGTCAGCATGTCCTCCGCGATGATCACCTCGGTCTCGGCGGGCAGCGCCGCGACCATCAGGTCGACCAGGCCGCCGACCGGCCGCTCGCCGTCGGTCACCGCGTCCAGTGCCTCGCTCCAGAGCACCGCCCGGGTCAGCGGGTCGGTGAGGCTCGGCAGGACCAGCGCGACGGCGTCCGCCGACGCCTCGTCGAGGCGCACCTTGGCGAAGGTGAGGTCGCCGTCGTTGAGCAGCAGCAGCTGGGCCGCCGGCTCGCCTGTCAACTCGCCGAGCACGGTCCGACCGCCGTCGACGGCCGGGTCGAGATCCACCTCGGCACGCCGCACGGTGCCGTCCGCCGCGTACCGGCCCACGCCGATCCGGTGCGGACGCAGCACCGGATGCGAGTCGGGCGCGGTCTGCACCACTGCGACCTCGGTGTAGCGGCCGTCGGCGTCGACGGCGACCTCGGCGCGCAGCGTGTTGACCTGTGGCCGACGCAGCCACAGGTCGGCCCAACCGGACAGGTCCCGGCCGCTGGCCGCGCTCAGGCTGGCCAGCAGGTCGGCGAGGGTGGCGTTGCCGAAGCGGTGCGCGGCGAAGTGCGCGTTCAGGCCGGCGAGGAACGCCTCGTCGCCGAGCCACGCCACGAGCTGCCGCAGGACCGAGGCCCCCTTGGCGTACGAGATGCCGTCGAAGTTGAGCAGGCCCTCGTCGGCGTCGGCCACCTCCTCGGGGGCCACCGGGTGGGTGGAGGGGCGCTGGTCGGCCGCGTACCCCCAGGCCTTGCGGCGCATGGCGAACGTCGTCCAGGACTGGTCGAAGCGTGTCGCCTCGGCGGTGACCCGGGTGCCCAGGTACTCCGCGAAGGACTCGTTGAGCCACAGGTCGTCCCACCAGCGCATGGTGACCAGGTCGCCGAACCACATGTGGGCCATCTCGTGGGCGATGGTGGTGGCCCGCAGCTCGCGCTGGGTGTCGGTGACCGCCGAACGGAACACGTAGTCGTCGCGGAACGTGACGATGCCCGGATTTTCCATCGCGCCGGCGTTGAACTCGGGGACGAACGCCTGGTCGTACTTGCCGAACGGGTAGCGCTCCGCGAAGAGCTGGTGGAACCGGTCCAGGCACTGCCGGGTGACGGTGAAGATCTCCTCGGCGTCGGCGTCCAGATGCTCGGCCAGCGACAGTCGACAGTAGAGGCCCAGCGGCACCCCGTCGTGCTCGGCCCGCAACACGTGGTACGGACCGGCGATCAGCGAGAAGAAGTACGTCGAAAGCGGCACGCTCGGGGCGAACTCCCAGCGTCCCGGGGCCGGGTTGGCGGCCACCTCGGCGTTGCTGGAGACCGTCCACTGCGGCGGCGCGGTGACAGTGAGGGTGAACGACGCCTTGAGGTCGGGCTGGTCGAACGCGGCGAAGATGCGCTGCACGTTGTCGAGGAACGTCACCGCGTAGAGGTAGGTCTCGCCGTCGGCCGGGTCGACGAAGCGGTGCATCCCCTCCCCGGCGTTGGAATACGCCATCTCCGCCTCCACGAACAGGGTGTTCGTCGCGGCGAGGTCGGCCAACGGCAGCCGGTTGTCGGTCAACGAGCCGGGGTCGAGGTCGCGGTCGTTGAGGCGTACCGCCAGGAGGTTGGCGGGCTTGACCTCGGCGAAGGTCGCGGTGCCGGGCGTCGCCCGGAACCGGATCTCGACGCGGGAACGGAACACGTCCCCGTCGCCGGTCAGGTCGAGGTCCACCTGATAGGACTCGACAGTAATCGCCGCGCCACGCGCGGTCGCCTCTACACGGGTCAGGCTCGGCATCCGCTTATCCTGCCCGATGGGGATCGGCACGCGGTCCCTAGACGGCCCCGGCACTGGAGGAAAGAACCATGGCGCAGCACCCCAAGGGCGACTTCGACCTCTCCCGGGCGGTCTGGCAACGGGCCGAGGGGGACACCTCGGAGAGCGCCGTCGAGGTCGCGTTCGTCGATGATCTGATCGGGATGCGCAACTCCGCCGAGCCCGACGGCCCCGTGCTCGTCTTCACCCAGGCCGAGTGGGACGCGTTCGTCGCCGGCGCGCAGGACGGCGAGTTCGACCTGGACTGATCGCGCGGCGGTGGCGGGGGGGGGGGGAAGACAGGCCCCCCCGCCCCCCCGGCACGGCACCCCCACCCCCCCCCCCCGCCCCCCCCGCCCCCGCCCCGGGGGGGAGCCCCGAA
>NZ_JBNCKR010000001.1:0-38467 GCF_049841645.1 Micromonospora sp. DT43 | reverse complement strand
CATCCGCGCGCGCTGGTTTGGTCTCGTGGGCTCGGAGATGTGTCTCCGTGTCTGGGGGTGTGGTAGGTCTCGCCGGCGGCCGGGGACGCCAGGTCAGGCATCCCCGTCGCCCCAGCCGAGACCACCGGGCCCCGGCGCGTGGTGGAAGCCCGGATGCTCGGCGACATCGACGCAACGCTCCCCGTCCGGCCCGAGGGCACCACAGAACAGTCGCTCGGCCCGGTGCCAGGCGTCGGCCGGCGACAGGGCCGCCGCACCGAGGGCCACCTCCGGGCGGAGCAGGCCCAGGGCCTCGGCGTACGCCACTGCCTGCTCGCGGGCGTCGGCCGCGCCCGGCGCGGTGAAGCCCAGGTGCACGGTGAAGAACCGGCGCGGCCGCAGCGGCCGACCGGGCGGGCCGATCAGTGGCCGGGCACGATCCGCGCCCGTCGCGCCGACCGCCCGCCGTTGCCGCCAGTGCGGCGACCTGTTGTCGTGCATTTCGCCCTCCCCGTGGTCGTGGCCGTCGGCCCACCGGGGGCCGCACCGCCGACCGGTGATGCCGGCTCACGGCGGCCCCACCAGTCAGCCAACCAGGTTCCGCCGCCCGTGGGAGGGGCCAGCCGACGCGCCGTCGGCGCGGGGATTCAGCGGCGGCAACACGGGTAGATGCAGCGGGACGACGACGCCGGCCACGACCCGCACCCGAGGAGGCCCGATGGCGACCATGCCGGCCGACCGCGCGCCGGACAGCACCCTCGCGCTGCGCCGCGCCGGCTACCGGTTCATCGGTGAGCGGTGCGACAGGTACGGCAGCGACGTCTTCCAGACCCGGATCCTGCTCGCGCCCACGATCTGCCTGCGGGGCCGACCGGCGGCGATGCTCTTCTACGACAACGAGCGCTTCCAACGGGACAGCGCCATGCCCCTGCGGGTCCAGCGGACGCTCACCGGCCGCGGTGGTGTGCAGGGGCTGGACGGTTCGGAGCACCTCCGCCGCAAGGCCATGTTCATGTCGATCATGACGCCGGCGGCCATCAAGCGCCTCGGACAGCTCTTCGACGACGAGTGGCGGGCGCGGATCCCCGCCTGGGAGGCGGCCGGGTCGGTGCCGCTCTACGACGAGCTGGGCCGGCTGCTGACCCGGGTGGTCTGCGCCTGGGCCGGGGTGCCGCTGGCCGAGTCGCAGGTCGACCGCCGCGCCGTCGACCTGCACGCCATGATCGAAGGTCCGGCGGTCGTCGGCCCGCGGCACTGGCGGGGCCTCTTCGCCCGCCGTCGCGCCGAGCGCTGGATCGGCAACCTCGTCGAACGCGCCCGGACCGGCATCCACCCGGCGCCGGCCGGCAGCCCGCTGGAGATCGTGTCCGAGCACCGCGACGCGCGCGGGGCGCTGCTCCCCCGCCGGATCGCCGCCGTCGAACTGCTCAACCTGCTGCGCCCGGTGGTCGCCGTGGACCGGTACATCGTCTTCGCCGCGCTCGCCCTGCGCGACCACCCCGGCTGGCGACAGCGGGTCCACGGCGACGACGAGGCCACCGAGCAGTTCGTCCAGGAGGTACGTCGCTACTACCCGTTCTTCCCGATGGCCGCCGCCCGGGTCCGGCGCTCGTTCGACTGGGAGGGCCACCACTTCCCGCGCGGACGGCGGGTGCTGCTCGACCTGTACGGCACCAACCACCACCCGACGCTCTGGCCCGAGCCGGAGCTGTTCCGCCCCGAGCGGTTCGCCGGCCGCCACGTCGACCCGTTCGAGCTGGTGCCGCAGGGCGGCGGCGACCACACCACCGGGCACCGCTGCGCGGGCGAGTGGATCACCGTCGACCTGATGAAGCGGGCGGTCACCAACCTGACCGGCGGCATGCGCTACGACGTTCCGCCGCAGGACCTGACCCTGGACCTGCGGCGGATGCCCGCGCTGCCGCCCGGCGGGCTGACCCTCACCAACATCCGCCGCGCCTGACCCCGTCCCGCCGGTGTCGGAGGCGCCGACGGGACGGGGTGCGCGACGGGTCAGGGGTGCAGGACGCTGCGCAGACAGCCGTCCTGCTTCTTCTCGAACAGCTCGTAGCCCCGGGCACCCTGTTCCAGGGGGATCGGGTGGGTGGCCAGGTAGCCGGGGTCGATCTCACCAGCGGCCAGCCGGTCGAGCAGCATGGGGATGTAGCGCTGCGCGTGCATCTGCCCCATCCGCAGCACCAGGGCCTTGTTCATGGCCGCGCCGAGCGGGAACTTGTCGATCAGTCCGGCGTACACGCCGACGATGCTCACCGTGCCGCCCTTGCGACAGGCCATGATCGCCTGCCGGACCGAGGTGGGCCGGTCGGTCTGCAACCGCGCGGACTGCTTCACCCGGTCGTACGCGTAGGTCGGCCCGACGTCGTGCGACTCCATCCCGACCGCCTCGATGCAGGCGTCCGGCCCGCGTCCGCCGGTCAGCTCGCGCAGCGCCTCCAGGACGTCGGTGTCGGCGTAGTTGATCGTCTCGACGCCGACCCGCTCCGCGGCCGTGGCCAGCCGGTCCGGGAACCGGTCGATCATGATGACCCGCTCGGCGCCGAGGAGTTGCGCCGAGCGGGCCGCCATCTGGCCAACGCCGCCAGCGCCCCACACGGCCACCACCTCCCCGCCGGTGAGCCCGCAGAAGTCCGCCGCCATCCATCCGGTGGGCATCGCGTCGGAGGCGAACACCACCGAGTCGTCGGGCACCCCCTCGGGTACGCCGAACGCGCCGACGTCGCCGAACGGCACCCGGATGTACTCGGCGTGCGAGCCGGCATAGCCACCCGCGGCGTGCGAGTAGCCCAGGATGCCGGCCGGCGAGTGCCCCCACAGCTTCTCCGTGAACACCGGCTGGGGGTTGGAGTTGTCACAGAGCGAGTACTGCTCGGTCCGGCAGTACCAGCAGCCACCGCAGGCGACCACCGAACCGACCACCACCCGGTCGCCGACCCGGTGCTGCCGTACGCCCGGCCCGACCTCCACCACCTCGCCCATGAACTCGTGGCCGAGGATGTCCCCCTCCCGCATCGCCGGGAGGTACCCGTTGATCAGGTGCAGGTCCGAACCGCAGACGCTGCTGGCCCGTACCCGCACGATGAGGTCTCCCTCCGCGCGGATCTTCGGGTCCGGCACGTCCCGGACGGCCAGCTTCCCGACGCCTTCCCAACAGAGCGCCCTCACGCCCGGCCTCCCGTCATCAGCTTCTCCCGCATCCGGTCGGTCGCCCGCTCCTGGGCCGGACTCCGGCCGGACGGGTCACGCCGGGTGTCGATCACCTGGCCGCACTCGACGAGCGCCTTCACCCGGCGCAGCGTGTCCCGCAACGCCAGGTCCGGCTCGTCGCCGCCGACAAGCCCGAACAGCCGGCGCACGGGCCCCGAGCGGTAACGCAGCTCGGCGCGGATCTCGGTGCCCCGGCCCTGCGGGGCGTCGGTCAACTCGATCCGCCCCTCCTGCGGCGTCGACGTCTCCTCGACCCGCCAGCGCAGCGCACCCGGCTCGTCGACGGTGATCTCCGCCCGCCACTCGGTGCCACCGCCGGAGGGGTCACGTGCCACACAGTGCCAGCGACGCTCGTCGAGCTGGTCCAGGGTCGCCCACTCGCCGAGGGCGCGGTCCAGCCGCTCGCGGTCGGTCCAGAAACCGATCACCGCGTCCCGGGGCCGGTCCACTGTCACCGCGCGGCGCACCACGTACCAGCCGCCGTCCTGCCGGTCGGGCTGGTGTCGACGGCGACGGCGGGCGACCACCCGTCCGACGCCGACCGCTGCCGCCGCGCCGACACCGAGCAGCGCCCACCTCGTTCCGTTGTTGGTCATGTTCGTCTCCTTCACCCGTCGTGCGGGGATGGACTGTCGTATCGGCACCGCTACCCCCGGTCCGGCGGCCGAAACGACATCCCGGTTTGGATCGCGGCAGAGCGGGCAGGTGCAGCGGGCGGCCCGCCCACCGTCGGCCGCGGACCGCCTGCCCAGGAGGCGCCGATGCCCTCGAAGGCCACCGGTGACGCCGCCCGGCGAGCCGGGCACGACCACACCGGCGCCCCGCCGACCACCCTGCCGATGACGTACGTGCTGCCGCTGCGCTGGCACACCGACGCCGGTCTGGACGAGCTGACCGGCTACCTGCGCTGGCTGAGCGGCCTCGTCGAGGTGCTCGTCGTCGACGGGTCACCGCCGGAGCTCTTCGCCCGGCACGCGGCGGCGTGGCGAGGGCTGGTCCGGCACCTCCCGCCCGACCCCGCCGGGCGGGGGCTCAACGGCAAGGTGGTCGGGGTGCACACAGGCCTCGACACGGCCCACCACGAACACGTGGTCATCGCCGACGACGATGTCCGGTACGACGAGGCCGGGCTGCGCGCCGCGCACCGGCTGCTGGGCCGGGTCGACCTGGTCCGACCGCAGAACTACTTCGACCCGCTGCCCTGGCACGCCTGGTGGGACACCGGGCGGACGCTGCTCAACCGGGCGATCGGAGACGACTACCCAGGCACCCTCGCGGTACGCCGCAGCACGTTCCTCGCCATGGGCGGGTACGCCTCGGATGTGCTCTTCGAGAACCTGGAGCTGATCCGCACCGTGCGCGCGTACGGCGGGGCGGAGGTCGCGCCGCCCTGGCTGTACGTACGCCGGCTGCCGCCGGACGCGGCGCACTTCCGTGGCCAACGGGTCCGCCAGGCGTACGACGATCTGGCCCAGCCGGCCCGCCTGCTGACCGCGCTCGCGGTCCTGCCGGCGCTGGCCGCGGCTGTCGCGTCCCGCCGGCCCCGGCTGCTGCTCGGTACGGCGGCCGCTGTCGTCGCCGTGGCCGAGGTGGGTCGCCGCCGCGCGGACGGCGGGATCGTCTACCCACCGAGCACCTCGCTGGCTGCCCCACTCTGGCTGCTCGAACGTGGCATCTGCAGCTGGCTGGCGGTCGCCCAGCGCCTCGTGTGCGGCGGAGTCCGCTACGGCAACTCCCGTATCCGTCAGGCCGCTCGTCGACCGGGCCGAAGCGGGCGCTGAGCAGGCGTCCGCAACGCGACCCTGCTGGGGTGGACGTGCGACAGCTCGCGGCCACCGGAGTGACCGCGAGCTGTCGGCGATGCGGGTGGGCTCAGGAACTGACCTGCTGGCGGGCCTGCTGGGCCTGGTCCTTGACGTCCTGGGCGGCCGAGCGGCCGTCGTCCTTGACCGCGTGCACGGCGTCCTGAGCCGTGGACTTCACCGACTCGGCGGCGTGCTGGGCCGGCCCGCGCAGCTCGTCCTTGAGCTCGCTGGCCACCTCGCCCAGCTTCTCCTTCACGACGCCGCTGTGCTCGCCGACCTTGTCCTTGACCTGCGCGGCGGCCTGCTGCTCCCGCCGCGAGGCCGGGATCAGCGAGGAGGCCAGCCAGCCGACCCCGAAGGCGATCAGGCCGGCGGCCAGCGGGTTGCCCTGCGACTTCTGCCGGATCACCCGGGGCGCGCTGTGGGCGGCGTCGCCGACCGAGGAGGCCGCCGAGTGGGCGGCGTCGCTGACGCTGGAAGCCGCCGACGAGGCGCGGTCACCCACCGAGTGGGCGGCGTGGCCGGTGCCGTGGCCGAGGTCGGAAGCGGTTCCCATGACCTTGTCCCTCACATTCTGCAGCGCGGAACGGGCCCGCTGCTTGCGGTCGTCGACGATGCGGCTCGGGCTGACCTTGTAGGCCAGGGCGTCCACATCGGAGCTGAGGCTGTTGCGGGTGGCTTCGATCTCCCGGCGGATCTGGTCGGGATCGGTGCTCATCGGGTGACTCCCTCCGGGTGGGGCTTGAGCGCGTCGGGGATCCGCTGCACGCTGTCGTTGGTCTGCTTCAGCCCGCGTACGTGCTGGGCGTTCTTCTTGGCCATCGAGTAGAGGACCGCGGCGACCACGGCCCAGATGACGGCCACGATCAGCGCGGCCAGGCCGGAGTCCATGACGTTGTCCAGGAACTGCCAGATGGCGATGGAGACGAACAACGCCACCATGTAGCCGCCGAAGCCGGCGCCGCCGAAGAGGCCCGCGGCCTTGCCGGCCTTCTTGCCCTCCTGGCGGATCTCGGCCTTGGCCAGCTCGACCTCCTGGCGCATCAGCGTCGACAGGTCGGTGGTGACCTGGCGCATCAGGTCACCGAGCGAGCTGCCCTTCACGTCCGCCGCGGTGTGCGGGGCGCCCGCGTCGGGGTGGTAACCGGAGTCCAGGCCGGACCCCTGCGTCGGCATGCTCATGCCGCCGCCTCCCTTCGGATGACTCGGCGCCTCACGGGCGGGGGCTGCCGCTGGACGGCACGCCCGGCAGCGGGTCGGTCTGGGTCACCGGCGGCAGCGGCTGGCCGGTGCTGGCCGGCTCGGTGTAGCCACCCGCACCGCCCGGCGTCGGGTCGCTGTAGCCGCCCGGCGTCGGGTCGCTGTAGCCGCTCGGCGTCGGGTCGACGTAGCCGCCGGAGGTCGGCTCGGTGTACGTCCCGGGGGTCGGGTCGAGGTAGCCGCCCGGCGGGGTGGCGTCGGGGGCCGTCCGGGGCGCCGGCGGCGGCGTGGGGATCACCGCGGTCTGCTCCGGGTCGTACGCCCCGGCGCCGCGGTAGCCCGCGGAGCCGTTGCCGGAGTGGTCACCGGAGTCGGAGATGCTGCGGGTCAGACGCCCGGCCAGCACGCCGAGCACCGCCGCGCCGACCAGGAACGTCCCCGGGTTGCGCCGCGCGTAGTCGCGTACCTCGTTGATCAGGTCGCCGGGCTCGCGCTCCTCCAGCCAGCCGGCCACACCGTGCACCCGGTCGGCGGCCTGGCGGGCCAGCTCGCTCACCGGCCCGGCCTGGCCACCCTGCTCGGCCATTGTGCGCATCTCGTCGGCGATCGACCGCAGTCCACCGGCAGCCCGGCGCTGCTGCTCACCGGTCTGGCTGGCGAGCTGGCTGCGGGCCTCGCCGTAGAGGTTGCGGGCCTGCCGGGCGGCCTCGCGGCCGACCTCGGTGCCCTGCTCCTTGGCGGTCTGGGCGACCGCGCCACCGGCGTGCGCCGCCTCGGACCCGACGTGGCGGGCCTGCTCGCGGACGCCGCCGCCGTTGGTGGACTCGTGCCCGTACGTGGAAGTCGTGGGTGACAGATCGTAAGTCATGATTTCCCTTCCGCTCAGAAAGTCGTCGCGGTTGTGCTGGGGGGATGCGGCCGTGACGCCGTGGCCGCTGACAACTCACCTACCCTGCGTTTCGGCTTCCATACCTCTTCGTGCATTTCTCTGCGGAGGCGGCGGGATCGACTTCAAAATGGAGGATCGTCGGGCTGCGTCACGTCGCCGCCGCGGACAGCGAGGTTCGTGGGACCGGCAGATCCACCGGAGGGGGCAGGGATGGCACGAGACGCGCGAGGTGGCCGACCCGCCGCGCCCCGGCCCCGGGTGCAGGTGGTCGCACTGGTCGTGGCCGGGATCTTCCTGCTGATCGGCGTCCTCGGCTACATCCCCGGCATCACCACCGACTACGGCGAGCTGACCTTCGCCGGGCACCACTCGGACGCCAAACTGCTCGGGCTGTTCCAGGTGTCGATCCTGCACAACGCCGTGCACCTGCTGTTCGGCCTGGTGGGCCTGGTGCTGGCCCGCAGCGTCGCCGGCGCCCGGCTCTTCCTGGCCGGCGGTGGGGCGATCTACCTGGCCCTCTGGCTGTACGGCCTGGCGATCGAGGCGGTCGACGAGGACAGCGGCGCGAACATCCTGCCGGTCAACTCCGCCGACAACTGGCTGCACCTCGCGCTCGGCTTCGGCATGCTCGCGCTCGGGCTGCTGCTGTCCAACCAGGCGGGCACCGGCGGACGCCTGGACACCCCGATCGACAGGCCCTGAGCTGCTAATTCACTGGTTTGGCGGTGTCCGTGGCGTGGGTAGGTGACCAGCCGAGGATCCGTGAAAGGGGGTCGATGATGCCTCGCTGGATACGCGACAACGCGCTGGCTGCCGCCATGCTTGGCGCTTTCCTTGTCTTCCTGGCGTTGCAGAGCGTCTTCGGCTGGCAGACCCACAACGAGGAGCTGACCGAGTTCGGCGCCGCCCCGCTCAGCTGGCCGGCGTACCTGACCAGCGGGCACTTCGCCGAGGCGGTCTTCGAGAACTGGGAGTCGGAGTTCCTCCAGATGGGCGGATACGTGCTGCTCACCGCGTACCTGGTGCAGCGGGGCTCGGCCGAGTCGAAGCCGGTGGACCAGACCGACCGGCCGGAGGACGACGAGCGCCGCGCGACCGCCCAGTCACCGTGGCCGGTACGCGCCGGTGGCCTTCCGCTGGTGGTCTACCGCAACAGCCTCTCCCTCGCGCTGCTGCTGATCTTCGCCGGCTCGTTCGTCGGACACCTGCTCGGCGGCACCGCCGCCTACAACCAGGAGCAGGCGTTGCAGAGCGGTGCGCCGCCGATCGGCGTGTGGGACTTCCTCGGCACCAGCGACTTCTGGTTCCAGTCGATGCAGAACTGGCAGAGCGAGTTTCTGGCGGTCGGCGCCCTGATCCTGCTGAGCATCGTGCTACGTCAGCACGCCTCGCCGGAGTCGAAGCCGGTCACTGTGGCGCACGCCGAGACCGGCGCCTGACCACCGCCGCCGTCGGGCCGACCGCCGCGGTCAGGCCGCGACCGGGAGCCGCTTGGCGAAACAGACGCTGTACGGGTTGCCGACGTACTCGCCGTACACCGGGATCGGTTCGTAGCCGCACGAGGTGTACAACCCGATGGCCGCCGGGAGGTACGTGCCGGTCTCCAGGCAGACCACCGTGTGCCCCTGCCGGAAGGCGCACTCCTCGAGCGCGGCGACCAGTTGACGGGCGACGCCCCGCCCCCGGTACGCCGGCCGGACGTACATCCGCTTGATCTCGCCGGTGGCGGCGTCGAGGGCCTGGAGCCCACCGCAGGCGACCGCCCGACCGTTCACCACCACCGCGAGGTAGCGGACGTCGTCGTGCGGAACGAAGACCTGCCCGTCCACCCCACCGTCGGCCTCGCGCAGCTCACGCTGCTGGGCGACGAGCAGGGCGGCGATCTCGGGATCGGTGGCGGGCCGCGACTCGATCAGCATCACCCCACGCTAGGCGCGGTGGATTTCGCGAAGGTTGCCGGAAGTCGTCCCGATCACGGAGAGCAACGGGCTACTCGGCGTCGTCCTCGTCGATGTCGTCGACGTCGTCGTCGGACGCGTCCGCGCCCACCTCGTCCGCCGAGCGCACCCGGCGGGCCTTGCGCGCGGCGAGCCGGTCCGCCGCCGAGGCCCGGTTCGACTTCTCCTCCAGGCGGACGTCGGTGCCCCGGTTGCCGGGCACGAACTCCACACCCGCGTACAGCGTCGGCTGCCAGTCGAACTCGCGCTCACCGATCCGGACCAGGTCACCGGGCTGCGCGCCCGCCTTGGCGAGCTTGTCCTCCACGCCGAGCCGGGCCAGCCGGTCGGCGAGGTAGCCGACGGCCTCGTCGTTGTCGAAGTTCGTCTGCTTGACCCACCGCTCCGGGCGTACGCCGCGCACGGTGAACGAACCGTCGGCCTCGGCCGTGATGGTGAAGCCGTCGTCGTCCACGGCCATCGGCCGGATCACGATCCGCGTCGGCTCGGCCGGCGGGGCGGCCTTGCGCTCCGCGTCGACAAGCTCGGCCATCGCGTACGTCAGCTCCTTGAGCCCCTCGCGGGTGGCCGCGGAGACCTCGAACACGCGGTAGCCGCGCTCCTCCAGGTCCGGGCGCACGATCTCGGCGAGGTCCCGGCCGTCGGGCACGTCGACCTTGTTCACGGCCACCAGCCGGGGGCGGTCGGTCAACCCGCCGTACTGGCTCAGCTCGGCCTCGATGGCGTCGATGTCGGCGACCGGGTCACGGCCGGGCTCCAGGGTCGCCGAGTCGATGACGTGCACCAGCACGGCGCAGCGCTCGATGTGCCGCAGGAACTCCAGACCCAGGCCCTTGCCGTTGGCCGCGCCCGGGATCAGGCCCGGAACGTCGGCGACGGTGAAGGTGTGGTTGTCCATCCGGACCACGCCGAGGTTGGGCACGAGGGTGGTGAACGGGTAGTCGGCGATCTTCGGCTTCGCGGCGGAGATCACCGAGATCAGCGACGACTTACCGGCCGACGGGAAACCCACCAGGCCCACGTCGGCGACGCTCTTCAGCTCCAGCACGATGTCCAGCTGATCGCCGGGCTCGCCCAGCTCGGCGAAGCCCGGCGCCTTGCGCTTGGCGTTGGCCAGCGAGGCGTTGCCCCGACCGCCGCGCCCGCCCCTCGCCACCTCGAAGGTGGTGCCGGCACCGACCATGTCGGCGAGCACGGTGCCGTCGGTGGTCTGCACCACCGTGCCGTTGGGCACCTTCAGCACCAGGTTGTGGCCGTTGGCCCCGTCCCGGTTCGACCCGGCGCCGCCCTTGCCGTTGTCGGCCTTCACGTGCGGGTGGAAGTGGAAGTCGAGCAGCGTGGTCACCTGCGGGTCGACGACCAGCGACACGCTGCCGCCGTGCCCGCCGTTGCCGCCGTCCGGCCCGCCGAAGGGCTTGAACTTCTCGCGGTGGATCGAGACACAACCGTGCCCACCATCGCCGGCCTGCAGGTGCAGAACGACCCGGTCAACGAACGTCGCCACGGCGTCAATCCTTCCAGCGAGGTCCAACCCCGCACTTCGAAAAAAAGCCAAACGGGCCGGGACCCGTAGGTCCGCGGCCCGCTTGGCTCGAGAACTACTGCTGCGGAACGATGCTGACGGTCTTGCGACCGCGCTTGGTGCCGAACAGAACCGCACCGGCCGACAGCGCGAACAGCGTGTCGTCGCCGCCACGGCCGACCAGGTCACCGGGGTGGAACTTGGTGCCACGCTGCCGGATGAGGATCTCACCGGCGCTGACGACCTGACCACCGAAGCGCTTCACGCCGAGTCGCTGGGCCGCGGAGTCACGACCGTTACGCGAGCTGGACGCACCCTTTTTGTGAGCCATTGGAGGACGACCTACTTCCCGCTGGAGATGCCGGTCACCTTGACCTGGGTCAACGGCTGGCGGTGACCCTGGCGCTTGTGGTAGCCGGTCTTGTTCTTGAACTTGTGGATCCGGATCTTCGGGCCCTTGGTGTGCGCGGCGATTTCGCCGGACACCGCGACCTCGGCAAGCTTCGCCGCGTCGGTCACCAGGTCGTCACCGTCGACGAGGAGCACCGCGGTGAGCTTCACCGCGTCACCGGGGGCACCGGTGAGCTTCTCGACCTCGATCACGTCGCCCTCGGCGACCTTGTACTGCTTGCCGCCGGTCTTGACGATCGCGTACATCGGAGGCGGACTCCCTGTCGTTGAGGCTGCTGGCGGTCGTCCCCGTGGCGGCTCGCCGGGTAGCAGTGCACGGCGGCGCGGGCACACGGGAACTCGGCACACCAAAGGTGGGCCGCAGGCAAGAGTACGCCATCGCCGGCCCGGACCCCAAACCGGCCCGCCCTGCTCAGCGCGCGCAGAGCTGGTCGAGGCGCTGCTGGAGCCGGTCCAGCTCGGTCTCGTCGATCGACTCGACGTCGGCGCCGAGCGCGGCGACCTCCGTACCGATGTCACTGAGCAGTGTTTTGAGCTGCGGATCGGTGGACCGTGCCGACTGCTCCCGCAGTGCGGCCCGCCAGCCGGCCAGCGCCGTCTGCGCCCTCGTGCGGGCCGCATCGGCGGTGGCGGTGTCCCCCGCGCCCACCGCCGCGACCATCCGGCCCAGCTCCGCCACGTACTCCCGGACGGCGGCGGCGCCGGCCCGCTGCGCCTCGGCGCAGACCTGCGCGTTTCCGCCCGCGACGCCACCACCCACCGGCGCACCCATCGAACCGCCGGGAGCACCCCCGGACCCGGCGGCCGACCCGGAACCCCCGGCTGTCGGACCGGCCGGACCCGCACCGCCCGACCGGTCGGCGGAGCAGCCGGCGCCCATCGCGAGCACGGCGACCAGCAGATTGACGGCAAGCAGGCGACGCATCTTCTTCTCCTGACCGGGGGCCGACCACTCCCGGCCTGGGGCGACCGGAACGGCGAGGTCCCTCCCCCGTCACATTGCCGGGAAAGGGACCTCGTCAAACACCGGTCGGTCAGGCGTCAGGGGCGGGTCCGCCGCCGGGTGCCACCGCGACGGGAGCGGCGACGCCCCGCACCGCCCTCAGCAGCCTCCTCGTCGGTGTCACCGTCGGCGAGCGCGTCCGGGTCGTCCGCCGCGGCCAGCCGGGCCGACTCGCCCTGCTGACTGTCGGACACCGCAGGCGCCGCCTCGGTCTCCGCCTCGTAGCGGGACAGGTCGTACCCCATGGTGTCCTGGTAGTCGGCGTCCGGTTCGACGCTGGTGTCGGTGTCGACGACCTCGACCACCGCGCGCTCGGCCGGAGCGCTCTTGCGCGACCGGCGGCGGGAGGACGCGGTGCCGTTCTCGACGGCCGGGGCAGCCGGAGCGGCCGGCGCCGACGAGGCGACCGCCTTGACCTTCTCCGCGGTCCCACCGGTACGTGGCTTCTCCGGCACCGGCTCGGTGTGGATGATGACGCCCCGACCCTTGCAGCACTCGCAGGTCTCGCTGAACGCCTCCAGCAGGCCCGCACCGATCCGCTTACGGGTCATCTGCACCAGACCGAGCGAGGTGATCTCGGTGACCTGGTGCTTGGTGCGGTCCCGACCCAGGCATTCGGTCAGCCGACGCAGCACCAGCTCCCGGTTCGACTCCAGCACCATGTCGATGAAGTCGATCACCACGATGCCGCCGATGTCGCGCAGCCGGAGCTGGCGGACGATCTCCTCCGCCGCCTCCAGGTTGTTGCGGGTGACCGTCTCCTCGAGGTTGCCGCCGGAGCCGGTGTACTTGCCGGTGTTGACGTCGACGACAGTCATGGCCTCGGTCTTGTCGATCACCAGCGAGCCGCCGGAGGGCAGGAACACCTTCCGGTCCAGGCCCTTGATGATCTGCTCGTCGATCCGGTACTCGGCGAACACGTCGCTCGTGCCGACGTGCCGACGCACCCGGTCGACCAGGTCCGGAGAGACGTGCGACAGGTACGACTCGACCATGCCGAACGACTGCTCGCCCTCGATGACCAGCTCGCGGAAGTCCTCGTTGAACAGGTCCCGGACCACCCGGATGACCAGGTCGGGCTCCTCGTAGAGCAGCACCGGCGCGCCGCCCTCGGCGGCCTTGGCCTGGATGTCCTCCCACTGCGCCTGGAGCCGCTTGACGTCGCGGGCCAGCTCGTCCTCGCTGGCGCCCTCGGCGGCCGTACGGACGATCACGCCGGCGCCGTCCGGGACGAGCTTCTTGAGCACGTCACGCAGCCGCTTGCGCTCGGTGTCCGGCAGCTTCCGGCTGATCCCCGACGCGTTGCCGTTGGGCACGTAGACCAGGTGCCGGCCGGAGAGGGCGATGTGGCTGGTCAGCCGCGCGCCCTTGTGCCCGATCGGGTCCTTGGTGACCTGGACCAGCACCGAGTCGCCGGAGCGCAGCGCCTGCTCGATCGAGCGGGCAC
Organism: Micromonospora sp. DT43; assembly: GCF_049841645.1. Classification (NCBI taxonomy): domain Bacteria; kingdom Bacillati; phylum Actinomycetota; class Actinomycetes; order Micromonosporales; family Micromonosporaceae; genus Micromonospora; species Micromonospora sp. DT43. Next base: position 25,028 of record NZ_JBNCKR010000001.1, on the reverse strand, counting down.
GCCCCTCCAGCCCCGAGGTGTCCCAGTTGACCTCGCCGGCGTACAGCACCGCGTTGCGGCCCCGGCCGACGTCGACGAACGCCGCCTCCATGCTGGGCAGCACGTTCTGCACCTTGCCCAGGTAGACGTTGCCGGCCATCGTCCCGGAGGAGTTACGGGTGACGTAGTGCTCGACCAGCACGCCGTCCTCCAGGACGGCGATCTGGGTGCGGTCACCGCGCTGCCGGACCGCCATCACCCGGTCGACAGCCTCCCGGCGGGCCAGGAACTCCGACTCGCTGAGGATCGGCGGCCGCGTACGCCGCTGCTCCCGCCCGTCCCGACGGCGCTGGCGCTTGGCCTCCAGCCGGGTCGAACCGGACACGCCCTGGACCTCGTCGACAGTGCGACGCGGCTCACGGATCTTGACCACGGTCGGCACACCGTCGTCGGCGGCGGCGCCCTCGGTGTCACCGGCGCCCCGGCGGCGGCGACGACGGCGACGACGGGTCAACCCGTCCCCGCCCTCGGGCTCCTCATCCTCGTCGCCCTCGGCCTCGGCCTCGGCGGTCTCCTCCTCGTCGGCCTGCGCGGCCTCGTCGGACTCGTCGTCCTCGGCGTCGTCGGCGCCGCCCTTGCCCCGGCCCCGACCTCGGCGGCCACGGCGGCGGCGACGGCGCGCGGCGGCGCTGTCGTCGTCGTCCTCGTCCGCCTCGGTGGCCTCGTCGGCCTCCTCGGTCGGCTCCTCCTCGCCCTCGACCTCGACGGCCTCGACCGGCTCGGCGTCGCGGCGGCCGCGCCGCCGTCGACGGGACGGCTCGGCCTCGACGGCCGGCTCCTCGGCCACCGGAGCGGGCTCCGCCGGCCGGGTCACCGGCACGGCGTCCGGCTGGGGTGCCATGAACAGCACGGTGGGCGCGGAGAGCGCGGCCCGCCGACGGCGGGTGCGCGGCTGCTCGGCCTCGATGACCTCGGCCGGCTCGATCGGCTCATCGGCCACGTTCGCCACTGCCACACCGGGCGCGACATCGCCGGAGCGCTCCTGCGCGGCACCGAAGGCCTGCTCGGCGACGGGACCGCCCGGCAGGGTCTGCGCCTCGTTCAGCTCGGCTTCCGCGGCACGCAGGTCAGACTCCGCCGGCGTCTCAGCGGCGTCCTCCTCGGCGACGGGCTCCTCGACAGCCGGTGGCGCAGCGGCGGGCGGCTCCTCGACGGCTGCGGGCTCCGCGACGGCGGGCGGCTCCTCGACGGCGGGCGTCGCCTTCTTGCGCCGGGTGCGGGTCACCTTGACCGGGGGAACGACCTCGGGAGAGGCCAACTCCGCGCTGGCGGCGACCAGCGGCTCCTCGGCGGTCGTCTCGACGGGGGCCGCCTTGCGCCGGCGTCGGGGGGTCTTCGGGGCGACGTCCAGGTCACCGGAGATCGGGGCGAAGACCTCCGCCTGCGGCGACTCGACGGCGCCGGCACCGCCGGTGGACGCCTCGACGGGCGCCTCGGCCTGCTCCGGCTGGTTGAGCGGGGCGGCCCGACGCCTGGTGGCCCGCGCCCGCCGCGGCGGTGCGGCCGGCTCGGCGCTCTCCGCGCCCGCCTGCTCCGCGCCTGCGGCGCCGTCGGTGGTGGTGCTCTGGTCAGCGGTGTCCCCGGCCGGCTGTGAACCGGTCCGTTCGCCGCCCTCGGGCTCGTTCTCGAGCATGGACGTTCTCCAGTTCTGGCTGCCCCGGGCGCGGGTGAGCGCTGCCACGCAGGGTCGCCGCAAAAGTGTTTCCGCCGGGCGCGCGTGGTGCGCGACCGCCGAAGTCTGCCTGCAAGAGCGCTGACCGTCGGTCAGTGCCCAACGATGGCTGCCCCGCCGCGGTCCGCATCCAACGGATCCACGATCGCACCCTGCGCGGTCAGCGTGCCCTGAGCCAGCCGGGTCACCCTCGGCGAGACCGGCGGCTCCAGGTCGGCCACCACGCGGAGGCCGGAAAGGACGTCATCGGGCCGTACGGACGGGGTGACCTGCCGCACGACCAGTTCGAGTATCGCACACGGTACGGCCGGCGCCCCGGAAGGCGTCTGCGTCGGGGACAGGACATCGATCGACATGACTGCCGCACGGGCGTCGAAGGTGCGTCGCCCCTGCTTGGTCATCCGCTCGACAAGCACCTCGTCGGCGGCGGTGAAGGCGTCCACGGCGGCGCGCAGCGTCGCCGTGTCGACCTCGGGCAACTCGATGTGCCAGTGCGACGCCTCGATCCGGTCCGCCAGGCTGCCACCGTCGGCGATCACCACCTCCAGTACGTCCAGCCCGGGTGAGAGCGCGGCGTCCAGCGCGGCGCGCAGCGCCTCCGGCTCGACAGGCGCCTGGAGGCCGATCTCCAGGTACTCCGCCTCGCTCGCCACCCCGGTGGGCGCGGCGCTGGCGTAGGAGATCTTCGGGTGCGGGGTGAAGCCCTGGGAGAACGCGATCGGTACGGCGGCACGCCGCAGCGCACGCTCGAACGCCCGGGCGAAGTCCCGGTGCGAGGTGAACCGCAGCGGCCCGCGCTTGGCGTACCGGATGCGGGCGCGCTGAACGACAGGTGCCTGCCCGCCCTCCGGCTGGTTTTTCTTACTGATCGTCTCGCTCCTCAGACGGTGGGGGTTTTGAGGCCCTTGATCGGCGTCAGCGGCAGGAGCTTCTTGCCGGTGGGGCCGATCTGGATCTCGGTGTCCATCGAGGGACAGACACCGCAGTCGAAGCACGGGGTCCACCGGCAGTCGTCCTGCTCGAACTCGCTGAACGAGTCCTGCCAGTCCTGCCAGAGCCAGTCCTTGTCCAGGCCCGAGTCCAGGTGGTCCCAGGGAAGGACCTCCAGCTCCTCGCGCTGCCGGGTGGTGTACCAGTCGAGGTCCACCCCGAACGCTGGCAGCGTCTCGGCCGCCGCGTCCACCCAGCGCTGGTAGGAGAAGTGCTCGCTCCACCCGTCGAACCGACCGCCGTTCTCCCACACCTTGCGGATCACCGAGCCGACCCGGCGGTCGCCCCGGGAGAGCAGGCCCTCGATCAGCGACGGCTCGCCGTCGTGGTAGCGGTAGCCGATGGCCCGACCCAGCGAGCGGTCCGAGTTGATGGCCTGCTTGAGGATCTTGAGCCGGTGGTCGATGACCTCCGGACGGTCCATCGCGGCCCACTGGAACGGGGTGTGCGGCTTCGGCACGAAACCGCCGATGGAGACCGTGCAGCGGATGTCCTTGGAGCCGGTGGCGGCCCGACCGGCCCTGATCACCTCGTGCGCCATCTCGGCGATCTCGAGGACGTCCTCGTCGGTCTCGGTGGGCAGGCCGCACATGAAGTAGAGCTTCACCTGCCGCCAGCCGTTGGTGTACGCCGTGACGACCGTGCGGATCAGGTCTTCCTTCGACACCATCTTGTTGATGACCTTGCGAATCCGCTCCGACCCGCCCTCCGGGGCGAAGGTCAGGCCGGTACGCCGCCCGTTGCGGGACAGCTCCTGCGCGAGGTCGATGTTGAAGGCGTCCACCCGGGTCGACGGCAGCGACAGCGACACGTTCGTGCCTTCGTACTGCTGGGCCAGGCCCGAGCACATGTCGCCGATCTCGGAGTGGTCCGCCGAGGAGAGCGACAGCAGACCCACCTCGTTGAAGCCGGAGAACTCCAGGCCCTCGCGGACCATCTGCGCGACCGTGGTGATCGACCGCTCACGCACCGGACGGGTGATCATGCCGGCCTGGCAGAACCGGCAGCCCCGGGTGCAGCCCCGGAAGATCTCCACCGCGTACCGCTCATGCACCGTCTCGGCCAGCGGAACGAGAGGCTTCTTCGGGTACGGCCACGCGTCCAGGTCCATCGTCGTGCGCTTGTGCACACGGAACGGCACGTCCGCCCGGTTCGGCACGACCCGCTGGATCCGGCCGTCCGGGAGGTAGTCGACGTCGTAGAAGCGCGGCACGTACACGCTCTCGGTGCGGGCCAGCCGCAGCAGCAGCTCGTCGCGGCCACCCGGGGCGCCTTCGGCCTTCCACTCCCGGACGATCGCGGTGATCTCCAGGACGGCCTCCTCACCGTCGCCGAGCACTGCGGCGTCGATGAAGTCGGCGATCGGCTCCGGGTTGAAGGCGGCGTGCCCACCGGCCACGATCACCGGGTCGGCGTCGGTGCGATCGGCGGCCAGCATCGGAATGCCGGCCAGGTCGATCGCGGTGAGCATGTTGGTGTAGCCCAGCTCGGTGGAGAAGGAGATGCCGAACACGTCGAAATCGCGCACCGGCCGGTGCGCGTCGACCGTGAACTGCGGCACGCCGTGCGTGCGCATCAGGTTCTCCAGGTCGGGCCAGACCGCGTACGTCCGCTCGGCGAGGGTGTCGGGCAGCTCGTTGAGCACCTCGTAGAGGATCTGCACGCCCTGGTTGGGCAGGCCCACCTCGTACGCGTCGGGGTACATCAGCGCCCAGCGCACAGTCGCCGCGTCCCAGTCCTTGACCACCGCACCGAGCTCACCGCCGACGTACTGGATGGGCTTGGAGACCTGAGGGAGCAGCGGTTCGAGCCGGGGCCACACGGAATTGGTCGCGGCCGCACGCGGCGTCGTGGACGGGGCACTCATGATGCCCAAGGGTACGCGCCCACCGGCGGGCGACCGCGCGCACGCCACGATGCCGCCCGACCGACCACCTGTTCACGCGCTCCGCCTCGGTGCCCGGGCGGCGGCGGTGGCGGCGCGGTACTAACCTCGGACCGGCGCGAGAGGAGATTGCCGCGATGCCGGAGCCCCAGCCGGGAGCACGGCCGGCCGACGGGCGCACCCCGGGCCCGGAGCTGGACGACGCTCCGGCGGTCGCCGACGAGTCGACCTCCCCACCCGTACCGCCGGACCAGCCCGCCACCCCCGACCAGCCGGAACCCACGGCCGAGCCCACCGCCCGGTCCCAGCCCGAGCCGACGGCCCAGGAACCCGCCGCCCAGCCCGAGCCGACGGCCCAGGAACCCGCGGCCCAGCCCGAGCCGACGGCCCAGGAACCGGCGGCCGAACCGGCAACGGCCCCGGCGTCCGAGGCCCAGCCCGACCCCACAGCCCCGGAGCCCAAGGCCCCGGCGGGGCCGACGGCCCAGGCCGGGTCGGCGGACTCCCCCGCCGCGCCCACGGTGGTACCCGCGCCCCGCTGGAGCGGGTCCGCGCCGGTCCCTCCGCCGCTGCCGCGCAGGCGCGCCTGGGGTGAGTCGGCCGAGCCGACCCCGCCGCCGCCCCTACCCGAGCAGCCGCCCGAGCACCGCACGCCTGTCGATCCCTGGGCCGGGGTGGACACCGGAGGCTGGGACCTGCCCTCCGCCGAACTGCCCCCGCTGCCTCCGACGCTTGACTACCCGGCGCCCCCGTCGACACGGCAGTGGTCCGGGCCTCCCGCACCGCCGGTCGGAACGCACCCGGTCTCGCCGCCGCCCGTCCACCCGGCAGCGCCCGCCTATCCGACGTCGCCCGCCTACCCGGCACCGACCTACCCGGTGCCGCCGGCCCACCCGGTGCCGCCGGCACGGCCCACCCTGCCGGCTCAGCACGGCACGCCCCGGCCCACCGCGCCGGTGCGGCCGGCGCCGCCGGCTCGGGCACCGAAGCAGCGGCGGGGTCGGCGGTCGGCCACGCCACCGCCGGTCACGCCACCACCGGGCTGGGACGCCCCCAGGGGGTACGTTCCGGTCCCGGTCCGCCGTCGACGTCGCTGGCCGTGGCTGCTGCTGCTCACCCTGGCCTGTTGCTGCGGGTGCCCCGCCTACTACGGCCTACCGATCTCGTCCCAGTACCCGGCCCGCGCCGCCCTGCCCGAGCAGGTCGTCGACCTGAGCCTGCGCCAGGACGACGGCAGCGCCGCGACGGCCCGACAGTTGGAGAACGAGGTACGCCAGGAGCACTGGCTGGCCGAGGACACGTTCGCCGGCGTCTACGGCACGGGCGACGGCAAGCAGGTGACGGTCTTCGGCGGCACCGGCTTCCGGCTGAACCCGGAGGCGGACGCGGATGCGGAGATCGCCCGGCTCACTGACCGCTACGCGCTGGAGGCGCCCGAGACGGTGCAGACCAGCGTGCGAGGTCGGCACGAGCGCTGCGCGATCGGCCGGCCGGCCGACGGTGACGTGGTGGTGTGCACCTCGGTCGACCACGGCAGCATCGCCACCGGGGTGTTCACGCGGCTCTCCGTCCCCGACAGCGCCGACCTGCTGAACACCATGCGCAGCCAGATCGTCCAGCCCAAGAGCTGAGCCCCACCCGCGCGCCGCGCTGGCGTGCCGCCGAGCTGGCCTGCCGCCGCGCTGGCTGGCTGGCTGGCTCCCATCACGCAGCGTCACGCCGCAGGTGGGCAACAGGGTTTCGACGCATATACCTGTGAGTCATATCTATGACTCACAGGTATATCGCCTGCGACCGGATTGCCTGCCAGCTCGGCCGCCGAGGCCGGAGGCCCCGATACGCGGCAGCGCGAACCCCAGGCCGACGGCAGCACCGAAACACGCGCAACACCGACAGCCGCGCAAGACCGCTGAGCGCGAGCGCCGGCGAACGCGGTAGCCCCGGGGTCAGGCGTCGCGGGTCGGGTCCGGGTGGGCGCGCGGCGGGGCGTAGCGCGGGACGTACTCCTGGCCGGTGAGCTTCTGGATCTCGCTCATCACCTCGTCGGTCATCTGGCGCAGCGAGGTGCGGTCGTCCGGGCGACCGGTGAAGTCCAGCGGCTTGCCGAACCGGACGGTGATCTTGGCGCTGCCGGGGCGGGGCACCCGGGCGCCGATCGGCTGGGCCTTGTCCGTGCCGATCGTGCCGACCGGGATGATCGGCACACCGGCGGAGATCGCCAGCCGGGCGGCGCCGGTCCGCCCCCGGTAGAGCTTGCCGTCCGGGGAGCGGGTGCCCTCCGGGTAGACCACCACCAGGTCGCCGCCCTGCAGCGCCGGAACGGCGGCGTCGAACGCGGACAGCGCGGCCCGCCCACCGGCCCGCTCGACGGGGATCGCGCCCAGACCGGTGAGGACGAACTTCGAGAACGCGCCCTTCACACCGGTGCCCTTGAAGTACTCCGACTTGGCCCAGAACGCCAGGTGCCGGGGGACCACCGTGCCGAGGAACAGCTCGTCGGCCACCGAGAGATGGTTGCCGGCGAAGATCGCGCCGCCGGTCTCCGGCACGTGTTCCAGACCCTCCACGGTCGGGCGGAACGCCAACCGCAGCGTGGGCGCCACGGTGAGCTTGCCGATGGTGTAGAGCAGGGGCACTGGTCCTCCGGCAGATGAGGTGCGAGCAGGCGGTGTCACGGTAGCGGACGCCTCCACACCTCCCGGACGGAGGTGTCGAGGCGTCCGCACCGCGCTCTACGACCGGCGGACGGTGACCGTCACCCGCTCACCCTCGCCCACCTCGCCTGCGAAACCGTCGAGGCCCTCGGCGAAGTCGATGGAGTCGGCCAGCACCTCACCGGCGACGAAGTCGACGTACGCGCTCACTGCCGCGCGCACCTCCTCGGACGCCGACACCGACACGACGATCCGGTCCGACACGTCCAGGTCGGCGTCGCGGCGAGCCTGCTGCACCACCCGCACCACGTCGCGGGCCAGACCCTCGGCCGCCAGCTCCGGGGTGACCTCGGTGTCCAGCACGACCACACCCTCGCCGCCGGGCAGCGGCGCGGAGTGCTCGGCGTCGGCCGCGACGAGACGCAGCTCGTACTCGCCCTCGGCCAGGGTGACGCCGGCGGCCACCGGGGCGCCGTCGACAAGCTCCCAGTCGCCCGCCTTGACCGCCTTGATCACCTGCTGGACCTGCTTGCCCACGCGCGGGCCGAGCGCCCGGGGCACCACGGTCAGGACCTGCTGGCAGTACGCGGACAGCTCCGCGCTGAACTCGACCGCCTTGACGTTCACCTCGTCGGTGATCAGGTCGGCGAACGGTCGCAGCTGCTCCGCCGCCGGCGAGGCCACGGTCAGCGTCGACAGCGGCAGCCGTACCCGCAGACCCTTGGCCTTGCGCAGCGACAGCGCCGCCGAGGCGACCGCCCGCACGTTGTCCATCGCCGCGACCAGGTCGTGGTCGGCCGGGAACTCGCTCGCCTCCGGCCAGTCGGTCAGGTGCACCGACCGTTCCCCGGTCAGCCCACGCCAGATCTCCTCCGCCGTCAGCGGCGCGAGCGGCGCCACCACCCGGCAGAGCGTCTCCAGCACTGTCGACAGGGTGTCGAACGCGTTGGCGTCACCGGACCAGAACCGGTCCCGCGAGCGGCGCACGTACCAGTTGGTGAGCGCGTCCAGGTAGGACCGGACGGTGGCGCAGGCGCCGGAGATGTCGTACGCGTCCATCTGCGCGCCGACAGTCGACACCAGCTCGTTGGTCTTCGCCAGGATGTACCTGTCGAGCAGGTGCGTCGAGTCGGTGCGCCGCCGCGCCTGGTACCCGTCCGCGTTGGCGTAGAGCGAGAAGAAGTACCAGACGTTCCACAGCGGCAGCAGCACCTGCCGGACGGCGTCACGGATGAGCGTCTCGGTGACCGCCATGTCCCCGCCGCGCAGCACCGGCGACGACATCAGCATCCAGCGCATCGCGTCCGAGCCGTACGAGTCGAAGACGTGGTAGACGTCCGGGTAGTTGCGCAGGCTCTTGGACATCTTGCGCCCGTCCGAGCCGAGCAGGATGCCGTGGCTCAGGCAGTTGCGGAACGCCGGCCTGTCGAACAGCGCGGTGGCCAGTACGTGCATCGTGTAGAACCAGCCGCGGGTCTGCCCGATGTACTCGACGATGAAGTCACCCGGGTAGTGGTGCTCGAACCAGTCCGCGTTCTCGAACGGGTAGTGCACCTGGGCGAACGGCATCGACCCGGACTCGAACCAGCAGTCCAGCACCTCCGGCACCCGACGCATCATCGACTGACCTGTCGGGTCGTCCGGGTTGGGGCGGACCAGGTCGTCCACCGCCGGCCGGTGCAGGTCGGTGAGGCGTACGCCGAAGTCCCGCTCGATGTCGGCGAGCGAGCCGTAGACGTCGAGGCGCGGGTAGTTCGGGTCGTCGGACTTCCAGACCGGGATCGGCGAGCCCCAGAACCGGTTGCGGCTGATCGACCAGTCGCGGGCGTTGGCCAGCCACTTGCCGAACGAGCCGTCCTTGATGTGGCCGGGCGTCCAGTTGATCTCCTGGTTCAGCTCGACCATCCGGTCCCGGAACGTCGTCACCGCGACGAACCACGACGACACCGCCTTGTAGACGAGCGGGGTGTCGCAGCGCCAGCAGTGCGGGTACGAGTGGGTGTAGGTGTCCTGCTTGAGCACCACCCCCCGCTCCTTCAGCTCCCGGATCACCGGCTTGTTGACGTCGAAGACCTGCTCACCCTGGTACGGCGGGACGAGCGCGGTGAACCGGGTGTGGTCGTCGACGGTGACGATGGTGGGGATGCCTGCGGCGTTGCAGACGTTCTGGTCGTCCTCACCGAACGCCGGGGCGAGGTGCACGATCCCGGTGCCGTCCTCGGTGGTGACGAACTCCGCGCCGAGCACCTGGTACGCGTTCTCCCCGGCCTGCTCGACGAGGAAGTCGAACAGCGGCGTGTAGCGGCGTCCGACCAGGTCACGGCCGTACACCGTGCCGACCTGCTCGTACCCGTCCAGCTCCTTGGCGTACGCGGCCAGCCGCGCCGCGCCGACCACGTAACGGTCCCCGTCCTTCTCCAGCACCGCGTACTCGATGTCCGGGCCGACGGCGAGCGCCAGGTTCGACGGCAGGGTCCACGGCGTGGTCGTCCAGACGCCCAGCCGGACCGGCCCGCGCACCAGATCCGGGGCGGATTCGTCGGCGGTCAGGCCGAACCACACCGACAGGGTGGGGTCGTGCCGGTCCCGGTAGACGTCGTCCATCCGGGTCTCGGTGTTCGACAGCGGCGTCTCGCAGCGCCAGCAGTACGCCAGCACCCGGAAACCCTCGTAGATCAGACCCTTGTCGTGCAGGGTCTTGAAGGCCCACATGACGCTTTCCATGTAGTCCAGGTCGAGGGTCTTGTAGTCGTTGGCGAAGTCGACCCAGCGGGCCTGCCGGTTGATGTACCGCTCCCAGTCCTGGGTGAACTCCAGCACCGAGGTGCGGCAGGCCTCGTTGAAGCGGGCCACGCCCAGGTCGATGATCTCCGCCTTACTGGTGATGCCGAGCTGCTTCTCGGCCACCACCTCGGCGGGCAGGCCGTGGCAGTCCCAGCCGAAGCGCCGCTCGACGTGCCGGCCGCGCATGGTCTGGTAGCGCGGCACCACGTCCTTGACGTAGCCGGTGAAGAGGTGGCCGTAGTGCGGCAGGCCGTTGGCGAACGGCGGGCCGTCGTAGAAGACGTACTCGTTCTTGCCGTCGTCACCGGCCGGGCGGGCCTCGACGGACGCCTCGAAGGTCTTGTCGGCCGTCCAGTGCTCCAGCACCCGGCGCTCGACCGCGGGCAGGTCCGGGCTCGCCGGGACACCGGCGGCGGTCGGGTCGTGCAACGGATAGGCCATCGGGGGTCGCTCTCCTCATGCAGCTCACTCAACGTGGGTCTGCGAGGACGAACCGTCCGGGGTACGCCTGGAAAAACGGCGCTCCCGGGTGGTCCGCGGTACCACCCCGCTTGGCGGTCAGGATCGACCGCCCGCTCATTTGCCGGCTGTGACGGGCCGCACCCGTCCGGTTCTACTGGGCCGGTTGCCCGGCTGTTCTTCCGGAGGCTCACCGGTGATGGCCGGGTCATCGCCTTACGGTGCTCAACGATACTCGACCCGCCCACCGCCGCGCCGCCGAGTAATGGCGCACGCGGGCCTAGGCTGGCCGGGTGATCCGGATCAGTTTGGACGAGCCGACGCTGGCCCGCACCCGGATCGCCACCAGCCCGCTGTGGGAGGTGATGACGAGCCTGTACGTGCTCAAGCGCAATCCGGGCGAGGCGCCCTGGCCGTACACCGGTTGGGCGCGGCACGCCCGGCGGGTCCTCGCCGAGGTGCCGGCGGTCGCACCGGTCCGGCTGCTGGCCATCGGCTCGCGGGCACCGGACTTCCTCAGCCCGGTCCCCACGTCCGCCGCGCCGACGCTGGGCGAGCAGCTCGCCGAGCTGCGCGCGACGCCGGCCGAGGTCATCGCCGAGCAGATCCCCCGCTACCACCGCCCGGACGACGTGCCCGAGTGGCTGCACCCCTTCGTGACGGACCGGCGGGCCGCCCTGGACCGGCTCGCCGACGGCATCGAGGCGTACTGGGACGCGGCCATAGCCCCGTGGTGGCCGGCGATGCGGGCGGCGCTGGACGAGGAGGTGCTGCACCGGGCGCGGGCGCTCGCCGCGGACGGCCCGGACGCGCTGCTGGCCGACCTGCACGAGCGCGTGCGCTGGGACAAGCCGGTGCTGACGCTCAGGAAGCCGTTGGAGCAGCACTTCGAGGCCGTGAACCAGCGACTGCTGCTCGTTCCGCTGATCTTCTCGCGGGGCGCGCTCGCCTGCTCCACCGATCATCCGGAGATCCTCGCCGTCTCCTACCAGGCACGCGGGGCGGTGCTGCTCGCCGAGGGCGCGCCGGCTTCGGCGTCTCGGGCCGCGCCGACCACCGACCGGTTGGCGGTGCTTGTCGGCCGGGGCCGGGCCCAGGTGCTGCGGGCGTTGACCCGGCCGGCGACCACTGCCGGTCTCGCCGCGACCCTGGGACTGGCACCGAGCACCGTCTCGGAGCAGCTCTCCGCGCTGCTCACCGCCGGTGTGGTGCATCGCCGCCGCGTCGGCCGTCGGGTGCTGTACGGCCTGGAGCCGGCCGGCGTGGCCCTGGTACAGCTCGTCGGCGACGGGCCGACGTCCGCCTCGGCCTGAGGATTCGGCCCGGCCCGAATTCGTTTCCCAGCCGCCCCGGCCACTCCTAGCCTCCGGGGATGAGCGAACACGCGATCGAGGCGGTCGGGCTGCGCCGCACGTACCGCAGCCGTACCGGGTGGTTACGACCCCAGCGCCGGGAGGTCCAGGCGGTCCGCGGCGTCGACCTGACGGTCGGCAACGGGGAGCTGTTCGGCCTGCTCGGGCCGAACGGCGCTGGTAAGACGACGACCATCAAGCTGCTGAACACGCTGCTCATCCCGACCGCCGGCGAGGCCCGGGTCTGCGGGTTCGACGTGGTCCGGCAGACCCGGGAGGTACGCCGGCGGATCGGGTACGTCTTCGGCGGCGACCGCGGCCTGTACGACAGGCTCTCCGCGCGGGACAACCTGCGCTACTTCGCCGAGCTGTACGGCGTGCCGGGGCGTGAGCAGAAGCGGCGGATCGCCGAACTGTTCGAGCTGGTCCGGCTGACCGGCCGGGAGAACGACAGGGTGGAGGGCTACTCGCGGGGCATGCGGCAGCGGCTGCACATCGCCCGGGGCCTGCTGCACCGGCCGAGTGTCCTGTTCCTCGACGAGCCGTCGATCGGGGTGGACCCGGTGGCGGCCCGGGAACTGCGGCAAACCGTGGCCGACCTCGCCGCCACCGGCACCACAGTGCTGCTCACCACCCACTACATGGCCGAGGCCGACGAGCTGTGCGGCCGGATCGCCGTGATCGCGAACGGCACGATCCAGGCCCTCGGCACTCCGGCCGAGTTGCGGCACCACGCCGACGGCCGGCAGGTGCTGGAGGTGGAGGCGTACGGGGTGGGCGACGCGCAGCTCGCCGCCATCCACGCTCTGCCGGGGGTCCGTGAGGCGAGCGTCGTCGTCGCGGGCGCGGCGCAGGTGCTGACCGTGCAGTCCGACGCGGGGGTGGACGTGCAGGCGGACGTGCTGCGGGCGCTGGAGGGGGTGCGGCTGGGTCGGGTCACGGCCCGACAACCCACTCTGGAGGACGCGTACGTGGCGATCGTCAACCGCGTCGACGCTCAGGCCACGCCCGCCGAGGCGGTGGGGGTGTGAGGACGCTGCGCATGATCGCCGTCGGCGCGCTGCTGCACACCAAGCAGCTCAGCCGCTCGCCGTTCGAGATCGCCACCGCGTTGATCATTCCAGTGGTGCAGGCGACCCTTGCCGTCTACCTGTTCCGGGCCGGCGGTGAGCCGGGTCGGCTGCTGGAGGCCGCGGTCGGGGCGGGGCTGATGGGCATCTGGTCGTCGGTGCTGTTCGGCTCGGGTGGCGCCATCCAGAACCAGCGCTGGCAGGGCACCCTGGAGATGATCATGTTGGCGCCCCGGCCGCCGGCCCTGGTGGTGCTGCCGATCACACTCGCGACCGCGCTCACCGGCACGTACGCCATGCTCGCCACGCTGGCCTGGGGTCGCCTGCTGTACGGCATCCCGCTGACCTTCGCCGATCCGCTGGCGTTCGCGGTGGCGGTGCCCGGCTGCATCGTCGGGCTCGGCATGTTCGGCCTGCTGCTCGCCTCGACGTTCGTGCTGCTGCGCAACGCCAACGCGCTCACCAACACGCTTGAGTACCCGATCTGGCTGGTCTCCGGGATGCTCATCCCGATCACCGCCCTGCCCGGCTGGACCGGCCCGATAGGCGCCGTGCTGCCCACCACGTGGGGAGCGCGGGCGGTCCGGGAGGCGGCCACCGGCAGCGGGCCGGTCTGGCCCTCGCTCGGCATCTGCCTGGCGATCAGCCTGGCCTGCCTGGCAGTCGGCGCGCTCATGATGACCCACGTCGAGCGGCGGGCCCGCGCGGCGGCCACCCTGGCCCTGGCCTGAGGAGGCGACGATGACCGCACTGCTGCGCCTGATCGGCACCGGTGGCGTGATCGCCTACCGGGCCCTGTTCAACTGGACCACCCCGGCGATGTTCGTCGGCACGCTGCTCGTCGGCCCGCTGTTCCAACTGCTCTTCTTCGCCTACCTGGGACGACAGCTCGGCGTCGCCGACGACGGTTTCTACATCACCGGCAACGCCGTGCTGGCGGCCTCGCTGGCCTGCGTGTTCGGCGGCACCATGGCCGTCTCCAACGAACGACGCTTCGGGACCCTCGGGCACGTACTGCTGTCTCCCCGCAGCCGCACCGCGGTGTTCCTCGGTCGGGTCCTGCCGTACGCCGGCAACGGGCTGCTGATCGCGGTGACCACGCTTACCGCGGCGTCGCTGCTGCTGGGCCTGCGGGTGCCCGTCGACGCGCTGCCGGGGTTGCTGCTCACCCTGGCGGTGGCGGCGTTGGCCTGCGGGTTCTTCGGCCTGACGCTTGGTGCGATTGGGCTGCGGTTCCGCGACGTCTGGCTGGTCTCCAACGTGGCGGTGGCCCTGCTGCTCCTGCTCACCGGGGTGAACGTGCCCGCCGCCGGGCTGCCGGCCTGGATGCGGGTCACCGGCGAGCTGCTGCCGATCACCCACGCGGCCGAGGCGGCCCGCCGGCTTGTCGCCGGCGAGGGTTTCCGGGCCGCCGCGCCCCAGCTCGCCGCCGAACTGGCCATCGGCGTCGGGTACGCGATCCTGGCCGCCGCCCTGCTCAAGGTCTTCGAAGCCGAATCCCGCCGCCGAGCCTCCCTAGAAACCCTCTAACCCTCTACCCCCCACCCCCCGCCCCGCCCCGCCCCGCCCCGCCCCGGTGATCATGAAGTTATTGCCCGTCACAGCGGCGTGTCGTGACAACAACTTCATGATCGACCGGAGGGGGTGGGGTTACGGGGCCGGGAGGGTGGTGTTCCAGAGGGAGGCGCCGTCGCGGTCGCGCAGGTGGACCGTCAGTGCCGCCGACTCGCCGTCGATGGACACCTCGCCGAAGTGCTGGAAGCCCTCGGCCGGCGACGTGTTGGCCCGCGGCGGGGCGTGCACGAAGACCGCCTGCGGGCCGAATGTGCCGTCCAGCGCGTTCGGGCCGAACGCGCCGGCGTGCGCGGGCCCGGACACGAACTCCCAGAACGGCGTGAAGTCGCCGACCGCCGCGCGTGCCGGGTCGTAGTGGTGCGCGGCCGAGTAGTGCACGTCGGCGGTGAGGAAGACCATGCCTGTCACGCCGGCCCGGTGGGTGGCCCGCAGCACCTCGGCGAACTCCAGCTCACGGCCGAGCGGCGCCCCCGGGTCGCCCTGCGCGACACCCTCCTGCGTGCCCGGCCCGTCCGGCACCACCACCCCGATCGGCAGGTCGTTGGCGATCACCTTCCAGGTCGCCGTGGAGCGCTTCAGCTCCCGGATCAGCCACTCCCGCTGCTCGCGGCCGAGCAGACCGCGCTTCGGGTCGGCGTACGTGTTGCCGTCGTTGGGGTCCTTGTGGGTCCGCATGTCGAGCACGAACACGTCCAGCAGCGGCCCGTACGGAATCCGCCGGTACAGCGGCCCGTCGTCCGGCACCGGAAGCCACTCGTGGAACGCCTGAGCGGCCCGCGCGGCGAGCACGTCGACCCGCCGCTCGGTGTAGCGCGGGTCGTCCAGGATCTCCCCCGGGTACCAGTTGTTGAGGACCTCGTGGTCGTCCCACTGGTTGATCTGCGGCACCGCCGCGGCGAACTCCCGCAGGTGCGCGTCGAGCAGGTTGTAGGCGAACTGTCCCCGGTACTCGGTGAGCGTCTCGGCGACCTTGCTCTTCTCCGGGGTCACCAGGTTGCGCCAGATCCGCCCGTCGGGCAGCGTCACCGACTCGACAAGCGGGCCGTCGGCGTACACGGTGTCGCCGCTGCACAGGTAGAAGTCCGGGCGCGTCTCCCGCATCGCCCGGAAGATCGACAGTCCGCCGAAGTTGCTGTCGATCCCCCAGCCCTGCCCGACGATGTCGCCGGTCCAGACGAACGTCACGTCGCGCCGCCGGTGCCGGCCCGGCGCGGTGGTCAGCGACCCGGTCAGCGGCTCGCTGACCACACCGTGCCGCTCCAGGCTCTCCACCCGGACCCGGTAGTGCAGCCGCTCGGCGTCCGGTAGGCCCCGCAGCCGCACCTTGCCGGTGAAGTCCGTGCTCGGGCCGACCACCGGGCCACGCAGCTGCCGCGCGCCCCGGAAGTCGGGCCGCCGGCTCACCTCGACAAGCATCCGGCCCGGGCGGTCGGCCCGCGTCCAGACCAGCGCCGAGTCGGCTGTCACGTCGCCGCTCTGCACACCGTGGGTGAGCACGGGGCGTCCCGCTGGGCGCCAGGCCGGAGCGGCCTTCGCGCCGGCGCCGCCCAGCAGCGCGCCGCCGGCGACTCCGGCCCCGGCCACCAGGCCGGCACGCAGCAGGGTACGTCGATCAAGCTCGGTCATGCTTCCTCCCGGTCATGGGTTGACCCCGTCGGTCTATCGGGCGGAGATGGCCGTGCTCGACGGTCCGCGTGACAGGGGTCCGAACGCCGGTTGTCCGGACGGCGTGACCGGGGTCACCGCCGCGGCTGTCACGGCCCGCCCCGGTTCCCGCGTCGTAGCGGTGTCGGATCGAACAGGGAGTTGGTCATGCAACGAATGAGGCTCTTCGAGGTCGCGCCGCAGGGATACCAGGCGGTGTCGGGTCTGGAGAAGTACGTCCAGGCGAACGTCGACCACACCGTGCTGGAGCTGGTCAAGCTGCGGGCGTCGATGCTGAACGGCTGCGCGTACTGCGTGGACATGCACAGCCGCGACGCCCTCGCCGCCGGCGAGTCGAGCCGGCGACTGTTCGCCGTGTCCGCCTGGCGGGAGGCACTGTCGCTCTTCGACGAGCGGGAGCAGACCGCGCTGGCGCTCACCGACGCGGTGACCCGGCTCGGCGAGCACGGCGTGTCGGACGAGGTGTGGGACGCCGCCGCGAAGGTCTGGTCGGAGAAGGAACTTGCCGATCTGGTCCTCGCGATCGCCACAATCAACGTGTGGAATCGCATCGCCGTGACGACGCACACGGAGCCCCCGGCGCAGGTGTGACGACCGAGGCGGCAGAGGCGGCCGGTGCGCTCCAGGCGCACCGGCCGATGCTGCTCGGGCTCGCGTACCGCCTGCTCGGCAGCCGGCACGACGCGGAGGACGTGCTCCAGGAGGCGTACCTGCGGTGGCTGGGCGTGGACCGGGCAACAGTGACCGAGCCGCGCCGCTACCTGTCCCGAGTGGTCACGCGGCTGGCGCTGGACCGCCTACGGGCCCGGCAGAAGGCCCGCGAGACGTACGTCGGGCCGTGGCTGCCCGAGCCGGTGCCGACCGAGCCCTCGCCGTTCGGGCCGCTGGATCGCGCGGAACTGCGCGACTCGCTGTCCACCGCCCTGCTGCACGTGCTGGAACGGCTCACCCCGCCGGAGCGCGCGGTGTACGTCCTGCGCACCGCTTTCGACCTGCCGTACGCCGAGATCGCGGAGATCCTGGACCGCACCCCCGAGGACTGCCGGCAGCTGCACCACCGGGCGACCACGCGCGTACACCAGGAGCGCCGTCGCTTCACCGCCAGCCGGGCGGAGCGTGAGCGGCTGCTGGACGCGTTCCTCGCCGCCGCCCGAAACGGGGACCTGGCGACGCTCACCAGCCTGGTGGCCGCGGACGTGACGGCGTGGAACGACGGCGGCGGTCGGGTGCGTTCCGCCCGCAACCCGCTGCGGGGCGCGGACCGGGTCGTCCGGTTCTACGCCGGGGTCTACGGCCCACGCCGCGAGTGGACGGCGCGTCGGCTGGAGTTGAACGGCGAACCCGCCATCCTGCTGACCCGCGCGGACGGCGGCCGCTACACGATGACCGTCACCGCCGCCGACGGTCGGATCACAGGCGTCTACGTCGTGGGCAACCCGGAGAAGCTGCCGCCGGTCGTCTGAAACCCGACACCGTCAGCTCAGCTCGGGGAACCAGAGCCCGATCTCGCGCTTGGCGCTGTCCGTCGAGTCGGAGGCGTGCACCAGGTTCTCCCGGTTGGACAGCGACAGGTCACCCCGGATCGTACCGGCGGCGGCCCTGCGGCCGTCGGTCGCGCCGACCAACCCGCGGACCACGTCGATGACCTGGTCACCGGAGAGCACCAGGGCGACAAGCGGGCCGCCGGTCATGAAGTCCTTCAGCGGTGGGTAGAACGCCTTGTCGACGTGCTCGGCGTAGTGCGCGTCGGCGAGCGCCGCGTCCATCGTCCGGTGCACCATCGCGTCGATCCGCAGCCCCTTGCGCTCGAAGCGGGAGAGGACCTCGCCGACCAGGCCGCGGCGGACCGCGTCGGGCTTGATCAGCACGAGGCTGCGCTCATCCGGGCTGTTGCTGGACACGCTGGGTTCCTCCTGTACGCGCAGAACGCTTGGGCTCGGTACGGTCAGCCTAGCGACCCGGTCCCGGCGCCGGCGCGGCGGCCGGTCTTTCCCCCGGTGGCCGATCCGGCCTAGCCTGGCCCTGACCCCCGGGAGGTCCACTGTGGCGAATGGCGGGAACCGGCCCATCGCGCCGGTACGCAAGCTCATCGGCACGGTGCTCGGCACCGTGGCCACCTTCGTCGTCCTCTTCGGGCTGGGGATGACCAGCTGGGCCATCGTGGCGCTCGGGGTCGCCCTGCTGGTGCTGGCGATCGCGCTGGCCACCGTGCGCGGCGGCGGGCGCACCTGGGTGGTCGGCGTGGCGCACGTGCACAGCGCCTCCGAGCCACCCACCCAGTACGCGTTCGGCCGGTGTGAGCTGCAACTGGTCATCGACGCGCCCGGTCTGCCGCCCCGATCCAAGAAGATCATCGAGCCACGGGTGCCGGTCTCCAAGTGGCCGTCGCTGGGTCAGACCCTGCCGATCCGGGTCGCGCTTGACGACCAGCGGCACGTCAAGGTCCTCTGGGACGAGGTGCCCACCCACGCCGAGACCGCCGCGGCCGTCGGCGACCTGCCACCGGAGTTCGGCGACATCGAGGCCGTGGACGACGTTCTCATCCAGCAGGACGCCCCGCCGTGGGCGGACCGCGCGGCGGACGACGATTTCTCCGACGACTACCGGGATCCGCGCGACAGCGAGGGATTCCGCGAGCCGCGTGGTGGTGAGGTGTTCCGGGACGCCCGCGACGGTGACCCGTTCCGCGACCCGCGCGGCCCCGACGTGTTCCGCGACCCGCGCGGCCCGGACCCGCTACGCGACGACCCGGCTGTCGCGCCCGACGAGCGCGAGCCTGTGGTGATGAGCCAGAGCCCGGGCGGCCCGGTGGTGCTCGAAGGCGTCGTCGTCGAGCCACAGACCGGTCCGGGGCTGCCCCGACGGGCCACCCCCGCGCCGCGCCCACCGGCGGAGGAGCACTTCGACCAGTCCGGCCCGGACCCGCTCGCCCCGACCGACGACCGACCAGGCGACCGCTTCGTACCGGGGCCCGACGACCGGCCCGCGACCGCCGAGGACCACCTCGACCCGCCCGCCGCGCCGCGCGTCGACCCACCTCCGGCGCAGCGCACCGGCCCGGTCGCCATGGACCCACTGGACCCGCTGGACCTGCCACTGGACGATCCGACCCCGACCGGGACGGCCCGCGAGACCGTCACCGCCGAGGACCTGGACGAGGCGATCTTCGGGTACGACGGCGCGTCCGCGGCTGATCCGGCCGGCCCGATCAGCGGTGTCGGCCTGACCCTGCTGGTCACCGACCTGTCCCGATCGCTCGGCTTCTACCGCGACATGCTCGGCTTCACCGAGGTCGACCAGGGCGCCGGCAATGCCGTGCTCGCCTCCGGCACGACCCGGCTGGTGCTGCGCGAGGTGACCGGGGCGGCGCCGATCAGCCGCCGGCTGGTGCACGTCAACCTGGAGGTGGACGACATCGAGGCGGCGTACGGCCGGCTGCGCGACTCCGGCGTCCGTTTCACGTACGCGCCCCGGGTGGTCAACCGGGGCAGCAGGCTGGAGGTGTGGGCGGCGGCCTTCCGGGACCCGGACGGCCACGGCATCGCCCTCACCCAGTGGCGCGAACGGGCCGACGCCTGACCCGACCCGGTCGGACCGTCAGCCGAGGATGACCCGGCGGACGTGCAGGGCGTACGCCCACACCAGGGCGAAGATGATGCCCAGCACGAACAGCGACCAGTGCAGCAGACCAGCCAGGATCAGCAGGCCCTGCAGCACGGTGCCGGCGTGCCAGGCCCAGGGGCGGCGCATCGTCCCGGCGAGTACGACGGCGGCCACCGCCAGGGCCACCACCGCCGCGATCGCGGCTCCGCCGAGGTCGCCACCGACCACCCGGATCGGCTGGATGGCCAGCAGCAGCACCAGCGCCTCCAGGCTGAGCGTCCCCGCGCCCAGGCCGCGTACCGCCCGCTCGGGGTTGCGCAGCCCGGACCGCCGCGTCGGTCCGGCCCCCGGCTCCCCCGCCGGGGTCTCGGCGGGGTCCGTCGTGGCGTGCGGGTCCTGTTCCGGGCCTGTCATCGCTTGAACAGCCGGCGTGCGTCGGCCACCGTGACCACCGATCCGGTCACCAGGACCCCGACGCCGCTGAGCTCGCCCGGGACGTCCTCCTCGGCAAGCGCGACCGCAAGCTCGATCGCGTCCGGCATCTCCTCGGCCACCTCGACGCGCTCCTCGCCGAAGATCTCGGCGGCGAGCGCGGCGAGTTCCTTCGTCGGCATCGCCCGCGGCGAGCTGTTGCGGGTGACCACCACGACGTCGGCCACCGGCTCCAGCAGCTCCAACAGGCTGCTCGCGTCCTTGTCGGCGAGCACGCCGATCAGCGCCACCAACTTGCTGAACGCGAACTCCTCCTGCAGGGCGGTGACTGTCGCGGCCATGCCGTGCGGGTTGTGCGCGCCGTCGAGCAGGACGGTCGGCGCATTGCGGACCCGCTCCAGCCGCCCCGGGGAGCTGGCCATGGCGAAGCCCTCCCGGACCGCCTCGACGTCCAGCTGCCGGCGGGCCCCGGCACCGAGGAACGCCTCCACCGCGGCGAGCGCCACAGCGGCGTTCTGCGCCTGGTGCGCGCCGTGCAGCGGGAGGAACACGTCGTCGTAGACGCCGCCGAGGCCCTGCAGTTTGAGCACCTGCCCGCCGACGGCGACCGCCCGGCTCAGGACACCGAACTCACCACCCTCCCGGGCGATGGTGGCGCCAACCTCGGCGCAGCGTTCGAGGAGGGGACGCGCGGCCTCCTCCTCCTGCGCCGCGGCGATCACCGTGGCGCCCGGGTGGATGATGCCGGCCTTGGCCAGCGCGATGTCCTGGAGGGTGTCGCCGAGCCACTCGGTGTGGTCGAGGCCGATCGGGGTGATCACGCAGACCCCGGCCTGGATGACGTTCGTGGCGTCCTCGGCGCCGCCGAGCCCCACCTCGACCACAGCGATGTCGACAGGCGCGTCGGCGAACGTGGCGAACGCCAGCGCGGTGGTCATGTCGAAGTACGTCAGCGGCTCGTCCGACCGCGCGTCGACCAGCTCCGCCAGCGGCTTGATCTCCCCGTACACAGTGGCGAACCGCTCCTCGCTCACCGGCTCGCCGTCCAGGCTGATCCGCTCCCGCACGGTCTCCAGGTGCGGGCTCGTGTACCGGCCGGTGTGCAGCCCGAACGCCCGCAGCAGCGAGTCGATCATCCGCGCGGTGGAGGTCTTGCCATTGGTGCCGGTCAGGTGGATCGACGGGTACGCCCGCTGCGGGCTGCCCAGCAGGTCGAGCAGTGACTCGATACGGTCCAGCTCGAAGACCATGCGAGTGAAACCGCGGGCGTTCAGCTCGGCTTCGGCGGCGGCGAAATCGGTACGGTCGGTCACGAGGGCAGTGTCTCCAGAGCAGCGGTGATCCGGACCAGGTCGGCCTCGGCGGTGGCGAGCCGTTCGCGGATCTTCGCGACGACCGGCTCGGGGGCCTTGCCGATGAAGGCAGGGTTGTCGAGCTTCGCCCGTGCCTGCGCGATCTCCTTCTCGGCCGCCGCGCGGTCCTTCGTCAGCCGGGCCCGCTCGGCGGCCACGTCGATCGACCCCCGGGTGTCCAACGCGACACCCACCGCACCGGGCATGGCCAGCGTGGCGCTGGCCTGGAAGTCGTCGCCGGCCGCGTCCAGCCGCACCAGCGACCGGATCAGCGGCTCGTGGGCCGCGATGCCGGCCCCGGCCAGCCCGTCCAGGCGGGCGGCCACCCGCTGCGTCGGGCGCAGCCCCTGGTCGGAACGGAACCGGCGGATCTCGGTGACGACCCGCTGCACACCGGCCAGCTCGGCCTCGGCGGCGTCGTCGACGAGCGACCGGTCGGCCACCGGCCAGGCCGCGGCCTGCACCGTCTCGCCGCCGGTCAGCGCGACCCACAGCTCCTCGGTGACGAACGGGATGACCGGGTGCAGCAGCCGCAGCAGTTGGTCGAGCACGTGCCCGAGCACCCGCCGGCTGGCGTCGGCGCGCTCGCCGCCCTCGGCGAGCACCGGCTTGCTCAGCTCCACGTACCAGTCGCAGACGTCGTCCCAGGCGAAGTGGTAGAGCAGGTCGCACACCTTGGCGAACTCGTACGCCTCGAACTGCTCGTCGACCTCGGCGGTGACGTGCGCCAACCGGGACAGGATCCACCTGTCGACGGTGGAGAGCTGCTCGACGGGCGGCAGGTCACCAGTGGTGTGCGCGCCGTTCATCAGGGCGAACCGGGTGGCGTTCCAGAGCTTGTTGCAGAAGTTGCGCGAACCCTGGCACCACTCCTCGCTGACCGGGACGTCCTGGCCGGGGTTCGCGCCCCGCGCCAGGGTGAACCGGGTGGCGTCGGCGCCGTACCTGTCGATCCAGTCCAGCGGGTCGACCACGTTGCCGAACGACTTCGACATCTTCTTGCCGAACTGGTCGCGCACCATGCCGTGCAGCGCGACCACGTCGAAGGGCGGCCGGCCGTCCATCGCGTAGAGGCCGAACATCATCATCCGGGCGACCCAGAAGAACAGGATGTCGTACCCGGTGACCAGCACGCTGGTCGGATAGAACTTCGCCAGGTCCGGTGTCTGCTCGGGCCACCCGAGGGTGGAGAACGGCCACAGGCCGCTGGAGAACCACGTGTCCAGGACGTCCTCGTCCTGGTGCCAGCCCTCGCCGGTCGGCGCCTCCTCGTCGGGGCCGACGCAGACGATCTCGCCCGCCGGGCCGTACCAGACCGGGATGCGGTGCCCCCACCACAGCTGGCGGGAGATGCACCAGTCGTGCATGTTGTCGACCCAGGCGAAGTAGCGCTTGGCCAACTCGGCCGGCTCGATGCGAACCCGGCCGTCGCGGACCGCGTCGCCGGCGGCCTGCGC
The DNA here is from genome assembly GCF_049841645.1 of Micromonospora sp. DT43. Taxonomy (NCBI): domain Bacteria; kingdom Bacillati; phylum Actinomycetota; class Actinomycetes; order Micromonosporales; family Micromonosporaceae; genus Micromonospora; species Micromonospora sp. DT43. Next base: position 2,039 of record NZ_JBNCKR010000001.1, on the reverse strand, counting down.
GAGCGGGGCGGTGTTGACGAACCACTGCAGCGACAGCCGCGGCTCGACTGTCGTCTTGCAGCGGGAGCAGTGCCCGACCGCGTGCACGTAAGGGCGCTTCTCGGCGACGATCCGGCCCTGCTCGCGCAGCGCGGCCACGATCGCCGGCCGCGCCTCGAACCGGTCCAACCCCTCGAAGGGACCGGGCACGGTGATCACGCCGCGCTCGTCCATCACTGTCAGCGCGGGCAGGTCGTGGCGCTGGCCGATCTCGAAGTCGTTCGGGTCGTGGGCCGGCGTCACCTTGACCATGCCGGTGCCGAAGCTCGGGTCGACGTGCGCGTCGGCGACGATCGGGATCCGGCGGCCGGTCAACGGCAGCTCGACCTCGGTGCCGATCAGGTGCTGGTAGCGCTCGTCGTCGGGGTGCACCGCCACGGCGGTGTCGCCGAGCATCGTCTCGGCCCGGGTGGTGGCCACCACCACCTCGTCGCTGTAGCGGATGGAGATCAGCTCACCGTCGTCGTCGGTGTGCTCGACCTCGATGTCGGAGAGCGCGGTGAGGCAGCGCGGACACCAGTTGATGATCCGGTTGGCCCGGTAGATGAGACCGTCGTCGAAGAGCTTCTTGAAGATCGTCTGGACGGCGCGGGTCAGCCCCGCGTCCATCGTGAAACGCTCCCGGTCCCAGTCGACGGAGTCACCGAGGCGGCGCATCTGGCCGAGGATGGCGCCACCGGACTCGGCCTTCCACTGCCAGACCCGCTCGACGAACTTCTCCCGGCCGAGATCGTGGCGGGAGAGCCCCTCGGCGGCGAGCTGACGCTCGACCAGGTTCTGGGTGGCGATGCCGGCATGGTCCATGCCGGGCAGCCACAACGCCTCGAAGCCCTGCATCCGCTTGCGCCGGGTCAACGCGTCCATGAGCGTGTGCTCGAACGCGTGGCCCATGTGCAGCGAGCCGGTGACGTTCGGCGGGGGGATCACGATGGTGAAGGGGGGCTTGTCGCTGTCGGCGGAGGCCCGGAAGTGCCCAGCGGCTACCCACTGCTCGTACCGTCGCTGCTCTACCTCGCCGGGCTGATACTGGCCGGCAAGGGTCGGGGCGTCGGGGCGTCGGGCATCCAGTCTCTCGGTCACCTGACAAGTCTACGGAGGGCTTCCGCGGACCTGACGTGCGCCACCTGTCGTTCGCGTACGGTGTCGGCTATGTCCGACGCACATCTCACCCAACGTTCGTTCGCCGACAGTCGCGAGCCGGTCGAGCTGACCGAGGAGCCGATCCAGCTGAGCACCCGGGACACCGGGGGCGACCCCGACGAGCGGTCCGGCGGCTGGTCCCGGCGCCGCAAGATCGGCTGGACGGTCGCGCTGGCCGTCGGTCTCGCGGGTGCGAGTGTGCTGGGGGTCGGCGGGTGGCGCGTGGCGCAGCAGAAGGACACCCGGCTGAGTTCGCCCGACCAGGTGGCGGGGTTGACCCGGGACGACAGCGAGCGGGCCAAGAGCACGGCTGACTATCTGCGCAGCGGCCTGGCCGCCGACATCGAGCTGGACCGCAGTTTCGGCACCGTCTACCGCGATCCCACGGACGACAAGCGCTCGGTGCTGATCTTCGGTGGCACCACGCTGCTCTGGCAGCCCGAGCGTGACCTGGACAGCCTCTTCGGCCTGATGTCCGACGAGACCGGGGCAGTGACAGGCCTCCGCGAGGTGCCCGCGGGTGACCTGGGTGGCGTCATGAAGTGCGGCAGCACCAGCGGCGACGGCGGCGACTTCGCGGTGTGCGGCTGGGCGGACCACGGCAGCGTCGTGATGGCGATGTTCCCCGGTAGGTCGGTGACCGACGCCGGCACCCTGTTCCGCGACCTTCGCGGGGACATGCAGACCCGCGACTGATCTCCCGTCCGGCCGCCGGAACCGCGCGGCCACGTAGCAGACGGCGAACGCAGAAAAGCCCACCCCGAGAGGGGTGGGCTTTTCTGAAAGATTGTCCGGCGGTGTCCTACTCTCCCACACCCTCACGAGTGCAGTACCATCGGCGCTGGAGGGCTTAGCTTCCG